>NZ_JBQTCK010000005.1:0-314262 GCF_052380025.1 Marinobacter sp. NSM
AACGCCGCAGGGGTTGGCCGTCTTGCCACACCACCAGGTCCACTGGCTGTTCCAGGATATCCGCCGCTTGTACGTGCGGGTCGGTACTGGCCAGGTGCAAACGGCCCTGGAACAGCTGAGAGAGGCTTTCGGTCAGCGCGAAGCCGACAACTGCGAAGTGATCTGAGGGGAATTCGCCTACACGGGCGGTAAACTGCAATCCGCTTGCCTGGGGCATGACTTCGGTCCCTGAAGATTAATAATGAACTGCTTACTCGTCCTGAGCGTGCCTGAGTATAACCAGTGTGGATTGTAAGGCCAACCTTGCATCTGCCCACATCTACGACTTTTGTTGAACACTGTGAACAGTTACTCTTGTAGCAACGATTACAACAAGAGAGCAACCATGGCTATGTACACCATTGAAATCAATGAGACTATTAATGTCCCGCGCAGAAAGGTTTTCGCCCTGTTTGCAGACCACCAACGCTTCGGGAAAATGCTTGGCGCACCCGTAAAACGCATCAAAGACAGTGACCAGGCAGACCCAAACGGCCTGGGCTCCGTACGCAAGATCGGCATCGGCCCCCTCTTTCTCGAGGAGACCGTACTGAACTTTGAGCCCGACTCGCTGATTGAATACGCCATCACCAGCATGAGCCCGATCAAGAACCATCTGGGCAGAATTCGCTTTTCGGAGACTCCGGACGGCCAAACCCAGCTGAACTACACCATCACCTTTGAGGACATAGTGCCATTCTCTGGAAAAGTGGTGAGCGTCGCTCTGGAACAAGGTCTGCGTCGCGGTATTAAACGGGTGCCCAAACTGGCCTGATGCCAGATAACACCCCGCTAAAAGTACCTAAGCAACAAACCGTTACTTGATGAATATCAGATAATTGACCTGAGGCAACACTTCACATTTGTCAATTCTGTAACCTCCCGCGCAGCTTGCAATATCCGGCCATCAGTAAGCCTGACTCGGCTTTCTGATGGCACAACCAATCCTCTGCGGGAGAGCGAAATGGCGGCTGAACCGATTGTGCTTTTCGACAACGGACACCACAAGTGCCTGATGTTTGATTCACTGGTGACTGGCGAAGGCGTTCAGTCGAACCAGTTCCTGGTTGTCGACGGCAAACATGAAGCCCTGATTGATCCCGGCGGAGACCTCACTTACACGCCACTGTCAGTAGCCGCCTCGAAGTATATGAACATCCGCGACATGGATTATGTCTTTGCCTCTCACCAGGACCCGGACATCATTGGCGCCATCGACCGCTGGATTGTTCATACCCGCGCCAAGATTGTGACCTCCAAGCTGTGGGCCAGATTCCTTCCACACCTGGTGTCCAGCTATGTCACCAATCAGCTCAGCGGAAGCGTTTACGACCGCATCGTCAGCATTCCTGATGGCGGCGCTAACGTCCGGTTCGGTGACAGCTACCTTCAGTGCCTGCCTGCGCACTTCATGCACTCCGTGGGCAACCTGCAGTTCTATGATCCGGTCTCCAAGATCCTGTTCTCAGGCGATCTTGGCGCCTCTATGGGCGGTGAAGATGACCACGAGCCGGTCAAGGATTTCGACAAGCACATCCCCAACATGATCGGTTTCCATCGGCGCTACATCGCCTCCAAGAAGGTGTGCGGCCTTTGGGCCAATATGGTTCGCGGCATGGATGTGGCCATGATCGTGCCCCAGCACGGCAAGCGCTTCGAGGGCCCGGTGATGGTTGACCGCTTCCTGAACTGGGTCAGCGAGATGGACTGCGGGATTGATCTGGTATCACAGGATAACTACCGACAGCCGGTGGAATACGTCTGATTCGCTCGGTCTATAGTTACGTGAATCACGGCTGGCGCGCAGCCTGTGCTCGTGCCAGCCATTCATCGGCCAGATTTTCATCTATGGGCACACCCAGGCCCTGGCGATAGGCACTGGCCACTTCCTCCATGCCGATGGCATCGCCAGCTTCCGCGGCTTCCAGATACCACTCGAACGCCTTTTCCAGGTTCTTCTCAGTTCCGAGACCGGCAGCATACATGTTGGCCACGTTCAGCATGCCCTGGCTGTTGCCCCGCTCGGCAAGCTCGCAATAGCGATCAAAGGCTTCGTCATATTGCCCCATTTTGTATACGGCATAGGCCTGCAACGCCTTGACCATATCCCGGGCTATGCGGGTTTGTTCATCATTTTCCTCGGCATTGATCCCCGTAACGGGTGCCAAGGCCATGGCAATGACCAGTAAAACCGTTGGCCGGATAACATTCATAGCGAAACTCCACCGAGACTGACACACCATGACAACCTAACAGCCAGTACCAGCCAAGTCGCCGCTACCAAAGCACCATTCAACTGGTACCTTCGAACCACCAGCCGGCAAAATAGGCTGTCACCCAGGCCGCTAGTTGAGTAAAATCCGTCCTTTTACCGAGAGCACGAGAGGCACCACAGATGGGCAGAGCCTACCAGAACCGCAAAGAATCCATGGCCAAGACGGCCGCGGCAAAAACCAAGGTCTACAGCAAGTACGGCCGGGAAATCTACATGAGCGCCAAGTCTGGCGGCACAGATCCCCAGGCCAACCTGTCGCTTCGCGGGCTCATTGAGCGGGCAAAGAAAGACCAGGTTCCCGCACACGTGATTGAAAAAGCCATCGACAAAGCCAAGGGTGGCGCGGGCGAAGATTACTCCCCGGCTCGTTATGAGGGTTACGGCCCCGGCAACTGCATGGTGATTGTCGACTGCCTGACCGACAACCCCAACCGCACTTTCGGCGATGTGCGCCTGGCCTTCACCAAAACCAAATGCAAAATCGGCACCCCTGGTGTTGTGGCACACATGTTTGACCATTGCGCCATTTTTGCCTTCTCCGGCCAGGATGAAGAAGCCGTTCTGGAAGCGCTGATGGAAGCCGATGTCGATGTAACCGACATCGAAAATGAAGATGGCAAGATCACTGTCTTTGCCCCCAACACCGAATACGCCAAAGCCAAACAGGCCCTGGAATCGGCGTTTGAAGGCATTGAGTTTGATGTCGATGAAATCCAGTTCCTGCCCAAGACCACCACAGTAGTGCAGGGCGACGATATTCCCCTGTTTGAAAAGTTCCTCGACATGCTGAACGATCTGGACGACGTACAGAACGTGTTCCACAACGCGGAACTCCCGGAAGAGTCATAAGAGTTGGAGCTGACTATGGCTGGAACAGAAGCACCCCACAAAGCCCGCGTGGTGATCCTGAAAACCGGGTCTACCTACCCGCAGATCAGGGATCAGTTCGGGGACTTTGATGCCTGGTTTTCGCGGGCGCTTTCCAGCCAATTAGAACTCACGATTGCAGACGTCACTCAAGCACCGCCGCCTGGGCAACCTGGCGACTGGCAAGGCATCGTCATTACTGGTTCACCGGCGATGGTGAGCGAGCGTGCGGCCTGGAGTGAAACGACGGCAGCGTGGGTTCGGCAAGCGGTTGAAGCGGGCGTTCCGCTTCTGGGCGTGTGTTATGGGCATCAATTATTGGCCCACGCGCTTGGCGGCAAAGTGGATTATCACCCAGACGGCCGGGAAACCGGCACCCAGGCGGTAACCCTGTTTGACAGCGCCCAGGACGACCCACTGTTCAGCCAGCTGCCGAAACAGTTCCCGGCCCAGCTGACTCACAAACAGTCGGTAATAGAACTGCCTCCGGGCGCTGTGCTTTTGGGCCGCTCCACCTTTGAACCCCATCAAGCCTTCCGGGTTGGCAAGAATGCCTGGGGCGTTCAGTTCCACCCGGAGTTCAACGAACAGATCATGAAAGCCTACCTGGAAGTCCAGTACCCTGATCTTGAGACCGAAGGCCTGGACGCAAACGCCTTGCTGAGTTCCGTTCAGCCAGCACCCACGGCCAGCCAATTGCTCCGGCTTTTCGCCGACTGGGTGATCAAACAGCAGCACTGAACCAGCACCCATGCCCATTCGATGGAACGAACCCACCATGATCCTCAAGTTCATTGTCGGCGTTGTCCTGCTCAGCCTGATCGGCCTTGGCCTCTGGCATTCCTTCAAGCCCCTGCCGCCCGGCATTCGTTATCAGGGCGATGCCGCACCACTGGAAGACGCTGAGCTGCTGACAGACACCACCCGCCATTTCAGTGATGGGCAGTCAGCGCTGGATCATGAGATATTCGACGAAATCTTCCGCCTGATCGAACAGGCAGAAACCTTCATCTTGCTGGACATGTTCCTGTTCAACAGTACCGGCCCCGAGGACATCCACCTTCGCCCCCTGGCCGAACAGCTCACCCAGGCTTTGCTTGAGCGAAAGAATGCTCAACCAGATATGGATATTGTTCTGATTTCAGACCCCTTGAACACCTTTTACGGGGGCACCCACTCACCTCACTTTGATACCCTGTCTGCCGCTGGCGTTGAGGTTGTTGTCACGGATCTGCAACCGCTGCGCGACAGCAACCCGGCCTGGTCATCCCTATGGCGATTGTGTTGCCGGTGGCTGGGCAACAACCCGGATGGTGGCTGGCTGCCCAATGCCCTTGGCAACCAACCCGCCACCATCCGAAGCTATCTGGCGCTACCGAATTTCAAAGCCAATCACCGGAAGCTTCTGGTGGCCGACGAAGGCGACCGGTTCCGGGCGGTTGTCACCTCTGCAAACCCCCACAATGGCAGCAGCCGGCATAGCAATATCGGGCTGGCCTTCAGTGGCCCCGCGGTTCTGGATGTCATCCGAAGCGAACAGGCTGTTATCCGGATGTCCGGTGCCGACAGCAGCACACTCGAGCGCTGGCTGGAACGGATGACTCAAGACAGCCAGCTGCCCGACCCTTCACAGGGCACCATCAAGCTTCTTACCGAGTCCGCCATCCGGGACGCCGCTCTGGATATGATCAATCGAAGCCAGCCGGGGGAGCAGTTAGACATGGCCATGTTCTATCTGTCGCACCGTCCAATCATCAACGGGTTGCTGGAAGCACAGCACAGGGGCGTCGAGATCCGCCTGCTGCTGGATGCCAACAAGGATGCCTTTGGCCACGAGAAGAACGGCATTCCAAACCGACCTGTTGCCCGTGAGCTGCACGAGGCCGGCATTCCGGTTCGCTGGTGCAACACCCGGGGCGAGCAGTGCCACAGCAAACTTGTCATCTACCGTGGGCCGAATGAGCAAATCGAACTGCTGCTGGGCTCCGCTAACTTTACCCGTCGTAATCTGGATGACCTGAACCTGGAGTCCAACGTGTGGCTGGCCGTACAACAGGATGACCCTGTCGCGCAAAAGGCCAACGCCTTCTTTGACGACTACTGGACACACGGCCCAGACAAAGAACAGGCCCTGAGCCTGCCCTATTCAGCCTGGGCCGATCACTCGAGGCTGAAGTACTGGCAATACAGGGTTATGGAAGCCACGGGACTCTCCACATTCTGAGCTTTAGCATGAAAGCGTGAACGTTTTGTATGTTGAATCAGTACACATTCCCATCTAAGGTTTTTCGATAACCCAAGAACCAAGGATTCTGATATGAACAGCCTGAGACGACACATGAAACGGCTTTCCCTGATCATGGTCATCTTGATGTCGTTCGCGACCACCTTCTCCGTCTCGGCCCATGCCGGCATGGTGGGCACGGGCGAGCTGATTCAGCAGCAACAGACCGACCTTGACCGCCAGCAACTGCTGGACATGCTCGATGACCAGAACGTGAAGGACAAACTGGCGCAGATGGGTTTCAGCGAAGCTCAGGTTGCCGAACGTATCCAGAACCTGACACCGGCCGAGCTGGCAGACTTCGAGCAACAACTGGCGGAGGCCCCCGCCGGGGAAGGCGTTGTCGGCGTTATCGTGCTGTTCCTTCTGGTATTCATCATCACCGACATGCTGTGTGCCACGAACCTGTTCTCCTTCGTCAATTGCATTCGTTGATACCCTACGCCCCCATCAACAAGTCCGGTTTGGCTGGCAGGTTTGCAGCCCTTCTGGGGCTGATCCTGCTGGCAGGCTGTGCCAGTACACCGCCCTGGCCAGAGACTGCAGCCCCTGCGCAACAGGACAGCACAACGCTGGACCAGGCGTTGCTGGATCACGTCCCTTTCTACCCCCAGGAAAAGTACCAGTGTGGGCCGGCCTCATTGGCAACCATGCTGAACACCCAGGGCCTGGCAACGGACCCGGAGATCCTGAAAGAACTGGTTTACCTGCCCGGCCGCCAGGGTTCACTGCAAGTTGAAATGGTCGCGGGCGCCCGCTCCCACGACATGGTGGTGTATCCACTGAAGCCCAACCTTGAGGCAGTACTGGGCGAGGTGAATGCAGGCAACCCCGTTCTGATCATGCAGAACCTCAGGTTCAATTGGTGGCCACAATGGCACTTTGCGGTAGTGGTGGGCTACGACAGTGAAGAGGAAATCCTGATTCTGAATACAGACACCCGGCGCCATTACCGGATGCCCTACAAGGTGTTTCACGCCACCTGGAACCGGGCCGACCGTTGGGCGGTGGTCGTTCTGCCGCCAGACACACTGCCCGCAACAGCGGAAACCCTGCCCTACCTGCGAGCGGCCCACGATCTGGAAAGCACCGGCCACACCCGGGCCGCTCAGCAAGCCTACCAGGCCGCCGAACAGCAGTGGCCAGACCAACCCGCACCGATCATGGCCCAGGGTAATCTGGCGTACGACCAGGGCAATGCTGAGGGCGCCGCATCACACTTCCTGCGCGCCGTTAACCGATTCCCCGGATTCTCGGAGGGTTGGAATAACCTGGCTTACGCCCTCAGCGCCCGGTCTTGCCCGGAGCAGGCCAGCAAGGCTCTGGCCTGCGCGGCCAACCTGAACCCGGAACGTTTTGGCCAGGCGCCTGAGCTGCCAAAAGGCACAACCGGAGGCAGCCGAAGCTCCTGCCCACCGATACCGGATTGCCCCGCTGACACGATAGAGCGCTAGCCCGGCTTGCGAATCAGTACCACGTCTTTACGAGGCACTTCATACTGCCAACCGTAGCGGTCAGCCAGCCAGGCGAACGTCTGTTCCCGGTAAAATACCACGTGGGTTGGGTCGCGCCGATAGTGCCAATGATCAAACCGATCATCATCGGTCTGGAAACACGTCATAATCCCCAGCCAGCCCCCCGGCTTGAGCAACGAATCCAGTTGCCTGAACACCTCAGCAGGGCGGTACAGGTGCTCTACCACCTCGGTACAGGTAATGAAATCGTACTGCTGCTCGAGGGCCGACGTGGCAGGGTGGAAGAACGGATCGTACAGCGCCATGTCAAAACCTGCCTCCCGCATCATGTCCGTAAGCGCCGGCCCAGGCCCGCAGCCGAAATCCAGCCCCCGGGCACCATCAGCCAGCTTCGCCAACAGGGGCTCTGACAGCTTCGACAGAAACCGGCGATAGCCGGCGTCCCCGGTGTCATTGTTATGCAGCGCGTATATGGCGCGCTCCTCATCTGCCGTCAGGTGACACTCAGGGGCCATAACCGTTGCCAGGCATTGCCCACAGCGCAGGTAGCGTTTTTCCATAACCGTGCGAAACGGCTGCAAAGTGCCCGATTCACACACCGGGCACAGGAGCCGGCCGCCATCACCCTCTACCATTTTGGCAATTCCCAACCTATCGAAAGTTTCATTGTCATATCCGGCCATGAAACCAGTTTGTGACCAGCTGCCGGAAAGCCACTCCCTTACGGTGCCTATACTGGCGCCTGAAGCAGCCTGTAATAGGCATGAATGATAACAACTGTATGGTTTATGACGAAACGCCGGGGTAATCCGGCCCAGAGACAAAACATGGATACGTTGAACAGTCTTGCCCTGGAAGTGCCAATTGTGTCGGCCCGCTATGCTTACCGGTTCATCCGGTTCATGGAAAACCGGGGCGTAAAGCGCCACACCATTCTTGAGGATACCGGCGTTACTGAAGACATGCTCGAAAGTCCGGAGGCCAGCCTGTCGATAAATCAGGTTCTGGCGGTGCTCGGCAAAGCGGACTGGTTAATGACCGATGAACGAGCCGCCTTCGAGTTCGGCCAGCAACTGGATCTCCCAAGCCATGGGCTGCTGGGGTTCGCGGTACTTGGCCAGGAGAATCCGAGGCGGTTGATCAGCATGATCGTGCAGTATCTCCGGGTGGGGCTGCCATTGATGGATATGGAACTGGCTTCCACCGGCTCTACCTTTCGAATCCGGCTGATAGATACCTGGGGGCTTGGGAGCCTTCGCCCCTGCCTGACCAAAATTTACATGGGTAGCATTCACCGGGTATCCAGCCAGGTGTGCAGCCATTTCAGCTTCCAGTTCGACTTCCCCAGTGTCATACCCGAAGAGGACTGGAAACGGCTCGCGCCCGGCTGCGAGTTTGAATTCAATGCCAACGTAAGCCAGGTAACCATGCCGCTCAACGGACTACCGATCCGAAAAGACGACGCCAGCCTGGAATTCCTGGTGGCCCGCACCCGCCACGACCGCAATCAGCAAACTCTGGAGGCCGACGAAACGGTTATGCAGGTACGGGAACTGATCATGAGCCAGCCAGGCCGCCCCTGCACCACTGAAAACATTGCCCGGCGCCTGGACATCAGCCCCAGGACGCTCAGGCAACACCTGGCCAGCGCAGGCACCTCGTTTCGCGAACTGAGAAACGACATCCGGGAAAGCTTTGCCACGCTGTACCTGAAAGACACCAATGTGCCACTGGAATCGATTGCGGAAAAACTGGGCTTCAGTGACCAAGCCGGCTTTACCAAAGCGTACCGGTCATGGACCGGCAATACGCCCGGCGACGTTCGTCGCAAGGCCCGCAAAAAAAAGTGAACAGGGTTCAGCTATTAGGTTGATGCTGTTCACGCTTTAGGCAATCCCTCCCTTCTTCTCCGTTTTGGACAAAAACCCTGCCGGGGCAAGCAATGACCCGCGCCACCCCAAGACCGTTAAATGACCCTGCACTCATGCGTGCCCTGCACGTGTGGCAAAGGGATCTTTGCAAGTCCGATCGAGCTGTCCGTCATCGGTGTTGTCTGCAACCCAACTACAACAACTACAGATAGACAGAGGACGAACTCATGAAACTCAGGAACCTCAATACGAGTGTCCGCAAGCTCGGCCCGGCCGTTGCGGCAGCGGCCTTGTTAGCCGGTGGTGCAAGCAACGCAGCGGCAGAGCCGGTATCCATTGAACTGGCGTTCGAATGCCCGTTCCCCCTGATCGGAACCCAACCCATCCGCGCCCAGATCAGTGCAGACATTCCCACGGTAGCCAACGTTGGTGAGCCCACCCCGCAGTTTGAAGTCACCGCTATTACCGTAGTGAACGACGACGCCCGCACCGGGCTCAAGCTGGTTGGCTCGGAAACGGTCGAAGGCATCGCAACCAGCTTCAACACCGTGGTAACCGCCAATCGCAGCCTGGAACAGATTGTCGAACTGACGATTCCGCCCACATTCATTCCTAACGTAAGCGGCGAATTCAATGTTCCAGCCTCTGGCCTGGCACCTGAAGTGCTCTTTACCGAAGACGATATCGGTGAGGCTGAGATTCGCGTCGGCGGGCTTACCCTTGACCTGACAGCCCGCACCCCGAATGGCGATATTGCGCCGGCTCCCATTGGCGAGATTCTCACCGACTGCGTGCAACTTCCGGATCAGGACAACCTGCTGCAAACCATTCTGGTTAGCGGTGAGGTGTCCGAAGCACCGCGTATTGGCGTCAACCGGGAAGACCTGGCCTTCGGAAACGTACAGGCCGGTTTGACGGCAGAGCAAACCGTCACCGTTTCCAACACGGGTAACGCTGCCCTGGGGATCAATAACGTTACCATCAGCGGCACCGATGCCGACGCGTTCCTGCAGACCAACAACTGCGCAAGCCTGGCTCCGAGTGAGTCCTGTGACGTGAACGTAACCTTCGCGCCGAGTACCGAAGGCACTCGCAATGCAACCCTCACCATCGAGTCGACCGATGCCGACAACCCTGCTGTTGATGTGGCATTGACCGGCCGTGGTGTACTGGCCCCGACACCTGAAATCGGCGTTAATCCAGACGCCGTTGACCTGGGCCGAATCCAGCTGGGCCAGAGCGCATCGGCTGAAGTGACCATTAGCAACAGCGGTAACGAAGTCCTGCTGATTGACAGCATTGCGCTAGAGGGTGCCGGCGCTGCAGACTTTGTTCAAACCAACAACTGCACAACCATTGCCGCCAACGCAAGCTGTACCGTTGAGTTGAGCTATACCGCCAACGCGGTGGGCGTCAGCAACGCCAACCTGGTGATCCGTTCAGACGACCCGGAAACACCGGAAGTCAGCGTTCCTGTCTCCGCAGAGGCCTTTGAGCAAACCGGTTCAGAACTTGAGCTGCTGCTCGGCCTGGAAGGCTCTACGTTCATCAAGTCCTCGGGCGGCACCTTGCCCCTGAACGGTTCCATTGCCACCCTGCTGGATCTGGCGGCGGGCACCTTCGAAGCCGACCTGGAACTGGACCCAACCTATGGCAACTTTTCCATCAAACTACTTTTCAGCAGGCTGAATGCCTCAGCCAATGTTGAATTTGAACAGGCAGGCGTCACCACCGGCACGCTGATTAACGGCAAGCTCACCGCCAACTCACAGCTGTACGTGAAAGTGCCCAAGGTGGCGATCAAGATCTTCGGCCTGCCGCTCCGGGTTGGCGGGGGGGCCGAGTGTATGACTCGCGAGCCCGTCAGCATCGACCTCGCTTCGGTTGAAGGCTCCAACTTCTCGCCAGCGACCGGCGGCACCGTCAACGGTGTCTACGATCTGCCACCGCTGGAGAACTGCGGACTGCTGACCAGTCTGCTCAACCAGTTCCTCACCGGTTCCGGCAACACCATTGAACTGGAGTTGACCCCGGAACAGTAAGGAAATCCGGCTTAGCCGGATAACACAGCCACAGCTGGCGATCGCCGGCTGTGGCTACGTCGTTGGAAACGTCGAATAACAAATCCAAAAAGGAACAATACAATGAAAAGCCTGAAAAAAACTGCGTTAGTGCTGGCCATGACGGGCTTGCCGTTTGCCGCACAAGCCGACCTCAAGCCTCTTGACGACGCCCATATGGGCAACATCACCGGTCAGGCCGGTGTCACCATTGAGCTGGAAACCCGGGTAGACATCGGCGAATTCCGGTACACCGATGAAGGCTCACTGTCCATCAAAGACATCAAGATTGGTGGTGCCAACCGTACAGATCTGTTCGAGGAGATCACGGATTTCCGCGACGCCCTGTTCGGTCAGACCAGTGATCTGATCGACAACATCAAGATCGACATCGACATCGCGGATGACGGTGACGCACTGATCAATATCTTCCCGATCACCGCGGCGCCGATCGATTTCGGTATCAGCACCGGTGACTGGACCCTTGAAGGTCACACCGATACAACCTTGCTGGCCAGCAACTTCAACATGGCGGGCGCCTTCACCAAGGTTGGCATCCGCGTTGATACCACCACCGACACCCTCAACCTCAATACTCAGGTAGGCATCTCCGAGCTGAACGTTGATTTCGACTTCCTGGCCTTGGGCATCCGCGGCCTGAAGATGACCGGCGCTGACTACATGGGCACCCGGCTCGACGGCTCCGCCGCGAACCCGGGCGTTCTGACTCTTGGCGCCACCATTGATATGGACGTGTACAAGGGTACCCGCCTGGGTGGTGCCGGCGACGCCCTGGCCATCGATCTGAACACCTTCGCGGCAGATATGTCGATTGACCAGGTGCTGGTGGGCGGCACCTCTATCGGCTCGGTGATGATGGACAACCTGGTGGTTCAAGACACCACCATGCGCATCTACGGCCATTAAAACCGAAAAGCCCGGCGCTTGCCGGGCTTTCACTCACTTCCTGAAAAAGCGTGGATTACGCTCGATAAACGAATCAATCCAGCGCTCCAGGAACGAGTTCCGCTCAGGGTTCTTCAGGTATCGCCAGCCAAGGATCGAAATAATCAGCGCGCCCAGCGCGTCAACGATCAGATCCCACATGGTATCGGTCAGCCCCGAGGGATCGCCCAGCATCGGCTTCTGCATGTTCATGCCAAACAGGCTGTCCATGGTAAATTCGAAAATCTCCCATAGGGCGCCAACGCCCAGCGCGAACATAAAGGCAAAGAACGCTACAAACCCGGGCTTCATGTGAACATGGATCTTTTCGGTCTCGTTCATGATGTGAACCAGCAAGAAACCGAGTATCCCCAGAAGGAAGCCAGACATGGTATGCAGCGCCATGTCCCACCACCAAAACCGGTTGTAGTAGTCGTGAATCTCTCCGAGAAACAGTGACGCGAACACGAACCCGATGGCCGCCAACTGCAGTTCCGGGGGAATGTGAATCCGGAACCGCCGCTCAAACAGTATCGGAAACAGCGTGATCACAATGATCATGCTGGTCAGGAAAGCGGTAAACCAGCGCTGCCCCCAGATCGCAAGCACCGCCTCAAGCAACAGAATGGATTGCAGAAACAGGGTGATTCTCTGGTGAGTAATCCGAATTCTCATACCTTAATCCCGGTCGGTCAGCCCTGCTGCGGCCCGCAGCAGCTGGTCCATTTCCGAGGCATCCAGTGCCTCGGCTGAAATCAATTCCACCCGGGAAAGCTCCCTGGGCTCGCCGGGCAGGATAGTAACCGCGCCGTCCACAACGTTCACAACACGCCAGCCATCCCGGGTATGAACAACGGCCTTGAAGCGCAGCAGCCGGTCATCCATGGCCATCGCCAGTATCGCATTTTCCTCCAGCATCAACTCCGGATGAATCCGCCAGCCTATACTATTGTGCCCTTGCCCCCGGTTAGTGACCAATTGCCATGGGCTCTCATCAACTGACGGTGGCGGGGTATCCACGATCTTGCCATGGTGGTGATGGTGCGCATGGGGTTCAGACACCTCGGGTAACGCGGCCGTGCCATCAAGCCAGCCAACCGAAAGGTGGCCATGGTTGGTGTGATACACCGGACGGCCTTCCGGTGCAAGTCGGGCCGCCCATTGATCAAATGCGTGCACCTGGTTGTTAGTGCACAAGTCCGTCTTGTTCGCGACCAATATATCCGCCGCCGCCACCTGGTCCCCGAACTGAACGTTGTCCAGCACCCTGGGGTCTTCCAGTTTACGGGGGTCAACCAGGGTAATCACCGGGCCCAGTTTCAAGACGTCCTGATAATACTCGCCCGTCAGGGTATCCAGAATCTGGGAGGGATGGCCAAGACCGGTGGGTTCGATCAACAGCCGGTCGGGCTTGGCCCGGGCAATCAGCTGGTTAAGGCCAATCTGCATGGGCAGGCCGGCAACACAACACATGCAGCCGCCGGGAATTTCCCTTACCACGGCTCCCTCGGTCTCCAGGATGGCGCCGTCGATCCCAACCTCACCAAACTCGTTCACCAGAACCGCCCAAACCTCGCCTTCCGGCTTCTGACGGAGCAAATCAAGGATGGCGGTGGTTTTGCCTACACCAAGAAAACCCAGGATCAGATTGGTAGGAACAGGACGGACGGGATCAGACATGAGTGCGGCCTCAAAAGTGTTACAACATAACAAAAATGAGGCACCCAGTACCAGTGCGGGCGCAACAACAGACGCCAAACCATCCGATCAGTTCAAAATCGCCACAGAAACCAGACCAAAGCAACGATTGCAACAATAAACCAGCGAGCATAATGATCCGGCTTGTCCTGCTCATCGCGTTGCGAGGCAGCTACCGCCCGGTCGGATTCGTACTCATCAATCAGAACTCTGGCTCGGTAAACATCATCATCGTCCACATGAACATTGCTGAACCCGGCAGCACCAATTTCCCCCATCGCACCCTGCAGGTAGTGCCCACCCACATAAGCTTCGATGCCATTGGCCTCCAACATGCCGGCAACAATGTGTGCCTCGGTGATATCCCGGGCCCGATAGGCTATTTGCAAGATGACTTTCCTCTGTATGCTTGGCCATGGTACGAATATAGTTTCAGCATAGTTCCCTTTTTACAGGGCCCCAAAAGGAAAACCCATGCTCTGGATTCTGCTCGCTGTTGTTGCGCTCATCGTTCTCTCAACCTTCTTGCTGTTCCGGGTGCATGACCTTTCCCACTACGATGGCGGTGACTGGGCGGTGCGGGAAGTGGCTCCGAACCCTGCTCACGACGAGGTGATGGAACGCATCAAAGACATGGGGCGAGCGTCCCGGGGACTGAAGGGCAAAGCCCGCCTGATTGCACTGAGAAACCATCTGGACAGTCTCGGTGAGGGTGTGGAGGTTACATCCGAGATTCGCCATAGCGACCACCCCCGGGGCGAATGGGTGATTGCACCCAGTGCCGATACCCGCCGCCGGGTGCTCTACATTCACGGTGGCGCCTGGGCCGCAGGAAGCCCCCGCAGTCATCGCGCCATTACCGACCGGTTCTCGCAACTGGCCAATGCGGCGGTGTTTGCGTTGGATTACCGATTGATGCCGGAACACCGTTTTATGGACGGCATTCGCGACTGCCGCCAGGCCTATACCTGGCTGCTGAACCACGGCCCGGCTGGCGAAGAGAAGGCGGAGTTCATGGTGGTAGCGGGCGATTCTGCCGGCGGTAGCCATACCCTGTCTCTGCTGGCCTGGATTCGGGATAATGGGGTGCGCCAGGCCGATGCCGCTATTGCCCTGTCACCGTCCACCGACCTCACTCTGACCGCCCCCAGCAACCGGGAAAATATCCGTACCGATCCCTTACTTGGGCCGGTTTTCGGGGGCTTGTCGAAGATTCCGCTACCGGTGCTCTGGTGGGGTACCCTGGCAGCGTTTCGCATTTCCCCCACCAATCCCGTGGCGTCGCCCCTGCGCGGAAACCTTAACGACTTGCCGCCCACGCTGATTCACGCCAGCAGCACGGAGATGCTGCTGGACAACGCCACCCGATATGCCGCCAAAGCCCGGGCCGAAGGCTCACCGGTACAACTTCACACATGGCAGAACATGGTCCATGTATGGCACATCTTCTCCCCCCTGTTGCCGGAAGCGGAACAAGCCTTTGAAGACATCGGGGAGTTTCTGAGCGAGGTGGAGAAGCAACACGCCTGAGGCTGGCTCAGACGGAGGGCGTAGCCTTGTCATTGCACTGACGAACCACGGAAGCCACGTTGCTCGCCGGCACCGGACGGCTGAACAGGAAACCCTGGAAGCGGCCGCACCCCATCGCTACCAGCTTTGAAAACTGGGCTTGCTCTTCCACCCCCTCGGCAACCAGCAGCATGCGATGATTCTTGCCAATGGCAATGATGCTCTCGACCATGTTTCGGGCGGGCTCGTCATCAATGATGTTATCCACAAAGCTCTTGTCGATTTTCAGTTCATCAATCGGCAGCTTGCGCAACAGGCTCAGGGACGAATAACCGGTACCGAAATCGTCCATGGACAAACTGATGCCTTCGCGCCGAAGGTGTTCCAGCACGGGGATGACCTGGTCAAAACCTGCCATGAAAACCGTTTCGGTGATTTCCAGGGTCAGGTAATGGGGGTGCACGCCATGCTTTTGCAATTCAGACAACGCCAGTTCGGCAAAGCCTGACTGCATAAACTGCATGGCGGAGATGTTTACCGACAGCTCCAATGGCATTCGCGCCTGGTCAAGAATCGTCCGGAAGTCTGAGAGACTCCGGCCCAACACGTAGTTGCCAAGCTCCACCATCAAGCCACAGGATTCTGCTACTTCAACAAATTCATTGGGTGGCACATACCCGAGCTCTTCATCATCCCATCGGGCCAGCGCCTCAACGCCCACTACCCGGCCACAGGCGTCCAGCTGCGGCTGGTACTCCATAAATATCCTTCCCTGGTGAATGGCCCCACGAAGTCGCTGTTCAATGTGTACCCGCCGCAAATAGCCTGCCTCAAATTCGTTCCGGTACAGGCACACATCGTTGCGGGTCCTCTTGGCCCGGTATAGCGCCAGGTGGGCACTTCGAATAACGCTGTTGAATGAATCTCCGTGGTCCGGAAACGCAGCAGCCCCCACACTGGCGCCCAATTGGAGCCCCAGCGGGCCGGTGGCCATATGGCGGGCCAGCCCTCGCAGCAGATCGCTACAGAACGCCAGCAGCTTTTCAGGCTCACGGATACGGCTGATCACTGCGAACTCATCACCGCCAAGTCGCGACGCGCCGTATTGTTCACTGGTCAGCTCACGTAAACACCGGGCGAACTCGTTCAGTACCTTGTCGCCGTGTTCCTGCCCGAACCGATCGTTGATACCTCGAAAATTATCGATGTCGAGCAAGACAACGCCAAAGCCCTCGTCGCGATTCACAAGCTGCTGGATCTGGTCAATCATGCCTACCCGGTTGAGTAACGACGTCAGATCATCATGACGAGATTGATACATCAGGGCCGAGCGGCGTTTTTTCTCTGCGCGCTCGATCTGGCGCACGAGATAGAAGAGCAGGAAGAATAGGGCGACAAACACCGCCAACAACACCAGGGCACGATCCAGAAAGGTACTCCAGACCGAACGAATATTGGATTCCGAGACAATCCAGAGTTCATAGTCCGGGGAATACCAGGCGCCACCAATGAACGTATCACCGTCTCTATGGCTGAAATAGATACTGGGTTCCGGGCTTACTTTCAGTTCCTCAAGAGACGCATCATTGGCCGCTATCAGGCCTTGCCTGTCCTCTTCACGCTGTTCCGGTGTCCGCTGGATGTGGGCGTACATATCCGGCGTGACGCCTTCGCTGGACATAAACTGCAAATAGCCATCGTGCTCCCGGAAGATCATCACAGAGTCGTCCGCGCCGGTGTGCAGATTGCTCCCGAACACCCCTTTTTCGCCATCGGCGCGGATTCCGGCAGACATCACCGCAATCACTTGGCCGCTGGCATCCCTGATGGCTTTGCGGGCGGGAATAATCCAGGCCCCGACCGCCGGCAAATAGTAGGTGCGGCCCACCACCAACCGATCAGACTCCATAGCACGCTGGAAGCCGTCCCGGGATTCCTCCTGCTCCAACAGGTTCGGCATCAGGCTGACATCCACAGTGGAGGTCACTTTCACCAATTGCCCATCCGGCAAGGCCATACCGAAACCTGCGAGCGCCGGGCTGGCCTCCATGATATTGTCGAGAAAAGGCAACACCTCTGGAGTGGCGTTGACAAGATCCTGGCGCACAAGCTCAGCGGCGGCTACGTCCAGGATCAACTCCTGGGTACGTAACACGTTGATGGCAGATTGACTGATCAGTTGAACGCGGGACTGATGGTGAGCTTCCTGGGCACGCAGTGTGGATTGCCAGATACTGGTCAGGATAAACGACAGAACAAGCACACCAACAGCAACAACCAGCCAGAACAACATCCAAAGATTGCGCTTGAAGATTCCCAAATTAACTCCGCCAGAGTGGTTGTTGTTAAAGCTATTCCTCTATTACTGACGTGAGTATAAGCAGAAAAACAGACTTCGCGAGCACCGCCCCCGGCCGATCAGGTAACCGGTCGATGTTTCTTTCGGACATAGAGAATTTTGTGAACTCGCGCAACAATCTCACCGCTGTCATCCACGATATCCACTGTCCATTCCGGCAAGTATTTGTCGCCGCTGGCTGTGGCGTTGCGGATTTCCTCAAGCCGATCGTCGGTCAGCTCAAACCGGGCCTGCACGCGACCCTTGCCAGGGCGGATAAAGTCGATACTGGCGGCTTTGTCCCAGACTAAATAGTCGTTGCCCAGACGCCGCATCAGCAACAGCATGTACATGGGGTCTACCATGCTGTACAGGGAACCGCCGAAGTGTGTGCCGACGTAATTGGTGTTGTACCAGTGCTGGCGCATTTCGACGGTTGCGGACGAAAAGTCATCAGCAATCTTCGTGACTTTGACGCCCGCGCCAAGGTATGGCGCAAACGTACTCATCAGACGGCGCATAGCGCCGGCACTGGCAAACCAGCGGCGAACAGCAGCGTTCATAGGAATTCCTGAGAAAGCGGGTGAATATATAGCCTGCTATGTTGTTCCAGGCCGACACAAGTTTCAACAAGAATTCATACGATCGTTTGAAATTTACAGACCAGCGAACGCCAGTTGCAGAGCGATGGCGAGCATCATCAAACCGATAACACCATCGATAACCCGCCAGGCGCCGGGTCGAGAGAGCACAGGGGCCAGCGAAGAGCCCAGCCAGGCCAGCCCACCAAACCAGATCACCGAGGCGCTGCTTGCCCCCGCAACAAAGCCGGGCGCACTGGATTGCTGGGCGCCTACGGCCGGGATCAACAATAAGGTATCCAGGTAAACCTGGGGGTTGAGCAGGGTGACCGCCAGAGTAGTCAACAGCACTCCTTTCAGACCTCTTCGGGCCTCTGCCCCAGCTTCAAGCGCGGCCCTGCCCCGTCCGGCCCGCACGAACGCCTGAATCGCCAACCAGCCCGGGAATACCACACCAAGCCAGCGCAAAACCTCAAGTGCCTCTGGCATGGCCATCAAGGCCGCCGTTACGCCAAACATGCCGAGGGTGAACAGCAGGATATCGGACGTCATGCACACACCCGCAGACCACCAATGATGCTCACGACGAATCGCTTGGCTCAGCACGTAGGCATTCTGTGCACCAATTGCGACAATAATACCGCCACACACCAGCAAGCCGGTCAGATAACTTTCAAGCACGCCCGTTCCTCCGAAGATTGAGGGGCCAGACTAACCGCAAACCTATATACTTTAAATTCATCCTGCTAATAGTGAATTAATTTTACTTATGATTGATTACAAGCTGCTGGAAGCACTGGCAACCGTGGTTGAATACGGCGGATTTGAACGTGCCGGGGACACCCTCGGGCTCACTCAGTCCGCCGTTTCCCAGCGCATTCGTACACTGGAGATCAGACTGGGCCAACCGGTGCTGGTTCGCAGTCCCACGCTCGCGCCAACCCCCGCCGGCCGGCGGCTGCTCAATCACGTTCAACAGGTACAACTACTGGAAAGAGACCTGGCCAGAACTTTGCCAGCTTTGACCGAGCGAGCCAGCCGATTACGCATTGCGTTGAACGCGGACAGCCTGGCGACCTGGTGGGCGGAGGTCATCGGCAACGTATGCAGGGATGACGAACTGTTACTGGATCTGGTGATTGAAGATCAGGATATTGGCCTGCGACGGATGCGGGAAGGCGATGTCGCAGCCTGCCTTTGCAGTAGCCCACAACCCCTTGCCGGCGCTCGATGCGTTGCGCTAGGCACAATGCATTATCTCCCCCTGGCAACACCCGACTATGTCCACCGTTATTTTCCGGAAGGCATCAATCCTCAAAGCCTGAAACAAGCCCCGGCAATTGTCTTCGGGCCAGACGACCTGCTCCAGCGCCGTTTTCTTTCGCAATGTGGATACAGTGGCGCCTTCCGCCATCACCTTTGCCCGTCATCGGAGGGTTTCGTGAAGCTCGCCTGCGCGGGCCTGGGATACGGCATGATCCCGGAGATACAGGCAACCCGGGAGCTGAAATCTGGAGAGCTGGTCAGTCTCGCCACGGGACAATCACTGGAGGTGCCACTCTACTGGCATTTCTGGCGTCATAGCGGAGAAGCTCTGGAACGCCTGACTCAGGCACTTACCAACAACCGATTACTTGAGAAAAGTCCTCACACGCAGGTCAGGCCCTGACACCAAACCAGTGCGGATACCTCAGCAGACAGTATATCGCCAACATGTCATAAACCGCATGCCACACCATCACCAGCTCAAGACTACCACTGAGCTGGTAAGCAGTCCCCAACACCAGGCCCAGGCCGGTGGCAACCAGAAAGTAAGTGAATGACACATTGTGCACCAGTCCGAACAGCACCGAGGCCGCCAGTACCGCCGTCCAGGGCCCCGTGTATTGCAGTAACCAGCCCTGTATCGCGCCCCGGAACAGAAGTTCTTCACCGACGCCAGCGAGCACAGCCAATGCCAGCAACACCGGCCATCGATAACCGGAGATAAAATCATAGAGCGCTTGCATCTGGCTGCTGAGGTCATCGGGGAACAACCAGGAGTTCTGGGTCAGCAACAGCAACGAAAGATAGGTAACAGCAGCACCAATCACGCCAGACAAAACCGCCCCGGCAAGGCTTAGGCCGCCCGACAGTATCGGAATACCAAACAGCCAGATAGCCAGAAGGCCAACCACACCAATGCCGCCCTGAAACAACAGGGCGGCGGATGTTGAGATTGAGGAGTTACGGCGGTCAGGCATGGATCAGTTAGAGAACAAATCCTTGACCGGGAACAGGTCATCGTAGACAGGCGCCTGTTTCTGGGCCTTCGCCTGGAAGGACTTCATCATATCGGTGGGGCGGAACATGCCAGACTGCCAGGTAGCCATGTACTTGAGGCTGTCTTCCACACTGTGATCGCGGCTGAAGTTGATCATTTCCTTGCAACCGGTCACCGCCAGGGGTGAATTGGCCGCAATCTGCGCCGCAATGGCCATGACACCTTCCAGCATCGCTTCCTGAGATTCGTATACCGTGTTCACGAAACCAAGGCGGTGAGCTTCCTCTGCCCCGAACTTGCGCCCGGTGTAGGCCAGTTCCCGCACCACGCCCTCGGGCATCAGCTTGGGCAGGCGCTGCAGGGTGCCCACATCTGCAGTCATGCCCAGTTCGGTTTCCTTGATGGTGAAATAGGCATCCGCGGTGCAGTAACGGCTGTCGGCCGCACACACCAGATCCAGGGCACCGCCAATGCAGCCGCCATGAACCGCTGCCAACACCGGCAAACGCACCCTCTCCAGAGACGTGAGGGTATCCTGCAGCTGCAGCACCACCCGGCGGAGGTTCTCCGCCATCCGGCCCGGATCACCGCTCATGGGCACAGATTTGGGATCGGAGAATACGCCCAGATCCATACCGGCGGAAAAGTGTTTGCCGGTGGAGGAAATCACAATCACTCGGGCATCGGTATTGGCTTCGATGTCCTGCACGCAGCGGGGCAGCTCCAGCCAGAATGCCTTGTTCATGGTGTTCAGGGCTTCCGGGCGGCTGAACTGCACGTGGGCAATCTGGTCTTTTACTTCGATATCGAAGCTTTCGTAGTTCGCTAGTTCAGACAAGGTGTGACTCCTTTGATTCTGTCGTTCTTGGATTGTGTTAGTACTGGCTGACAAACAGGGCGGCTGCCAGTGCCAGGCTGAGGAACGCCACGATCAGGTTGATGGTCATTCCCCAGCGGGCGTTATAGCCATTGGGAAATTCTTCCGGGCTCAGGGTTTTCAACACCGCTGCAAACTGGCGGGTGGCGTAAAACGCTGTTGCGGCACCCAGCAGAATGAACAGCATTCCCAACCAATACATGGCCACCAGGTTCATACTGTTGCCCGTCTCCGGAGCTAATGCCGCCAGCAGCAAACCCGCCCGTTCTACCAGAAAGCCGAAGGCTGTCAGCCCAAGGCTGGTGCGGTTCCAGGCCAGTAGAGTGCGCTCTGCGGCGAACAGTACCCGGGGGTCTTTCAGGTCGGACATGGTGCGGCACGTATCCTCTCGGCAAAAGGTTTCGTATCATCAGGGGGCACATTACCGCGAAACGAGGCATGATGGAATTTACTTTCCTAGGCACATCCGCCGGAACACCAACCCGGTCACGCAATGTCACCGGACTGGCTCTGAGCCGCTCCGGCCCGAAACCCTGGTACCTGATCGACTGCGGTGAGGGTACCCAGCACCAACTGATGCGCACCCGGTATTCGGTGATGCAGCTACGCGCCATTTTCATCACTCACATCCATGGCGACCACATGTTCGGCCTGCCCGGTCTGCTCACCAGTGCCTCCATGCTCGGCCGCACAGAACCATTGGATATCATTGCGCCGCCACAGGTGCGCCGCTTTATTGATACCGTGATCGAAAACAGTGATTCGAGCCTGAGCTACCCGCTGAACTTCATCAACTCCGAGGCGCCGGATTTCTACTGGCAAGATGACCATATGGGCGTTACCAACGTGGCGCTCTCCCACCGCGTGGCCTGCCGGGCCTATGTCTTTACCGAAAGAAACCTGGAGCGCCAGCTAAAGCAGGAGAAACTGGCGGCGGACCACATAGAGGCCGGCCCGGCCTGGGGCGATCTGCAGAAGGGCAAAGACGTGTTGCTGGATGACGGCCGGTTGTTGCAGAGCGATGACTACACGCACATACCCAGAACTGCCCGGCGCATCATTGTGGGTGGCGATAACGACACACCGGAGCTTCTTAAAGAGGCCAGCCAAGGCACTCATGTACTCATCCACGAAGCCACTTATACACAGGACGTGGCCGACCGGGTTGGCCCCTGGCCCCAACACAGCTCAGCCCAACAGGTAGCCCGATTCGCCCAGAGCGCGAAACTGCCTAACCTGGTGCTGACTCATTTCAGCTCACGCTACCAGTCGGTACCTGGTGGCACGCCCCATATTAATCAATTGGCAGCGGAGGCGTTACAGCACTACAGAGGCCACCTGTTTCTGGCCAAAGATTTTGATACATACCGGTTGGAAAAAGACCTGAAGCTGAACAAGCTCGATGGCCATTGATTACCCGTTGTCCCCGGGCGGCATCACCACCCATTCCGGGTCTTCAAATTCACCCAACGGCCGTATCTCCACAAACGGCGCCGCACTTTTGATGATGTCCATAATCCGGGGGTCCTTGGTTGCGTCCATGGCATCCCGGTCTGCCTTGCTGTCCCAGCTGGCGATGGCAATCAGCTTGTTCGGCTCACCGATCTTCCGGTGCAATTCCGTGCCGCGAGCCCCGGGGGCCTGCTGAATCAGCTCGCTGGCTCTTACCCAGGCATCTGCATAATCCTCCGCCGTGTGGCCGTCCTTCACGGTGACTTCAAAAATATACTTCATAAAACTGCCTCTGATTTGCCGACCTGTCGTTTCATGGTCCAGGCTTGAAGACATAAGTTCAAATTCTGAGCGATGGAGACTGAACCATGTACAAAAAAATACTCGTACCTGTGGATCTTTCTCACATGGACAAGATTCCCAAAACCCTGAGAACCGCCATCGACATGGCGAAGCACTATCAGGCAAACCTGTGCTACGTGACGGTCACCAATAGCACGCCCGGCGCCGCCGCCCACAACCCGAAAGAGCTTGCCGGGAAACTAGCCGAGTTTGCCCATGAGCAAGGCCAAGCTCACGGCATAAAAACAGACGCCAAGGTACTCGAGTCTGTCGATACGGCGGTGGAACTGGATTCCGAGTTACTGGGCGCCATCAAAGATACTGGCGCAGACCTTGTTGTGATGGCATCGCACACGCCCGGACTGGGAGATAAGCTGCACCTGCTGCGTTCTAACGCCGCTGAGATCGTAAAACACAGCGACATTTCGGTCTTCGTGGTTCGCTGATCGTTGAGGTAGACTGGCCAGACACGCCTGGGGAAGTTGTTGATGTCTGCGCCTGTCATTTTTGCTGTCTTTGCCACCACTCTGCTTGCCGGGTCGTTGTTTTACCTGTTTTTCTATCGCACTTGGCGGCGAAAGCGGGAGCTTCAGCAACCCTTCCCCAAACCCTGGCGCAGCTATCTGAGAAAGCAGGTGCCTGCATACAAAAGGCTGGCACCACATCAAAGAAAACGCCTTGAGCGCCTGGTGCAGCTGTTTGTCTCAGAGAAGGACTATTACGGCTGCGATGGATTTGAGGTAGACGACAGAGTACGCGTAACCATTGCTGGCCATGCCTGCCTGCTGATTCTGGAACGGCCGTTTTCAGACTACGATGAAGTGCAGAGTATTCTGGTGTATCCGGACGTCTACCGGGCCCAGGGTACTGAGAGTGACGGCCTGGTGGTAAGCCACAGTGACCAGGTCCGCGCCGGCGAAGCCTCCTCCCGTGGCCAGGTGGTACTGGCCTGGAGCGAGTGCGAAAGCGCCATCGAAGAGCCACACAGCCCCCATAACGTGATCCTTCACGAATTCGCCCACCAGCTGGACTACCTGGACGGCACCGCCGATGGCGCACCACCACTGTATGGCGAGCAGGCCCGGAACTGGCAGGAAACCATGACCAAGGCCTGGGACCACCTGCAACACCGCCTGGTACACCACCACAAGCCCTGGCTGGACCCGTACGGCGCCACCGAACCGGCGGAATTCTTTGCGGTACTGACCGAAACCTTCTTTCAACAGCCCGAACACCTGCTCGAAGCTCAGCCGGATGTTTACAAAGCGTTGTGCGGCTATTACCGGCTGGACCCGCGTGACTTCAGTAGCCACCGCCCTTAACGGCCATCACCCTTGACCCCAAGCCGGTCCAGGTACAGGTGCAGCTCCTGCTCGCTGATGTTCACGTACTCCAGCACCCGGCCATAGAGCATCACCGTGGGCACGTTGCGACCACCCAGCTCCTTCTGGGTTTCGCTGAGGACGTAAAGTATCGTCCTTTCGGTTTTTGTGAGACCATCCCGCGCATCGGGGATCACCTCGTTTATTCCGCGTAAACTGTTCATATTCTGCATCCGGTAAGCTGCCCATGGAAATCAAAGTCAATTATCTCGACAACCTGAGGCTTGAGGCCAAATTTGACGATTTTACCGTCGTCTCCGACCAGCCCGTCCGCTACAAAGGCGATGGTTCGGCACCCGGCCCATTTGACTATTTCCTGGCCTCGTCAGCCATGTGCGCAGCCTACTTTGTAAAGGTTTACTGCAACGCGCGGGACATCCCCACAGACAACATCCGCTTGTCGCAAAACAACATTGTAGACCCGGAAAACCGCTACAAGCAGATTTTCAAAATTCAGGTGGAGCTGCCGGAAGACATTTCCGACAAGGACCGCCAAGGCATCATTCGTTCCATCGACCGTTGCACGGTGAAGAAGGTGGTGCAAACCGGCCCGGACTTCCAGATTGAAGTGGTCGAAAACCTGGACGAAGACGCCCAGGCACTGCTTACAGTGAAGCCGGAAGGCGAAGCGAATACGTACATCGAAGGCAAAGACCTGCCCCTGGAAACCACCATTGCCAACATGAGCGGCATATTGGCAGACCTGGGCATGAAAATCGAAATTGCCTCCTGGCGCAACATTGTGCCCCACGTGTGGTCCCTGCACGTGCGCGATACTGCTGCCCACATGTGCTTCACCAACGGCAAGGGCGCCACCAAGGAGGCCGCCCTGTGCTCGGCCCTGGGCGAGTTCATTGAACGGCTGAACTGCAACTTCTTCTACAACGATCAGTATTTCGGCCAGGACATCGCCAACAGCGAGTTCGTGCATTACCCGAACGAGAAATGGTTCCAGCCCGGCCCGGAAGGCGAGTTGCCCGAGGGCATTCTCGACGACTACTGCCTGGAGATCTTCAACCCGGACGGCGAACTGCTGGGCACCCACCTGTTCGACACCAACTCGGGCACGCCCGAGCGCGGTATCTGCAGCATTCCCTATGTGCGCCAGTCAGACGGAGAAACGGTTTACTTCCCCTCCAACCTGATAGAGAACCTGTACCTGAGCAACGGCATGAGCGCCGGCAACACCCTGCAGGAAGCCCAGGTACAGTGCCTGTCGGAAATCTTCGAGCGGGCGGTGAAGAAAGAGATCATCGAAAACGAAATCGCCCTGCCGGACGTGCCGGAGAGCGTGCTGGCCAAGTACCCAGAGATTGTTGAAGGCATCAAGGCCCTGGAAGAACAGGGCTTCCCGGTGCTGGTAAAAGACGCCTCCCTGGGCGGTCAGTTCCCGGTGATGTGCGTCACCCTGATGAACCCGAAAACCGGCGGTGTATTTGCCTCCTTCGGCGCGCACCCAAGCTTCCACGTAGCACTGGAGCGGAGCCTGACCGAACTTCTGCAGGGCCGCAGCTTTGAAGGCCTGAACGACCTGCCCGCCCCTACGTTCAACTCCATGGCGGTGACCGAGCCCAACAACTACGTTGAGCACTTTATCGATTCCAGTGGCGTGGTGTCCTGGCGTTTCTTCAGCGCCAGATCCGACCACGATTTTGTCGAATGGGATTTCTCCGGCAGCAACGAAGAAGAAGCCGCCACCCTGTTCGGCATCCTCGCCGATATGGGTAAGGAATGCTACATGGCGGTGTTCGAAGACCTGGGTGCTCCGGTGTGCCGCATCCTGGTGCCGGGCTATTCCGAGGTGTATCCGGTGGAAGACCTGGTGTGGGACAACACCAACATGGCGCTGGCATTCCGGGAGGACATCCTCAACCTGCACCGTTTGGATGAAGACGAACTGGGCGATCTGGTGCAACGCCTGGAAGAGGCCGAGCTGGACGTGTACATGACCATCGTCACCCTCACCGGCATCGAGTTTGATGAGAACACCGTGTGGGGCCAGCTGACCATTCTGGAACTGAAACTGCTGATCTACCTGGCGTTGGGCGAACTGGAAGAGGCCCAGGAGCTGGTGGATATGTTCCTGCAGTTCAATGACAACACCGTCGAACGGGGCCTGTTCTACCAGGCCATGAACGCGGCGCTCGAAGCCACGTTGAACGAAGAACTGCAGCTGGACGACTACCTCTACAACTTCCGCCGTATGTTTGGCAACGAGGTGATGGACGCCGTGGTCGGCTCCATTAACGGCACGGTGCGCTTCTATGGCCTGGAGGAAACCGGCATGGACCTGCGCGGCCTGGACCGGCACCTGAAGATGATCGAGAGCTACAAGAAGCTGCATGCGGCCAGGGCCCGAAAGGCCGGCCTACAACAGTAGGCCGGATACCGGCTTTCACTTGGCCATCAAGTACTCAGCCAGCGCCTGATACGCAGGCAATGAGGTGGGATCAATTTGAGCGTTGGCAGCGCTCGGGAACGAAGCAAACCGCACAATCACCATATCCGCCGTAGGGTCCACATAGATGGTCTGGCCGTGAACCCCGCGTGCCGCAAAGGCGCCGTGATTGTTGTGGAAGACCCACCACATACTTCGGTAGCTGCCGCCAGCCAGGGTTGAATAACCCGCTTTGGCGAATGCCTCCCTGTCACCACCCGCACGGATGTTGTCGACCACTTTGCGCGGGAACAGCGCTTCACCATTGATCACACCACCACTCAGCATCAACTGGCCAACTCGCCCCAGGTCTCTGAGGCCGGCACTCAAGCCGCCGCCGGCAAACGGAGTGCCTTTGGCATCGACCGTCATATAGCCGTCTTGCTCGGCCCCCATTCGGCTCCAGATTCGCTCAGAGAGCAGATGCGTAACATCCTTCCCGGTAACCCGCGAGATAATCCAGCCAAGCGCATCGGAGTTGATGGTGCGATATCCGAACGCATCGCCATGGCTTCCGTCCTGTTTAACGGTCTGCAGGTACTCGAAGTATCCGTTCGGTCCCACATAGCCCTCCGGTTTCGGCAACGGACTGGCTGCTTCTGAATACACCCAGATATCGGCATTCGGGTCGGCGTAGTTTTCGCTGTATTGAAGGCCCGTGGTCATATCCATTACCTGGCGCACGGTCGCACTGCCAAAGGCGCTGTCTTCAAGCTCGGGAATAATGGAGTCAACCTTTGCGCCCTCGTCCAGGCGGCCTTCAACCACCAGGATCTCCGCCAGCAAAACGGTCAATGACTTGGTCATCGACATGGCTGCGTGCTTGCCGGCCTCTCCCAAACATCCTGAGTAGTACTCGTACACGATCTTGCCGCCGTGCAGAATAAGCAACCCATCCGTGTAGTTGGCCGCCAGCGACTCGGCCCAACTCATTTCAGCTTCTGCTCCCATTGGAACGAAGCTCACCGAATCAATTCCCCGGTCCAGGGCATATGTCAGGGGTACTGGCCCAGACAATCCACGGCTAACCTGTTTGGTCGGCATCAACTCACGGATATGACACACGGTCCAGCGCATCTTCGGAAAGCTGAAAAAATCGGATTCCGGCTGCATAACCAGTTTATCTGCCGGAGGCGGAAAGCCTTGCATCCAGCCGAGACGCGCAGGGTCAGAGGCTTCCGCAGTCAAAGCTATTTCGCCGAGCGCAGGACTCCCTGATAGCACAGCACACAGCGCCAAGGTCTTAAAGAAGCTCGAAAACAAATAACGATCAGCCATATCCTTCACCCTGCCCTCAAAGCCATCCTTTTATCCGGTGATGAACACCGCGTTACCTGAAATCCTAGGCTATTTAAGGGCAGAGCGAACGACATTTACGGATCTTCTTCTTGGCTCGTACTATCCGCTGGGCCAGGGTGGCCGGCTTTTATAGTTGGCCGATTGCCGGATAGTCTGATGACATTGATTACACACTGCCGTCCATTGCCTTGAGCGAAGGAAACACCACACATCATTTGATAGCATGACTCACAGATTTTTCCATGCAGGAAGCATTACCAAATGGCAACGCGAATCACCTTACACTACTGCACCGGCTGTAACTGGATGCTGAGGTCCACCTGGATGGCCCAGGAACTGCTCACCACCTTCGACGGCATGGTTGACGAACTGACACTGAAACCCGGCACCGGTGGCATCTTCGAAGTCTGGGTAAACGACACCCGTATCTGGTCCCGAAAGGAACAGGGAGGCTTCCCGGACATCAAGCAATTGAAACAACTGGTACGGGATCAGATAGCGCCAGAGCATTCACTCGGACATTCAGACAAACCGGCCTGATTCAGGCCAGAAAAATTAACGATGGAGCTTCTTGGGAACCCACCACAAGAATAATGCCATACCAAAAAGCTCCACCAAGGATTGAAACACCACCAAGGCCAACAAGGGTACAGTCAGCCAGCCAAGCTTATCCGCAACGCGAAGGTGATAAACCAGTCGGTACATGGCACCAGCAAGACCAGCAGCAGGCCCAACTGCACAGCCGGAATATCCGGGCCAAGAGCCATCAACCCCCAGACAATGAACGGCAGTATAATGAAGTTGCCAACCACTGCCGCCAACAGGTAACGCGGTGTTGCAAAGGCATCGCCCAGACGCGCCAGCGGCACCTAGGTAAACGTTGTGTAGAGCAACACGCCCAGAAGGGGTCACACAAGCGGCTCCAGGTAGCCACCACGATCGGGCGCCAATACCCCTTCCAAAAGGCCCAGGCAGACAGCCACCAGATAGACGAAGACCTGATACTCTTCCATCACTTCACGGGTCAACTGCAAAGGCTCCTGATTCATTAGTCTCGACATGTGCAACAGTTACACCCGCGACCAGAAATAACAACATCAAGGATCTCGTTATGCCCCGTATCACCGGCCTGTTACTGAGTGTTTTCCTGATCACCGCCTGCAGCCAGTCCGGTATCGACAGCCCACCAGTATCAGGAACCCTGTCACCGGAGGCTCTTGACCGCCATGGCGAAGAATTCAGGGAAGACGTGATTGAAGTCACCGACGGCGTTTATGTTGCCATTGGTTTTGGTATTGCCAATTCCATCATGATCGAAGGGGATGACGCCGTCACCATTGTCGATACCATGGAGTCGCTGGAAGCGGCAGAACGCATCGCCGAGCGTTTCCGGGCAATCACTGACAAACCGGTGCGAGCCATTATCTATACCCATTCGCATCCGGACCATATCCATGGGGCGCCGGCTTTTATCAACGATGGCGATCCGGTCGACATCTATGCTCACCGCTCTCTGGAGAAAGCGGTTGACCAGACCGTGAGTGTACTCCAGCCCATCATCACCCAGCGTTCTTTTCGTATGTACGGCAGCCGACTGCCCGATGCCGACCGGACAAATGTGGGTATTGGCCCATTCGTGGATTTGCAGGAACACAGTACCCTGCAGATCCTGCGACCGACTCAGACCTTTCAGGACGAGCTGAACATCACCGTGGGCGGCGTGGAGATGATCCTCAAGCACGCTCCTGGCGAGACCGACGACCAGGTGGTGGTGTGGCTGCCAAAACAGAAAGTGCTGCTGCCGGGCGACAACTTCTACCGCGCCTTTCCCAATCTCTACACCATTCGCGGCACCAGCTACCGGGACCCGAAAACCTGGGCTGACAGTCTGGAAATGATGCGGGATCTGGAGCCGGAATATTTGGTACCCGGCCACTCACGCCCGGTGACAGGCAGAGCGGAGATCCGCAAGCACCTGACCGATTACCGGGATGCTATTCGCTACGTCTATGATCAGACCATCCGAATGATGAATGCCGGCAAAACGCCTGATGACATTGCACATGAAATCCGCCTGCCGCCCCGCCTGGCGCAGTCCCCGTTCCTGCAGGAGTTTTATGGCAAACCGGAGTGGTCGGCCCGTATGGTCTTTGGCGGAACACTTGGCTGGTTCGATGGCAATCCCAGTAACCTGCACCCCACCCCGCCCAGAGAAAAAGCAGAGCGCATGGCCCAACTGGCCGGCGGTGAAGAAGCATTGATGACGGCTGTGGAGAAGGCTGCCGGTAACGAAGACCATCAATGGGTGCTGGAGCTGACTGACTATGTGCTGCGGCTGAGCCCGGAACACCAGGCCGCCACCGAACACCGCATAGTCGCCTTGCAGGCCCTGGCGGCCGCAGAAACCAATCCCGGAGCCCGCCATTACTACCTGACCTCCGCTGCCGAACTGGCGGGCAACATCACCCTGCCCCTGATGGCGGTAACTCCCAACGATACAATGCTCGAAGGTATTCCCATCAGGGCCTTTTTCGACGGTATGAGTGTCAACCTGGAAGGTGACGCCGCGTGGGACATCTATCAATCCGTCGTGTTTGAGTTTCCCGACCTGAAGCAAAGCTTCACGCTCACGGTGAGAGGTGGCGCATCAGAACTCCGGAAGGGCGCCTCGGAAGATGCCAGCATCCATGTGCGTATTGACAGCCTCGACTTCAAGCGAATGCTTGCCGGCATCCGCAACCCGGCCTTGGCCATTCTGTCGGATTTCGAGTATGTCCAAGGGGGGCGGATTGGCTTTACCCGGTTTATTCAGTTGTTTGAGCCGAATCTGGAAACCTGATTCAACGCAGAACAGTAACCACCAGGTCACCGCAGACAGAGGCAGACATCATTTACCGAGAGCGTGGCGTAAAGTCAGTGATGATGCATCCCGGAATGGTCCATTGCCTTTTCTTTGCCGTCCAGGGGATGCACCTCCAGCTCTACGGCCATGGCCTCAGCACCGTCGAAAGCCAGTTCTACAGGAATGAGCTCACCCTCCGCCAGGGGCTGGGTGAGCTGTTCCAGCATTAGATGGTAGCTGTGAGGTTTCAACTCAACGGTCTCCCCGGCGGGAATCACCAGCCCGCCTTTGACCGGGCTCATGCGCATCACGCCGTCGTGCATGTGGGTTTCGTGGATCGACACGTTACTCGCCCGGGGTGATTGGGCACTGGTGAGGGTGACATCCTGATTACCGTGATTACTGATGACCATGTAACCCACGCCCATGGGCGTGCCGGGGGGTGTTGGTCGGCTCCAGGGGTGTTCTATGTGAATGTCGCCCTGGCTGTAATCGTGAGCCAGGACAGGAGCAGCCAGTGTCGTGGCAGCGAACAGGAGGCCGACGCTGAGTAAATGTGTACGGTTCATGGGCACTAACTCTGTTGTTATGTGGTCTTGAAGTCTTTTCGAAGTAAGTGTTGCCATCACTTGCCGTGATGGCAAGTGTGTTTTAGCCCATTTTCATCAAATAGTGGTGGCTGGTCACGATGCGTTATTCAGGGCCTGGACCATCGCCCCCAGAAACCGCGAGGCTTCCCCGCCGGTTGCCGCCCGGTGGTCGAAGGTCAATGACAACGGCAGGATGCGACGAATGGTCGCAGTGCCATTGTATGGCACAACCTTGTCCCGGATTCGCCCGGCCCCCACGATGGCCACTTGTGGCGGGCTGACAATGGGGTTGGCGTACTGGCCGGTCATGGTTCCGAAATTCGACAGGGTAATGGTGGCGCCCTGCATCTCTTTCGGCGGTATCTTACGGGTGGCCACTGCCTCGCGCAGGTTCTCCAGGCCCTGGCGCAGGTCTTTCTGGCTGCGATGAGTGATGTCCCGCAACACCGGTACAAACAGGCCGTCCGGGGTGTCCACGGCGATGCCCACATGCACCTCGTTCAGGAGTTGCCGGCTCAGATTGTCGCCATCAAACCAGCAGTTGAGCTCTGGCACGGCTTCACAGGCTTTGCCGATGGCCTGCACCAGGCGCATGGTGATGTCGGTGCCCTTTTTCCAGTCACCGATATCCACGTCCTCAAAGATAGATACCGGCACCACTTGGGCGTGTGACAACGCCATGTTTTTTGCCATGGTGCGGCGGGTACCGCGCAGGGGTTCGGCGTCGCCCAGTTGTTTCTGGTGGCTGGCCTGTTTGTGCACATCGTCCGTGGTGATCAGACCACCGGGGCCACTGCCCTTGATGGATTCCAGGCCAACGCCCAGGCGTTCTGCCAATGCACGCACACCGGGGGTGGCTCGATTGGCCCGGGCCCGCTTGCTGGAAGGGGCTGCGCCGACGATAAACTGGTCCTGCTGTGCACCGTTGCCATCGCCTTTTCCGGAGGACTTCAGCTCACCCACCACGGTACCGGTGTCGTCCCCCTCTCCTTCAAAAGCCAGCAGAGGTTCGCCGGTGTGGATGATGTCCCCGGGCTCGCCATAGAGTTTGGCGATGGTGCCGGCCTGGGGGGACGGCACTTCAACGATGGCCTTGGCGGTTTCGACGCTGACCAGTACCTGGTCCACATCCACCGTGTCACCCACCTTGATATGCCAATCGACAATTTCGGCTTCGGGCAGGCCTTCGCCCAGGTCTGGGAGTTTGAAGTTTTTCATGGTTAGCCTCCTAGAGCGCGATCACCTGTTCGACGGCTTTAACGATGTCTTCTACCTGCGGCAGGTAATACTGCTCGTTTCGGTAGTAAGGCATGATGGTGTCGTACCCGGTGACTCGCACCACCGGGGCCTGAAGATCCAGAAAGGCGCCCTCGGCGATTGAGGCCGCTACTTCGGCACCGACACCGCCGTTGCGGCAGGCTTCGTGAACGATCACCGCACGGCCGGTTTTAGCCACCGAGCACAGCAGGGTTTCCCGGTCCAGAGGGCTGACGGTGGCGACGTCGATCACCTCGCAGCTGACGCCCTGCTCCGCCAGCTTGTCGGCAGCCTGCAAGGTTTCCTGCACACAGGCGCCCCAGGTAATCAGGGTGACGTCATCCCCTTCGCGCAGGGTGAAGCAAGTATCCAGCGGTAGCGCCTCACCGTTGTCCTCCACGCTATGGGTAACTGCCCGGTAGATACGCTTGGGCTCCAGGAAGATCACCGGGTCCGGATTGCGGATGGCCGCCAGCAGAAGGCCATACGCCCGTTGCGGGGAGCTGGGAATAACCACCCGCAGGCCGGGGATGTGGGCAAACAGGGCTTCGGTGCTTTCCGAATGATGCTCGGGCGCATGGATACCGCCACCGAACGGTGCCCGAAACACCAATGGGCAATGGAGGCGGCCGCGGGTGCGATTACGCATGCGAGCGGCGTGGCTAACAATCTGCTCCATGCCGGCGTAGATAAAGCCCATAAACTGGAATTCCGCAACGGGCCTCAGGCCTTGCGTAGCCATACCAATGGCCGTGCCGGCGATCAGGTTTTCCGCCAGGGGTGTGTCCATCACCCGCTTGAAGCCAAAGGCTTCTTTCAGGCCTACAGTGGCCCGGAACACGCCGCCATTGGTGGCAATATCTTCGCCCAGCACCACCACGTTAGCATCGTCTGCCATTGCCCGGTGCAAGGCCATATTGACGGCTTCCACCAGGGTCACGTCTCGGGTTTCAATGGATCGCTTTGCCTGGCTCATAGGTCACCTCCCCGGTATTTGCTGGCGATCTGTTCGCGCTGGGGCTGCAGCGCAGCAGGGAGGGTTTCAAACAGGTAATCCAGCATGGCGGTGGGTGGCTCGGCCTGCATGGCCAGGTACTTCTCAACGGCCCGTTCAACGGTTTGCTTGCATTCCGCCTGCAGGGATTTTTCTTTATCCGGGCTCCAATGGCCGTTGTCATGCAACCAGTTCTGCAGGCGTTTGATGCCATCTTTCTCCCAGGCGCGCTTGAGATCTTCGGCGGTTCGGTAGCGGGTGGCATCGTCGGCGGTGGTGTGGTCGCCCAGGCGATAGGTGACGGCTTCAATCACCGTCGCGCCTTTGCCGCCGTGGGCACGGTCCAGGGCGGTGTCCAGCGCCTCAACCGTAGCGAAATAGTCGTTGCCGTCCACAATATGGCCCGGCAATCCGGCGCTGATGGCTTTCTGGGCAATGGTCTCCGCGCCGCTTTGCAGGCTGCGCGGCGTGGAAATCGCCCATTGGTTGTTGATCACCACAAATACAACGGGTAAATGCCAGGCGCCGGCCAGATTGATACTCTCCAGAAAATCACCCTTGGAGGTACCACCATCACCGATGCAACAGACCACGGCCCGATTCTCATCGCGAATCTTCATCGCCGCCGCCACGCCCACGGCGTGGCAACACTGGGTGGCAATGGGCACCGAGATCGGCAAGTCTTCCGGGCAATTCAGCCAGGCGCTGCCACGCTCATCACCGCCCCAGTACAGCAGTAATTCCGTGAGACTGACGCCGCGAAGAAGATGGGCGGCCTGATCCCGATAGTAGGGCACAAACACATCGGACTTCGCCATACCCTGGCCAATAGCTGTACCCACCACCTCGTGCCCGAGCACAGACGGGTAGGTGCCGCACTTGCCGGTGCGTTGCAGGGCAATGGCTTTGGAATCGAAGGTGCGCGTCAGCACCATGTTGCGGTAGGCGGCCAGAACCCTGTCAGTGTTCCCGGCCTGGGGCGGCAACTCACCCAGCGGTTTGCCGTGGTCATCCAGATAGCGGGTGCTATCCACATGGAATTCGTGGATTTGTCTCATCCCATCCTCCTGTCCCCCGGCCTCGCGGTAAAAGCCTGGCTGCACAGAAAGCCTGCTTTTGGCGGGCAGCGGCAGCCTTGGGGTGGTTGGCACTCTGTTTAAGGTTTAGTCGACGGCCCGGAAATGATCAAAGGAACTTTACCGACATGCGCCTGACAATACGTTCACCCCCGGTTCATGTTGGGTATGGCTTACTGGGGCTAGAATCAACAGAGTTGCTTTGAGCAACAGCGTCATCAGGAGATGAGCAATGAATGTCATGTCGGTACTGAATCAGATCATGGGCCAGGCTCAAGTTGGCCAACCCCAAAGCGGTAGAGCAATGGACGTCAAAGGCCTCATGGGCGGTTTAGGTAATCAGCTCTCTGGCGGCAAAGGTGGCGGCAGCGGTGTTGACGTGAAAAGCCTGTTGGGCGGTGGCGCCCTCGGCCTGATGCTGGGCTCCAAACGAGGCCGGAAAATGGGTGGCACGGCGCTAAAATACGGTGCACTGGCTGGCGTTGGTGTGCTGGCTTACAAGGCTTACCAAAATTATCAGACCAATGCTCAGGGAGTGCCGCAGCAAGCGCCCGCCCTACAGGGTCGGCCGTTGGAGCAGCTTCATGGCGCAGATCAGGAGAGGCGGGGACTGGAAATACTCCAAGCCATGATCATGGCCGCCAGGGCCGATGGCCACATAGACGCCAATGAACGGGCCTTGCTCACTCAGGAAATAGAGAAATTAGGACCAGACGACGAGTTACACGCCTGGATACAGCAACAGTTCGACGCCCCCCTGGATGCGAAAGCCCTCGCAAGAAACTCCGATTCGCCGCAAGCAAGCCGCGAGATCTACGTAGTCAGCGCCGTGATGATCAACGACCAGAATCCAATGGAGCGGGCCTGGCTTGACCAACTCGCTGCTGCCCTGAAACTCGAGCCCAATCTCGCCAAAGAACTGGAGCAACAGGTTCAAGCAATCTCAGGCTAAAGCCCGCCCGGGACAGTGACAAGAGACGCCAGCGCTCCTGCCAGAGCATTCGGCGCCTCTCTTAGGCTTTCGAGCTAACTCAGGCTTTCTTCACGAACTCCGACTTGAGTTTCATAGCACCAACGCCGTCAATCTTGCAATCAATATCGTGATCGCCATCCACCAAGCGAATGTTCTTGACCTTGGTGCCTACCTTAACCACCAGGCTGGACCCTTTAACCTTCAAGTCCTTGATCACAGTGACCGTATCACCATCCTGAAGTTCATTACCGTTGGAATCCCGAACCACCTTACCGGCCTCGGCCTCAGCCTGTTCCGCCGCAGTCCACTCATGCCCGCACTCGGGGCAAACCAGCTGAACGCCGTCTTCATAGGTGTATTCAGAATTGCACTGGGGGCATGGAGGCAATTGGGACATTATCATTTCCTGTTAATCGAATGAGCACAGGATTATACCACTACCGCCCCGGAGACACCCTCGCCAGAACCGTCGGATTCTCCGACAGCGGCAACGCCAGAATCACAGCCTCATTAGAGGCCGGAAAAACCCCGGACAGCGCCGTCACATTCACCTGATGCGACACCAGAATCACCGCCGCCCCCGGCTCCAGCTCATTTACCAACGCAATCGTTTGCCGCGTTTGGGTATCACCATCACCCCGATTCCGGAAAAACGAATTCAACGCCGGCCACTCCGTCACCTCCCCCATATCCATTTCCCGCGCCGTATCCATACACCGACACCACTGGCTGGAAAACACCCTGGCCTCGGTAATACCCCGAGACGCCAGAAACGGCCCCCACGAACGCGCCTGTTCCCGCCCGACCGAATTGAGATTGCGCTGGGTACTGCAATCCTCCAGATCAAACTCACCGGGATCGCCCGTGCCTGGCGCCAAAGCATGGCGCATCATCAAAACCGCCCGGCCCTCGCGGAGGGCAGTCCAGGCCTGATCCTCCGAGGCGACACCTTTGACCGGCACTAATCCAAGAATCATAAGAAAAAAGACCAACCTGGTTTTCATACCCCTTCCCTCGAAATCAGCAAAATAATCGCGGAGGTACTGATGTTGTTAATAAGCGTGTTTAGGGATGGCTTCCAAAAAATTTCGAAGGCCAAGGATGGCCTGAGAGAAGCGCACATGGATGTGCTCGTAGCGGTTTTTTGGAAGCCATCCCTAAACATGCCAACACCAAACCGCGACGGCACAAACGTAAATACGCGGAGCAAACCTAACAAGCCCACCCGATGAAAGGTTAAAATACACCAACCACAAGCCAACAAAGGAAAACCGACATGCCAATCTGGGTCGACGCCGACGCCTGCCCCGTCCCCATCCGGGAAATACTGTGCCGCGCCGCCGCCCGCTGGCAAATCCAGACCACCTTCATCGCCAACCACGCCATCACCCTGCCACCCAGCCCATACATAAGCCGCCGCCAGGTACCCCAGGGCTTTGACGTGGCCGACAACGAAATCATGGACCAGATGACCAAAGGCGACCTGGTGATCACCCAGGATATCCCCCTGGCCGCTGAAGCCATCGAAAAAGGCGCTGACGTGTTCAACCCCAGAGGCCAGGCCTTCACCAAGGAAAACATCCGCCAACGCCTGGCCATGAGAAACTTCATGGAGGAGATGCGCAACGCCGGGCAAGTCACCGGCGGGCCTGCTCCCTTCGGCCAGGCAGACCGCAAAGAATTCGCCGATCAACTGGACCGCTGGCTGCAACGCAACGGTCGCAGGTGATAATGATTCTATTTTAACTCAGTCAAAAATCCGCTAACCTTCCCGCCTTCAGTGAGATCAGCCACGGCGAGAAGGAAGCGGAACATGGCCACAAGCAGCCAACACACCAGCAGCTTTGCGGCACTCGGCCGCCTGTTACGTTATGCCCGGGGTTATCGTCGGCGGATCATCGCCGCCACCACCTGCTCCGTCATCAACAAACTGTTCGATATTGCTCCCGAAATCCTGATTGGCGTGGCCATCGATGTGGTTGTGAACCAGGAACAGAGCTTTGTCGCCCGGCTTGGGTTCGAGACCGCCCAGCAACAGATTACCATCCTGGCGGTACTGACCTTTTTCATCTGGGCAGGCGAATCCCTGTTCGAATACCTGTACCAGATCCTCTGGCGCAATCTGGCCCAACGCCTGCAGTCGGATCTTCGGCAAGACGCCTATGAGCACGCCCAGCGTCTGGATATGAGTTTCTTTGAAGCTCGAAGCTCCGGGCAGCTGGTTGCCACCATGAACGACGACGTTAACCAGCTTGAGCGTTTTCTCGATGGCGGTGCCAACGCCATGATTCAGGTGGCCGTCACCGTGGTGGCCGTGGGTGCAGTTTTCTTCGTGCTGTCCCCACTGATTGCCCTGCTGGCGTTCACCCCTATCCCGCTGATCATCTGGGGAGCCTTCTATTTTCAGCGTAAAGCCGGACCGCTGTACGCCGATGTCCGTGAAAAAGTCGGTGACCTGTCCAGCCGCCTTGCCAACAATCTGGGTGGTATTGCTACTATCAAAAGCTTTACCGCTGAGCTGCGCGAAGCCCGCCGCCTGAAACAGGCCAGCGAGGCCTATGTGGAAGCCAACCGGCAGGCGATTCGTATCAGCTCAGCGTTCATACCCGTGATTCGAATGGCGATTCTCGCCGGGTTTCTGGCGACCTTTACCGTCGGTGGCATGATGGCATTGAACGGCGACCTCAACGTCGGTGCCTACGGCGTGCTGGTATTCCTGACCCAACGCCTGCTCTGGCCCCTGACGGGCCTCGCTGAGGTTATTGACCTGTTCGAGCGCGCCATGGCCAGCACCCGACGAATTCTCGACCTGCTGGCGGAACCGGTCAACGTGCGGGACCAGGCAGGAAAAGACCTTGAACAACCGGTTCAGGGCAGGGTGGCGTTTGACCAGGTGGGCTTTCATTATGACAGCAGCGGTGCCGGTGTTAACGGCATCAGCCTGGAGGTACCCGCCGGCAATACCCTGGCCCTGGTGGGTGCAACCGGTTCTGGCAAATCAACCCTGATCAAACTGTTGTTGCGATTCTATGATCCCACCCACGGCGAGATCCGCCTGGATGGCCAGGCTATTGGGGAAGTGAGCCTGAAATCCCTGCGAGATGCGATCGGTCTGGTCAGCCAGGATGTCTACCTGTTTGAAGGCAGCATTCGCGACAATCTGGCCTACGGTAAGCCCGAAGCTACCGATGAAGAGATTATCGAAGCGGCCCGAACAGCAGAGGCCTGGTCGTTCATCAGCCAGTTACCCCAGGGCCTGGATACTCCGGTTGGCGAACGCGGGGTGCGCCTCTCCGGCGGCCAGCGCCAACGGCTGTCCCTGGCCCGTGCCCTGTTGAAAGATCCTCCGGTTCTGGTACTCGATGAAGCCACCAGTGCCGTGGACAACGAAACTGAAGCGGCAATTCAGCGCTCGCTCCGGCGCATTGGCCAAAACCGAACGGTGATCATGATCGCCCACCGATTGTCGACCATTGTTGACGCGGACAACATCGCGGTGATCGACGGAGGCCAGGTGGTCGAACAAGGCGATCACAAGACACTGCTGGCGCTAAACGGCGCCTACGCTGCGCAATGGCGCGTTCAGACCGGCCAGGTGAACAATGCCAACACCTGATATATATTGATAGTAATTCGCATTTAGATTATCCTGCACGCCAAAGCCAAGGGAGAGTCTGAATGCCAGCGTTTTTTGAAGTCGACCAACTGGCGGTTCGCCTGGGTGACACCGCCATATTGCACAATGTCAGCCTGGCATTTCAAGAAGGCGAGGTAACGGCGCTGCTCGGTCATAACGGCTCGGGCAAATCCACCTTGTTGAAGACCCTGGCCCGGCAGATATCGCCCTCCCACGGCGAAGTCCTGCTCAATGGCCAGTCTTTCCGGGCTACAGGTACCCGAGCATTCGCAAGAACCGTGGGCTACCTGCCACAACATCCCCCGGCAACCGACGGACTCACAGTGAGAGAGCTGGTCGCACTCGGACGCTATCCCTGGCGCGGCCCCCTCGGCCGTTACACTGCGGGCGACCAGACACTGATTGAACAGGCCATCCATGACACCGGCCTGGCACGATTCGCCGACCGCGCGGTCGACACCCTGTCGGGTGGTGAGCGGCAACGGGCCTGGATAGCCATGTTGCTGGCCCAGCAAACCCGCTGCCTGCTGTTGGATGAACCCATTTCCGCCCTGGATGTGAAACACCAGGTGGAGACCCTGCGCCTTGTCCACCGCCTTGCCGAAGAGCGGGAACTGACCGTCATTGTGGTGTTACACGATGTGGATCTCGCGGCCAGGTTCTGCGACCGCCTCGTGGCCCTGAAAGCCGGTCAGGTTGTGGCGGATGGAACGCCCAATGAGATTATGGACAGCGGCATATTGGAATCCATCTACGGCGTCGCCATGGGCGTTATGGAACGAGCGCCCGGCCAATGGGTGTCTTATGTGCACTGAACAACGGGCTTCCCGCCCACTCGCGTATCTCTGCTTAATTGCATTGATAATCAGCCAACCCGCGCACTCCGGAACCTGGAGCCACGAAAACGGCTCGATCACCCTGCCCCGGCCGCCTGAGCGTATCGTTGCCCTCAACTGGGCCGCAACTGAGGCGCTTTTGCTATTGGGGGTGCCCCCCGTAGGCGTGGCAGATCGCGACGGCTACAGCGCTTGGGTCCAGGCCCCGGAATTACCCGGTGGCATTGCCAATGTTGGCACCCGCGTTGCTCCCAGCCTGGAGGCGATTGCCGAGCTGAAACCAGACCTGATCGTTACCAGTGCCGAAATGGCGCCTGCGGCCGAATTACTGGAACGCATTGCTCCCACTTACGTCATCAGCGTGTACAAAGAGGGCTCCGCCCCCTTCACCAAAGCCAGGGAAATGCTGACCACGCTTGGCCAGATGCTGGGCCGCGAAGCCCTGGCCGAGGCCATCCTTACCGATATTGACCAAACCCTCGAGAATCAACGCACCCGTCTGGCCGAGGCCGGCATGAATCAGCAACCGTTGGCCCTGGTCAACTTTCTGGATGACCGACATGTCCGTATCTACGCGCCCAACGGCCTCTATCAGACCACCCTCAACGCCCTGGGGCTGCGCAATGCCTGGCCACACGAGGGTAACTATTGGGGTTTCTCTGTGGTTGGCCTGGAGGCCATTGCGCCCTATCACGACAGTCGTATCGTTGTAATTTCACCCACCCTGCCCGGGCTCTCGGATCACCTGGCCGGCAGCCCCTTCTGGACTTACCTGCCGGCCGTCAAGCGAAACCAGGTATATCAGATTGAGCCGGTGTGGCCATTCGGCGGGGTGTACCCGGTAAAACGCCTGGCGATCTTGCTGGCTGATGCCCTGTTGGAGGGAGGCCGCAACAATGTTCGCTGACTCGGCACGCATACCTGCGACCGCCCCTTCCCTCCCCAAAAGACTTCCGGTTGCCATTGCCCTGCTCTGGCTTGTCGCCCTGGCGGCCAGCTCCCTTCCCTGGCTGAGCCAGATGACACCAGGCGAACTGTTCGCGGCGTTCTGGAGCTATACCGAAGATTATTACCCGTCTGTGCTCGCTCACTACAGCTGGGCCCCCAGGGTCTCAATGGCCGTTCTGATCGGCTGCGGACTGGGCCTGGCAGGCGCCGTTACCCAGCAAATCCTTGGCAACCCCCTGGCCTCGCCCACCACGCTGGGCGTGGAAGCCGGCGGGCAGTTCGGGGTGACCATTGCCACGCTTTTTGTACCGGGTTTGCTGGCCTTCAGCCCCGACCTGGCCGCCGTGGCGGGTGGCCTTCTGGCCATTGGCCTGGTGATTGCGCTGACCTGGCGCCTGGGTTTCTCTCCAGTCACGGTCATTCTGGCGGGGCTGGTGATCACCTTCTTCCTCGGCGCCATGAACATGGCCTTTCTGCTGCTCAAAGGCGAATGGCTGGGCAACCTGTTCATCTGGGGTGCAGGCTCACTGGTCCAGAATAACTGGGGGCCCTTCCTGGAGTTGCTGCCGCGAGTACTGATTCTGGCGGTTGCCATACTGATGTTGATGCGGCCACTGGCACTGCTGCAACTGGGGCAGGCTTCGGCTTCGGCACTCGGGGCCAAGGTTGCGCTGGTTCGGGGCGGCGCCCTGATTCTCGTGGTGCTGATGAGTTCCGTGGTGGTCAGCCGGGTAGGTGTGGTGGCATTCGTGGGGCTGGCCGCCCCGGTGCTGGCCAAGCTACTGGGCGCCCGCACGCTGGGTGAGAGACTGCTTTGGAGCACGATCACTGGCGGCGGGCTCTTGCTGCTGGCAGACACCCTGGCGCACTGGGCAACAACTCTGGGTAACGGCTCCATTGTGCCCACCGGCACCACCACCGCCCTGATCGGCGGCCCCATTATCCTGTTGGCGTTGCAGGGCATCCGAAACACTCACCATATGCCCGGAGCAGATTCGAGCTCGGCCGGGTTCATGCCCACCCGCAAGCCAACAGTTCTGATCGCCGGCATTCTAATGGCGCTGCTGGTGCTGACCATCGCTGTGTCTATGGCCTGGTCGCCCGGCCTGAGTTCCTGGGACTGGACACCCGTGTCGAACTGGAGCGATGCCTGGGTGTGGCGTGGCCCCCGGCTGATGGCGGCCATTCTTGCCGGCATGGCTCTGGGCATGGCCGGCACGCTGATACAGCGCATGACCGGCAACCCTATGGGCAGCCCGGAATTGCTGGGTATTAGCGGTGGAGCGGCTTTGGTGATGGTGGTCCTGGTGCTCACCGGCCTCGACATCAGCCGTGGCGGCCAACTGATTGCTGCCACTGCGGGGGCGGCTGCAGCGTTGGGCCTGTTGATTCTGCTTGCCCGCCGCCATCGTTTTGCCGGCAACCAACTTCTGTTGGGCGGGCTGGCGCTTTACGTCTTTATGGATGCCGGATTGAGGCTGGTAATGGCTTCCGGGGGAACCGTTGCGTCGAGATTGCTGAACTGGATGTATGGCTCCACCTGGCTGGTTTCTGAACCAGAAGCCATTGGTTTGCTGGCACTGGTGCTGGGGCTTGGAGTACTGCTTTTGCTGGTTATACGACCGCTTACCCTCTTGCCGCTGGGGGATTCGGCCGCATCATCGCTGGGACTGCCGGTTGCGCGGGCCCGACTTCTGCTGCTGCTGATGGCTTCAGTACTCACTGCCGCCGCCACTGTGGTGATCGGCCCGCTGAGCTTTGTTGGGCTGATCGCACCCCACCTTGCCAGGGTGCTGGGCCAGCAAACGGTGGGGCGTCAGCTTGTGGTTGCAGCCCTGGCTGGCGCACTGCTGCTGGCCATCGCCGATTATCTGGCGCGGGTCGTCGTGTTTCCCAACCAGTTGCCATCCGGGCTATTAGCGGCCCTGGTGGGTGGCCTGTACTTTCTCTGGGGATTGAGCCGCCATGGCCGTCACTGAGGTTTGTGGTGATCACTGGCTGGCCAGCTATCGCCAACTGTTAACCGGCCATGGTCTGAGCCCACAGAACACGCTGAACAGCGCACTGGCTCAAGACGCCGGGCAACGCCCTGCGCTGTTTTCCCTGGCACAGGTTCTGGCCAGGCCGGAGCTGCTGGAAAACCAGCTGCTGGAGGATTATCCGGACGCGTGCCACCCCAGGATGCACAAGGCCCGCGTGTCGGTGCTACACCAGAGCCTGGCCTTGCAGGTCATCGCCCCCCGGATGCTACAGCTGTTCCGGGATGGAGCCTGCGCCCCCCTGAACCCGGACCTAATTTTCCTGTGCCCGCTGGAACTCGCTGACGCGCCGTCTCGCTGGGTTAACTTGAATGACGGTCAGACGCCGCTGGCACCCGAGGCATTTATTGAGATAACCGCTGATCATATGCAGGCGTGGTATCCGGTCTTCCGGCAGTCCTTCGGGGTCAGTCCCGGCGCCTACTGGAGCAGTGTTGGCCTGGCACTGGGTGCACCCTTTTCTGCGGTCTGGAATCAGGTGGACCCGGAAGCGCTCTGCGCCCTGGCCACCAGCTGGCTGGCCCGGTTTGAGTGTGAGGCAAACCGATACATCGACTGGATACCGGCTGAATTCAGCCAACAGCGCTGTGCACTGCCTCAACGGCGAGGCTGCTGCCTGAAGTACCTGTTACCGGACGGCGGATACTGCGGGACTTGCGGGATTTACCGTCGCGACCGCATGGGCAGCGTTAGGGAATCAGCATCAGACAAGCCATTAAAGACGTTATCAACCACCAAATCTATTTGTAAACGATAACCCTTATCATTACAATCCGCGTTACAAATTTTACATCTGACCCTAACCTATCAGAGGAATACCCAGGAATGCAGTTGCCCACTTCCACCAAAAACAAGGAATACAAGCATTCGCCGCGCGGTTCATGGACCGCAGGGCTCCTTACACTGGCAGTGAGTAGCACACCGGCTCTGGCCCAGGAAACACTTACTCCGATTGATGTCAGTGGCGAGCGTATTGAAGACCCATCTGCCCCGGTAGATGGGTATATTGCGACCTCTAGCCGGGCGGGAACTAAAACCAATTCCCCGATTACCGAAATTCCACAGTCTATTTCTGTGGTTACCGCCGATCAGATGCAAGACCAGGGCGTTGCCAGTGTTCAGGAAGCCTTACGTTACACCGTGGGCGTAGGAGCCGAGCAGTTTGGTCTTGATAGCCGGGGCGACTGGCAGTCCGTGCGCGGCGGCGACCCGGTGATCTTCCTCGATGGCATGCAAAAGACTTTCGGTTTCTATCAGAGCCCTCGCACGGAGCCGTACCTGCTGGAACGCATTGAAGTCATTCGTGGGCCCTCTTCCGTGCTTTACGGCCAGGGCAACGTGGGGGGCCTGATTAATCTCGCCACCAAACGCCCACAGGCAGAACAGTCTACCGAACTGAAACTGCAGGTAGGGAACCACTCCCGAAAGCAGGCAGCAGTCGATTCAACAGGGGCGCTTAATGAGGACGGCACCCTGCTTTATCGTTTTATTGCCCTGGGCCGCGATAGCGACACACAGGTCAACAAGGTTGAGGACAATCGAGTGGTCATCGCACCTTCGATCACCTGGCGCCCAACAGATCAGACCGAGTGGACTGTTATGGCGCTGCACCAGGAGGACCGTTCAGGCACCACCACACAGTTCCTGCCTATCGAAGGGACCCTGAAACCGTCACCATTTGGCCTGCCACAGATCCCCATCGATCTGTTCATCAGCGAACCGGATTTCGACCGCTACAACACCAAGGAAAACGCGGTGACATCGTTGTTAAGCCACCAGCTCAACAACGTCTGGACAGTGCGGCAAAGCCTCCGTTACTCGGAGACCGAGGTAGACTATCAGAGCATCTACCCGCAATTTACCCCTGCCCTCAAGGAGAACGGGGATATCGCTCGGGTCGCCTACGCTAACAAGCCAAACCTGGACACCCTGACCGCAGATCATCAGGCAGAGGCTTTGTTCTCAACGGGCAATGTGGACCACACGGTACTGCTTGGCTGGGATTACCAGCATGCGGTCAGCAGCAGCCGCCGGGCCTACAAGGCCGACATTGGCGACTTGAACGTATTTAACCCCGTCTACGGGAACTATGACCGGCTGACCGAAAGCGACTTCAGCGATACACCGGAAAATACGGTGATCCAGAGTGGGTTCTACGCCCAGAATCAGATGACCATTAATGATCGCTGGATCGCAGTGCTGGGCCTTCGCCACGACAGCGCCCGCAACAAGACCGAGGGCGGCACGGCCTTCACCGACGAGGAGGTCACCGGCAGGGCTGGCCTGATGTATAAGTTCAGCAACGGTGTCACTCCGTTCATCAGCTACTCGGAATCCTTCAAACCGGTCACCGGTCTTGATGCTTTCAACAATCCGTTCGAGCCGTTAAAAGGTGAGCAGGTTGAAGTCGGCGTAAAGTATCAGCCGGCTGACTCCGCGAGCCTGTATACCGCTACGGTATATGATCTGCGCGAAAAGAACCGCCAGGCTCCTGACCCCGTGAATCCAAACAATCAGATCCAGAATGGCGAGACCAGCGCCCGTGGCATCGAATTGGAAGCAAAAGTGGACGTGAACGCACACTGGGACCTGATCGCCAACTATGCCTACACGGATACCGAGGTTGAGGAGGGCAACAACAAAGGTGCCCGACTGCCAAGCATTCCCGCCCACACAGCATCGATCTGGAGCCAACATGACCTGCGGTCAGTTGGTATTCCGGGGCTTCGGGCCGGTGCCGGTGTGCGTTATGTCGGGTCAAGCTGGGACGGCACAGACCAACTCAAGACCCCTGCAGAAACCCTGCTGGACGCCATGATTGCCTACGGTCGTGACAACTGGGAACTGGCTTTGAACGTCAACAACCTGACCAATGAGACTTACCTCACTACCTGCCTGGCTCGGGGCGATTGCTTCATAGGCACCAAACGCACGGTAACGGGCACCTTGAGTTACCGTTTCTGAGTCCTTCCTGACGAACACAAAAAAGCCACCGCAAACCGGTGGCTTTTTGGTGTCGTACACTCTGTTATCGTCTAGATTACTCACTAGTCGTCTGCGTGGCACCACTGACACTACCTTAGCGTGGAGGAGACCTCATGAACCGCCCGACTATCGTCATCGCCGCGGGCTTATCAGTACTGGTAGCATCCCCAGTATGGTCTGACCAGACGTTCTCATCCAACAAAACCGATTTCCGGATAGAAACCGTCGCCCAGGGCCTTGAGCACCCCTGGAGCCTGGCTTTCCTGCCCGACGGCACCATGCTGGTCACCGAACGTGAGGGTCGGCTTCGCCGGATTGAAAACGGCAATCTTGTGCGAGAGCCGGTGAAGGGACTGCCGGAGCTGGTTGCCTCCGGCCAGGGCGGGCTTCTGGATGTGGTGCTGCACCCGCAGTTCACCGACAACCAGATCCTGTTTCTGAGTTACGCACACCGCAACAGTGACGGCATGACTACCCGCGTTGCCCGCGCCACCTACAATGGCGAAGCGCTTGAGAACGTTGAAGTGATTTTTGAAGCTTTACCCCGCTCCAGCAATGGCAGGCACTTTGCGGGCAGGATGGTTTTTGACCAGAGCGGCCATCTCTACGTGGCCATCGGTGACCGGGGTGAAATGGACAGGGCCCAGGACAATCGGGACGATGCCGGTGGTGTTCATCGCATTTCCACCAACGGTGACGCGATTGCAGACAACCCTTTTCTGGATGATGCCCGCACCAACAACACCTTCTACACCTACGGCAACCGCAACATCCAGGGCATGACCCTGCATCCGGACACCGGTGAAGTCTGGAGCCATGAACATGGACCCCGGGGTGGCGACGAGATTAACATTATCAGGGCGGGGAATGACTACGGCTGGCCGAAGGTCACCTACGGCATCGACTACTCCGGCATCCCCATCTCAGACAAGACCACTATGGACGGTGTAACCGATCCACTGCACTACTGGGACCCGTCTATTGCCCCCTCTGGCATGGCCTTTTATACCGGGGACCTGTTCCCGCAATGGCGGGGCGATGTGTTTGTTGGTGCCCTGAGGAGTCAGAAACTGGTGCGTCTGACCATTAACAACGAACAGGTGATTGAGGAAGAAGATCTGCTCACCAATCTCGGTGAGCGAATCCGGGATGTGCGTATGGGGCCGGATGGCGCCCTGTGGCTGCTGACCGATTCACGCCAGGGCAAGGTGTACCGGGTGGTACCGGCCGAGTGATCAGTGTGGATCGTTGGTGCGTTCGGTTTTCTCGAACTGGGGCAGGTTGTCGGTGATATCAAACCAGTCAGACTTTGACCCCACGTAAACGTGCTGGGCGGCCTTTTTTCCCAGGGGTTCGTTGATCACGCCCACCCGCAGTCTCAGGATGCCGGGGATGGCGTCAACGCGGCTGTATAGCTGACTGCCGCAACGGGGGCAGAAAGCCCGGTATTTGCCGGGCCGGGATTCGAATTCACGCACCAGATCCTGTCCGGCAACATACCGGAAGCGCACCGTCTGAACCGGCGCACTGGCGGAGAAAGCACTGCCGTGCGCCCGACGGCACTGGCTGCAATGGCACAGGGCAACCGGGCCAAGCGGGCCATCGTATTCAAACTGGATATCGCCACAAAGGCATTGGCCGGTATACATCGTGCGCTCCTGATTCTGGCTCACAAACTCTGGGCGCTGATCATACCGTGTCGGGCCCGGAATACCAGCCCCGGGCCAATGACTGCAGGCACTCAGCCGCCATACTGACTGTTCACATAAGCCACAATCCGGCCGGATTCAAATAACTGCTGGCCAGTATTGGGGTCTTCCAGGTAAGGCACCTGAACACGGCCGTGTTGCTTGAAAAACGCATCCCGCTTGCCGCCCGGTATAGGCCGGTACTCGCCTGGCTTTAAACGTCGCTTGGCCGGGCCGATTTCGGTCCAGTGTTCCTTGCCCAGGTTATGCAGCGTGTAGGGAATCTCCAGCTCGCAGAGTTTTTCCCGCACCAGCCGTGAAAAGGGGCTGCCCTCAAAGCTCCAGAGGTGTAATCCCTGTTCCGGTCGGTTACCGGAGGTGGCACGCAAGCCGCGCAGTTCACTGGCGGCCGATCCGATTGAATTTAAAGCTGGCTGCCAGGCTTTGGACTGATAGTAGCCGGGCACGGACCGACCGGCATACTGACTGAACAGGTACTCAACAATATCCTCAGATTCGTAGATCACCTTGTCGGTGTTGTGATCCACCAGCAACGGGAACTGTTGCTTGCCGCCCAGGGCTTCGGCTTCCGGGCGGAAGAATCGGCCGCCTTTAGGGCAGGGCCTGATCTCAACATCCAGGTGCAAGGCCGTCAGCACTTCCCGCACGCGGCGACAGTAGGGGCAGGCTTCCATGTCGTACAGAATGAGGGGCTTCTCCGGCTGTGGAACGGCCTTGATCACCAGGCACCCACGCCAGGCGGCAAAAGAGGACGTTGCCACGGATTCCAGTACATTCACCTGATGTCTGAGCGCTTTGAGCATATTGTTCCCTTTGTCTGTTGTGTTCAGTTCACGGGCTCTGGGCGGCATTGTCGCACAATCGCAGCCTATCCCATTGGCTTGCGCGTCACTGCGTTACGGTCAAAGCTAACCCACTGATTCTGAAAGGCACTTACGTGCTGTCACAAAAACTCAATATAAACAACGACTCTACTGCCATTTTTTAACGTCATGTATAGCTTTTCTGCATAGTACAAAACCACAGGATGAGCTATTGTACAAAGAGAACATAAAAACGGGCTGGTGTGATGCTGATTCAGGGTTTGCAGGCGAGGACCTGCGCGTCAAGGTGTGTAACCTCACCCAAGAGGCTGGTTTTGGCCATTGCGGCTGCCTGCACCATGGCAAGCACGCCGGTCCTGGCCCAGGAAAGCAACACAGCTGCCGCTGCCTTTGCCGAATCCCGTCTCTGGGCCAGTCAGATCAAAGACTACGCAAACAAGTCCCTGAATAGCGAGCAGGCCCTCAGTGTTGCAGCCATTCCCCTTAACGGGCCGGGCATTGAGCAGTATGTGAACGCTGACGAACTGATGAGCCCTGGCTCCATCATGAAGCTGGTCACCACCTACGCCGCTCTGGAATTGTTGGGTCCTACTCATCACTGGAATACCGACTTCCTGACCGACGGCACCATGGTTGGCGATACCCTGCAGGGCAACCTGTATGTGCGTTTCGGTGGCGATCCAAAACTCACCCTTGAGCGACTTTGGGGTACCCTTCGGGAACTGCGCAGCATGGGTATTAACCGGATTGAAGGCGATCTGGTTCTGGATGGCAGTTATTTTCGGGTGGATGGTGGTTTCCCTGCCTTTGAAGACAACGGCAACAATCCCCACGCGCCGTTTCTGGTGGAGCCCTCCGCTTACCTGACCAACCTTAACCTGTTGCATTTTCAGGTGCGCGCGGATGAACGGGGTACCCAGGCCTGGACCACGCCCGATCTTGGTGAAGTCACCATTGATAACCGGGTTACCGCCCTGCCGGAAGGTCCCTGCCCCGCCCGCAGCCGCTTTGACTGGAAACCGGTGTTCCATAACGATCACAGGGTAACCGTACAGGTTACCGGTGAACTTCCGCAGGGTTGCCGGACCACAACCTATCTGTCATTGCTGCCCCATGAGCGCTATTCCGCCTCCCTGATCCGTTCGGTACTGTCTGAAATGGGCGTGATTGTCAGTGGCGGCGATCGCTTCGAGACCACACCGGATGAAGCACGCCTGGTCATGCGCACCACCTCACCCGACCTGGTAACCATGGTGCGGGACATCAACAAGTGGAGCAGTAACGTGATGGCCCGGCAAATGCTGCTGACCATTGGCGCCGAATTTCGCAAGGATGATGAACAGGATGACCGGGTGGCGGGCATCCGCGCCATCTATGACTGGCTGGAAGGGCTTGGCGTCAATACGGCGGGCATGGTGATTGATAATGGCGCGGGACTGACACGCCATGGCCGGATTACCGCACGCCAGGGCGCACAGATTTTGCAGCACGCTTGGAACAGTCCCTATTCTTCAGACTTGATGGCCTCCATGCCGATCATTGCGATGGATGGCACCATGTCCCGGCGCCTGAGAAATACCGGCATGGACGGCCAGGGCCGGATCAAAACCGGCTACCTTGAGCATGTGCGCTCCATCGCCGGCTTTACCCGTGATGACAGGAACACCACCTGGGCCATCGTCGGCATGGTCAATAACAACCCGGCCTGGAATGGCCAGGCGGTGCTGGATCGCGTGCTTTACTCCCTGCATTTCCGGCCACCGGTCGGAACGTCCCTGTCCCAGTCACCGGCTGATGGCTCGGGGCCTTCCATCCAGTAAACCCCGCCAATAAAAGCCTGAACCTACCTGGATACCCCGGCCATATCAGGCAACTTGTGCGCGATACCCTTGTGGCAATCGATGCAGGTTTGCTCGCCGTCTGCCAATGCCGTTGAATGCGCCTGGGACGCCCTTGGATCCTGCAGCGTGAAGTCCATCGAATCGAACTCATGGCAATTACAACACTCCAGGGAATCGTTGGCTTTCAGCCGCTGCCACTCCCGCTCCGCCAGCTCACGTCGCTTGGCCTCGAATTTCTCCGGGGTGTTTATGGAGCCAAATATCCAACCCCAGACTTCTTTCGAGGCTTCCATCTTTCGGCCAATCTTGTGAGTCCAGCCGTGAGGCACGTGGCAATCTGAACATTCGGCACGCACACCTGATCGGTTAGTGTAATGGATGGTTGTTTTCAGCTCCTGATACGGGTTGCTATACATCTCATGGCACCCTATGCAGAACTGCTCGGTGTTGGTCACTTCCAGCGCCGTGTTGAAACCACCCCAGAAGATGATCCCGGCAATAAAGCCGCTGAGTGTCAGGAAACCGAGGCTGTAGTGCACACTGGGCTTGCGCAACAGGTTCCAGTAGAGCTTCAGCCGTTTCATCATCAGCGATCTCCTCTGTTGGAGGCACGGATCACCTCATCCACGGCTTTGAAATCTGACTCCACCAGCGGCTGAGCATCGGTTTGGGGTACATGACACTGGGTACAGAAATAGCGCCCCGGCGTTACCTCAGCCCGCACCTGAAAGTGACGATCCATAAAGTGAGTCACACTCACCATGGGCGCACCCGCCTGCACGGCTGCTTCGCGGCTGTGGCAATCCAGGCAACGGTTGAAGTTCTTGTCTACCTGATAGTCGCGGATGGCATGGGGAATCACCGGCGGTTGCTCCGGATAATTACGCACTTCCCGTTTCACCTCTCTGGGATCACCGGTGATAGGCGGTGCGGGCAGATCTCGTCCGAGAGTTCCGCCTTTGCGCAGGCCATCCGGTGAAGAGGGTGACAAATGATCACTCTCGGCATACGCCAGGAAGGCCAGGGAGGCGGCCAGAAAAAATAAAAGCGTTCTCATGGTGACGTCTCCTTAAGCCAGGTTAACCAATTCCAGACGGACAGCGCACTTCTTGAAGTCGGTCTGTTTGGAAATGGGGTCCGTTGCGTCCAGCGTGACCTTGTTGATCAGCTTTCCGGCATCAAAGAAAGGCACATACACCATGCCCTTGGGCATACGAACACGACCACGGGTTTCCACCCGAACCCGGACTTCACCCCGGCGGCTGATCACCTTCACCTCACTGCCGCGCCGCCAGCCTTTGTCACGGGCATCATCGGCGTTCATGTACAACAGCGCATCCGGTACCGCCTTGTGCAGCTCGGACACACGACGGGTCATCGAACCGGTGTGCCAGTGCTCCAGTACCCGGCCAGTGCACAGCCAGAACGGGTATTCGTCGTCCGGAGATTCCGCAGGCGGCTCATGGGGTACCGCGAAGATTCGTGCCCGGTTGTCCGGGTTGCCGTAAAACTGGAAACCACTGCCCTCCGCCACATATGGGTCTGAACCTTCGCGATAGCGCCACAGGGTTTCCTTGCCGGCACCAAACTGGCGGTACTCCTCGAAAATCCCCTTCTGGATGTAGAAACCAAAGTCTTTCGACTCCTGGTTCTCATAATCCGGGTGCAGGTCGTCCAGTGGATAACGGTCCACATTGCCGTTGCGGAATAGCACGTCAAACAGGGTTTTGTCCCGCGCTTCCGGTGCCTTGGCAATCAGATCCTCCGGCCACACATCGGCCACTTTGATACGCTGGGACAGGGCCACGGTTTGCCAGAGGTCTGAGCGGGCATCTCCAGGTGCGTTCACCAGCTGGCGCCAGAGCTGAGTCCGGCGCTCAGCATTACCAAACGCCCCTTCTTTTTCAACCCAACCCGCCGCCGGCAAAATCAGGTCGGCCGCCTGGGCAGATACCGTGGGATATATATCAGAGACGATGATAAAGTTATCGGGGTTACGCCAGCCCGGCAGGGTCTCCTGCATGGTATTGGGACCCGCCTGGATATTGTTGGTGACCTGGGTCCAATACACCTTCAGTTTGCTGTCTTTCAGCATCCGGCTTTGCAGCACTGCGTGATAACCTGGCTTGGCCGGGATGGTGCCCTCCGGCAGTTTCCAGATCTTCTCGGCCTTGGCCCTGTGCTCTGGATTGGCCACCACCATATCGGCTGGCAGGCGATGGGCGAAGGTGCCTACCTCACGGGCGGTACCGCAAGCGGAAGGCTGGCCGGTCAGCGAGAACGGGCTGTTGCCTGGGGTGGCAATCTTGCCTGTCAGCAGGTGGATGTTATAGATCAGGTTGTTCACCCAAACGCCGCGGGTATGCTGGTTTACCCCCATGGTCCAGAAGGTGGTGACACGCTTGTCCGGATCGGCATATAGCTTTGCCAGGCGTTCGAGCCGTGCTTCAGAGACGCCGGAGATCTCGGCGGCCTTCTTCACATCGTACTCACGGACATGCCGGGCAAAATCCTCAAACGACATGTCTTCCCAGTCGTTGGCATTATTGGCGTTCTTGGCATTCTGCTCGCGCGGGTCTTCCGGCCTTAGACCGTAGCCAATGTCGTCTGCAGCACGCACAAACCGGGTATGTTTACTGACGAAATCCCGGTTCACCGCGTTGCTCTGGATGATGTAATTGGCATTGTAGTTCAGAATTGCCACATCGGCGTGGGGCTCCATCACCATCGGCAGGTCGGCCAGATCAAAGCAGCGATGTTCGTAGGTTGAGAGCACAGCCACTTCCGTGCCGGGATGGGACAGGCGACGGTCCGTTACCCGAGTCCAGAGGATCGGGTGCATTTCCGCCATATTGGCGCCCCAAAGCACGAAGGCATCAGCGCTTTCGATGTCGTCATAGACACCCATCGGCTCATCGAACCCAAAGGTCCGCATGAAGCCTGCCACCGCAGACGCCATACAATGGCGGGCATTGGGATCAATATTGTTGGAGCGGAAGCCAGCCTTGAACAGCTTGCTGGCCGCGTAACCTTCCCAGATGGTCCACTGGCCGGATCCAAACATGCCGACGCTTTCCGGGCCGTGCTCCTTGATGGCACTGGTGAATTTTTCTGCCATCACATCCAGGGCTTGGTCAGCCGGTCGCGACCGTAAAGAATCTTCGACAGAAAGTAGCCTTTCACACAGTTCAGACCGCGGTTCACTTCCGATTGCGTGTCGCCATGGGTCGCCACAATCTGATTGTCCCTGGTTGCGACCATCACACTGCAACCGGTGCCGCAAAAACGACAAGGCGCCTTGCTCCACTTGAGCTCAGTGAGCTCGGCATTCGTGATCAGATTACTGGCCGCAGCCGGAATCGACAGGCCGGCAGCAGATGCCGCCATGGCCAGCGCATTGGCTTTTGCGAATTCACGTCGTGTCAGGTTCATGACATTGCTTCCTGTTGTTCTGTTTCTGACTGTCCTGTAGCAATCAACTGTTGCCTCGCCTCTTCGGGCGACATCACTTCGTGGTAAACCAGAATGCATTCCAGAACGCCTGGCGCACTCTCGATCAACTCCATGGCACCGAGCAAATCCTGATGGCTATTACCCTCTGCCAGAACCACCAGTTTCCCAATCGGTTCTCGAGTGCCCTCCTCCAGGCCCGGCGTTTGCTCAAGCAGTTCAAGAACAGCATCCTGAGACTCCGGGCGCACGTGTACCAGAAAACTGGCAATGTGAATTTCGGCTTTCTGCGAATCAGGCATGGGCTGGCTCGCTCTGTTCCTGAGTAATCAGACTGATGGCATCTTCAGGGCACACGGCGACACAGGCACCGCATCCGGTACACTCGTCTTCGGCAATCTCTGGGACGGCGACATGAGCAAGCCTGGGTGGCAATCGGATGGCCATTGGCTCGCAGGCGTCACGGCAGGTCTGGCAATGGATATTGGCTTGGGCAAGGCAGTGATCCCGAATCACCGCACGTCAGGGGAACGCCTCACGGGCCAGGTCAAAGACCGGTTCCGGGCATGACCTGGCGCATTCCCCACACAGTGTGCAGCCTTCGCCAGTAAAGCGGATTTGCGGAAAACCGCCGTCACCACGAAACAGCACGTCTTCCGGGCAGGCTTCAATGCAGCGATCGCAACGGGTGCACTGGTCAGTGATGGCCTGGGTTGTCCAGGGCGGCCGCCACTCAGAAGCAACCGCCCTGCCGCCGCGCAGAAACAGCCGGCGGGACTCGTTCACAGCCATGTTCGCCCCTATCCCCCGGGTGGCCCCGGCGGGCCCATGAATACCTGGGACATCCAGACCAGGAAGCCGTAGCCGCCTACCACAGCAACGGCCAGGATGGGAAACAGGAAGACGATGATGAAGACAAATAACCGGAATTCGCTGCTCTTGCGCTGCTCCGGCGTCAGTGGTTGGAGGTCGTCCATAAACCCGCATTTTCTATGTGTGTATTCATTACCGTAGTCAAACATAGCAAACTTGGCAAAAATCAAATTTGGTATTTCTTTGGAGGTATAGACAAAAAAGCCCCGGACGGGGCCGGGGCTTTCATAGGGGTCTGGAGGCAGGAATCAGGTCGCTGGCGGCACGAAATCGTCCAACAAGGTAACGCCTGCTGTCTGTTCTTCCTCGTCCAAGGCAAGTCGTGCAACTGCGGTATATACACCGCCGGTCTCAAGACTGATTTCACCGGAACGGAAGAGCACCTCGGTACCATCGGCGGAGGTGATAAACACAACATAATCACCGGCCGGCACACCCAGATAGCCCGAGGAGTCACCATAGGCGAAGTCATCCAGTGCCGGCATGGCATTACCCTGGTTAGTACCGGCCTCCGCCGCTGGAACCAGGAATACATCCACCAGCGGTGCTTCTACCGCGCCGTGGATAACCCGGAGACGGGCCTCGGTGGCAATACGCCGGTTATCATCTGCAAAGGCCAGGGCTTCGAGTGTTCCCGCCCCTACGGAACCAGCTGCCAGAATGGTCAGAAGGCTACCGTTATCGAGGGCCAGGTCTTCATCCAACACCGCAGTCAGTTCACCAGTTGCTGTCACCGCGACGCGGTTATCGCCGGTCTCCAATCCCACGTACTCGCCCAGTCTGGCGAACGTCGGCACTGTCTCACCGAAGGCCACGCCGGTAGCGGCGGCGGAACCGTCCGGGTCTTCGTTCAGATAAATATCAACATCAGGTGCATCTGAAGAATTGTGAACCGCGCGAATGCCTGCACCTGTGTCCTTGTCCAGAATTTCCGACGTCTCGCTACCATTAATCACTAGCAGGCTCACCGGAGACTCGCCGTACACCGTGTTATCGATCGCGGCAATCAACAGATCAGAGCCTGCAGGCAACTCGACCGCACCGCTGTCATACACCACATCGGTGCTGCCCTCGGCGGTCACCCGGATCTGGTAGGTGCCGGCGTCCAGCTCCAGCGGCCCAACGGAATCACGGAATGCAAAACTGAAAGCGGGTTCTGCTGGCAAGTCGGCGCCATCAGCGGTCACATAAACCGACACAGCTGGCACCAGGCTGTCAGCCGCTGGTGACAGATGGGCCACCCTCAAGCGAGCCGAGTTCGGATCATCCCGCTGGCCGTCGTCTGTCAGCACCACCGGCTCGATGTCGCTACCGCCAACGGTACCAGTCGCGATAATGTCGTATCGGGTGTTTGCCTCAAGTCGGGTGCTTCCGACCTCGATGACGGTCAACTGATCGCCTGTTGGCAAGAGCGCATCAACATCAACTGAATAATTACCGCGATTTGGCCGCAAGGTCGCAACCTGCTTGAAGTCCGCACCGGCAACCAGTGCCTCGCCGTTGAAACTCACGTTAACAGAAGGGGCGTCGGATACGGCATGAACAACCCGAATATCGGTTCTTGGAGTACTGCTCGAACCATCAAAACAACCAGAAAGCAAAACGCTGCCGGCCATCAAAACCGGTAAAGCCACTATCGTTTTCATTGTCGCTGTTCCTCACTGTACAAAGCTTGACGATCGGTTTATTTGGTTCGAACCTGCACCAGTTCAGTCCCTGACTAATGCGTCAAAGCAATCTACGGGGAGGGAAAAAAAACGGATTCACAATTTTTTACATTCCAGCTCACGAATGTGAGCTGAATTCAATTTTCTCTATGCCAGCAGGCATTCCGGGATGCCCCTGTGCAGGCGTCATTTTACGGGAAGACATGACACCTCCCCGGCAATTGTGAGCAAACAGCATCTGAAACTTTTGCCAATCCGTAACTAGACTGAAGTGATCAGCATTCCGTTAGGCAAGCGCAACATCAAAATAAGTATGCAAAGTTTTACCACCGAGAGACAGGCACCATGGATCAGCGGCACCGCACAAAAAACCTGAAGCTGACGACGCTTTCCCTTGTCGCCCTCTTCGTCCTGGCTGGCTGCAGCTCTACCCGCATGGCCTATCGCTATGCGGACTGGGGTGTGGTTTGGTGGGTAGAGGATTATGTCACCCTTAGCCGGGCGCAAAAACAGCAGCTGAACCAGGACCTGGACAGCCTGCGCCAGTGGCATTGCTCAACGGAGCTACCCCGCTACCGGGCCTGGCTGGACGAACTTGAGGCCGACATAGCCGATGGCGCACCGGATATCGACACCATTGAGTATCATCAACAACAACTTCTGGTCTTTGTGCCAGACTTATTGGATCGAGCTGTACCGGTGGCGGTGAATCTTCTGGCCAGCCTGTCTGATGACCAGGTGAACGAGCTGGCCAGGAACATGGCAGAAGATCAGGCTGAGCTTGAACAGGAAATGCTGGGAGGTAACCAGACCGCCAGCGCCCGGGCAGAGCGCACCACCAAACGCGTAGAGCGATGGCTCGGCAGCCTGAACGGGGAGCAGCAGTCCCTGGTTGAAGAATGGTCTGCCGATCGCGGTCAACAAACGGAAATCTGGCTACAAGGCCGGAAAAACTGGCAACAGGCCCTGCTGGAGACATTGGAAGGCCGGAATCAACCCGGCTTCGATGCGACCATCCGCGAGCTGGTGGTTAACTCAGAAAACGCCAGAGGCCCGGAGTATCAAGCCATGATGACGGAAAGCCAGCAAGCCATGGCAAACCTGATGCATTCGTTGATCCAGGCTGGCGACCAACAGCACCGGGAGCACCTGCAGGCCCGGGCAAATAAATTGAACCAGGACTTCACAGCCCTGACCTGCTCCTGATCTTGCCAGCTGAGCACCAGACACAAAAAAGGGCCGGAGATGACGAATTCTCCGGCCCTTTTTCATTCTGACTGTGATTAAACCGTCAGGTAACCACCGTCCGCATTAATGCAGGCACCCGTGGTGTAGCTGGAAGCGTTGGACACCAGGTACAGCACGGTACCAGCCATTTCGTCCGGGTCTGCCACCCGCTTCATCGGAATGTGGGCCATGGCCTGTCTCTTGATAGCTTCGTTGGTGGTCAGGGCGCTGGCGAACTTGGTGTCGGTCAGGCCTGGCAGCAGGGCGTTTACCCGCACGTTCTGTTGGCCAAGCTCCATGGCGAAAGATTTGGTCATGGAAATCACCGCCGCCTTGGTCACCGAATAGATGCCCTGGAAGTGGCCGGGATTTACGCCGTTTACAGACGCCACGTTAACAATGGACCCGCCACCGTTTTTCTTCATCAGCTGGGCACCGCGGGCACACATGAAGAAGTAACCACGGATGTTCACGTCCACGGTTTTCTGGAAAGCGCTCAGGTCGGTATCTTCTACCGGGCCGAAGTAGGGGTTGGCAGCGGCGTTGTTGACCAAAATATCCAGCTTGCCGTGCTCTTTGGCAATGTGCTCCCACACCGCTTCGATCTGATCCATTTCGCCGATGTGACAGGCGAAGGCTTCTGCACTGCCGCCATCTTCACGGATGCTGCTGGCCACGGCTTCACAGCCGTCAATCTTGCGGCTGCTGACTATCACATGGGCACCGTAGTGGGCCAGTGTGCGGGCAATACTCTCACCGATACCACGGCTGGCACCGGTGACCAGGGCGACTTTGCCGGTCAGATCGAACAGGTTTACGTTGCTCATGGAATTCCCTCAGCTTATCGGAATGTCACCAGGGCGGGGTCTTCCGCTTCCAGGTGGCTATAGTTATTGAATACGGCCAGGCTGCGCCGGGGGCCGGAATACAGAATGCGAGACACGCTGGTGTTGGCGATCACATTATTCATCTCCAGCGCCTTGTGGTCTGACAGCTCCAGCAGGCGCTGGGCAATGACCGCAATGGGCCCGCCGGAGGTAGACACAATCACATCGGCACCGTCCGCCAGCTCAATCAGTTGATCCAACGCATTGCCCACCCGCTGCCGGAAACCCTGCCAGGATTCCGCGTATTCGTGGTCATACTCGCCACTGACCCAGCGGGCGACGGCTTTCTCGAAAGCCTGCTGGAAGGCTCTCGCCGGTTTCGGGAAGCTGGCCAGGTCCCGGGCCATCACCTGTTTGTCCGCCCATTCCGGGCGCAGGCGCTCCACCACTTCCAGATGATCGAACTCGTTCAGGCCTTCCATAACCTGCATATCCGGCAGGTTCGCGCCGTAACCGGTGGTGATTGCCTCCACGGTTTCCCGATGGCGCTGCAGGTTACCGCCAAAAATGGCACCGGGTTCCACCTTGTCCGCCAGCCAGCGGCCCAGAACCTTGCCCTGCTCCCAGCCGCGCGGAGACAGCTGGTCGTAGTTCTCCTTGCCGAAACTGGCCTGGCCGTGGCGCACCAGATAAATCGTGGCCATTACAGTGTGCTCTCGCTGATCAACCGCTGGCACCGCTTCTCCAGATAGTTGGCGGCATGACCAAAGGCGGCAAAGCGCTTGTCTTTGGTCTGGCCGTGATAGAAGCGGTAGTAGATTTGCTGGATGATGACCGCCAGACGGAACAGACCGTAGATTTCGTAAAAATCGAACTTTTCCGCCCGGAAGCCGGATTTCTCCATGTAGTAGTCCACCACTTCTTTACGGGTCAGCATGCCCGGGCGGTGCGTGGGCTGGCGCCGCAGCATCTGGAACGGGCCTTCGTCGTCGGCTTCAATCCAGTAGGCCAGACTGTTTCCCAGGTCCATCAACGGGTCACCGATGGTGGCCATTTCCCAGTCCAGCACGCCAATCACTTCAAACGGGTTGTCCGGGTTCAGCACCACATTGTCAAAACGGAAATCGTTGTGAATGACCACCTGGGCGATATCCTCCGGCATCTTATCGTTCAGCCAGGCCATCACCTCTTCAAAGTCACCGACGTCGTCGGTTCGGGCCTTGCGGAACCGGTCGCTCCAGCCACCAATCTGCCGCTGCACGTAACCGGCGCCCTTGCCCAGTTTATCCAGGCCGGCGGCCTCGGCATCCACCCTGTGCAGGTCCACCAGTTTGTCGATCACGTTCAGGCACAGCTTGCGGGTGTCTTCGGCACTCAGTTCGAAATCCTTCGGGAAATCCTGGCGCAGAATGATGCCCTTAAGCCGCTCCATCACATAAAAATCACACCCCAGCACATTATGATCTTCGCAGATGGCGACAATGTTGGGCACGTATGGGTACACCGGCTTCAAAGCCTCCATCACTCGCGCTTCCCGCAGCATGTCGTGGGCGGATTTGGCAATCTTGCCGAACGGCGGCCGGCGCAGCACGTAGGATTGGTCGCCATAATCCACCTGATAGGTCAGGTTGGACGCACCACCGGGGTACTGCTTGATGCTCGGCTGGCCTTCCAGGCCCGGAATGGCCTGCTTCATGAACTGGTCGACGGCGCTGATATCCAGCTCTTCGCCTTCCCGGATGTCTACCGCCTGGTCGATCTGTGTCATTCAATCTCTCCTGTGATCTGTTCAGGCTTTCGCCTTGCCACCCATCTTGCTCATCCAGCGCTTGGTTTCCTGGTGCATCAACCAGTCAAACGCCCAGGGTGCGTGGCGTTTGAGCATCCACATGCGGCGTTCTTTAGCGTGGGGCAGTACCCAGAAGTCTTTGTCTTTCACACTGCGGAAGATATCCTCGGCCACGTCTTCGGCGGTAATGCTGGAGCGCTTCATCAGCTTGTTGACGTTCTGTTGAATGCCGGGAATGTCGGAACGCATGGTGCTGGCCAGGTTGGTCTGGAAAAACGCCGGGCACACGCAGCTAACATGAATACCGGAATCCCGCAGCTCCTGGCTAAGGGTTTCGGATAGGGCGATCACTCCAGCTTTGGAGACGTTGTAGCTGTCCATCAACGGCGCCAGCATGAGGCCGGCCATAGAAGCCACATTCACAAATGCGCCGGAGCCTTGTTCCTTGAACAGCGGGGTAAAGGCTTTGCAGCCGCGGACAACACCTAGCACGTTGATGTCGAGGATCCATTCCCAGTCGCCGATGGTGGTGTCTTCGATGGAGCCAGCGGAGGCAACGCCGGCGTTGTTAACAACTACGTCCACACCGCCCCATTTTTGTACCAGGTCATCACGAACTTTTTCAAAGTCGCTCAGACGGCGGACGTCACATTCAACGAAATAGCCCTCGCCCCCTGCGTTATTCAGTTCCGCCTCAACGGCCACGCCCTGCTCCGGGTTAATGTCCCCAATGCAGACTTTCGCGCCCTCTTTGGCATACCGCAATGCAATCGCCCGGCCCAGGCCACTGGCCCCGCCGGTTATGAATACTCGCTGTGTCATGTTCGTGCTCACCGTTTTTACGTTTGAGTTCGTTTTGTATTTTGGAGTTCGCGTTCTTTTTGAGTATGAGTAAGAGTTGGTGCCAGAGGGCCCTTTCCAAAAACCGCTACGAGCACATCCATGTGCGCTTCTCTCCGGCCATCCATGGCCTCCGAAATTTTTGGAAAGGGCCCTCTGGCACCAACTCCCATACACCTCAGTAAGCTGTTCCAGGTTCTTTTACTTGCAGCTCCTCACCAATGTTGAGGAGGGGGCCGTTGGGGTGGGGCTTCTGAAAATTTGTGGAGCCATGGATGGCGGAACAGAAGCGCCACATGGATGTGCCGAAGGAGCGTTTTTCAGAAGCCCCACCCCGACGGCCCCCCACTCCCAACCAAGAGGCCAGGAAAACCAGAGCACCCAACTCGAAACTCAGGACTTGTACTTCCGAAGCTCCAGGCGAGCCACCATCGCCCGATGAACTTCGTCCGGGCCATCTGCCAACCGCAGAACCCGAGCGTAACCGAACAATGCCGTCAGCGGGAAATCATCGTCACTAACCCCGGCACCGCCGTGAATCTGAATCGCATCATCCACAATCTGCTGCAGCATCGCAGGCACCACAGCCTTGATCATAGAAACTTCCTGCAGCGCACCCATAATGCCCTTGGTATCCAGCGCCCAGGCACACTTCAACGTCAACAGTCGCGCCTGCTCAATGTTCATGCGTGCATTAGCGATGACATCCGGGTTGCCTCCCAACTTGGCGATGGGCCGGCCGAAGGCTTCGCGGGTCATGGCGCGTTTGATCATTAACTCAAGAGTACGCTCAGCGGCTCCAATCGCACGCATGCAGTGGTGCACGCGGCCCGGCCCCAAGCGGCCCTGGGCGATTTCGAAGCCACGGCCGGGGCCGGCGATGATGGCGCTCTTGGGCAGGCGCACGTTGTCGAACAGTACCTGGCCGTGGCCGTAGGGCTCATCGTAGGCGCCGAATACCGGCATCATGCGTTCGATGGTGATGCCTGGAGTGTCCAGGGGCACCAGCACCATGGAGTGGCGACGGTGTTTCTGCGCATCCGGATCAGTGACACCCATAAAGATGGCCACTTTGCAGTCGGGATGACCGATACCGGTGCTCCACCACTTGCGGCCATTCAGGACTACTTCATCGCCCTCAACAGTGGCGGTAGCTTCCATGTTAGTGGCGTCGGAGGAGGCAACCGCCGGTTCGGTCATGCAAAAGGCGGAGCGGATGTCGCCACTCATCAATTTTGGCAGCCACTCGGCTTTCTGTTCCTCAGAGCCGTAATGGATCAGCACTTCCATATTGCCGGTATCCGGGGCGTTGCAGTTGAAGATTTCCGGGGCAATGAAGCTTCGGCCGGTTTCTTCCGCAATCAGGGCATAGTCGGAGTTGAGCAGGCCGCAGCCGTACTTGTCGTCAGGGAAGAACATGTTCCACAGGCCCTGGGCCTTGGCTTTTTCTTTCAGTTCTTTGATGATCGGCAGCACTACCCAGCGGTTCTCCAGGGAGGCAAGCTCCTTGTGGTACTGCTCTTCAATGGGGTAAATCTCGTCGCGCATGAATTGTTTCACGCGCTTGAGGTAGTCCTGGCCTTTCTCGGAAATGTTGAAATCCATGGTGCAGCTCCTCGCGCTTGCCTGCCCCAACCGGGGCGCACTTTCATTCAGATGGCAATCAGTCTAGGAGCCAATGCTCTATTACGCGACTGAATTGTTCTTATCGTTTATCATTACCCTTACTTATTCCGGAACCGTACGCGTCTCATGGCCCTGAATCGACTGGACCTCAACCTGCTGCATGTTTTCGATACCATTTATCGGGAGGGCAGCCTGACCCGCGCCGCGAGGGCGCTGCACCTGACGCAGCCAGCGGTGAGCCATTCCCTGGCGCGGCTGCGGGATCACTTTGATGACCCATTGTTTACCCGCCAGGGTAACCAGATGGTGCCCACTCCGTTAGCACGCAGGTTTCTGGAGTCCATGCGGCCGGGACTGAATCAGGTGCAGAGCGCGGTAAACCAGTTCCATGCCTTTGACCCGGCCAGTCAGCGCAAGACTTACACACTGGGGTTGCGAGATGTACTGGAGTCTACCTTTCTGCCCCAGTTGATGGGCAAACTGGCACCCTACCCGGACATGGAGATTGTCTCCCAGCGGATACCAAGACGGGATATGGAAACCCAGTTAGCCGCCGGCAAACTGGATTTCGCCATTGATGTATTGCTGCCGGTCAGTAACCAGACCAGCCATGAACTGCTCAGGCAAGACCGGTTGGTGGTATTGGCGCGCAAGGGGCATCCGGCCATTAAAGACGGGCTGGATATGCCGGCGTACCTGAAGGCAAAACATGTACTGGTTTCGTCCCGTACCGAGGGTCCGGGCATCGAGGACTTTGAGCTGTCCCGGCACGGCGTACAGCGCAGCATAAGGCTACGCTGCCAGCACTACTATGCTGCCTGCCGCGTGGTGGAGAATTCCGACCTGTTGTTGACTATGCCGGAAACCTACGCCCGGATTATTGCCGAACGGAGTGAAATAGAAGTGATGAGCCCGCCCGCACAGATGCCCTCCATCGATGTGCACCTATACTGGCACAGGGCGTATGAGCGGGAGCCTGCGCTGGTGTGGTTTCGGGACCTGCTACGCAGCCTGCCACAACATCAGTAGGCGCCTACCAGGGCCAGGAAGCCGAAGAAACCGGCAGCGGTAATGCCCAGGGAAAGCACTACAATTCCAAAACCCCACCAGATTGCGGCGGCGTCTGACACTGGCACGTCGTGGCCCCGCAAGGTTCGATAGAAAGCCCAGGGGCCGAGCACAAACGAGCCCACGACAGCAAACACCAGGCCAACTGCGATGCCGGCAAAGGTCCAGGTAGCCAGTACCATGGCCCGGTCTGAACTCTGTTCCTTTACACCGTGGTGTTCCAGAAACTTCTTGCAGAAGAACCAAAGCAGGGCAAACAGAGCGACCACAAAGACCAAGCCGCCAACAAGTGTAATAATCCGATACAGCACAGAACCATCCTTTACTGTTAGGTGATCAGTCCGGGAACACAGGCTCCGGAAGGCATTCAAACCCCGGCTTGGCAAACAGGTAGCCTTGATAGAGCGTAATTCCCTGGGAGCGCAGCCAGAAGTATTCCTCTTTGGTTTCTACGCCTTCAGCCACAACCCGACCACCTAGATGGCGCATCATCGTGAGGATACCAAGCACCACCGCCTGCTTATTCACATCTTCATAAACGTTTCGCACCAGCGTCATATCCAGTTTCAGGAGCTCCGGCGGGCTCAACATCATGATGTTATAACGAGAATACCCAGCGCCAAAATCATCAATCGCGGTGCTGAATCCCATTGAGTGATAGGCTTCGATGATGGAGGCTAGATGCTCTACCGAACTGAGGTCTTCGTTTTCAATCATCTCAAAGATGATCTTCCGAGTATCGAAATTATAGGTTTTTGCAGCCGCTAGGGTAGTCCGAATGCAATACTCAGCCTGATACACCGCGTTAGGCATAAAATTAATGCTGAGCATTGGCTGCATGTTGAGTTGGGCGGCCAGCTTGACAGCCTTGACCCGGCAGATCTGATCAAACGCATAGCGATTGGTTTCATTCACCTTGGACAAAACCGACCTGGCACTTTGCCCTTCAGGACCTCGCACCAAGGCCTCATAGGCAAACACCGTTTTGTTCTCCGCATCCACGATGGGCTGGAAGGCAAAACTGAACGAGAAATCCAACCCGTTCCCGCAGGCACATTGGCCACAATGCGACTCATCAAACAATACTTTTGGTTTATTCATGTGAACTCCGAGCGCATGAACATGTTCAACTTGGTAACAGGATATAGCAATCAAGTAGCTCCCAATACACTGTCTGCCCCCAAAGTCGTAGTACTTAACCAATTAATTAACGCATCAACACTGGCACCCGCCAGCCTGGGGACTACACTGAATTTGTTGTTCAAAACCCCCAAACACCGCACCTTAGGAAGCTCCGGAATGGCCCAGATTACTCGCATCGCAATTACCCCCGGAGACGGCATCGGACCGGAAGTTGTCGCCGAGGCTGTCCGTTGTCTGGAGACGCTGCGCGCGAAGCATAACCTGGCACTGGAATGGACCCGGTTTCCCTGGCCATCCCATGCCTGGCATGACGAATACGGAGAGTCCTGGCCGGCAGATGCTCTGACCCAGCTAAAAGCCTATGATGCTATTCTGCTGGGCGCCCTGGGGGATCCCGGCCCCATGGACGACACCAACCGGTACCTGCTGCCAGACAGCATTTCCCTGGCTCCCCTGCTGGACATGCGCAAAGGTTTTGACCAGTGGGTGTGTGAACGCCCTGCCCGGCTGCTGCCGGGCGCAAGGCAGTACCTCAAAGACGATCGCGCCAAAGACATCGACATGCTGGTGATTCGCGAAAACAGTGAAGGCGAGTACGTCAGCCAGGGCGGTCGACTGCGCCAGGGCAAGCCAGACGAAGTGGCCACCCAGATGGAAGTATTCACCCGCCGGGCCACCGAACGGATCATCCGTTACGGCTTCGAACAGGCCAGACAGCGGGCTGGTGAACGGGTTCAGGAAGGCCGCACCCGCGCTTTCCGAACGCTGGATGGCCGAAGCTGTGAAAGCCAGGTGTGCCTGGTGACCAAGCGTAATGCCTTGCGTTACTGGGGTGACATGTACACCGAAGTATTTGAGGAAGTCAGCCACGACTTTCCCGACGTCGCCACCCACCATGAACTGGTAGACGCCGCCTGCATGAAGTTTGTTCAGTGCCCCTGGGCCTTTGATGTGGTGGTGGCCAGCAACCTGCAGGGCGATATCCTGACCGACCTGGCAGCCGTATTGTCTGGCGGCATGGGCGTTGCACCCTCCTGCAACCTCAATCCCACCGACCCGCACATGCCATCCATGTTCGAGCCCACCCATGGCAGCGCCCCGGATATTGCCGGCCAGGGCATTGCAGACCCCACCGCCATGTTGTTCACCACCGCTCGCATGCTCGACTGGCTGGGTCGTAAAGACCCCAAACTGACACAGGCCGGCAAAGAACTGTTCGACGCCGTAGCCGCTGACCTTGCCGAGCAGGGCAACCAACAACGAGCCACCAGCCAGATTGGCGATGCCATTTGTAAACGCATGCTGGCCTGACTGGTCTGCTAAAGAGGTATTTCATTCACTTCGGGAGGTGTCCATGACCGACCACAAAGGCAAACTGTCCCCCCTGCTCAAGCAGGCTACCGGTATTACCGCCGCCAAGGGCGAAGGCGCCTATATTATTGATCCCGAGGGCCGTCGGTATCTGGACTTCACCTCCGGCATCGGTGTCACGAGCACCGGCCATTGCCACCCGAAAGTGGTCGCTGCTGCCCAAAAACAGGTAGCCACCATGATTCACGCCCAAGCCACCACAGTAATGAACCCCAGGCTGCCGGAACTGGCGGAAAAGCTCGGAGAGCTAACCCCAGATCCCCTGAATGCCTTTTTCTTCTCCAACTCCGGCACCGAGGTGGCCGAGGGTGCGGTTCGGTTGGTTCGCCAGGCCACCGGGCGGCCCAATGTGATTGTTTTCCATGGCGGCTTCCATGGCCGCACCATGGGCTCTTTGTCCATGACCACCTCCAGCGTTGCGCTTCGGGCCGGCGTTAGCCCGATGATGGGCGGCGTTGTGGTCGCTCCCTTTCCCCATGCTTTTCACTATGGCTGGAGCCTGGATGAAGCCACCGACTTCTGCCTGCGGGAACTGGACAGAATTTTCGTAACCTACTCCGCTCCCAAAGAAACCGCCGCCATGCTGATCGAGCCGGTTCAGGGAGAAGGCGGCTATGTACCCGCCAACGCCCGCTTCCTGAAGGGCCTTCGGGAACGTTGTGACAAACATGGCATCATGCTGGTGTTCGATGAAGTTCAGGCCGGCTTCGGCCGCAGCGGGAAGTTCTGGGCCCATGAACACTTTGGCGTAACCCCGGATGCCATCATGATCGCCAAGGGCCTGGCCAGCGGCTTCCCGATCTCTGCCCTGGCCGCATCCGAAGAAACCATGTCCAAAGGCTGGCCCGGCTCACAGGGCGGTACCTACGGCGGCAACGCCGTGGCTGCTGCGGCCGCCATCGCGACCATTGATGTTATTCGCGAAGAAGGCCTGGTAGAGAACGCCGACCGCATGGGCAAGCGCCTGTGGGATAACCTGCAAGCCCTGAAAAAGGATTATCCGGAGATGGCAGATGTCCGGGGCAAGGGCCTGATGGTCGGTGTGGAAATGCGCCGGGGCGACTGCCCGGACGGCGAACGCGCCGGCAAGATTCTCAAGGAATGCGAGAGCCGGGGCTTGCTGATGCTGCGCTGTGGCCCCTACCAGGAAATTGTTCGCTGGCTGCCGCCACTGATCGTCACCCAGCAGCAGATTGACGAGGCGACCGGCATCTTCGAGGAGGCCCTGAAAGCCACCGCTTAGGAGCAATGGCGAACAAAAAGGCCAGGTGACGCACGTGTCATCTGGCCTTTTTGCTGAAAACTACTTTGAAAACGCCAAGGTGTTATCTGTCTGCCGTAACGAACTCCAGCCGCCCCGGCGCAACCCGGATATCCATAGGCACAATGCCCAGCATCCGCTGGGCAAGGTCCTCCTCATTGAGACGGTACACCGGCATGGTTTCCAGCATCTGGGCCACCACCCGCATCACGTTGTCCGTGACCGGCGCCAGGTCGCCCTTGAACAAGGGTGAGTCAATGGAGCTCTCCAGGAGCTGGAGCCGGCGGATATACACGGCTTTTTCCTGACTGTCATACACCGGCGCACCTTCAACCTTGAGCGCCAGATCCACTGGAAGCTTGGCCATCAAGGCATTCAAAGACACCTGACCCCGAAGATCAATCACCGCCACATCGCGACCATCCGGCCCCAGAGTGATGTCTGCATCTCTCAGGCTCAGGCTAAGCGGTGATCCATTCTGCAATTGCTGCCGATCATAATCGGCCACAGCCCGCTTCAGGTGCCGCTCAATCTCGCCCTCGGAGATGGCATAGGGTGAAATACTCGCACAACCACTGGCCAATACCGCCAGCACCAGAACCGGGAACCAGGCCCGAACCTGCTTGAATGTCTTCATTTTTCTTCCTCTGCGATCCAGGGCCCTATCCTGCGTCAGGCAAGCTACCCACGCAAGCGGTGATGATTAACGATTGGAGAGGAAGTCAGTCGTTCTCGGCACGGGCCTGCACGGTTGGTGTCAGCTGTTCATCGAACGTCACGGTCAGCACGATGGGCTGACAGCACACCTGGCAATCCTCGACATACTCCTGCTCAGCCACCGAGGGGTCGACACTGACTTCCAGCGTCTCCCAGCAGTAGGGGCATTGTATGAGAACCGAATCGAGCGCTGACATGCTGGTTCAGAACTGCTGCTTGGCCATCCAGGGGATGATCCGGTCGAACGCCTCTTCCATTCGCTCACAGGTCGTCGAGAAGCTGAAGCGTAAAGCATTCGTGCAGCTTTCCCCAAAGGCATCACCCGGCACCACACACACACCGGTTTCCTTGAGCATCCTCAGCGCCAGATCGGAACCATCCACATGGGGCGGCAAATCCGGAAACGCGAAGAAAGCACCACCGGGCTTGTAGCCGGTCAGATAGGGTGTTTGATCAATCAACTCAACAATCTTGTCCCGGCGCTCCCGGTAGATATGCACCATATCGCGCACGCACTGCTGGTCTGCCGTCAGCGCCGCGACCCCGGCAAACTGGGAGGGTGTATTGGCCACCGAGGTGGTGAACATGTGATAGCGACGGAGCGACTTGATGGCCGCCTGGCTGGAGATCACCCAGCCCACCCGCAGGCCCGCCATGCTGTAGGTTTTCGAGAAACTGCTGATGCACATGATATTGTCCAGATCCATGGAGCAATTCAGAACACTGGCAAAATCGTCATCATCAAAAATCAGATGGTCGTACACCTCATCCGCGTATACCTGTATGCCACGATAGGCACATTCCTCCAGAATGGTTTCTACCGTACTGCGCGGGTACACAGCCCCGGTGGGGTTATTGGGGTTATTCAGAATCAGCGCAAACGTCCGCGGCCCCATGGCACGGATCACCTCATCCGGGTCCAGCTGGTGATTGTTCTCCGCTCTGGTGGGTACAAACTTCACCTCACCGCCGGTCATCCGGATCAGGGGGGCATAAAGCAGAAACGACGGGTCCGTCACGATAAACTGCCGGCCGGGCGCCGAGGTGGCCGAAATAGCCAGGTACATAGCCTCGGTCGCACCACTGGTCACCAGGATATTGTCGCGAGTGAGCTTGCGGTTGTAGCGCTTGCCGTAGTAATCCCGCAGGGCCACCAGCAGCTCCGGCAGGCCGGCATCCATGGTGTAGCCGGTTTGCCCGGCATTCAGTGCGTCAATATAGGCATCAATAACGTGCTTGGGTGTTGGCAGATCCGGCTGCCCGATGGACAAGTGAATCACATCCTTCATGGTGGACGCCATATTCACCAGGCGACGAATCCCCGAAACAGGAATGGCCTGCATGGCCGGGTTCCAGCTGGCTTTGTTCTTGCGGTACTTCACCTTCCGCGGTTTGGTCTCGCCGGAATCCTTGTTCACGGATTCTGCCATACGCACCTCCTGACAACAGGGTAAATAAAGACCTACCCCTGCAGGTTAGTCAGTAAAAATCGCCGGTACAAGGCAACCGGGACTAAAGACTCAACAAACCCGCCCGGGCACGGAGGCCGTCAAGCCAGGTTGACCCACACCCACTCGCCTACCAGACTGTAACGATGGATTAAAACCAATCGTTGCTATTCCTGCGGAGGTGAAATGACAGCGTCCAACAAACCGGTTGTCACCGTTCTTACAGCGCCCGGCGAGGCCCCGCCCCCGGGCATTGAGGCCATCCAGGCCAGGGCGGAAGTACGCTTCGCCAGTGACGAACAAACACTGCGAGATACCCTTCCAGGCACCGATGTGATGATGGTGACCGACTTCCGAACGGAAGCTCTGGAAGCCGCCTGGCCAACCGCAGACAGGCTGAAATGGATTCACGCCACCAGCGCCGGGGTAGATGCACTCATGTTCCCGGCGCTAATCAAAAGCGACGTTACCGTGACTAATGCCCGGGGTATTTTCGACCGGACCATAGCCGAGTATGTGCTTTGCAGCATTCTGATGTTCGCCAAGGATTTCCCCCGGTCTATCCGTTTACAACTGAACCACGAGTGGAAGCATCGGGACACGGAACGGGCCGAAGGCAAGCAGGTGCTGGTAGTGGGCGCCGGCTCCATCGGCCGCCAGATCGGCCGACTAGTTAACGCCGCAGGCATGCATGCCCATGGCATTGCCCGCACGCCCCGGCAGAAAGACCCGGACTTTGTAGCGGTGCACGGCAACGATGAATTGTATGACCAGTTGAGCCATGCGGACTTTGTGGTGATTGCCGCACCACTGACACCGCAAACCGAGGGGCTGTTCGACAGCAAGGCGTTTGCGGCGATGAAAAAGTCAGCCAGGCTGATCAATATCGGCCGCGGGCCGATTGTGAAGACGGATGACCTGATCAAAGCTCTGGACGATGGTGAGATTGCCGGGGCAGCATTGGATGTTTTCGAGGAGGAGCCGTTACCGAAGGATCATCCGCTCTGGGAGCGGGACAATGTGATCATGACAGCGCACATGGCGGGCGATTTCATCGGCTGGAAGCGGGCGCTGACGGACCAGTTCCTGGAGAACTTTGACCGCTGGCACAAGGGTGGCGAGCTGTTCAACCTTGTTAACAAGGAGCTTGGGTACGCCGGTTAGCCTTTGTGATCGCCGCTCGGGTTCTTTGCCGTTTGGGTCAGAGTCCGGAGCGGAGCTTACATGGACGTATTTACTGCGTGTTTCGGAAGGCACCCTCCGACCCGCTCACATCCCCAAGTTATCGGTTGGCCGCCGAAAACTCCCGCTGCAACGGCAACAAGTCGAAAACACGAGTCTCGTCGTTGGGGTCCACAAGCTCCGTGGCGGACTTGTAAACCCGAGGCGTGGTGTAGAGCATTTTCAGAGCCTTACCATGAGGCATCGCCATGTAACGCTCAGGCTCGTTGTCCTCCAACCACTTCCGAACCCGCGGCGCCATGTTGTGGGCCATTTTCGGGAAAAAATGGTGTTCGATGTGATGACTGAACCGGAAATGCAATCGATCAAGAACCGGATTGCTGCGCAGGCTCATGGAGTTATCCAACGGATTATTCGTCGGCGTTTGCGGCCGCAGGAAGTGATTGGTCAGGATATAGCCCTGCCCCAAGGCATTGGCCGTCATGAACGGAATCAGCACGGTAAACACCGCCAGCGGGCCTGAGACAACCGCCAGGGCAGCCCACAACACCACACACAGGAACACCTGAGCAATGGCCAGATTGCGGTTAAAGCCCTTAAACTGCTTTCGATGTTTCGCCTGAATCCACAGCACCAGCTGGGCATGAAAAGTGAACGAATAGGTCAGAAACAGATAGCTGTACCAGGTGCCTGAACCCGGGGCCAGCTTGTGAAACTTCTTCTGCCCGGGATTGGTTTTATAACGGCGCAGGGTGCCGAAGCTGTCCGGATCTGTATCTCCGGTGTTGGTGTTGCCGTGATGCACCACATTGTGCCACTTACGCCAGAACTCCGGCGGCACCATCAACGGACCAAAACCCAGCCAGCCAAAGAAATTCTGCCAACGCCGGCTCATGCCCAAGGCGCCGTGCAACACCTCGTGGGCCAACAACGCCTGGCAACCAATGGTATGCCCCACCAGCAACGCCACGCCAAGATTGGCATACCAGGGCAACCCCGCCATCAGAATCGCCGCCAGCCCACCCCAGATGATCGCCTGCAGGGGCAAGAACCAGATCACCCGCCAGGTCTGGGCCTTGAACGTATCAGCGGGAAGCTCCTTCTTCATCCGGTCCCGAAGCTCCCGCTCGTCCGGCTTACCATAAACCACGGCCTCCGCCGCTCCCGGTTTCACTGCTGCGTTCATTTTTCACCTTTGCTTAGTTGAATCGTGGGTAGAATAGATTTACAGCGTACATGTGTGCGCCGAAATTACACCACGATATTCAATTAAACAATGGCAGAACGAGAAATATTTTATTTCTCCGAAAACCAAAAGCACATCTGTACGCCAAATACCGGAGCGCAGACGGAGGTCATGGGCAGGGAGGGCTTTCTGAAACCCTGCGGAGCCAGGGATGGCGGAGCGGAGCGTACAGGGACGTATTCACAGCGTGTTTCAGAAAGCCCTCCCTGCCCATGACCATGCACCCGATTCCGAAACAAAAAAAGGAGCCCGAAGGCTCCTTTTCTCGATGAAAACTCAAAAATCTGAAAGTCAGCCCCCCGAAAGCGACTGCTCCGAAGGATCAAGCTCCATCTGCTGAATGGCAATCACCGCCTGAGTCCGGTTACGAACACCAAGCTTACGGAACACCGCCGTGATATGGGCCTTGATGGTGGCTTCTGACACATCCAGATCATAGGCAATCTGCTTGTTCAAAAGCCCCTCAGCCAGCATCCCCAACACCCGGAACTGCTGCGGCGTCAAAGACGCCAGGCGCTCCGAGAAATCGGTGGATTCAGACTGCATCCGCTCAATCTTGTCGGCTATGCCCTCAGGCAGCCAGACATCGCCCTCCAGCACCGCCTGAATGGCCAGGGTAATGGTAGGCAGCGGTGCACTCTTGGGAATAAACCCCGAGGCACCGTAGTCAATGGAGCGACGCATGGCCTGCAAGTCTTCGGAACCCGACACAACCACCACCGGCAGCCCCGGGTACTGGCCTCGCATGAACACCAGCCCGGAGAAACCATGGGCACCCGGCATGTTCAGATCCAGCAGGATCAGGTCTGCATCCGGGTGCGACTCTACCGCCGCCTGCAGTGACTTGATGCTGTCGACCTCTACAGTCTCGACATCCGGCACCGCTTGATTGACCGCTTGTTTCAATGCAGCCCGAAACAACGGGTGATCATCAGCGACGATAATTGTTTGTGTCATTCAACAGATTCCTCACAGGTTAGGGCTGTCAGCCGCCGGTGTTACTGAAACGCCCGGCTGCTGATCAGGTCATCCACTACGCCCGGATCAGCCAGGGTCGAAGTATCTCCAAGCTGATCGTGCTCGTTCGCAGCAATCTTACGCAAAATCCTGCGCATAATCTTGCCAGAACGCGTCTTGGGCAGTCCAGGCGCCCATTGAATCACATCCGGAGACGCAATCGGGCCAATTTCTTTACGAACCCACTGAACCAGCTCTTTCTTCAGCTCGTCCGATGGCTCTTCGCCCTGCACCAGCGTCACGTAAACATAGATGCCCTGCCCCTTGATTTCATGGGGATAGCCAACCACGGCAGCCTCGGCCACCTTATCATGAGCCACCAGGGCGCTCTCAACTTCGGCCGTACCCAGACGGTGGCCAGACACGTTCAGAACGTCGTCCACCCGGCCGGTGATCCAGTAGTAGCCGTCTTCATCGCGGCGGGCACCGTCACCGGTAAAGTACATGCCCTTGTAGGTGCTGAAGTAGGTCTGGATAAACCGCTCGTGATCACCGTAAATGGTGCGCATCTGGCCCGGCCAGCTGTCCAGAATGACCAGGTTGCCCTCGGTTTTTCCTTCCAGGATGTTGCCTTCGTTATCCACCAGTGCCGGCTGAACGCCAAAGAACGGCTTGGTGGCGGAACCCGGCTTCAGGTCTACCGCGCCAGGCAGCGGGGAAATCAGAATGCCGCCGGTTTCGGTTTGCCACCAGGTGTCCACAATCGGGCACTTGCTGTTACCAATTACCCGGTGGTACCACTCCCAGGCTTCGGGGTTGATCGGCTCGCCTACCGAGCCCAACAGCTTCAGGCTTTCGCGGGTAGTGCCGTCCATGCAGGACTCGCCCTGGGCCATCAGTGCACGGATGGCGGTGGGCGCGGTGTACAGGATGTTGACCTTGTGCTTGTCGACAACCTGCCCCATGCGGGAGCTGTCCGGATAGTTCGGTACACCTTCAAACAGCAGGGTGATGGCGCCATTGGCCAGCGGGCCGTACAGAATGTAGCTGTGGCCGGTCACCCAACCGAAGTCCGCAGTACACCAGTACACGTCACCATCGTGGTAGTCGAACACATACTGGTGGGTCATGGAGGCATAGACCATGTAACCGCCAGTAGTGTGCAGAACCCCCTTCGGAGCACCGGTGGAGCCAGAGGTGTAGAGCATGAACAGCGGGTCTTCCGCGTTCATCGGCTCCGGCTCACATTCTGCCGGCGCATCCTTGATCAGATCTTCGTAACGAACGTCACGGCCTTCGGTCCAGGGTACTTCTTTATTGCCGGTATGGGTGACCACGATCACCTTGTCGACCTTGGAGTCTTCCTCGTGCTTGAGCGCGTGGTCCACGTTCTTCTTCAGCGGGATGGCCCGGCCACCACGCAAACCTTCATCAGCGGTGATCACGAAACGGGATTTGCCGTTAACCACCCGGGCAGCGAGCGCTTCCGGGGAGAAACCACCGAACACCACCGAGTGAATCGCACCGATCCGAGCACAGGCCAGCATGGCAACCGCGGTCTGCACAATCATTGGCATGTAGATGGTGACCACATCACCTTTCTTTACGCCCTGGGCTTTGAGCGCATTGGCAAACTTGCAGGTCTCTTCGTACAGCTCCCGGTAGGTAACGTTGCGGGATACCGAAGGGTCGTCGCCTTCAAAGATGATGGCCGTCTGATCGCCGCGTTTCTCCAGGTGGCGGTCCAGACAGTTGGCGGAGGCGTTCAGTACACCGTCTTCAAACCATTTGATGGACAGGTTGTTGTAATCGTAGGTGCTGTTCTTGACCTTGCTGTAGGGCTTAATCCAGTCAAGGCGCTTGCCGTGCTCACCCCAGAACGTATCCGGGTCTTCTACGGACTGGCGATACATTTGTTCATATTGCTCTTTGCTGACCAGTGCACGCTCGGCAACTTCCGGACTCACCGGATATACCTGTTTATCAGTCATTGTGCTCCCCCTTAATCAGAGTCTGTTGTCATTGTCGGTTTTTTAAAATTCAGGGTGGTCGGGCGATTTTTGCCCTTAAGACAGATGCATGTAGTTCAACATGTGTGCCACCGCACAATGAATTAGACTAACGTCCTAACCTACCGCCATTTTCGGGCTAACCCGTTCAGCAATGCGTCGATCAAGGCAGGGTCTAGCAGCTTTAACAGCGGCTTTATCAAGAATAGTTGCAGATCGGGGAATGGCAAAACATGACGTGGGGAGAGCAGGCCCGGCCGCTGGCCGGACCCAGGAAGGATGATCAGGCAGCTTTTTTGCGCTGCTTGGAAGCCCGGAGACTGTAGACCTTTCTTTCTTTCAGGGCATAGCGGTTCAAACCCGCCAGGTGTATCTTGCGCAGATAGACTTCCCAATCAATTTGGCGTGCGTCCACCGGGAAAAGCCCCTTGTCGACCTCACCCATTCTGGCAGACAACGCCTGCAGTTCATCGTTGTGGAAGATGTAATCCGGGGCTGTGTAAAAACCAAAAATAGTGGCCAGTGACTGGGTGGTATCCAGGTTCTTGAGCATTTTCAGGTCACGGGAATTACCCAACAACTTCAATACCTTGTCCGTCACACTCAGGGGCAGGCGCACACCGCTCACCACCAGGTCAAACAGGGTTCGGTTAACCGCAATGAACGGCTTGCTGGGCTGCCGGTAGAACAGATGATCGTAGGCGGCGTAATTGGCTTTGGATTCCGCCATCAGGTGGTCGATGAACTGCCCCAGTGAGACCGGATTGGAGCTGCCACTGCAGCACTGGTAGATCCTGCGCCGATCAGGTTCTGCCAGGGCCTCGGAAAGCGACAAAACAATCGCATTGGCCACCAGATCCACCGGAATGACATCAATCACGCCCGAGCGCTTACCCGGGAACAGGGTCACCTTCTCCCGGGCGTAGGCCAGGATAATGGCATCCGCTACCTTGACGCCTTCAATCCAGCCAGGGGCAGGCTCTTCCAGAGCACTTTCAATGATGGAGGGCCGCACAATGGTCAGGCTGCGGCCGTTCAGCGCCTTCATCAACAGTTGTTCGCCCAACCACTTGGTAAAGGTATAGGTGTCGCTCCAGCCGTAGCGGTTTGCTTCCCGAATACCCAGGTCCACCAATTTCTTTTCAAGGGTTTTACCGGAGTAACGGGCGCGAACATCGGCAATTTTGTCTTGCAGCAGCTGCACCAGCTCTTCAATTTCGTAATAGCCTTCGCCTGAACGGGGAATCGACTCACCTGCGGGCTTGATCACCGATTCGGTCACCGGCCCGGAGTTCATGCCGTTAACATAGCAGGTCGACACCTGCAAAACCGCCAGCCGGGTATTCCGTCGGGCCAGCCCGGCGATATTCTCAAGACACAGGGTGTTGATCATCAACGCCTTATCCAGCTCTTCCCGGAAGTTCACGCTGGCGGCCGAGTTGATGACAGCGTCCAGCTCTCCGGCCAGCTTCTGGCAGGCATCCTCACCCAAACCAAAACAAGGCTCAGTTACTTCACCGGTAATGCAGTGAACCCGCTCTTCGAGGAATGTTTCAAACCCGTCTGCATCAGTGCTTCTGAGGTGATCAAATATCGATGAGGTGGCAATTTCGTTAACAAAGCGGCTGCGGGCATCCGGGTGGCGCTTATTACCCCGAATCAGCAAGTAGATGCCTCCGATGTCCGGAACGGTCCTGATCAGCTTCTCCAGAACAACCTTTCCCAGGAAGCCGGTGGTTCCGGTAATCAGCACCCGCTTGCCACGGAGCTGCCCGAGCACCTTCGACGGAGATTCTTTATGATTCACTTGCTGGTTTGCCATGGTAGAACTCCTTCTCTGAAATCGATGTCACCAGCGATCAACGCCGGTAAAAAGTCGCGGGGGGCGGTTTCCTTTGCCCCGACATGAGTGCATCCATCCTGCATCCGCCTGTCAGAGCTGCCTGCATAATGCGGGCCACAGTTCCGGTCAATTCTTGCACAGCGATCGTGACAGGGCGGTGACAGACTGCAAAATTACGACACACAAACCCCAAATAAAATGACCAAATAATGGTCAGGTGGTCGTGGTGATATCAGGAGCGGGTTCGATCTTTGCCCGCAAGGGAACGTAGCAGGTCGTCCAGGGAAACATTCGACGGTTTTTCACGCAGCACGCGAAGTAATTGATCCTGCTCACCAAAGCTGACTCGATCGTACAGCGGGCCCTCAATCTGGTACAGGGGATCAGTTGGCTCTGGCTGAGCCGACGGCGACGCCAGTTCACCGGCGAGGTGTCGCAGATGGGCGGCCAGCCGGTCTCGATCGGTCCGGCCCAAATGATCCCAATTCATGGACGCCAGGCCGGTTTGCACAATTTCCACGGTATCGGCATCGGGATTGCGCCCCAACAGTGCAAACAGACGGGTAAATGCGTCATAGCGGAGCATGACGTCGTCCGGCTTCGCTGACAGCAATGCTTCCAGTTGGCCGACCAGAGCCCGGCATTGCTGGCCAACGAATTCTCCACCGGGCACGCCTGGAGTGGCTGTTTCGCCCTGCTCGGATTGCCGGCGCGCAGCCTGATGCCAGTAAGCCGCGATACCGCCTTTGCGCCGGGGCAGTGCCGCGAGGTTAACATTGAGCATTTCCGCCAGCGTGTGAAACTGCCGACAGGAAGGATCAGAGGTTGGCAACAAAGTCACCGGGTTCTGGTCGAGTACCGACTGCCGAAGCGTTTCGTCCCGCCACAAAGCCCCCAGGTAATGCAATGTCCACTGCAGATGCCGCTGGCAGGCACCATTCAAACGCTGGAACACCGATCGAGCCTGGCTGGCACCCTGCGCCATATTTACGATCACGGACGGCTTGCGCCGGTACCCTCGGCGCTTGAGAACTTTCATTAGCGAGAAAGCATCGGTGAGTGAGGCTGGGTCCGGGGTTACCACCACACAGGCCAACTCTGCCGCTGCGATCATATGAAGACCGACAGCCTGCAGTCCGGATGCCGTGTCGATAATCACATAGTCGTAGCAATGCTCCAGCTCATGCAGCGACTTGAGGAGTTTCAGGCTGTCTCCGCGGGTCATTTCCATGCACGCCTGAACCCCGGAGGCACCGGGAACAATATCCAGCCCGTAGTGGGTTTGCAGAATGGCATCGGCCAGACCACACCGGCCGGCGATCACATCGGCAAGCGTGCGTTCAGGGTAAAGCCCCACCAAAAGGCTTACGTTGGCAAGATCTGTGTCCGCGTCCAGCAGCAGCACCTTCTGCCCGGCTTTAGCCAAGGCAAGCGCCAGATTGACGGCCACGGTGCTCTTTCCCACTCCACCTTTACCGCCTGTTACTGCGATGGTCCTTGGTTGGCGCAACTTTTGCGTTCCCTCGTAGCTTGAACAACCGAAAACAGACAAATCTCGAGACTTGTCACTGTAAGCGACATTTTAACCTGTAAAAAGGTTACACATATCACAGACTTGATAATACCCTGTTTAAAAAATCAACAACAACGGTTTAATACTGGCGGATTATTGTCTAGGCTCACTGACTTATAAGAAGAATGAACACCCTGTCATAAAAGCTTGATACACAACAGGGCACCTTACTCGCAACGATAATGACGCGAGGCAAGGACAAAGGGCGCGCGATGAGTAATGCGATGGATATTGCAGCTGACCTTCAACTACCGAGCCTGCCGGAGGTCACCTTGCGGGCGCTGAAAGCATGTCAGGCCGGGGACAGCTACCGCGAAATCAGTCAGATTGTTGCCACCGACACCGCGCTGGTTGCCCGGCTTCTGTCATTGGCCAACTCCGCCCTGTACAGAACCAATCCTCCCATCCACTCTGTCGAGCAAGCGCTTCTTCGCCTGGGTACCCGCCGCTTCCAGACCCTGCTGCTGACGTCGGCGTTACGCCAACTGCTGTTCGAACTTGGCGGTGACGAGTGGCAACAATTGCGGGATTTTTGGCGCCACTCCCTGACCACCGCCCTCACCGCCAGAGCCCTGGCCACACTCACTCGCTACCCGAGCCCTGAGGAAGCTTTCCTGCTTGGCATGGTTCATAACATTGGTGAACTGATCGCCATTAAAACCCCGGCACAGGAACGGAGACAGGACATCCTCAATCACCAGAATGAGATTGCCGCCCGCTTTGTGACTGGCTGGGGCTTGGGGCCGCTGGCAGCCGATGCCATGCGATATCAGCAGGCGCCACCACCCCAGCTCAGAGACGCCAGCCATCTGGTAAAACTTATCAGTCTGTCTACCCGGCTTGCGCTGTCAGACTCAGCGGGCATTGCCGCCGCGGGCACCATTTTCGGGCTACGGGAGGATCTGACAAGGGAAATCTGCGGACGAATCAACGAAGAAGTTGCCACCATGGCGGCCTCTTTCGGTATCCCCCTGGACACTGCCTATCAAAGTGACGAAGGCACCCGACAGCTCAGGCAAACGCTGATTCATCAGGCGATCGCCAGCAAAGCCCTTGAGCTGCGCGCCTCAGACAGCAGCAATCCGAGCGATCTGATTGCCAGCACGGTCAACAGTCTTGGCGTTCTAACCGGGTTGCCGGCCCTGTGCTTTGGACCTGAGGCAGAGAACCTCAGGCTGCTGGCGGGCACCGGTACCAACCTGCCTGATTTGCGCCTGCATCCCCAGCCCGGCGGCAGCGTACTGAGCGAGGCGTGGAATGGCGGCACCCCCATCAGCTTGGGTGAACGTGAGCCCAGCGTGCTTGACCGCCAGCTACTGGCCATCCTGGGAACACCGTCTTTCATGGCGTTCCCGGTTCAACAGGACGGACAAGTGCTTGCCATATTTGCCCTGGGCATGGACCCCGAATCACTGGTGGCAACCACCGAACTGGTTCAACTGTTCATCCACGAACTGGCAACGCTGATCGACAGCCAGACACCCGAGGAGCCAAACGTCGATAGCCAGATTACCCATGACCGGATTCGCCGCCAGGTACACGAAGTCAGCAACCCGCTAACCATCATAAAACAGTACATTTTCCAACTTCGTGCCCGGATGAACGATGAAGCCGTTCAGGAAGATCTGGACATTATCCGGGAAGAGCTGGATCGGGCGGGTTATCTCCTGCTGCAAATCAGTACCGGCAATTCGCCCGCTACCACCAGCGGTACAGACCTGAACCCGGAACTGGAAAGCCTGGCCCGCATCCTTCAAGACAGCCTGTTCAATCAGGGCGACCGCAGCCTCAAGCTGAGCCTGTGCCGTGAAGACACCCACGTGCAGGGCAGCACATCTTGCGTGCGCCAAATCATCATTAATCTGATCCGCAATGCCGTCGAAAGCCTGGAGGCCGGCAGTGGAGAGATTGCGGTCAGTACAGCAGCACCGATAATCCAGAACCAGCGCCGCTGGGTTGAATTACAAATTACCGACAATGGCCCCGGCATTCCCGAGGCCGTCAGGCGCAACCTGTTTGCACCGGTAAACAGTTTGAAGGGCCAGGGTCACAGAGGTCTTGGCCTGAGCATTGTGAAGCAGCTGATTGATGACATGGAGGGCATCATCGCTTGTCACACGGGGCAGGAAGGCACCACCTTCCGGATTCTGCTCCCCGCGGCAGGCCACAACAAACACGATACCGACTGACGAATTAGCGGAAACAGACGAATGGCATTTGACCAGAGCAAACAGCCCCTCCCCGGGTCCGAACCGGCCAGAATTCTGGTAGCCGATGACGAACCGCGCCTGTTGGCCAACCTGGCCCAATTGCTAAGAAGCCGCGGTTTTGCAGTGACCGAAGCCAATGGTGGAAAAGAGGCCTGTGATCGGCTCGACGCCCAAGCCTTTGATCTGGCACTGCTCGACCTCAATATGCCAGACACTGATGGTTTCGCAGTGATGGAACGGATAGCCAGCCAACAGCCAGATTGCGGCGTGATTGTGGTCAGCGGCGAAGGGTCGTTCGGTACCGTCAGCCGGGCATTGCGCCGGGGAGCCCTGGACTACATACGCAAACCTTTTGATCCCGAGGAACTGCTGACCACGGTTGAGGGCGTACTGGGCAAACAGTCTCTGATCAAAGCCCACGAAATGATCCAGACCCGGCTGGAAAAATCCGAAGCCCTGCACCGCTACATCGTCAACAGTTCACCGGATATCGTATTCATGCTCGATAAAACCGGCCATATCTGTTTCATCAACAACAAGGTGGAAAGCCTGCTGGGCTATCAGCCTTCGGAGCTCTGCGGTCGTCATTTCGGGCACATTCTGGACGACCGGGACGTGGCCAGGGGCACCTACGCCCTTCAGGGGCCGGACATCTCGGTGGATAACCCCAGAACGCTGGAAGTGCGGCTTAAAACCTGCGGCAGCAGCAAGGCAACCCGGCATTTCGAAATCACTGCCTTCCCGGTAGACCCGCAAACCTGGCCCCAGACCGGCGACACCCTTGGCGGCTCGACAGCCCAGCCCGCCCGTTATTACGGCATCGCCCGGGATGTCACTGAACGTAAGGAGGCGGAAGCGTTCATCAACTTCCAAGCCTACCACGACCTGCTCACCCGACTGCCCAACCGGGCCCTGTTCAAAGATCGCCTGGAGCTGGCCATCACCCAGGCTCGGCGGGCCAAGCAAAAACTCGCCGTCATGTTCCTGGACCTGGATCGCTTCAAGGTGGTGAACGACACCCTCGGCCACGCCATGGGTGACCGCCTGCTGCAAGCCGTGACCCACAGGCTCGAGAAATGCCTGCGACGGGGCGACACCCTGTCGCGCTTCGGTGGCGACGAATTCACCCTGCTGCTGCCCTCGGTAAACAGCCCGGAAGACGCCCGGGGCATTGCCAGGAAACTGATACAGACCCTGAAAGATCCTTTCCAGCTGGGTAACCATGAAGTCTTTGTGGGGGTCAGTATTGGCATCGCAGTGTTCCCGGATGCTGGAAACTCCATGGACCAGCTGATCCAGAACGCGGATATCGCCATGTATCACGTCAAAGCCCGCGGTAAAGATGGCTATCGTTTCTATTCCGACAGCATGAGCATCAATACCGCCAACCGGCTCAGCCTTGAGCGGGATTTACGGCTGGCCCTGGAGCGAGACGAACTCAGGGTGTTCTACCAGCCTCAAGTCTGCTCTAAGACCAACCAGGTGGTAGGGCTGGAGGCTCTGGTGCGCTGGCAACATCCGGAACGGGGGCTGATCTATCCGGGCGACTTCCTGCCTCTGGCGGAAGAAACCCGGCTAATCGGCAAGCTCAGTGAGCGGGTGCTGGACCAGGCCTGCAGAGACGTAGGACACTGGATCAACAGCGGGCATCCAAACCTGCGCCTGGCGGTCAACCTGTCTCCCAGCCAGGTAGAACATCCGCGCTTTGTCGAGACATTGCTGGAGCAGGTCCAGTCCCATCGTTTTCCTGCCGGCAATCTGGAAATCGAGATCACCGAGAACGTGATCATGAACGATCTGGAACAGATCAGCCGGAAACTGAAAGAACTGGCGGGTTGCGGTGTACGCATCGCCATTGACGACTTCGGCACCGGCTACTCCTCCCTCAACTATTTGCACCGGCTGCCCATTCACACCCTGAAAGTGGATCAATCCTTTGTCAGGGCCATTCGCAGCGGAGAGGACGGCGCCTGCATAGTGAACGCCATCGTTGCCATGGCCCACGGCCTGAAACTGGAGATCGTCGCCGAGGGCGTGGAAACAGATGACCAGCTCAACTACCTGGCAAGCCTGGGCTGCCATCAGGTGCAGGGATTCTTCTACGGCCCCGCCCGGCCAGCGGCCGATATTGACCGGCTGCTGAGCCGCGATGGTCTGGCCTTCGCCCACACCGGATAACCGGTTTTCGATTGTAGGACACTCCTAACTAAAACATTGACCCGGTTTGCAAAGTGTTTCGATACGTTACTTTGTGTATCTGGAATTGCGCAGTACTGCACATCTTTGAACCCACCCCTTCTCTAAGCTCAGGTTATCAGTAACCGATCACCGGACTGTCCGACAGGCTGTCGGAATAACAATCACAATAACGGTGACGTTCAACCAGCGAACAAGAAGAAGGCAGCAGTCATCATGCGCGACAAGTACAAGTACATCGGCCCCGTCTATGACTTCCTGAGCAACCTGTACAGCGGCAAAAACATTCACCGCTGCAAAACCGCCATGCTCGACGTGGAAACCGTCAAACCCGGTGACCGCATCCTGTTTGCTGGCGTAGGGCACGGCCGGGACGCCATCCGCGCCGCCGAACTCGGCGCCGATGTAACCGTGGTCGACCTGTCTGAAACCATGCTGTGCAAGTTTGCCGATGCCCAGCAGAAAGAAGCGCCGAACCTGACCATACGCCGTATTCACAGCGACATCATGAAGGTGGACGAGTTTGAGCAGTACGACATGGTGGTCGCCAACTTCTTCCTCAACGTGTTTGACGAAGACATGATGGTGACAGTGCTGGAACACCTGATTCGCCTGGGCAAGGCGGACGCCCGCGTGGTGGTTGGTGACTTCTGTTACCCCACCGGCAACATCCTCGCCCGCATGTTCAAGAAGCTTTACTGGTACATGGCGGTCTTCATCTTCTGGCTGTTTGCCAACAACGCCTTCCACAAGATCTACAACTACCCGGAACACATGCAGCGCCTGGGCCTGCAAGTAACCGAGAAAAAGCATTTCAAACTTCTGAACATGGATTGCTACTGGTCGATTCTTGGCCGCAAGCAAGCCTGAATCTCTTCCGACTCAAAATAACAACAGGTTACCGGGAGCTTCATCATGTCAGATCAGATTCTTGCCCTCGACAACATCAGGGAACTGGCAGACGGCCAGTTCAGCTTCGCCGAGCGCGTCAACTACCTCAAGAAAAACGGCCAGCACTCACAGTCGTTCTCAACCCTGCAGCCGGGCATGCAGTATTTTGATGTGCCGGGTATGGGCTACATTGCCTATATGCGAAAATGGGGCGGCACCTTTGTCCTGTCAGATCCAGTGAGCGCACCCGAGCATTTCCCCGCCCTGCTGGAGAAGTTCCAGCAGACCTTTCCTAACGCCTGCTACATCCAGGTTTCGAAATCGGTGGTGGATTTTCTGCACCTTCGCTTCGGCCTGTATGGCACCCAGTTTGGCTGCGAATCCCGGATTGATCTCAGGTCCTGGAGCCTGACCGGCAAGAAGAAACAGATTCTGCGCACCGCACTTAACCAGGCCGAGAAGAACGGGATTACCGTCATGGAACGGTTCAGTGATGACCACACCCGGGAGATCTCCGAAGCCTGGATACGCACCCGCAAGTGCAAGAGCAACGAGATCCGCTTCCTGATTCGGCCCATGGAAATGGACTATCGGGAAAACGAGCGGCACTTTTACGCCTACCAGGACGGCAAGGCGGTGGGCTTTATCTATTTTGATCCCATTTACCGAAACAATGAGATCATCAGCTACGTACCTAATATCTCCCGCGCCAACGCCGATTTTCGACAGGGCATTTTCTACACGCTGATGGCCCACGCCGTGGACACCTTCAAAGCCGAAGGAGTGCCGTTCCTGGATCTTGGGCTGATTCCGTTATCGCTGGACCAGGCCACCGAGCACCAGGAAAGCCGGCTGCTGAAACGACTGCTGCATGGCATTTACGAGAAAGGCAATTTCCTATACAACTTCAAGGGACTGGAGTTCACCAAATCCCGTTTCCGGGGTGACAATTTCAAAACCTACTGCTGCCATAAACGCGCTATTCCGGCTCTGGAATTCCTCGCCATGTTCAAGCTGACCCGGCTGTTGTAACGCCGGGCCAATGCTCGCAAACCCGCGCCACTGAAATCCCCATTTCGGCCAAGAACAGGGCAACATCCGGGGGGGCGTCCCCGGTAAAGCGGGCCTCTGACACAACGCCACCGGTATCCGCTCTGGGGGTTTCCGCTGCCGCCAAACGCCCGGATTCGCCCAGCAGAAAGGCGACCCGGCGAGCGATGGCGTCACCGGAATCCACCCATGCAGTGACCTCCGGCAGGCTTTTCCGGAGCCAGGGTAACAACAGCGGATAGTGAGTACAGCCAAGCACTACGGTATCTACACCAGCCTCACGCAGCGGCGCCATGGCTTCATCCAGCTCATCCTGGGGCGGTTCTGCGCCTTGCACCAGTTGCTCTGCCCAGCACACCAGCCCAGGATGGCCAAGCCGCACCACGTCGCAGTCACTGGCAAACTCGGCAATGAGCTTATCCAGATAGGGTCGCTGTACCGTTGCCGGCGTTGCCAGTAGCCCGACCCGACCATTCACGGTGCAGGCGGCGGCGGGTTTGATCGCCGGCACCACACCCACAACCGGTAGCTCCGTCATAGCCCGCAAATGCGGAAGCACCACCGTGCTGGCGGTGTTGCAGGCGACCACGATGATGGCACAAGGCGACTGTTGCAGGCTTTGCCGGATCAGGGAGCAGCAGCGCTCAATCACCACCTGCTCGCTCTGACCGCCGTAGGGAAAACCAGCGTTATCCGCCAGATACACCAGGTCCGCACCGGGAAGCGACTGGTGAATGCGGACAGCCACACTGAGCCCGCCAACACCGGAATCGAATACCAGCACCCGAGGAGGCAAACCGGCCATCATCCGGCATCGCTCCCGTTCTCGGCAATTTCCTGTTTCATGGCACTGATCAGGCGGCCGGCAATGGTGGTATCGGGCGGAATGGGGGGATGATCGTCGGCACTGAACCAGCCGGCATCCGCCAGCTCATCTTCCTGCAGGCTGAGTTCACCACCCTGATAATCGGCAAAAAAACCCACCATCATCTGATGGGGAAAAGGCCAGGGTTGGGAACTCCGGTAGCGGATATTGCAAACATCCAATCCTGTCTCTTCTTTTACTTCCCGGGCCACGGCCTGCTCAAGGCTTTCCCCAGGTTCGACAAAACCGGCAATCAGGCTGTAGAAATTCCGGGGCACCCTGGAAGACCTCGCCAGCAGGAACTGGCTGCCGCGCCGGATGACCACAATCACACAGGGTGCGATTCGGGGATACCAGGGGATATTGCAACGGCTGCACCAGCGAGCCCGCTCCCGGGGATGTGACTCGGTGCGCTCTCCGCACCGACCGCAATAGCGGTGGTCCTGCCACCACTGCAATACCTGGAAGCCGGTACTGAGCAAATCTGCAGGCGCCTCGGGTGACACCAGCAGGGCGTCCCTCAAGGTAACCAACTGGGCGCCAGGCAGCCCGGAGTCTGGCAAAGTACAAACGAACAGACGCCGGCCATTCCAGGTACCCAGGGCAAGGGCCTCCGGGCGACTGTCGCCCATTTCCGGACCGCCCCAGGCCAACAACCAGCCGTTATCCGGCTTAAGGACATTGTTACCGGAAAACGCCAGAAGCAGGTCCCCTTGCACAGGGACCTCTTCAAACCAGCCCGGCAACCACTGCTCGCTTTTGCTCACCATGCTTTTGCCTTATCAGCAACCGTTCGTCTGAGCGGCAATGTAACACATCACAACCACCAGCAAGAATCTGTATACCGCTTTCCGCACCCGCCTCAACCCGTTAAACTTGGCGCCTGTTTCCAGTACCGGAGTAACATCTTATGCGACTTTATCAGGGCATTCGCAGCCTGATCCTGTCTCTTTTCCGCAAGATCCTGTTTTTATGGGTCAGGACCGATGTCAGCGGCAATACCTTGGAGGCCCTGGGGCTCGATCCGGACAAACCGGTGTGCTACGTGCTGCAATACAGCTCGTTGTCCAGCCGCCTGGTGCTTGAGCAAGAGGTCATCCATGCGCGCCTGCCCGGTGCAACCGACAGCCTGCCGGTAAAAAACGGGCCGGCCCACTCCTTTTTCTATCTGTACAAGCGCATTGGCGGGCCGTTCAGCGGCGGCCGGCAAACCCCGGTTCCCACCAAAGAGTTCACCGGCCTCGTACAGTTTGGCCTGGAGCATCCCGAGCAGGACGTACAGATTGTTCCTGTCTCATTGTTTTGGGGCCGTTCTCCGGATAAGGAGAAATCCCTGGTCAAGCTGTTGCTGTCAGACACCTGGTCGGTTGCCGGGCGGCTGCAGAAGTTCCTGATCATTCTGGTGCATGGTCGCAGCACCTATGTGCAGTTTAACCAGCCCCTGTCACTCAAGCAGGTGGTCGACGAATACCGGAACAACGAAGAAAAAGCCAAGCGGAAGCTGGCACGTATTCTGCGCACCCATTTCCGCCGGGTTCGCCAGGCGGTGCTGGGGCCGGATCTGTCGCACCGTCGCACCCTGGTGGAGGGCCTGGTACGCACCCAGGCTGTCAAGGAAGCGATACGGGAAACCGCCGCCAAAGACGATATCCCGCCTGAAAAGGTTCGCGCCAAAGCCTACAAATACGCGGACGAAATTGCCGCCAGCATGTCCATTGTGACCATCCGGTTCCTGGAACTGGCACTGGCCTGGCTCTGGAACCGCATCTACAACGGCATCGCCGTCAACAACATCAAGGTGGCCAAGGAAGTCGCCCAGGACCATGCGGTGGTCTATGTTCCCTGCCATCGTTCGCACATCGATTACCTGTTGCTGTCCTACGTGCTTTACAAGAACGGCCTGATGCCCCCCCACATTGCTGCCGGCATCAACCTGAACATGCCCATTGTTGGCCCAATCCTGCGCAGGGGCGGGGCTTTCTTCATGCGCCGCAGCTTCCGGGATAATCCCCTGTACGCCACGGTTTTCAACGAATACATGCACGTGATGTTCACCCGCGGCTACTCGGTGGAATACTTTGTCGAGGGTGGCCGCTCCCGCACCGGGCGCATGCTGCCACCACGTCCGGGCATGCTGTCGATGACCGTGCGCAGCTTCCTGCGGGATCACCGCAAACCCATCGTATTCGTGCCGGTTTACATCGGTTATGAGAAAGTGATGGAGGGCCGCTCCTACCTGGGCGAGCTGCGCGGTAAAAAGAAACAGAAGGAAAGCGTCTTCGGCTTGGCCAAGACGGCCCGGAAACTGACCAACTCGTTCGGCCGGGTAGCGGTGAACTTTGGTGACGCCATACCACTGGCCGATGTTCTGGACGAAGTCCATGACAGCTGGCGCAGCGAGGCTTACGACGCCGAGTACCGGCCCACGTGGCTCACCGAGGCGGTTGATGAACTGTCCAAGCGGGTAGCCAGCAACATCAACGCTTCTGTGGCGGTCAACCCGATTGGCATGACCGCCACCGTTTTACTGGGTACCGAGCGCCTGGCCATGGATGAGGGTCAACTGATCAGGCTGATGGACCAGTATGCCAACTTGCTCAGGGCCTACCCGTACGCCAACACCGTCACCTTGCCAGAGGGTTCTGCGCGGGACTGGGTTGCCTACTGTGAGAACATGGGGCTGATTACCCGCCAACCCCAGAAACTGGGCGATATCATTGCCCTGGAAGGCTCCAACGCCATTCTGATGACCTACTACCGCAACAACATCCAGCACCTGTTTGCACTGCCGGCGCTGATTGTCAGCCTGTTCGAGAACAAAACCAGCCTGCGCAGAGACAAGGTTCTGTTCCTTACCAGCGTTGCCTACCCTTACCTGCAGTCCGAACTGTTCCTGAAATTCGGGCAGGATGAAGTGGAATCGGTTATTAACAAGTGGATCGACGTTCTGATTGATCAGGGCCTGGTTATCCAACTGGATGACGAGCGCCTGGGTCGACCGGAGGAAGGCACCGAAGCCATGCTGCGGGCCCGCATCCTGTCCCGCTTTATCATCCAGACCCTTGAACGCTACCACATTACCCTGGGCATTCTGCGCAAGTATGGTTCGGGCAAACTGACCGCGGCGGAACTGGAAGAGCAAAGCACGCTGCTGGCCGAGCGGATGTCTATCCTGTTTGGTCTTAATGCGCCGGAATTCTTCGACAAAACCCTGTTCCGGAACTTCATCGCCAATATGCAGAAAACCGGGGTGCTGACCACCGACGACAACGGCCTGCTTTGTTACGGAGAAGGTCTGGATGAGGTGGCCGAAGATGCCCGGCTGGTGCTGAGCGTTGAAAAACGACAAGCCATTCAGCAGGTCACCATGCTGGATGCGTGAGTCTTTGAGGTCTGCCGGCCCGGGTTATCTCAGGCCGGCAGCGCCTTGATGGAATAGATATCGTAGCGGCTGCTTTTGCCTTCGAGCCGCGTAGTGGGCTCCGGCCCCGCCACCGCAGGCGCCTTCCGGGGGCGCTTCACAACCACCCGGTAACGAGCACAGGCCAGGGCTGCGGCAAGCAACTGTTCGGAATCGTCATCGTCTCCCACCACCTGCCGGAATACCTGCATTTCCTTTTTGACCAGGGCGGCTTTGTCCCGGTGGGGGAACATCGGGTCCAGATACACCACATCCGCCGCATCCCTGCCGGCGTTCTCAAGCCAGCCAATGGAACTGCCGGCCTCAAGCTGCATCTGAGCCACCAGGGGCGCGCAATCGATATTCAGTGCGGCCCTTGCCAGGCCATCTGCCAGCAAGGCATGGATCACCGGGTTGCGCTCCAGCAGGGTTAGCCGGCAACCGAGGCTGGCAAGCACGAACGCGTCCTGGCCGAGGCCGGCAGTGGCATCCAGTACATGAAGCTGGGCCCTTGTTTTCTGCAAACCAACCGCCCGGGCCACCAACTGGCCGGTACCGCCACCGTGCTCCCGGCGGTAGCCCATTTTGCCGGTCACAAACTCGGCCCGGACCGGCCCAGGTGCTCCTTTGCCCGTCAACTGCAGGGCAAGGCCTTCGTCGTCCATATACAGCAGCACCGGAAATTCCCGGACCTGTTTGGGTTTGACGACACCTAGCCAACGCAACCCCAGCTCGTCCGCCAGTTGTCGTGCAACCATCTGGTCACCCAGCGGGCTGCAACCAACGGCAACGGTCGCCGTCAGGGAGTGGCAAGTATCATGGGAAGGGTTTGGCATCAGACGAGAATGTCGATACCGGAAATAACCGAGCCGCCTTCAAATTCCTGCCCGGCGGCGGCCACACCGGCAAAGGTCGAAAGCGCTCTGGAGGCTGGCAAAGGCACCTCGTCGGCGCGAAATCGTTCAAGCCGGGCATCCTCAGCGGCCCTGCGGGCTTCAACGCGACGATCGGTCGCCTCACTAGACGTCTGGTTACCGGGAGCGGTATCCCGGCTTTGCTGGGGTGCATTCAGGTCACGACGAACCGACTCGGCACCGGGGGCCTGGGGAGAGGCGGCCGGGGACCTGGCGACATCGGTACGCTCTCGTGCCGGGCTGTTGTTACCCGTTTGAATCAGGGAGGAATTGGCCGGATTAATACCACCGATCATAATGCGCAACCACAGAAACGGTTCAAGTGTGTTACTGCATTATGGAAGAACCGGGGCCTCTTGGAAAGGCAGGCGGCAACATTTCTGATCAGAAAACGACCTTTCACGCACGGCCGGGCAGTTTCTTCCAGGCCACTTCATCCCGGATATAGACCGGCTGCGCCAGCTCCGCCGGCACCGCGATGCCATTGCGAAAATCCTGTTCTGCCAACCGGGCCACCATGGCGGCCCGGGGCACCAGGGTGTCATCCACCGCTCTGATCCGGCAGACCACCACTTCGGGCATATCGCCCTTTAATGTCCAGCCCTGGCCAGCACCAGTCCAGTTCGCCGATACGTCTGAGCCCGGCAGGCTCACCGCCCCGGGCGGGCAGACCCGCTCCTCGCCGATCAACACCGGCAACCCCTGCTGACACAGGAAGGCACCCCAGTAGACTTCGCCCATACGGGCGTCAAAGGCCACCGCAATGTGTTCACCATCAGCCAACTGGTGCTGCTCAATGGCGTCCAGGGCGACAGCCGCCAGCGACGACACCGGCACAACCGGTAAATTGAGCCCCCAGGAAAGCCCCTGGATCACCCCGGTCGCAATGCGCAAACCGGTGAAGGAGCCCGGGCCACGGGCAAAAGCCAGAGCGTCAAGATCTTTCGGGGAAAGCCCATGTTCGGCGAGCAGTTCGCGAACCATGGGCATTAACAGGCGGGTGTGGCCCCGTGGGGCCAGTTCAAACCGCTCGCTGATCTGGCCATCCAGCCATAGAGCGACGGAGCAGCCCTCAGAAGACGTATCCAGTGCTAAAAGCTTCACAGAATCAAGCCTCCCGGGCTACTCCCGTTCCGATTACTTAAGCTGGGACAGGATCTGGTCGCGGATACTGTCCAGGCTACCAATGCCTTCCACGCGCACGTACTTGGGCGCATCGGCAGGTGCCTTGCTGGCCCAGTCCTGGTAGAAACCAATCAGCGGCGCCGTTTGCTCGTGGTAGATGTTCAGGCGCTTGCGTACGGTTTCTTCCTTGTCGTCTTCACGCTGTACCAGCGGTTCGCCGGTCTCATCGTCCTTGCCCTCTACCTTGGGCGGATCGTATTTCACGTGATAGATACGGCCACTGCCTTCGTGCACACGACGGCCAGACAGACGACTGACAATTTCTTCGTCTTCAACGGCAATTTCCACCACGTAATCGATGGCAATACCCTGGTTCTTCAGCGCTTCGGCCTGGGGAATGGTGCGCGGGAAACCGTCCAGCAGGAAACCGTTCTTGCAATCCGGCTGCTGAATACGCTCGTCGATCAGGGCGATGATGATATCGTCAGACACCAGCCCACCGGAGGCCATCACTTCCTTGACCTGCTTGCCCAGTTCGGACTCGGCCTTGACGGCGGCACGGAGCATGTCGCCTGTGGAGATCTGGGGGATCTCGAAACGCTCGGTAATAAACTGAGCCTGAGTACCCTTTCCAGCGCCTGGCGCGCCTAACATGATGATTCTCATAACGTTGTGCTCCCGTTGTCTTATATTATCGTTTGAAAAGTTGCGGCAAAAACCGTCGCCTTTGCGACAACCTCTCAGGGGCTCCAGGCCCACTTGCTGGCGCGCCTGCCCAAAATTGAGGCAGCATTATACGAAGTCCGCCCCGACAGAGAAAGTCGACCTCCGTATCATGGTTGGAATTACCGGAAGACAGGGGGCTTCAGGCACAGAAGCCTGACGCCGTTTTGCTCAGGATGCAAGCGACGACGCCAGCACATCCAGGTCGGTTGCGACCGCCTGGATTTCTTCCTGAACCAGCTCCAGTGTTGCGGGCTCCAGGCCAAGCGCTTCTGTCAGTGCGGGGATATCATCCGGGTTGAACTCGTCGCCAATACCCTGCTCTTTCAGCAGTGCATTCGCCAGTTGGACCATCAAAACAAACTCTTCATGCTCACCATGATAACCCGGGTGCTGGTGCATGCCTGCCGCCTTGATGACCGGTTCCGGCAGTTGCCAGAGCCGATGCAGAATACCGCCAATGGCACCATGGCCAACCGCCAGGATATCCTGGCGCTCGCTATGGCCAAACACTTCCTGTTCCAGTGAATGCATGCTTGCTTCAGGGTTGATCTCCCGAAGAGCGTTCAGTTCCTGAAATTCAGAGGGGAGCAGGTGCCCCACCAGCAACAGGCCAAAGTTGTGCAACAGCCCGCACAGATACGCCAGCCCCTTGTCCCGGCCGGAGCGCGCCGCCAGACTTTGGCACAGGAAGGCACAATACAGTGAGTGACGCCAGAAATTATCCATACCCAGCATTCCACCCCCGGGCACATCAAAAGCCCTCACCGATGCAATACCCATGGCAATATGGGCGACCCGATCAAACCCCAGCACCCGGGTAACGGCCTCCTGAACCGAGTTGATCTGACCAGGGTAATTGAACAGTGCCGACCGTGCGTAGCGCATGATCTGGGCCGTCATGCTCGGGTCAAACTCAATCAGTTCCGCCAGCTCTCTGGCTGTGGCTTCCGTACTGGCGGTCAGGCGCAGAATCCGCAACGCCAGCGCCGGCATGGGCGGCAGACGATAGAGTTTCTGCAGTTTGTCAGCCACTTCGTCGAGGCTCAGTGCGCCACGGGAGCCATTACCCTGCCCCCGGATAACCAGATGCCCTTCCCGGGCACCCGCCAGTGCCAACCGGAACGAGCGGCCGTCCATCACAACCAGGGTATCGTTGGTGCCAGGTGAGAACACCACCTGGTCGGCGGTAGTGAGATCTTCGTCAATCAGCACCGGCAGGTCCCAGGCATTCCCCACCGGTGGCACGAATCCCGGCTCGCAGTCGCCAAACAGCCTTGCTGTCTGGCGCGCGGTTAGCGGCTGCAGGCGACGCCCGGTAAACTGATGCAGGGTGTCCATATCCAACGTACTGTCAAAGCGATGCACCGCCATGACCACACCATTGATGTCGATCAGCAGCGTGGGCTGGATAAAATCATGCTGGGGCTTGCCAGAGGCAAGAACCGCGGCATCGAGATTGCTTACCGGTGCAATGTCGATCTGCTGATAGCTGATACCCTTGCGGGCGAGGTAATGCGACAGTCGCTCTGACAGTGCCAACGGGGAAGACTCCTTTATCCGGTTCAGGGCTTTCCGGCCCCGGCGTTATTATGCACGTTAGCCCGTATTACGCATACCAGCGGCGATGCCCGCCATGGTGACTTTCAGCGCCCGCTCCACCATATCCGGCACCTCACCTTTGCCCTCACTCTCGCGGTCGCGTTTGAGCAATTCCGCCTGAAGGTAATGCAATGGGTCCGTGTAGGGGTTGCGCACTCTCATGGAATGGGCAAACACCGGTTCGCTCTCCAACAGGGCTTGCTGATCCTTGAGCTCCAGCACACGCTCGATACAGCCGTTCAGCCGTTCCCTGAGGCTACCCCCAAGGGCCCTGAGGCTTTCATCTTCCACCAGGGTCTGCTCGTAATAGCTGGCAATGCGCAGGTCGGCTTTGGCCAGCACCATTTCCAGCATGTCGACATAGGTGCGGAAAAACGGCCAGCCCCGCATCATCTCACGCAGCTCTGGCAGGCGCTGATGCCGGGCGGCTTCCTCCAGGGCCACATCGCTGCCCAGCCAACTGGGCAGCATCAGGCGCATTTGGGTCCAGGCAAAAATCCAGGGAATGGCTCGCAAACTCTCCACGCCACCGGTGGCTTTCCGGCGCGCCGGTCGACTGCCCAGGGCCAGCTTACCCAGCGCCGTTTCGGGTGTAACCTGGCGAAAATAAGGCACGAAATCCGGATTCTCCCTTACCACTTCCCGGTAAGATTTGAGGGAACGCTCAGTCAGCCAGTCCATCATCTCGCGCCAGCTGTCCTCGGGATGTGGCGGTGGCGCTAGGGTCGCCTCAATGACGGCAGTGGTGTACAGGGTAAGGCTTTGTACCGCCAGCCGGGGCAAACCGAACTTGAATCGGATCATTTCCCCCTGCTCGGTAATCCGGAAACTGCCGTTCACCGATCCCGGCGGTTGCGACAGAATCGCCCGGTTTGCCGGGCCGCCACCACGGCCCACCGTGCCGCCGCGACCGTGGAACAGGGTCAGGTGCACGCCATATTGGCGGGCCACCTGGGTGAGTTTTTCCTGCGCCTGGTACTGGGCCCAGGCTGCCATCAGCTGGCCGGCGTCCTTGGACGAGTCCGAATAGCCAATCATCACCTCCTGGCGGCCCTGACAGTACTCGCGGTACCAATCAACCTGATACAGGGCAGCCATGCTTTCTGGTGCACCCTGAAGATCGCTGAGGGTTTCAAACAAAGGCACCACACGCATCGGGAACTTCATTCCCGCTTCCCGCAACAACAGGATCACGTTCAATACATCTGAAGGCTTGCTGGCCATGGAGATAACGTAGGAACCCAGCGCTTCCGGGGTCTGACCCGCCACCACCTCGCAGGTAGCCAGCACTTCCCTGACTGACTCTGAGGGTTCCCAGTTGCGGGGCACCAGTGGCCGGCGGCCTTGCAGCTCGCGCAGCAGGAATGCCTGCCGGTCGTCTTCCGACCAGGACAGATAGTCTCCCAGCCCCAGGTAATCCACCATCTCTGCCACCGCCTCCGCATGCCGGGAAGCCTCCTGCCGGATATCCAGGCGAATCAGCGGCAGTCCGAATGTGTGAGCACGGCGAATGGTGTCCAACAGCGGGCCGTTGGCAATTTGCTCCAGGCCGCAATCCATCAGTGATCGATAACACAGCTCCAGGGGAGCCGTCAGGTCTTCGTTCTCAAACAGGATACCGGTCTCGTCCGCTACGTGGCCTTTAACGCCGGCCTCGGCCCAGTCTCGGGTACGGACCAGGCGCTCCCGCAACTCGGCCAGTACCTGACGATAGGGTTCCCGGCAATCACCAACCCGCGCCCTCAGTTCATCACTGGCCTGCCACATGGATAACTCGGCCCTCAGAGCCTGAATATCCCGCAGGTAAAGATCGGCAGCCATCCAGCGGCCCAGCAGGAAGACCTGACGAGTCACATCGTGAGTCACGTTCGGGTTACCGTCTCGGTCCCCTCCCATCCAGGAGGCAATACGAATCGGGGAATTCTGCAGGGGCAGGCCTTTGCCCGTTGCATCAGAAAGTGACTGGTCCAGGCTTCGAAGGAATCTGGGCAATGCCTGCCAGAGGCTGTTCTCGATGACCGCAAAGCCCCACTTGGCCTCGTCCACAGCCGTCGGCCGCTCATGGCGGATTTCGTCGGTGTGCCAGGCCTCAGTAATCAGCTGTGACAGGCGGGCCACAATCTCATCACGCTCCGCCGGCATCAGATCGTCGTGGTCGAGCCGGGCCAGGCAATCCGACATTTCATCGTATTTCAGAATCAGGGTACGGCGGGCAACTTCTGTCGGGTGGGCAGTCAGCACAAACTCAATCCGCAGGTCAGCCACCCGCTGATGCAATTCCTCAGGATCAACGCCCCCGGATTTCAATCGCTCGAAGACCTCACCCAGGGACTCCACCATCAGGTCGGAAGGGTGGCTCTGCTTACGGCGAATGCCATGGTACTGCTCGGCCAGGTTCGCCAAGTTGAGAAACTGGTTGAAGGCGCGGGTGACCGGCAACAGTTCATCGTCACTCAGTTGCCCCAGGAGTGTTACCAGGCGCTGCCCGGAGCCACTCTCCTGCCGACGGTCAGCTTTGGCCGCAGCCCGAATCTCCTCAATCCGCTCGTAGCAGTCCTGCCCGGGAAAACGCTGGATGCTCTGGCCCAGTAATTCGCCCAGCAGACGCACATTTTCTCGCAGATCGGGGTGCAGTTCGGTCACGTTGAGTTCCCTCTGAATTGACGGAGACGAAGTAAACTTACGATACTAAGGATCCGTTCGAAAAGTCTATTGGCGATTCAATCCCCTCGCCCCAAGGAGCCACCATGAAAGTGACCGATTTGCCCCAGCACTGGGAACAGGAAAAACAGGCGATGGAACGTACACACGAATACAATCTGCGCCTGCCCCTTGAAGACGCCGCCCGGGTAGCCGCGCTGGCGGAACTCTATCCAGATCGCAGCGAAAGCGAGATTCTCAATGACATGATTGCCGCTGCACTGGACGACCTGATTACTCAGGGTCCGCTGAAGGATCGCCTGGCAGACAAGGGAAAGTAATATAGATGAGCAGACATCAACCCAAGCGCACGGCGCCTGGGTTGATGGAAACCCGGTGGTGAGCTGAATCGGTACTGGCGTCAGGCCACCGATTCAAGCTGACGGGCTTTAATCCGCTTGATATGCTTCTGGCTCAGGGCTACAAACCGCGGAGTCAGCCCCTGGTCTTCGTAGATCTCAAAACCATCCTCATCATAAGCAACCACTTTGTCGCCCTGAACGTAGGGAAAGCTGGTTTCCAGCTCATCAAGCGCAGCGGAGATCAGATCACGCATCAGGTCTTGAGAGGATTTCATCGGGTACATCGCTGCCACTTTCTGCAACAGCTCGTGATGCTGGTCAGACAACGATAGGTACGCGGCATCACGAGTGAGCCGACCACGACCGTGCTTGTCCCAATGCTTGACCAGATCTTTGATTTTCATGGTGCCTTCACCCCTGCATCTTATCTGACGGTACAGCGCACCGATATGGTGCAAGCCGTACTAGAAGTGTAGACGAAGAATGACATTTCAGTGACTGAAAATTGGTAACGGATTGTACTTATCGGCTACTGTTCCGAGGCACGGACCGTTAACGGTTTTCAACCCCCTTTACCTTCTGCCATATGGCATCCAGCGCTTCAAGGGACTCCTCATCCAGATCACGCCCCTCACTTTCCAGCACCGCTTCGATCGCCCGAAAACGTGCGTCGAATTTGCGATTCGTTCGGTTAAGGGCCTGCTCAGGATCCACTTTCATGAATCGTGCCAAATTCACGCACACGAACAGCAGATCACCCAGTTCATCCTCGACCGCATCCTGGTCGCCACTATCATTCTGGGCGGCCTGCCATGCGTCTTTCAGCTCATCGATCTCCTCGTGAAGCTTGTCGAAGACCGGGCCAATCTCAGGCCAGTCAAAGCCATGGCGCGAAGCCCGGCGCTGCAATTTTTCGGCACGGGCCATGGCCGGCAGGGTTCGTGCAATGCCATCCAGGCGGCTGACCGAAGACTCAACAACAGGTTTCTCGGCCCGCTCCTCCGCCTTGATACGCTCCCAGCTCTCCTTGATCCAGGCTTCGCTGGGACGGTTGCTCGGGTCAATGCGGCTTTCCAGAGTGCCTTCCGGGAAGACATGGGGATGCCGGCGAATCAGTTTGCGGACCAGGTGATCAACGATGCTATCGAAATCGAAATGCCCTTCCTCACGCCCCATCTGAGCGTAGAAGATCACCTGGAACAGCAGGTCTCCCAGCTCATCCTTCAGGTGCGGGTAATCCGCCTGTTCAATGGCGTCGGCCACTTCGTAGGCTTCTTCTATTGTGTGGGGCACGATGCTGGCGAACGTCTGCCGGGTGTCCCAGGGGCAGCCCGTGTCTGGCTCCCGGAGCCGGGCCATCAGGGTTTTCAGGTCATCAATGGAATAGCTCATCCGCGCTTTCGCCTTACGTCGATGATGTTCGGCAGGTTGCGAATCTGGGCCAGCAACCGCGCCAACTGTTCCAGGCTGGAGATTTCCACCGTCACCCTCATGGTAGCGATGTTCTCATCCTTGTTGGTCAAGGTATTCAGGGCCAGCACGTCACTGCGGGATGACGACAACACATGGGTTATATCCCGCAACAGCCCCGAGCGATCGTAAGCTTCGATTTCGATATCGACAGGGTACACAGAGGCAGGCTTGCCACCCCAGTTCACCTCGATGATCCGGTTGGGCTCGAATTCCCTCAGGCTGAGGAAGGTCAGGCAGTCCTGTCGGTGCACGGTGACACCGCGCCCAACCGTGATATATCCGCCAATCGCATCGCCCGGTAGCGGCTTGCAGCACTTGGCCACCTGGGTCTTGAGTTTGCCCACACCCAGAATCTGGATGTCTGACTCGGTGTCATAATCCTTCTTGCGGGCAGTGGTCAGCTTCAGGTCGAGCTGTTCAGACTTCGGCTCCAGCATCTGCTGCGCCACGTTCGCCACGTGCGCAGGCCGCAAATCGCCGGCCCCAATGGCGGCGAACATATCGTCTGGCGAGTGGTAATTCACCTTTTTGGCCAAATCCCCCAGATCAACATCGTACAGCGACAAACGCTTGAATTCGTCTTCCAAGATAGCGTGGCCGTCTGTGATATTACGGTCACGATTCTGTTGCTTGAACCAGTGGGTAACCTTTGCCCTGGCCCGGGATGTCTGGATATAGCCCAGGCTTGGGTTCAGCCAGTCCCGGCTCGGCGCCGGGTTGTTGGAGGTGAGGATAAATACCTGGTCGCCGGTTTTCAGCGGATAGGTCAGAGGAACGATCCGGCTGTTCACCCGGGCACCCCGGCAGGCGTGACCGATTTCGGTGTGTACCCGATAAGCGAAATCCACCGGTGTGGCACCCTGGGGCAGGTCGACCACGTGGCCCTCGGGGGTGAAGACATAAACCCGGTCCGAGGCGACGTCTGACTTCAGGTGATCAGCCAAACCAGACAAGTCGCCCAACTCTTCCTGCCACTCCAGCACCTGCCGCAGCCAGTTGATCTTGGCGTCGTAACCGGTGGACTTGTTGTTCTTGTCGGTGCCCTTGTACAACCAATGGGCACAAACACCTAACTCAGCTTCCTCGTGCATGGCATGGGTGCGGATCTGCACTTCCATCACCTTGCCTTCGGGGCCGATCACCGCGGTATGGAGCGACTGGTAGCCGTTCTCCTTGGGGTTGGCGATGTAGTCGTCAAACTCGTTGGGAATATGCCGCCACAAGGTGTGAACAATGCCCAGAGCGGCATAGCAGTCCCGCACTTCCGGCACCAGGATGCGCACCGCACGGACATCATAGACCTGGGAAAAGTCGATACCCTTGCGGCGCATTTTGCGCCAGATACTGTAGATATGCTTGGCCCGGCCGGAGAGTTCACCCTTGATACCGGAGGCCTGAAGTTCAGTTTGCAGGGTCTCGATTACTCGCCGGATATAGCCTTCACGGTCCAGCCGCTTTTCATCCAGCAGCTTGGCGATCTTCTTGTACGCTGAGCTGTGCAGGTACCGGAAAGACAGGTCTTCCAGCTCCCATTTGATATGACCAATACCCAACCGGTGTGCGAGGGGCGCGTAGATATCGAAGACTTCCCTGGCCACCCGCATGCGCTTCTCTTCCGGCGCATCCTTGACGGCCCGAATCGCACAGGTCCGCTCGGCCAGTTTGATCAACGCAACCCGGACGTCGTCAATCATGGTAACCAGCATTTTCCGGACATTGTCGAGTTGCCCTTCACTCTGGCCCAGCACATTGCCCTTGAGCGGGTGGTGCACCGACGAAATGGCTGCCATCTGCTGCACACCATTGATCAGCCCGGCGACTTCGTCACCGAATTCCTTGCGGATCTCTTCCAGGGGTATCCGCTCTTCACGCACGGCCCGGTACAACACCGCAGCCACCAGACTGGCCTGGTCCAGATGCAGTTCGGCCAGCACCTGTGCCATTTCCAGACCAGTACGGAAACTGCTGGAGCCCGGCGCCCAGAGGCGATCCTCTCTGAATGCCTGCATGGCAATGCTGGCCGCTTTTTCACAGGCCTGCCGGAGCTGCTCCGGATTATCCAGGTGCGTCTGTTCAGCGATGTGGCGAACACAACGATCAATGTCGATTTCGCCATCACCAGTGACCGAATAATCTTCCCGAACTTTTACCATAGCAGAGGCATACCCGCTGATTTTCCGGTTACCCGGGTCGCGATCCTGGCGACCCGGCATCTGACTGTCGACTGATCAGTCAGAGTCATTCACGCTCAAAAAGAGCAATGGATTCGACATGGGTGGTGTGGGGGAACATATCCATCACACCTGCGCGCACCAGGCGATAACCGTTGCGCACCATGACGCCGGCATCTCTTGCCAGAGTGGCCGGATTACACGAAACATAGACAATTCTGCTGGCCCCGAACGCCGTGAGGTACTTGCAGATGTCTTCCGCGCCGGACCGGGGCGGGTCAATCAAAATCTTGTCGAACCCCTCTTTGGCCCAGCTTTGCCAGGTAAAGTCACCGTGCAGATCGGCTCCGAAGAACTCCACATTATCCAGACCATTGAGCTGTGCGTTCTCGCGGCCACGCACAACCATGGCATCATCGCCTTCGACGCCAACCACCTGGCCACCTTTGCGGGCCAACGGCAGGGTAAAGTTACCCAGGCCACAGAACAGATCCAATACCCGCTCGCCGGGCTGAACATCCAGCCACTCCACGGCTCGATGAACCATATTCTGATTGATACCGGCATTGACCTGTGTGAAGTCCATCGGATGGTACTTCATGGTCAGATCAAACTCGTCCAGGCTGTAGCTCAGGCGCTCACCATCACGACCGGACGATTCCGGCCAGATGCGGTGCACCGTATCCGGGCCCTTGGGCTGCAGATAGATATGCAAGTCATGGGCCTGACCAAAGGCAATCAGTTTTTCCCGATCTTCGGGAACCAGTTCGTCCATATTACGGAACACCATGGCCGCCACATCATCACCACAGGCCACTTCTACCTGGGCAATCCGGTCGAAAGCCACCATGCCATGCAGCAGTTCCCGCAGGGGCTTGATGCGATCACCAATGCGCGGGTCCAGCACTACACAACGGTCAATATCCGTCAGGAAACTGTTACGCTTTTCCCGGAATCCTACCAGCACCGACTCCCGGGCCTTCACATAGCGCACACCCAGGCGGGCTTTGCGACGATAGCCAAGGGTAGCGGGTGAGCGCATGGGTTCAACCCACTCCTGGGGTTCGATGCCTCCAAAATGGGCAAAATGCTCCCTCAGCGTGTCTTCCTTGAACCGAATCTGAGCATCGGCGCTCATGTGCTGGAGGCTGCAGCCACCACAAAGGTCAGCAAAATCACAGGGCGGTTGCTGGCGGTCTGGAGCCGCTTCCAGAACCTCCAGGGTACGCAGTTCATCAAACTTGCTGCGGGTGCTGACCACCTTTGCCATCACCGTTTCACCCGGCAGAGCGCCGTCCACAAACTGGACTTTACCTTCGGCCCGGGCAATGCCCCGGCCGTCGTGGCCAAGGGTCTCAATTTCACAACGCACCGGTTCCTGGGGCAGAACCTTGCGGCGACGCTTACTCATAGGGGTTAATCTCTCTTGTGTAGCCGGCTTGGATGACCGGTTCAGGCGCCGGGAAAAACACCGGTAGACAGGTATCGGTCTCCGCGGTCACAGATAATGGCCACGATCACCGCGTTTTCAACCTCACGGGATAATTTGAGGGCAGCGGCAATGGAGCCACCGGACGACACGCCACAGAAAATTCCTTCTTTGGCGGCCAGCGCCCTCATGGTGTCTTCTGCTTCTTTCTGACCAATGTCCAGAACCTGGTCTACCCGGGCAGCGTCGTAAATCGACGGCAAATAGGCCTCGGGCCAACGGCGGATACCGGGGATGGATGCACCATCTTCCGGCTGCAACCCAATAATCTGAATATCGGGATTTCGCTCTTTCAGATAACGGGACACGCCCATAATGGTCCCGGTGGTCCCCATGGAGCTGACAAAGTGAGTCACCTTGCCCTGGGTCTGCTCCCAGATTTCCGGGCCGGTGGTGCGGTAATGGGCCAGTGGGTTATCCGGGTTGCTGAACTGGTCCAGCACCTTGCCCTTGCCTTCGGATTCCATCCGCGCAGCCAGGTCCCGTGCCCCTTCCATGCCCTCTTCCTTGCTGACGGTCACGATCTCCGCTCCGTATGCCCGCATGGAAGCGCGGCGCTCCTCACTCATGTGCGCCGGCATGATAAGAACCATCCGGTAACCTTTGATTGCCGCAGCCATCGCCAGGGCGATGCCAGTGTTACCGGACGTCGCTTCTATCAGGGTATCGCCTGGCTTAATTTCTCCACGGCGTTCGGCTTCCTGAATCATGCTGATGGCAGGCCGGTCCTTCACCGACCCGGCCGGGTTATTGCCTTCCAGCTTGGCCAGAATGACATTGGAGGTTTCCCCCGGCAGACGCTGCAATCGAACCAGAGGGGTATGCCCTACATAATCTTCAATGGTCGGGAAAATCATAGCGAAACCCTGTGATACACTTTTGGGTTCGAATCATACGCTTTATGGCCGCATTGTCCCAATACAGCTTGTCGCTATATCCATGACCCGCGGCTATAACTGTTTGTTCCCGGAACCTTTACCACAGTTTTCGGAAATCAGATCAACTATGCTCATCACACAGGGAAGTGCCGGTTCCGGGTAAGATCGGCCCGGCCAGGCTCAGGAAACTAGCAGGAACATATCTATGCGGCGCTGGGGCATTCGCAAAAAAGTATTGGTGGTAACGCTGGTTCCCACCTTGTTGACCACTTTGTTACTGGGGCTGTTTTTCACCTACAGCTGGGTCAACAACATCGAGAACCTGTTGAGGGATCGGGGTGAATCCCTGTCCCGCCAGCTTGCTGCCGGCTCCGAGTATGGCCTGTTCACCGCCAACCGCAGCCTGCTGAGCAGCTTGTCCAACGCCCTGCTGGAAGAGCAGGACGTTCGCTCGATCACCTTCTTCTCGCCAGACGGCCGCCGCTTGCTCCACACCGGTCCGGGCGGCGCCGATGCCATCGACGAATCCTCCCTGAAGCCGGACCTGGCGGTAAAGATTACCCGGGACAGCAGCACCCGGTTTGTCACTCCGGTTTATCTGCAGGACCTGATGATCGAGACCATGCTCGACCCGGATGTCCGGCAGTCGGCCACCCGGTTACAGGAACCCCTGGGCTGGGTTGCGGTGGAGATGTCCCATGTCCGCACCGAAAAGGAAACCTACAAGGCGCTACTGATTTCCCTGCTACTGGTGATTGGCGGGGTACTGCTCAGCATGGCCATTGCCCTGCGTCTGAGCCGTGCCTTCACCGATCCGGTGTTCCAACTCAATGAAGCCGTAGCCCGGCTCAAGGAAGGTAAGCTGGATACCCGGGTGTACACCAGTGCCGGCCCCGAATTCGAGCAACTGGAATCCGGCCTGAATGACATGGCCTCCGAGCTCAGCAAGGCCCAGGCGGAAATGCAGCAGAACATCGACCAGGCCACAGAGGACCTCCGGGAAACCCTGGAAACCATTGAAATTCAGAATATCGAACTGGATTTCGCCCGCAAGGAAGCCCTGGAAGCCAGCCGGATCAAGTCCGAATTCCTGGCCAATATGTCCCACGAAATCCGCACGCCCCTGAATGGCATCATCGGCTTTACCGAATTGCTGCTGAAAAGCCCCCTGCCCCGCCAGCAACGGGACCACCTGAACACCATCCGGAAATCGTCCGAGATTCTGCTGACGATCATTAACGACATCCTGGATTTTTCCAAGATCGAGGCCGGCAAGCTGATTCTTGACCGGGTACCGTTCCAGCTAAGGGATATCGTGGAAGAGGTGATGGTGATGCTGGCACCGGCAGCCCATGCCAAGAACCTGGACCTGGTGCCACTGGTCTATAACGATGTACCGGACAACGTCATGGGTGACCCGCTGCGGGTGAAGCAGGTCATCACCAACCTGGTCAATAACGCCATCAAATTCACCCAGACCGGTGAAGTGGTGCTGCGGGCCAGCCTGGAAGACGAAACACCCGACAGCAATCGGGTAACCCTGCGCCTGAGCATCACGGACTCCGGCGTGGGCCTGTCCCGGGCCCAGCAACAATCGTTGTTTAACGCCTTCAGCCAAGCTGACGCCTCAACCGCCAGGCAGTATGGCGGCACCGGGCTGGGACTGGCCATTTCCAAGCGGCTGGTGGAAGAGATGGGCGGCAAGATTGGCCTGGAAAGCGAACTCGGCAAAGGCTCTACCTTCTGGTTTACCCTCACCCCGGAACTGTCTGCCGCTGCCGACACCAGCGCGCCAAAAGACGCCCTGCGCGGCGAACGGATAATCTACCTCGAACAGCAGAAAACCACCGGGCTCGCGGTCGAACACCTGTTACGGGACTGGGGCGTGGCAGTACAACGGGTGTCCTCGCCAGCCGCCCTGGTGGAACACGTGGAGGAAGCCCAACGGAAGCAGGAAGGCTACGCCGCCGCCATTATCGGCATTACCCGCCACCTGCTGAACTCCAGCCAGTACTGCAACATGGTGCGTTCGCTAGAAGTGGAGCGGGACTGCCGGACACTGCTGCTGACCCCCACCTTGGAAACCCACGACACGCCGCTGTCCGGGCTGTCCAGCGGACACCTTACCAAACCGGTGTGCCGGGATGCCTTCTACGACGAACTGTTGCTGTTGATCCACGGCATCCAGGCCAGCAACCGGGGAGCAGGAGAAGTGTCCCTGCCACTGAGAAGCAGCGGCCCTTCGAGAGTTCCGCGTGTACTGGCCGTGGACGACAATGACGCCAACCTGAAACTGGTGATGACCCTGCTGCAGGACTGCCGGCTTGAAGCAGAGGGCGCCTCAAGCGGATTCGAGGCGCTGACCAAGGCCCGGCAGAAGCCCTTTGACCTGGTGTTCATGGACCTGCAAATGCCGGGCATGGATGGTGTGGAAACCACGGCACGAATCCGGGATCTGGATACCGGCTCTCATCATACCCCGATCATCGCCCTGACCGCCCATGCCCTGGCCGATGAACAGGAAAGACTGACCCAGCAGGGCTTCGACGGTTACATGCCAAAACCGATCAGCAGCACTCAGCTGGTCCAGTTGATTCGCGAATACACGGGTTATGACTGCAAGAGCAGCAACGACAGTTTCAAAATCTCGGAAGTCCGGGATACCCGCCGCACCCTGCGGCCATCAAACCGTCGCATGCAGCAGGATTGCGTCAGTGTTGATGAAAGCATTCAACTGGCCGCTGGCAAGGCCGACCTGGCGGAAGAACTGTTCAGCATGTTGCTGGAACAACTGCACACCGACATCGAGCGTGTAACCGAACTCTGGAACAACAATGACACCGACGAGCTGCTTGAATGCGTACACAAGCTCCACGGCGCAACCCGTTACTGTGGCGTACCGGAGCTGAGAACCGCCGCCAACCGTTTTGAAACCGCACTGAAGTGCCAGGCCCCGGATATGGAGTTACAGAAGGACCAGCTATTGGCAGCCATGGACCGACTGCAGATCTGGAGTGAACAAACCGACTGGCAGCAGCTGTTCAGAGAGCAGCAGCGCCAACCGGAGACCACCTGAGGCCAGCTTAGGGGCGGGCGCGCTCAATAATGGCGAGCATCTCCCGAACCGCCTCTTTCAGACCAGTGAACACTGCCCTGGCAACAATGGCATGGCCGATGTTCAACTCGTTAATGCCCGGAATCGCCGCCACCCGCTCGGTGTTGTGATAATGCAGGCCGTGGCCAGCGTTCACAATCAACCCTTTCTTTCGGGCATAGGCCACGGCATCGGCCAGCTGTTTGAACGCTTTTTCCCGAACAGCCGGGTCCTGCGCTTCGGCGTATTCGCCGGTGTGCAGCTCGACAACCGGCGCACCACAGCGCACAGCGGCGTCTATCTGCACCGGATCCGGGTCAATGAACAGTGATACTTCGGCCCCGATCCTTGCCAGCCGGTCGCAGGCCTTGGCCACACGCTCTTCCTGACCGTCGACATCCAGCCCACCCTCGGTGGTCAATTCTTCGCGCTTCTCCGGCACCAGGCAGACACACTCCGGCCGAACCTGTTCGGCAAAGGCCAGCATGGCATCGGTTACCGCCATTTCCAGGTTCATCTTGGTTTGCAGGACTTCTCGCAGCAGCAGTACATCTCGATCCTGGATGTGCCGGCGGTCTTCCCGGGGGTGAATGGTAATACCATCGGCCCCCGCTTCCTCAGCCACCAGCGCCGCCTGAACCGGGTCTGGATAGCGGGTGCCGCGGGCCTGGCGTAATGTGGCCACATGGTCAATATTCACACCGAGCAACACTCTGGAATTCATGGGGTTCTCCCTGATGATGAAACGGAATGGCTGAACAGATTGCGGCTGTGTAATGGTTTACCCTGCAACAGATAGTCCACCAGAACACGCATGACCCGCTTGGCGGTCCTGCGCGGTAACTCACCGGTAAAGTCGCCGTCGGCCAGGGCCAGCAAAGCCTCGCCCGGAATCTGCTGCAATCGAACCCCGGTGGCAGCGGCAGACACAATGCCCTGCACCGGATCATAACCGTAGTAATAGCCGGCCACTACTGGCAAGCCGGTATCAGTGGCTTCGTCCCAGGCAAAGTCATACCCGAGGGCCCCGGCAAACGCCCGTTCAAAACGCCGCAAGACCGGCTCCACATCGGCTTTGGCCGCCAGTGCTGCGAGAGCCTGCAAGCTTTCTATGTAACTGGCAAACAGGGTGGGATGAGGGTCTGCCATTGGCAGAATGCGCTGAAGCAGTTCATTGATGTATAGGCCGCTGTACAGGGCACGGGTTTGCGAAAGCAGCGGCGCCGACCGAACCTCAAGCTGCACCAGTGTTTTCAGATCGCTTTTTCCGGTCCAGTCCACCATTAACGGCTGGAACGGCTGCAACTGGGCCTTGAGGGGGCTTTTGGCACTGTTGGCGCCGCGCGCCACCAGACTCATTCGGCCGTGATTCAGAGTAAACAGATCCACCAGCAAGGCGGTTTCCCGCCAGGGGCGCCGGTGAATCACATAAGCGGGCTCCTGCTGCACCGCTCCCTTCATAGCGACCTCAGAAATCGCTCATGCCAAGGCTTTTCAATGCCCGGTCGCTGTCGGCCCAGCCGCGCTTTACCTTCACCCACAAACGTAACATGACCTTGGTGCCAAACATGCGTTCCATATCCACTCGGGCTTCCTGGCCAATGCGGCGCAGGCGCTCGCCCTTGTCACCGATAATGATTTTCTTCTGGCCTTCCCTTTCCACCAGAATCAGGGCCGAGATATGCAGGGTTTTCCCCTCATGCTTGAACTCTTCGATCTCTACTGCCACGGAATAAGGCAATTCAGCCCCGAGTTGGCGGGTAATTTTCTCCCGCACCATCTCCGACGCCATAAAGCGCTCGCTACGATCCGTAATCTGATCGTCCGGGTAGAAGTGCACACTCTGGGGCAGAAAACGTCCCACAGCTTCCTCCAGTGGCTGGAGGTTGGTTTCTTTCAACGCAGACAAAGGGATAATTTCGGCAAATTCCCGTTTTTTGGACAGTGCCTCAAGGTGCGGCAGCAGTTTGTCCCGGCTCTCAACCTTGTCCACCTTGTTAACTGCAAGGATAACCGGGCATTTCAACCGCGACAATTTCTCCAGCACCATGTCATCGGCAGTGGTCCACGCCAGCTGGTCCACCACGAACACCACCACGTCCACGTCGATCAGGGCAGACGACGCCGCTTTGTTCATGTAACGGTTCAGCGCACGGGGCTCGTCTTCGTGCATGCCGGGGGTATCCACATAGATGGCCTGCACCGGTCCGTCTGTCTTGATACCCAGCACCTGATGTCGGGTGGTCTGGGGTTTGCGGGAGGTAATACTCAGTTTCTGGCCCAGGATATGGTTCAGAAGCGTGGATTTTCCCACGTTCGGCCGGCCAACAATGGCGACAAAACCACAACGGCTGTCCGGATCTTCCGGGCGGGTAATATCATTCATCAGGAGTTCTCCACGCCCAGTTGCTTTAGGGCATTGCGGGCAGCCTGCTGTTCAGCAATTCTCCGACTGCTACCGGTGCCGCTGGTCTTTCGATCCAGTGACGGTAAGGCACAGGAGACGTGGAACGTCTGCTCATGGGCTTCACCGTCGACGGAGATCACTTCGTAACGAGGCAGCGGGAACTGCCGGGATTGCAGGTATTCCTGCAACCGGGTTTTCGGATCTTTCTGGGTGTCCTGAATGTCCAGGTTGGCCAGGCGATGCTCGAACCAGCGCAGCACCTGCTCACGGCAGGTATGAAAATCGCTGTCCAGGTATATAGCACCGATGATGGACTCCACCGCATCCGCCAGAATCGACTCGCGCCGGTAGCCACCACTCTTGAGTTCACCGGAGCCAAGCCGGAGATACTGACCCAACTGGAATTCGCGACCGATCTCGGCGAGGGTCACGCCTTTGACCATCCGCGCTCGGAGCCGGCTCAACTGGCCCTCCCGGGCTTTCTCGAAGTGCAGGTACAAGTGCTCTGCAATCACCATATTAACGATGGAATCCCCAAGGAACTCCAGGCGTTCATTATTCTGGTTCCCGTAACTTCTGTGGGTCAGGGCCAGCAGCAACCGCTCGGGTTCCTTGAAGGTGTATCCGATACGACGCTGCAACTGATCCAGATCTGGTTGTGAACTCACTGTCCCTTTAACTCATACTCGTGCTGGAAGTGAACGATGGTGTCCACGTTTCCGAATAGATGATTGCGAACCTCGTAGTCCACCTTGATGACCACAAACTCGCCATTTTTCTCAACGCTGATCTGCTTGGTGTCGAAGCCCCTGACGTTATTGACGCTCAGGCGCCGGTTAATCAGGTTGCGCACCTCAGCCGGCCCCATTCGCGACAACCCCTCGGTGCCATCAAGACCTTCCAGTGCTTCCTGAATGGTGAAATCGTCCAGGTAAGCAGGGCCAATTTTCAGCCCCAGGGCCAGCAGGCTGCCAAAAAACATCGCCACAATCAGCATGGTTAGAGCGCTGCCGCCCTGCTGCTGCAATCCGACGGGATTATTCTTTTTCATCATGTTTGTCTCCGGCACAACGGGGTTAGTCAATGCTACCCACTCGATCAAAAGATGGCAGACTTGTCAGTGATTTCCAGTGCATCCAGATGGCAAAGGCCTTCCCGACCACAAGCTCATCAGGCACAGTGCCCCAGAACCGGCTGTCGTTACTGTTGTCCCGGTTGTCCCCCATGACAAAGTAGTGGCCATCAGGCACCAGCCATTCACCTTCCCCGTTGCCTGCAACCCGGCCCAGGGTCAGATACACATCGTGCTCAACGCCGCCCACTTCCTCACGCCAGCGCTCCATTGGCGGAAGACGGGCCACAAACTCCCTGGCCACCGGTTCATCATTGATAAACAGCTGTTTATCGCGATAGCGCACCCGGTCACCCGGCAAACCAATCACTCGTTTGATGTAGTTGGTGGCGCCATCCTCCGGATAACGGAACACCATGACATCACCACGCTCGGGATCACCCATCGACACCACCTTGGTGCCGGCCACTGGCAACCGAAGCCCGTAGGCGTACTTGTTTACCAGGATAAAATCACCAACTTCGAGGGTCGGCAGCATCGAACCGGAGGGAATCTGAAAGGGTTCTACCAGAAACGAACGAAGCACCAGAACGATGGCCAGCACCGGGAAGAATGATCGGCTCAGGTCGACCAACCAGGGTTCACTGGCTTCAGCAGTGTCATCAGACGCGGCACCGCCAACGTCCGGACCAGCTGCCTGCCGCCGTTTGCTGAAAAACACTTTATCCGCCAGCCAGATCAATCCAGTCGCGAAGGTCAGAACCACCAGTACCAGCGGAAAATCAATATCCATCCGGGAGCCTTAGTTTTAGTTATCCACTTTCAATACAGCAAGAAACGCTTCCTGAGGCACCTCGACATTGCCCAGCTGCTTCATACGTTTTTTACCTTCTTTCTGCTTCTGAAGCAGTTTCTTCTTCCGGCTGACGTCACCACCGTAACACTTGGCGGTAACGTTCTTGCGCAATGCCTTGACCGTAACCCGTGACACCACTTGGGTTCCGATCGCCGCCTGGATGGCGATATCAAACATCTGCCTGGGAATCAGCTCTTTCATTTTCTCGATCAGCTGGCGCCCCTTGCGGTGCGCCAGATCCCGATGCACGATCAATGCCAGGGCGTCGACCCGCTCACCGTTAATCAACACGTCCAGGCGAACCAGATTGGCCTGCTGGAACCGCACGAAGTGGTAATCCAGCGAGGCAAAACCACGGCTGGCAGACTTGATCCGATCGAAGAAATCCATCACCACTTCCGCCATCGGCAACTCGTAGGTGAGCTGAACCTGGGTGGACATGAAGTGCATGTTCTTCTGAACACCCCGCTTCTCTTCACACAGGGCAATAACGTTACCCAGGTGTTCCTGAGGCACCAGGATATTCGCCTCCACGATGGGCTCACGCATTTCCTCGATAGAGCCAATATCCGGAAGCCGCGAGGGGTTGTCCACCGACAGTGTCTCACCCTGCTTGGTAATGACTTCATAGATTACCGTGGGCGCCGTGGTAATCAGATCGATATCGTACTCACGCTCCAGCCGCTCCTGGATAATTTCCATGTGCAGCATGCCCAGGAAACCACAGCGGAACCCGAAACCAAGGGCGTCAGAATTCTCTGGCTCAAAAAACAGGGAGGCGTCGTTCAGCGTCAGCTTTTCCAGGGCATCCCGGAAGTCGTCATAATCGTCAGCGCTGACCGGGAACAGGCCCGCATAAACCTGTGGCTGAACCTTCTTGAAGCCCGGCAACATCGGAGTTTCGTCGGCGAACTTCTGATGCACGATGGTGTCGCCCACCGGTGCACCGTGAATATCCTTGATACCCGCCACCACAAAGCCTACGTCACCGGCTTCCAGAACATCAGTGTCGGTGGGTTTCGGATTAAAAATACCCACCTTGTCGGCATTCCACGCTTTCTTGGTGGATTTGATGACAATCTTGTCGCCTTTGCGCAGAACACCCTCGGTCACCCGAACCAGGGATACCACGCCCAGATAGTTATCGAACCAGGAATCAATGATCAGCGCCTGCAGAGGCGCACTACGGTCACCCTTCGGTGGCGGAATCTTCCGGATCAGATCCTCAAGTACATCTTCCACGGCCAGACCGCTTTTGGCACTGCAGCGCACCGCATCGGCGGCTTCGATACCGATGATGTCCTCAATTTCCGCCGCCACCCGTTCCGGCTCTGCCTGGGGCAGGTCCATCTTGTTCAGAACAGGCACCACTTCAAGGCCCTGCTCAATGGCGGTATAGCAATTGGCCACCGACTGGGCTTCCACACCCTGGCCGGCATCTACCACCAGAAGCGCACCCTCACAGGCGTAGAGGGACCGGGATACCTCATAGGAAAAATCCACGTGGCCAGGGGTGTCGATGAAATTCAGCTTGTAGGTTTCACCATCTTTGGCGGTGTAGTTGAGCGTTACGCTCTGGGCCTTGATGGTAATACCCCGTTCCCGCTCCAGATCCATGGAGTCAAGCACCTGTTCGGCCATTTCGCGGTCGGTCAGGCCACCGCATATCTGGATAAAACGATCCGCCAGTGTGGATTTACCGTGGTCAATGTGGGCAATAATGGAAAAGTTACGGATTCGGCTCAGTTCAGTCACAGACAATGATTACTCATATAAGACGTAGGGTTGAGCCCGGAATGGCCGCTACCGGGTCCGGGAACGGCGTGATTTTACCGGTTACCGGCCGCTATTGCCATGATCAGGAAATAAGCGGCTTCTCGTACTGCCGGATCAGGAACCCGATCAACGCGTCTTCGTCCAGCGGGTAGCTGAACAGATTACCCTGACACTGGGCGCACCCGGCGGATTTCAGGAAACTCAGCTGCTGCAGGGTTTCCACGCCCTCGGCTACCACGGTCAGGTGCAGTTTCTTCGCCAGCGCGATCACGGCAGACGCCACATCGGTAGCACTGACGTTATAGGGAATGTCCCGGATAAACCGATGATCAATCTTGATGACGTCCAGCGGGAGCTGCTGTAACGCGACCAGCGAGCATGAACCGGTCCCGAAGTCGTCCAGGATCAGGCAAACCCCGAGATCATTCAGCGACACCAGCAGTTCACGCAGCATGCGAGGGTCTTCGTTCAACAACTCTGCCGGCATCTCCAGTTCCAGTCGCTCCGGCGACACGCCGGTTTCCGTAATGACCTGACGAATCATGTCCAGGAAACCGGAATCGGTGAGCTGTCGCACCGACAGGTTCACTGCCATCTTCAGGGATTCGAAGCCGGCCCGTTCCAGGGCCTGCACCTGAATACACGCTTGCCGCAGGGCCAGCTCGCCCAGCCGGACAATTAGGCCGGTCTCTTCCGCCAGGTTGATAAACTGCTGCGCCGAAACCAGTCCCTTTTCCGGGTGGTGCCAACGCAGGAAAGCTTCAACGCCAATCACCCGCTGGCTGACGAGATCAATCTTTGGCTGGTAATGCAGAACAAACCGGTCGCCATCCAGGGCCGTGGCCAGCTCTTCCTGCTGCAACAGGCGCCGGGCGGCCTTGATATTCATGGCAGGAGTGAAGAACTGATAGGTATTGCGACCCAGCTCCTTGGCCCGGTACATGGCCAGATCGGCATACTTCATCAGAGTAACGGCATCCTCGCTATCATGCGGAATCAGAGTGATGCCGATACTCACGGTAATGCCCACTTCGTGGTCGTTCAGGCGTATTCGCTGGCACAGGCGGCGGAGTATGGACTCTGCCACCTTGCCGGCGGCGTCCGGCCCGCTGATCTGAGACAACAGCACCACAAATTCGTCGCCTCCCAGGCGGGCCACTGAGTCTTCCTCTCGCACACAACCTTCCAGCCACAGCGCCACCTGTTTCAGCAGCTCATCCCCGGCGTCGTGCCCCAGGGTGTCATTAATGCGTTTGAAACCATCGAGATCCAGAAACATCAGGGCCGCGGGTTCACCACTGCGGCGACTCCGGCGTACCACGTGGTTCAGACGGTCCCGGAACAACTGACGGTTTGCCAGCCCGGTGAGCGGGTCGTAGAACGCCAGTCGATGCAACTCGGATTGGGCAGCTTTGAGCTGGGTCAGGTCCCGCAGGCTCAGGACTACGCCATTAACGCCAGGCACCGACAACATGGCGGTATAGGTGCCTTCCATGTCACGCCATTGGCCCTCAGCATCCCGGATACGAGCCCGGACGACCGGCATCTGTTTGCCCGGAGCACGCATGGATTCCTCGAACCCGCGCTGCAGCTGGAGCAGATCGTCCGGGTGCACCTGGGCTTCAAGTTGCATTGAGTGGACCTTGTCAGGGTCGAAGCCCAGAATGTCTCGGCTGGATGGGCTGGCATAAAGGGGCTCGCCGTGGCGATCCATCACCAGCGTAACGTTGGCAGCCCCTTCCGTAATGGCCCGGTAGCGGCCTGCGCTGATCTGAGCGATCAGTCGGGAGCGAATCAACGCCAGCACAAACAGGCACAGCAGAACACTGATGGCCAGACCGGACCCAAGCACAATCGGTGGGCGAGGGTCTGCCGCCAAAAAGTCGAAGGCAGGCGTGGAGCGGGTCTGCAACAGCCAGTTCCGCCCCCCGTGGGAAATGGTCTGGCTCATTTCGAAACTGTAGTCGTTGTCCAGTGAACCGAGATTGGACCCATACATCAGTGTATCGCGGGCGGCCACCCTGCTATCGTAGATCCGCACGTCAAGAAAGGGAGAGATAAGGCCAACAATGCCATCAATCAGGTTATTCATCCGGAAGGCACTGAACACATAACCAGACAGCATCATTCGACGCTCTGCGCGAACGTCCGGGATTTCTCCGCCCTGATATACCGGGTAGTACATCAGAAAGCCGGCCTGGTCTTCCGCCAGCGATTCCTGAACCAGAACCACCTTACCCGTCACGGTTGGTACAGCATCGTCCCGGGCCCTTTCCATTGCTATCCGGTGTATCGGATCACTGAAGGCATCGTAACCCAGCGCCCTGCGGTTGCGATCTGTGCCCGGTTCCAGGTACACCATGGGGTAATAGAACGGGCCCGTACCGAGCGGCTTGACCAGATAGTTATAGACACCTTCGGCCCGCACCGAAGCGATGTGATCGGCCATATCCCGAACACCAATCCGTTGCACATACCCGATACCCTGAATACCCGGGTAGTAACGGTCGATATCGACTTTTTCGACATACTCCCGCCACTGCTCCCTGGTTACTTCCCCGGCGACCGAGAACAAACCGGAACTGCCTGCCAGCACCTGCTCATAATTGAGTAACCGTTCTTCGATGGCGCTTTTCAACTGCAGGGACTGGGTTCGGAAGTGGGCCTCGGTGCGGTCTTCCACAAGGCGGATTGACACCTGCCATAGAAGCAGGGTGGCGGCTACGGCAACAAAGAACACAAGCCAGGCAATCCAGGCATGGCGTAATTGCAGAAGCTGTCGGAGGGGAAGTTCCTTGCTGGTCATCATCGTTTTCGGTCCGTTCCATGACCCCATTTATTATCAGTTTGGGCGATTATAGCAAAAGCCCCCGGGCCTGTCGTCAAAGACACCGGGGGCTTGCGAAACGCCTGTTTTCTATGGTGTCAGGGCTTCATCACCAGATAGATGGCACGACCCTGGCGGACGATTCTGACCGAAACCGCCCGGTTAGACGGCAGCTTGCGGGTAGCGTGCCGGAAATCCTCCACTGAGCGCACCTGTTCGCGATTAATCTCGGTGATGATGTCCCGGGAACGAATCCCGGCTTCCGCTGCCGGCCCCTGGCCTACCCGGGTCACCAGCACGCCGCCCTGAACACCGGCGGCACTGGCCTGCTCCGGCGCCAGGGATTCTACCGCCAGGCCCAGCGGGTCCTGTGACGGCGCATTGTTTTCACCTACCACGGGGTCTGAACTGTCATCGCCATCTTCCGGCAAGCGGCCGATGGTCACATCCAACTCAATTTCCCGACCACCCCGCAGTACCGTCAGCCGGGCCGATTCGCCCACCGGCGTCCGGCCCACCAGCGGCGGCAGGTCTGATGACAACTGAACCGGCTCGCTGTTGTATTCCAGCACGATATCTCCGGATTCCAGGCCTCCCTTCTCAGCCGGCGACCCCTGCATGACTTCCGCAATCAGCGCGCCCCTCGGGCGTTTCAGGCCAAAAGATTCCGCCAGGTCCCGGTTTACTTCCTGAATCAACACACCAAGCCAGCCCCGCGCAACGCTGCCCTTGTCCCGGATCTGGTTGAATACGCTCATCGCATCGTCAATCGGAATGGCGAAAGAAACCCCCATGAAACCGCCAGAGCGGGTATAGATCTGGGAGTTGATACCCACTACCTCACCATCAAGATTAAACAGTGGCCCACCGGAGTTACCGGGGTTGATTGCCACGTCTGTCTGAATGAATGGCACGTAGTTTTCGGAGGGCAATGAACGACCAAGGGCGCTGACGATGCCTGCCGTAACCGTGTAGTCAAAACCGAACGGAGAACCGATGGCAAACACCCATTCGCCCACCTTGAGGTCACGTGAACGCCCCACCTTGACCACGGGCAGATCCTCACCGTTCTCGATCTTCAGCACGGCCATGTCTGAACGGGGGTCGGTGCCAACAATGGTGGCCTGAAACTCACGACGGTCGTTCAACCGCACGATGACCTCGTCAGCACCTTCCACTACATGGTTGTTGGTGAGTACATAACCATCTGTTGACACAATGAAACCAGAACCCATGGAGCGCTGGGGCTGCTGCGAACGGGGCGAGCCGCCGAATGGCGATTGCGGGCCACGGAAAAATTCCTGCAGGAACGGCGGCAACTGCTCAAGCTGCCGTTCATCGAACGGCGAACCCTGGAAACGGGAGCCCTGATTACGTGGTTCACTTGTGGTGCTGATATTCACTACCGCGCTGGAGTTCTCTTCAACCAGTTCGGTAAAGTCCGGCAAGCCGCGCGCGGCCAGGGATTGGCTCCAGAAAACTGAAACCATGACGGAAAGCGTCAGTAAGGCCGCCCAGTAGTGTCCTGCGCTCCGGACCGGAGCCAGACGGGCAACCTCTGTGTTTGATCTCGGCATGTGGAACCCCTGTTCTGCTTGTAATTACGCTGTAATTCTGGGGCCGGCAACCCGATTTTCAACTTACAAAACGGTAGGATTCACAGACATGTCACGGAATGAGCACTGTTCACTCTGATCAGCCGCGGCTGGTATCGATCTCCACCCCGGCGCTGCCATCGACGCACCCACCAGAATCCCGCCCCGAGCCCTGCCAGGGCGCCCGCGATGGCCGCGGCATCGGTGCCGCTAAACCATCGATAACCAACAATACTGGCCAACACCATCAGCAGCAACGGAGCACCATACACAGCCAACGATGCTGTCAACAGGGACTGTTCATCAATACCGATCACCACTTCATCACCAACCCTGGCACCCAAGGTATTCCCCACCAGAATCTGATTCGCGCGCCCCCCGGATACTTTGGCCAGTGCCCGCTGACCACAACCAGCTCTGGCGGAACAGCTCTGACAAGCGCCGGTGCGGATGGTTTGCACCCAGACACTATCGCCACTCAGGGCCACCACCTTACCGGTCTCGGTGATCACAGCCCTGATAACTCCAGGGCCAGGGAGTCATCTATTTCAACGGCATCCGCCACTTTCCGGGCAGTACGAGGGGGAATCTCGCCCACCACGGCAACCAGGAACGGTCTGTCGGCGACCAGGATCTCGCGCATGTATATAGTGGTTGCCCCCACCCGCGAGGCCCCTGTCGGCATTTTCAACTGGCCAACCGGTTCGACAAACACCGAAAACGCTGCCAGGCCATCCGAGAAAGCGACGGCTTTGCCCTTGCCAGACCGCGGCGCGGCCGCTGGCACAAAGCCCTCGGGCCGCCAGTTGAGAGTCCAGCCGCTCATGCGGCCGACCACCGATTGCTGAGGGTCTCTGGTCGCCAGCGTGCGGGTTATTTCGCGCCCCTGGGTCTGTATTTCCAGCTCCTCGTCGGCGATCTCATCGGTAATTTCGAGACTGGTAAACTGAAAGTGCTCCAGCACTTCGCCATCACCATCGCGGACCTGGCTCTTGACCAGCAAGCCGGTGTCTTTTTCCATCCACAGCCGATGGCTGTATCGCTCGTCATCACGGGCGGTTAACGCAATGGTCACCACATCATAACCGGCGATGCGATCTTCACCCGCAAGCTCTGAGCGATACCATTGCCCAAACGGCATCAGCTGACTGGTGAACGCCTCGGCAAACGGGCCGGAAGGAATCACTTCGTTAAGGCTCACCCGACCACGGTCAGGGAGCACACAAACCACATTCATGCCTTTACGGACAATCTCGCCACTGCCACCATCCTGCATGACCAGTCGCTCTTCCACCTGGCCATCCCGAAAACGATGGGCAATCTTCATGGAATGGACCTGATCCCCACGGGCATAGACGAAAACACCTCGGTAAGAGGTCATGTTCAAAGCCGGCCCCAGGCGCTCCAGCCACGACATCGCATCAGCGGGATCTGCAGAAACAGGTTTGTTACTCGTCTCAGCATTGGCTCCGTGAGCAGGCAGCATGATCAACACTCCGGCAAGCACACCGGCGAACACGCTTCGGCTCAGGGACACCAGGCTGCTCACCACCCACTTCATCGGCCGTTCCCCAACGTCAGTAGCCACTGCTGGCACTCACCAGCCGGGCATAACCAACAGAACCCCGGCCTGCGCCAACACTGTTGTGCTGCGCGTGTTCGAGCATAAACTGGCGCATCTGCTTAAGCTGATCTTCGTCCAGACGCTGCAAGGCAACTTCCTCGACACTGGCAGACAAAGCCAGTGCATCCTCATCAGACAGCTCGGTCACTGCCACCGCAGCTACCGGCTCCTGGGCTTGCCCATCCCATCCGGCGCCGGCGCCAAATCCAATGACCAGAGCCATAACGACCATCGCCGCCACCGGCCATCGCCAGTAGGAGCCTGCGGCAACCTGAGTCTTGAGCCTTGAAGGTTCAGGGCGTACGTGACCATCGAGAGCCTCACGGACAGCCACCGCCACATCGACGCTCTCTTCAGGGCCATGACTTTCATGCATGAGGTCACGAACCTGTTGCCAGCGTTGCCACTGGTTCCTGACCTCATCCTGATTACCATGAGACAACAGGCGACGAACCGATAGTTCATCTGCTTCGTCGTCCATCATCGCGGACAGGGTTTCTCTGAGACGCTCATCCATCGGATGCAACCTCATTTACGTCACTGAATGATTGAGCAAGGGACCCAAGTGCCGGTCCACTGCATCCCGGGCCCTGAATATCCGCGACCGAACGGTTCCGATCGGGCATTCCAGAATCCGGGCGATATCCTCATAACTCAGGCCATCATATTCCCTGAGCAGAAAAGCGGAACGAAGTTCCTCAGGCAGGCCTGCTATTGCTTCCGAAAGTGCTTTTTGCAGCTGCTCCCGCTGCAACAGCCGCTCGGGAGAAGCGACATCCCGCAGCCGACCACCATCGTCAAAATTCTCTGCGTCTGCTGAGTCCGCCGAGCCCTGCGGCCGGCGACCACGGGCTTCCAGATAGTTCTTGGCGGTGTTAACGGCAATCCGGTACAGCCAGGTGTAGAAAGCGCTGTCGCCACGGAACCGCTCGACCGCCCGGAACGCTTTGACAAAGGTTTCCTGGGTCAGGTCCATTACTTCCTGGCTGTCGTAGACGTATCGACTGATGATGGAGGCCACCCGCGACTGATACTTGACCACAAGCAGATCAAAGGCCGCACGATCGCCATTGCGAACCTTGCGCACCAACTGCAGATCCGTCTGACTGTCGGTCTGCTCACCCGGTTTCCAGTCGTTATCAGGAGTCATGGACGACGTAACAGAATGTCCTGTCTTGGTAGCCAACGGAGTGGCCTTGATAAGATTTGCTGCTTGTGTCATTCGGCTCTTCCGGCGTTCGATCATGAACCCATGGTCCTGGACAGCAACCGGCGGGCGGCTTATCCATCAGGCCAAATAGACAGCAAGCGTAAAGTTTAGTTCAATACACGTCCACATTATGGCCCGCGATAACGACTCAATGCCACAGCCCTTCGAATACGACGTTCTCATTATCGGCAGCGGCGCTGCCGGTCTGACCGTAGCGCTCAATCTGCCAGAGCACCTCAGCGTGTGCGTGGTCAGCAAGGCAGACATTAGCTCCGGCGCCACACTCTGGGCCCAGGGCGGCATTGCTGCGGTGATTGATGATGCCGACTCCGTCGAAAACCATATCCTGGATACCCTCAACGCCGGCGGCGGTCTGTGCCACGAAGATGCCGTGCGCTTTACCGTGGAGCACAGTAAAGAGAGCATCCAGTGGCTGATTGATTCGGGCGTAAAGTTCACCCGCCAGGATGACAGCGAAGACTACCACCTGACCCGGGAAGGTGGCCACAGCCACCGGCGCATCATCCATGCCGCCGACGCCACTGGTCATGCGGTGTCGACCACACTCGCCAGTCAGGCACAGGCTCGCCCGAACATTGATCTTAAAGCGGGCCGGGTGGCGGTAGACCTGATCACTAACCGCAAACTCGCCCTGCCAGGCAACCGATGCGTAGGCGCCTACATACTGAACCTGGAAGATAACCACGTAGAATTGTTCCGCGCCCGGTTTACCGTGATTGCCACCGGCGGCGCCTCCAAGGCCTACCGCTACACCACCAATCCGGACGGTGCATCCGGCGACGGCATCGCCATGGCCTGGCGGGCCGGTTGCCGAGTGGCCAACATGGAATTCAACCAGTTTCACCCCACCTGCCTGTACCATCCACATGCCAAATCGTTTCTGATTACCGAAGCGGTTCGTGGCGAAGGCGGCGTGCTGAAACTGCCAGACGGCAGCCGATTCATGGACCGGTTCGACAAACGTGCCGAACTGGCGCCCCGGGATATCGTCGCCCGGGCCATCGACCATGAAATGAAACGCCTGGGTGCCGACCATCTGTACCTGGACATCAGCCACAAACCGGCGGATTTCATCAAGCACCACTTCCCCACCATTTATGAAAAGTGTCGGGAGTTTGGCATCGACATCACCAGGGAGCCCATTCCGGTGGTGCCGGCCGCCCATTACACCTGCGGCGGCATTGTCAGCGACGAACGGGCTCGCACCGACATCAACCAGCTGTATGTGGTGGGCGAAGCTGCCTTCACCGGCCTGCACGGTGCCAACCGCATGGCCAGCAACTCCCTGCTGGAATGTCTGGTGTACGGCCGCGCTGCCGCCGCTGACATCGCCCGGCGGGAATCCGACATACCGGAGCCGCCCATCGCACCGGACTGGGATGAAAGCCAGGTGCGTGACTCCGATGAAGACGTTGTGATTTCCCACAACTGGGACGAATTACGCCATTTCATGTGGGACTACGTGGGCATTGTACGCACCACCAAACGTCTGCAGCGAGCCAAGCACCGGGTGGATCTGTTGTCCCGAGAAATCGGCGAGTTCTACAGCAATTACCGGGTCACCAACGACCTGATTGAGCTGCGTAATCTGGTCACCGTTTCCGACCTGATTATCTGCTCAGCCCTGCAGCGTAAGGAAAGCCGGGGCCTGCATTACACACTGGACTACCCAGGGCTACTGAACGATCCGCAAGACACGGTTCTGGTACCCACCACCTATCGAACAATTGCTCCCTAACCGGGAGGCACCACTCTTTTCAAGGCAACCGACTATGTCAGACACCAACGCATCCAACGACCATACCGACTTCCATCGCCTGTGGTGGCACAGCCGCCGGGGCATGCTGGAACTGGACGTTCTGCTGCTACCTTTTCTGGAGGAAGCGTACCGGGATCTTAATCCGGATGACCAGGCCCGTTTCAAGAAACTGCTGAGCTGCGAAGACAGCGATATGTTCGAGTGGTTCATGCAACGCAGCCGGCCGGAAGACCCGGATCTTCAGCGCATCGTTGACATCATCCTGAACCGTGTCCAGCCGGATTGATCTGACTCTATCCCCCTCCGGCATCGCGGGCCTGCTGGCCAGTACACCCTGGTTACTGCTCAGCGCTTTTGCCCTTGGTACGGCACTGGAAACCAGCCTCTGGTTACTGATGGCAGTGCCGGTCACAATCGCTTTCGCCTGGCGAAACTTCCGGCGCTATGGCCTGTTACGCGGGCCCAAGGCCCTTAAGTCCCTGCGCACCGACAGCGGCGGCATAACCTGCCAGTTCGGCGATGGCCATGAGACACCCGTTCGGGTCTGCGTCTCAAGTACCCTGGGTGCGTCCTGCCTGATCTTGAAACTCCACCCCCAAGACTCCAGATCAGGTAGCATCATGGTAATGATTACCGGCAAGATCGGGCCATTCCAAGCCAATGCTCCCGAGCATGAGTTTCGACGCCTGCGGGTATGGCTGAGAATCGGCCATATGCGTAACGCACACTGAACTCCGCTGACCCAACATGGAGATCACGATGAACCCCACGGAAAACCCTCGGCCACACTACTCGTCTGACGCCGGGTACACACAGCTCACCAACAGACTGGTGGTGCGCATCAGCGGCCCCGGCGCCGACAAGTTTGTTCAGGGCCAGTTTTCCCAGCATGTGGATGAGGTGATACAGGCCCAGTCTTTGCGGGCAACCGCCTGCACACCCAAGGGACGAGCTTACTGCGTAACCCGCATGGTACGGCACGGCCAGGACCTATTGATGGACCTGGATACAGAGCTGGCGGATGACACCCTTAGCCACCTCCGCAAGTACCTGATGCTGTTTCGTGGGACCAGCATGGACGTGCTGCCTTCCGCCCGAATCCTTGGCCTGATCGGTAAACCCGCCGCCATCACCGCCTGCGGAGACGCAGCCGAATCGCTTTCCCGGCCGGGGCAGACGCTGGCCACCGGTTCCGGAATCCTGATTCGAATCGAGGATACCAGTGACCAGACGGCCCGCTACGAATGGTGGCAGCTTGAGGGAGATCAACCGCTGCCGGAGGAACTGCCCGAGTTATCCATCGCACACTGGAACGCTTCCAGTATTTCCGCCGGCGTGCCTTGGCTAACGGCCCAGACTCGGGAGGCCTATGTTCCGCAGATGCTCAACCTGCAACACCTGCAAGGCGTTCATTTCAAGAAGGGCTGCTACACCGGTCAGGAAGTGATCGCCAGAATGCACTTTCTGGGGCAGCTCAAGAAGAGCCTGTTCCGGTTGCGTTTTGAGGGTTCCGGCACTGCACCGGAACCGGGCACCAGGCTACTGAGCGAGGGCAAGAACGTTGGCGAGGTAGTTAACGCAGAGCTCACGTCTGAACAGGCTGGTGAGATGCTGGCGGTTATCCGGCACGACGCTCAGCAAGGCACCCTGGCTCTGGAAGGCATGAACACGGTGACCGTGACCATGCAACCGCTGCCTTACCCGGTGCCCGAGCAACAGCCCGCAACGCAGGCAGATACATAAGTTGACAGGAAAAACCGGAAAAATTTGCTATAAATTAAACCACATACCGGTTTACCCCGTGCGCGCGAGCAGCGCACCCAGACAAGCGGAACGTTACTGACCATGGCCAACATTGTAGATACCATCAAGGCTGACCTGACCGACGCCATTGAGAACGACAAACTGGTGCTGCCAACGCTGCCGGAGGTGGCGCTTCAGGTTCGGGACATCGCCGAGTCCGAAGACTCGGCCATCGCTGACCTGGTCAAGGTCATCAGTAACGACACAGCCCTCTCTGCCCGGATTATCCGCGTGTGCAACAGCCCGCTATTCCGGGGCAGCCGCGCTATTGAAAACCTGAACATGGCGGTCAGCCGCCTTGGCATGGCCTACACCAGCAACCTGGCCATGGGTCTGGCCATGGAGCAGATGTTCCAGGCCACCTCAGACATGGTCGATAAGCGGCTGCGCGCGACCTGGCAAACCAGCACTGAAGTGGCCGGCGTATGCCACGTTCTGGCCCAGCATTACACCAAGCTCAAACCGGATCAGGCCACGCTGGCGGGGCTTGTGCACCTGATTGGGGTGCTGCCTGTTCTGCGCTATGTGGAGGACAGGGACATCCAGATCAGTAGTATCATGCTGGATAATGTCATTGATCAGCTGCACCCGCGCATTGGCGCGCTGATTCTCAAGAAGTGGGATTTCCCGAGCGATCTTCAGAATGTGCCGCTGGAGTATGCCAATTTCCAGCGCGAGGTGCCGGCGGCGGATTATGCCGATCTGGTGATGGTGGCGAATCTGCAACTGGTGGCGGGTACAGATCACCCGTGGACTGAGATGGACTGGAATACCATTCCCGCCTTTGGGCGTTTGGGGTTGGATCCGATTATCGACATGAGCGAGGAGGAGGATCTCAACGCTCAGATGGAAGCGGCGATGGCGTTGCTTCAGTAAGCTTCAACATCACGCCTGGAAGCAAGGAGCTTGACGCCCGTCTTTACGGCGGGGTTGAGCTCCCAAAACACGCTGTGAATACCTCCCTGTACGCTCTGCTCCGCCATCCCTGGCTCCGCAAGGTTTCGTGAGCTCAACCCCGCCGCAAAGACTACTCACCAGAGAGCCTTCAGCTCTTCGCATATCTCTGGATAAGCTGAAATCTATCCGGCAGTGACCAATCGACTTGAGCTATTCCCTGCTTTTGCAGCCAGTCATTAGCTTGCGAGAAGTGCTGACAACCAAAAAAACCTCGATAAGCACTCAGCGGTGACGGGTGCGGCCCTTCCAGAACCAGATGGCGATTGCGATCAATGTGCCGGCCTTTCTTCCTGGCGTAGCTGCCCCAGAGCAGAAACACCACGCCCTCCCGCTCCCGGTTGATGGTTTCGATCACTTTGTCGGTGAAGGTCTCCCATCCCTTGTTCTGGTGCGCACCAGCGTTGCCCTGTTCGACGGTGAGCACCGCGTTCAGGAGTAATACGCCCTGTTCTGCCCAGGGTTGCAGGCAGCCGTGGTCTGGCGGGGTGATGGCCAGGTCGGTTTCGATTTCTTTGAAGATGTTCACCAGGGACGGCGGCGTGGTAACGCCCGGGCGGACGGAGAAGCAGAGGCCGTGGGCCTGGCCGGGGCCGTGGTAGGGGTCCTGGCCGAGGATGACGACTTTGACCTGGTTAAGGGGAGTGCTGTTCAGGGCGTTGAAGCAGTGTCTTTGCTCCGGGAACAGTACTTTGCCAGCCTGCTCTTGGGCGGCCAGGAATTCGGCCAGCTGCCGCATGTAAGACTGGCGGAACTCGTCCGCCAGCCACTGGTCCCAGCCGCGGCCGGGCTTCAGTTGTTGAGCCAGTGCCTCGGCAGGGTGCATGGGCTTACTCGCTTTCCGGTTTCTGTTCGGCTTTGTGCTCGGGGCGCATGGCCGGGAACAGGATCACGTCGCGGATGGACGGTGAGTTGGTCAGCAGCATGGCCAGGCGGTCGATACCGATGCCCTCGCCGGCGGTCGGCGGCAGGCCGTATTCCAGGGCCATGACGTAGTCGTCGTCGTAGAACATGGCTTCGTCGTCGCCGGCGTCTTTCTCTGCCACCTGGGCCTGGAAGCGTTCGGCCTGGTCTTCGGCATCGTTCAACTCGGAGAAGCCGTTGGCAATCTCGCGGCCACCCACGAAGAACTCAAAGCGCTCGGTCACGAACGGGTCGCTGTCTTTACAGCGGGCCAGTGGAGAGATCTCTTTCGGGTATTCGGTGATGAAGGTTGGCTGCATCAGGCGGTGCTCGGCCGTCGCCTCGAAGATCTCGATCTGCACCTTGCCGAGGCCCCAGATGTCTTTCACATGGATACCCAGGTTCTTGGCCACGGCACGGGCCTGCGCGTCGTCTGCCAGCTGCTCGCGGGTAATGTCCGGGTTGTAGCGCAGGATGGCGTCAACCACGGTCAGGCGCTCGAACGGCTTGCCGAAATCGTATTCGATGGTTTCTTCGCTGCCGTCCTTGAGTACCCGGGTGTTGATCACCGTGGTGGTGCCCAATACTTTCTGGGCGATGGTGCGCAGCATGTCTTCGGTCAGGTCCATCAGGTCGTTGTAGTCGGCGTAGGCCTGGTAGAACTCGACCATGGTGAACTCGGGGTTGTGCCGGGTAGACAGCCCTTCGTTACGGAAGTTGCGGTTGATTTCAAACACCCGCTCAAAGCCGCCGACCACCAGGCGCTTGAGGAACAGCTCCGGGGCAATCCGCAGGTACATGTCGATGCCCAGGGCATTGTGATGGGTCACAAACGGACGTGCGGTGGCGCCGCCGGGGATCACCTGCAGCATGGGGGTTTCCACTTCCATGAAGTCACGGTCGGTGAAGTACTGGCGCATGGCGTTGATGATCTTCGAGCGAGCGTGGAACACGCGGCGGCTGTCTTCGTTTACCATCAGGTCCACATACCGGTGGCGGTAGCGGGCTTCGGTGTCGGTCAGGCCCTTGTGCTTCTCCGGCAGCGGGCGCAGGGATTTGGTCAGCAGCACGTATTCGTCCATGGTGACGTACAGGTCGCCCTTGCCGGATTTCGACAGGGTACCGCGCACGCCCACGATGTCGCCCATATCCCAGTGCTTGGTGTCTTTCTGGACATCCTTGGAGGCGTAGATCTGGATACGACCCGTCATGTCCTGAACCACTTTGAACGCCTTGCGATCGAGCATCATGCGGCCGGCAATGGCCACTTTGATACCCGCGGACTCCAGCTCTTCCTTGGATTTGTCACCGTATTTTTCCTGCAACTCGGCAGCGGTGGCATCGCGACGGAAGTCATTGGGGAACGGATTGCCCTGCTCGCGCATGGTTGCCAGTTTGGCGCGGCGCTCGGCAATCAGCTTGTTGTCCTCGGGCTGTGCAGCGTTCTGGGTGTGTTCAGTCATGTTGGCTCACTAAGAAGTCGGGATTGTCCGGGTATGGGTGAATGGCGCCGCTTACAGCGCCATCTTCAGACTGGCTTCAATAAACTTGTCGATGTCGCCATCCAACACCGACTGGGTGTTGCTGGTTTCCACCTTGGTGCGCAGGTCCTTGATACGGCTGTCATCCAGCACGTAGGAACGGATCTGGCTGCCCCAGCCGATGTCAGACTTGGAGTCTTCGGCTTTCTGTTTCTCTTCGTTGCGCTTCTGCATTTCCAGCTCAAAGAGCTTGGCCTTGAGCTGCTTCATGGCCTGGTCTTTGTTCTGGTGCTGGCTTCGGCCGGCCTGGCAGGCAACCACGATGCCCGTGGGGTTGTGGGTCAGTCGTACCGCGGATTCGGTCCGGTTAACATGCTGACCACCGGCACCGGAGGCACGGTACACGTCGACCCGCAGATCCGCCGGGTTGATTTCGATCTCGAAGCTGTCGTCCACTTCCGGAGACACAAACACAGAAGAGAAAGAGGTGTGTCGACGGTTGCCGGAATCGAACGGGGATTTACGCACCAGCCGGTGCACGCCGGTTTCGGTACGCAACCAGCCGTAGGCGTAGTCGCCCTGGATGTGAATGGTGGCACTTTTGATGCCAGCCACTTCACCTTCCTGCAGTTCGACGATTTCGGCCTTGAAACCACGGCGCTCGGCCCAGCGCAGGTACATGCGAAGCAGCATGTTGGCCCAGTCCTGGGCTTCGGTGCCGCCGGAGCCGGCCTGGATGTCCAGGTAGGCGTTGTTGGCGTCCATTTCACCGGAGAACATGCGGCGGAATTCGAGTTTCTCGAGTTCTTTGTCGAGGCCTTCAAGGTCGGCTTCGATTTCCTGGACGGTGCCTTCGTCGTCCTCTTCCACGGCCATATCCAGCAGGCTTTCTGCGTCGGCCAGGCCGTTGGTGAGGTTGTCGATGGTTTTGACGATCAGTTCAAGGTCTGAGCGCTCTTTACCCAGGTTCTGGGCCCGCTCGGGATCGTCCCATACGGTGGGGAGCTCGAGTTCCCGTTCTACTTCGACCAGCCGTTCACTTCGCTGATCGTAGTCAAAGATACCCCCTCAGCGCTTCGGTGCGCTCGCGAAGTTCTTTGATCTTCGTCACTATGGGATTAATTTCCATGAAACCTTGTCTCGCTTTGGAAAATGGTGCGATAAAAACAGAGGGCGGATTCTACCGGAATTTGCGGGGTAAATCAGCAGGCGGAAAGTACAGAGTATTCAGGCTATGGGCTTGAGCTCAGGTGCAAGCACAGGGTGGGAGGGAACCTTTCCGGGAGACGCTGTGAATACGTCCATGTACGCTTAGCGAAAACATCCCTGTTTTCGATACTCCCGGAAAGGTTCCCTCCCACCCCGCGCCCAGACATAGCTCTGGGACTCCCCACTCGCCGGCTACAAAGGGGTCTGACCCCTCGGGGTCAGACCCCACCCTTCTCAAGCGCCAATCTCCAATGAGAGTTCAGCCCAATGGCTCCAGATAATCCACCAACAACTGAAGGTTGGTTCTCCCCCGAAAGGTATTGGCATCCGGCTTATAAACCACCCGCGCCCCACTCCGGGTAAAGTCCGGCACTTCCGGCCCGGTGTTGAACGCAATGCCATCAATAATGCCCCCGCCCTCAACCGGCTGCAGCACCAGTTTTAGATGGTTCTCGCCGACAATGCGCTGGCTTACTACCCGGAACTCGCCATCAAACACCGGTTCGGGGAAGTGCTGCCCCCAGGGGCCGGCGCGTTTGAGCAGGTAGGCGGTGTCCAAGTTCAGTTCGTCCGGTGTCAGGGGGCCGTCAGTGGTGATGGCGGCTTCCAGGTCTTCCGGTTTCAGGGTATCACGCACGGCCCGGTCGAAGGCGTTGCTGAAACGTTGGAGGTCATCCCTAGCGATGGTCATGCCGGCGGCCATGGCGTGGCCGCCGTATTTTTTCATCAGGCCTGGATTTTTCGCGTCTACCACGGCCAGAGCATCGCGGATGTGCAGGCCGGGGATGGAGCGGGCGGAGCCTTTGAGGTGTTCGCCGTCATCATCGGGAGCGAACGCGATGGTGGGGCGATGAGTCTGTTCGCGGATTCTGGCGGCCAGGATGCCAATCACGCCCTGGTGCCAGTCCTGGTCGAACAGGGCCAGGCCCCAGGGCAGGCCTTCAACGTCGAGGGACATGGAGGCAAGCAGGTCCTGCGCCTGTGTTTTCATGTCCTTTTCGATGGTGCGACGTTCGCGGTTGAAGTTATCCAGCTCCCGGGCCAGGCGCAGAGCTTCGTCGCGGCTGTCGGCGAGCAGGCAGGCGATGCCGATGCTCATGTCATCCAGCCGGCCGGCGGCGTTCAGGCGCGGGCCAACCACGAAGCCGAGGTCCGTAGCGCTGATTTCGGTGTAGTCACGGCCCGCCACTTCCAGCAGGGCCAAGATGCCCGGCCGGGCTTCGCCCTTGCGAATGCGGCGAATACCCTGCTCGACAAAAATCCGGTTGTTATGGTCCAGCGGCACCACGTCGGCGACGGTACCCAAGGCCACCAGGTCCAGCAGGCTGCCCAGGTTAGGCTCCGGGTCCGGCAACAGGGTGTTGTCTCGCAGGTACTTACGCAGCGCCGTGAGCACGTAAAACATCACGCCCACTCCGGCCGCATTTTTGCTCAGGAACGGGCAACCGGGTTGATTGGGGTTCACAATGGCATCGGCATCTGGCAGCTCTTCTCCGGCCAGGTGGTGGTCGGTGATGACTACTTTGATGCCCAGTTCCCGGGCAGCACGCACACCTTCGATGGCGGAAATACCGTTATCGACGGTAACGAGCAAGTCGGGTAAATCGCCTTCGTCCTGTAACCGGTGAATGATGCCCGGCGTCAGGCCGTAGCCATCGGAGAAGCGGCTGGGCACCCGGAAATCAATGGCTGCAACACCGAGCATGGACAGCCCGAGCATGGCGACGGCAGTGCTGGTCGCGCCGTCGGCATCGAAATCCCCCAGCACCATCACCCGCTGCTTCTGGGCAACGGCCTCGGCCAGCAGTTCAACCGCGCGATCTATGCCACGCAACTGCATGGGCGACGCCAGGTGTTTCAGGGTGTACTGGAGCTGGTCGTCGGAATGCACACCTCGGGCGGCGTACAGGCGGCGAAGGATGGGGGGCAGGTTTTGCCCCCAGCCCGTCACGTCTGACGGCTGGGGACGACGCAGGATTTTTTTAGGAGTCATGCCGGATCAGGCGTTCTTCCAATGCTTGGCGATAAAGCCCTGCACCTCGGACACGTTGTTATCCAGCACGGTGTAGCACTCTTCCCGCTCAAACAGGTCCGCCATGTGGGCCGGCAGTTGCGGCTTCACAACCAGGCCAGACTCGGCGATGGCGTCCGGGAACTTGGCCGGGTGGGCGGTACCCAGGGTAATCATCGGCACCGTGCTGTCGCGGCGGCAGTTGCGGGCGGCGCGCACGCCGATGGCGGTGTGCGGATCCAGCAGGTATTCATTCTGCTCATAGATGTCCCGGATGGTGTCGCAGGTGGCTTTGTCGTCCACCGCATCGCTGTCGAACAGCTTGCGGGCGTGTTTCCAGCGGTAGTCTTCGATACTGACCGGGCCCTTGGCGGCGCGTTCCAGCAGATCTTTCACGGCAGCTCCGTCACGGCCATGCAGGTCGAACAGCAGGCGCTCGAAGTTACTGGAGACCATGATATCCATGCTCGGCGACAAGGTATGCTCCAGCTGATGCTGCTCATACTTGTTGCCGCTCATGAAGCGATGCAGGATGTCGTTCCGGTTAGTGGCAATCACCAGCTGGGAAATCGGCAGGCCCATTTTCTTGGCCAGGTAACCGGCAAAAATGTCACCGAAGTTGCCGGTGGGTACCGAGAACGCCATGCTGCGATCCGGGCCACCCAGGGCCAGGGACGCCTGAAAGTAGTAAACAATCTGGGCCATGATCCGCGCCCAGTTGATGGAGTTCACCGCTGCCAACTGGGTTTTGCCACCCAGGAATGACTGGTTGCCGAAGCTTTCTTTTACCATGCGCTGGCAGTCGTCGAAGTTCCCCTTGACCGCGATGTTATGGATGTTGTCACCCTGCACCGTAGTCATCTGCCGGCGCTGTACTTCCGATACTCGCTGGTACGGATGCAGGATAAAGATATCCACATGCTCGCAACGGCGGCACCCTTCGATGGCGGCAGAGCCGGTGTCACCGGAGGTGGCACCCATGATCACCACATGCTGCTTGCGCTTTTCGAGCACATAATCGAGCAGACGACCCAGCAACTGCAGGGCAAAGTCCTTGAACGCCAGCGTGGGTCCGCGGAACAACTCCATCACCCACTCATTGGTGTCCAACTGAACCAGGGGCGCTACCGCCTGGTGGGTAAACACGCTGTAGGTTTCATCCAGCATCTTGCGAAAGTCATCCGCCGGAATAGCGTCTTCTACAAACGGATACATGACTTTGTAGGCCAGCTCTGCATAGGAAAGCCCGCGCCAGCTGCGGATTTCTTCCACGCTGAAATGCGGGAGCGATTCCGGCACATACAGGCCGCCGTCTGTGGCCAGGCCAGTCAGCAGAACGTCTTCAAAGCCCAGAGCGGGCGCTTCACCCCGTGTACTGATGTATCTCACGTGCGTACCTGTCAGTTAAAGTTTTCAGCGCGAATACGGACAACCTTGCCATCGATGTCGGCCAGAGCTTCCATTTCCTCGATGGCCAGGTTCATCTGGCGTTCCTGAACCGTGTGGGTCAGGATGATGACCGGGATGCGGCCATCCTTGAATTCGGACTCTTTCTGCATGATCGATTCGATGTTGATGCCATGCTCACTCAGGATCGCGGCAATCTTGGCCAGCACACCCGGATGGTCAAAGGCCTGGATACGCAGGTAGTACGCCGACTGAACATCTTCCATCGGCAATACCGGCAGGTCCTCCAGAGCCTCGGGGCGGAAGCCCAGATACGGGATGCGTTGCTGACTGTTGCTGGCAACGGCACGGGCCACATCAACAATGTCGGCGATCACAGCAGACCCAGTGGCCTCGTCGCCAGCACCCGGGCCGTAATACATGGTCTGACCAACGGCGTCACCGTCTACCAGTACCGCATTGAGTACGCCATCCACCTGGGCAATCAGGTGACTTTGCGGCACCAGCGTTGGGTGGACACGCAATTCAATACCGTCATCACGGCGGCGGGCAATACCAAGGTGCTTTACCCGATAGCCAAGCAATTCCGCATGGGAAATGTCGTAAGGGGTGATGCCGGAAATACCCTCGGTGTATGCCTTCTCGAACTGCAGCGGCACACCGAAACCAGACGCCGCCAGAATCGTCAGCTTATGGGCTGCGTCGATGCCCTCAACATCGAAGGTCGGGTCTGCTTCGGCATAACCGAGGGCCTGGGCTTCTTTCAATACTTCGCCGAATTCGCGACCGGCGCGCATCTCGGTCAGGATGTAGTTACCCGTACCGTTGATAATACCGGCAATTGTATCGATACGATTGGCCGCCAGGCCTTCCCGCACTGCTTTGATCACCGGAATACCACCAGCCACGCCGGCTTCGTAGGCGACAACAACACCGGCTTTTTCGGCCGCTTCAAAAATCTCGTTGCCGTGCACTGCGATCAGAGCCTTATTGGCGGTTACCACATGCTTGCCTTGGGCAATCGCAGCCAGCACCAGCTCTTTGGCGGCATCATAGCCACCGATCAGCTCCACAACGATGTCAATTTCAGGATCATTAACCACATCGAAGATGTCGGTACTGAAAGGAACGCCGCCAAGCTCCAGGTCATCCCGGCTGTGACGACTGGCCACCCGGGTAATCCGGATATTGCAGCCCGCACGCCCCGCAATAATCGCGGCATTGCGAGTCAGGACATTGAATGTACCGCCGCCAACGGTTCCCAGTCCGCAAATTCCGACATTAACGTCTTTCAAGCTCTCACCTCTGATCCCGATGGGGTGCTGATGGATTGCAACAAAGGGCAATAGTATACCGATTCGGGGCCCTCTGAATAAGCCCCGAATCAGTTGCAGTTAACACGATAAACGTCGGAGCTGTGCGACAGCTCCGGGGAAAATTACAGAATCCCGAGACCTTCGGCCAGGTTTCGCGCAGGTACGTAGCCCCGGACCATGTTACCGTCTTCGAGAAGAATGGCCGGCGTACCGGTGACCCCTACCTGACCACCCAGGCGGTACTGTTCTTCAACCGGGTTATCACAGGTTTTCTGGGCCACAGACTTGCCACCCTTGGCGGCATCCATTGCTTCCCGCTGATCTTCGGCGCACCAGACCGACTCATACTTTCTGAATGACGGGGTTCCCGGGCCAGAACGGGGGAAACCGTAGTAGTTCACGGTGATACCGTATTCGTTTAACTGCGGCACTTCATCGTGCATTTTCCGGCAGTAGGGGCAATCAATGTCGGTAAACACATCAATCACCGCCTTCTGCTCACCCTTGGCCGGATAGGTAATCACACCCTTGCCGGCAAACGCCGCCATCTGCTCTTGCCGCTGCCCGGCCCGCGACGCCTCTGACACGTTGGCAATACCGTTGTCGGTAATCTTCAACAGATCACCGGTCAGCAGGTATACACCGTCAGCCGTGGTGTAAATGGTGTCGCCATTGTTGCTTTGCACTTCGTAAAGGCCTGCCGCCTCGGATTCCCGCACCGAGGTCACTTTCAGACCCGGCACCGCATCCATCAGGCGCTTGGCAATTTGATCCTCGGTGTCGGCAGCACTCGCCCCGGAAACCCAGGTCAGTGACATCGCCAGACCCGCCACAACGGCCACAATATTCAGATTCATCGGTTTAACTTACCTTCTGTGTTTGTAATTTCGAAACCTTGTGATGCGACACCGCCACTCAGCAAAAGTTCATCCGGCTAACATACCAGATTAACCCCGGGGATGGTGCGCCTGGTGCAAATCCTGAAGCCGCTGACGCGCCACATGGGTGTAGATCTGAGTCGTGGAAAGATCGGAATGTCCCAGCAACATCTGCACCACCCGCAGATCGGCCCCGTTATTGAGCAGGTGCGTGGCAAAGGCATGGCGCAGGGTATGCGGTGAAATGGGCTTGCGAATGCCCGCACGAACGGAATAATGCTTGATTCTGTGCCAGAAGGTCTGGCGCGTCATGGCCGTGGCCCGATTACCAGGAAACAGGGCGTCGCTACTTTTACCTTTCAACAATTCGTTGCGGGCCTCCTTCATGTAACGAACCAACCAGTCCACGGCCTCCTCGCCCAGCGGCACCAACCGCTCTTTACCACCCTTGCCACTGATACGAACAACCCCCTGGCGCAAATTGACCTGATCAACGGTCAACCCGGTCAGCTCCGACACCCGCAGTCCGCAACCGTATAGAATTTCCAGCATAGCCCGGTCGCGCAGTTCAATCGGCTCCTGTGGGTCCGGCTCTGTGAGCAAGGCATCTACATCATCTTCTGTCAGGGTATCCGGCAGCCGCCTGGGCAACCGCGGACTGTCGATTCTCAGCGTCGGATCTTCGGCGATCAAACCTTCACGCAGCAGGAAACGATAGAAACGACGAATACCAGACAACCGCCGGGCCGCGGTACTGGTTTTGATACCATCCGCCAACCCCCTCGACATCCAGGCCAGCAGATCGGTGCGCCGGGCAGCACGGAGCGTTGGCGAACCGGGCTGGGCCTGCAACCAATCGGCCAGCCTGAACAAATCGCTGGCGTAGGCTTGACGGGTCTTCTCACCCAAGCCGTCTTCCAGCCAGATGGCATCGGAAAACCGGGCTATCAGTTGCTCATCGTCTGGCCGGGGCAAGGTTATACCTCTTCACTTGCTGCCTGTAGGCATTACAGCATAAAAAAAGCAGCCCCTCGAGGCTGCTTTTTTTGCAACTGATTAGCCAGGGGCTTGAATCAGTTAAGCTTTTCCTTGATACGAGCTGCCTTACCAGACAGATCGCGCAGGTAGTAAAGCTTGGCCTGACGCACGTCACCACGACGCTTCACGCTCACGCTGTCAATCAGCTTGGAGAAGGTCTGGAAGGTACGCTCAACGCCCACGCCGTAAGAGATCTTACGAACGGTGAAGGAAGAGTTCATGCCACGGTTGCGCTTGCCAATAACCACGCCTTCAAACGCCTGCAGACGCTCACGGTTACCTTCAGTTACGCGAACCTGAACAACCACGGTGTCACCCGGCGCGAACGCAGGGATTTCCTTGGTCATCTGTTCTGCTTCAAGTTGACTGATGATGTTGTTCTTGCCGCTCATCGTAATGCTCCTGATACCCAATCTTTCAATGCCCTGATGACTCAGAGACACCCGGTTCGTTCAAAATTTCTTCCAGAAGCTGACGCTCTTCTTCCGTAAGCACCCGCTTTTCCAGCAGGTCGGGGCGTCGCTCCCGGGTTCGCCTCAACGATTCTTTCAATCGCCAACGCCGGATCTGTTCATGGTGACCGCCCAAAAGAACTTCCGGCACCGCCTGACCTTCGTAAACCTCGGGCCGGGTATAGTGCGGACAATCCAGCAAACCGTCAGCAAAGGAATCCTGCTCCGCTGACTGCGCATGACCCAGCGCTCCGGGGATGAGGCGTGTTACCGCATCAATCACAGCCATCGCCGCCAGTTCGCCACCTGAGAGTACAAAATCCCCCAGAGACACTTCCCGGTCGACTTCCGCCGATATCAGGCGCTCATCAACGCCTTCATAACGACCGGCAACGAGAATCAGCTGCTGTTCGGCGGCCAGAGACTCCACCACCGACTGATCCAGCCTTTCACCTTGTGGCGAAAGGTAGACCACACAGGCCTTGCCGGGTGCCGATGCCCTGGCCTCATGGATGGCATCCCGGAGGGGCTGAATTTTCATCAGCATTCCGGGGCCGCCGCCATAGGGCCGGTCATCCACCGTGCGATGTCGGTCGTGGGTATAATCCCGGGGATTCCAGCAGCTGAAGGTCAGTAACCCTTCACGAACTGCCCTGCCGGTAATACCGTAATCCGTCACCGCAGAAAACATATCCGGGAACAGACTAACCGCGCCAATCCACACCCGTCAGAACTCCGGATCCCAGTCGACCACCATGCGCGAGTTATCCAGATCCACCCCGTGAACCACCTGATCAGGCAGATAGGGGATAAGCCGTTCGCGCTGGTCAATGGAGCTCGCCGTCGCGCGCACCACCAGGACATCGTTGGAGCCTGTTTCCAGCAGGTGATGCACCTTACCCAGGCACTCACCCACAACCGTGAACACTTCAAGTCCCTCCAGCTGGTGCCAATAGAATTCCCCTTCAGGCAATTCCGGCAATTGCTCGGTTGGAACCCGGATCTCGGCACCGCCATAGGAGCGGGCCAGCTCACGGTCATCTATACCTTTAAGTCTGACGACGATCCCCTGCCCCTGGCGGCGACCTTCCTCAAGCTTTACCGGGATACGCTTACCATCAAGAACCAGAGTCCAGTCACGATAAGTGAGTATCCCTTCCCGGGGCTCAGTGTAAGAGAAGACTTTAAGCCAACCCTTGACCCCGAACACCGAGGTGATCTGGCCGATCACAGTTTCCTGTGGATGCTGTGTCATGCCTGTCAAACCCCGGTCTTTACGTGCAATTAACCAGCAGTTTTGAGCAGCTGGGCAACGCGATCACTTGCCTGGGCGCCCTGGCCCAGCCAGAAATCAACGCGCTCACGATTTACACGCAGACGCTCTTCCTGGCCGCGGGCAACCGGGTTAAAGAAACCAACACGCTCAATGAAACGGCCGTCACGGGAGTTACGGCTGTCAGTGACTGTCAGATGGTAGAACGGGCGCTTCTTGGAGCCGCCACGAGCCAAACGGATTGTTACCATTTCGACCAATATCCTGTTCTGTTGTACGAACTTTGTACGATTCCCACCATGCCGACTGGCGGCTGACGAGAAGACCCATACTCGAAAGGGGCGCTATTCTATGCCAAAAAAGCGCCAATGAAAACAGGGAAACGCTCGGTTTCCCCATTTTATATGTAAGGCTTTTTACATACGGCCGAACGGGGGCATGCCACCACCACCGCCGGGCGGCATCATACCACCAAGACCACGCATCATGTTGGCCATTCCGCCTTTCTTGCCAAATTTCTTCATCATCTTCTGCATCTGCTTGTGCTGCTTCAGCAGTCGATTCACATCCTGTATCTGGGTACCGGAGCCGGCGGCAATCCGGCGTTTGCGGGAGTTGTTGATCACATCCGGGTAACGGCGCTCCTTGGGCGTCATGGAGCAGATGATGGCTTCCATCTGGCCAACCGACTTGTCATTTACCTGCTGCTGCGCCATCTGGGCCATCTGCCCCATGCCCGGCAACTTATCCAGCAGGCCACCAATGCCGCCCATATTTTTCATTTGCTGGAGCTGGTCACGAAAATCTTCCAGATCAAAGCCCTTACCCTTCTTGATCTTTTTGGTAAGTTTCTCGGCCTTCTGTTTATCCAGCTTGCGCTCTGCTTCCTCAATAAGGGAAAGCACATCCCCCATCCCCAGAATGCGGGACGCAACACGGTCTGGATAAAACGGCTCCAGGGCATCGGATTTCTCACCAACACCCAGGAACTTGATCGGCTTGCCAGTGATATGGCGTACAGAAAGCGCCGCGCCGCCCCGGGCGTCGCCATCGGTCTTGGTCAGCACCACACCGGTCAACGGCAGGGCATCGTTGAACGCCTTGGCGGTATTGGCGGCATCCTGACCGGTCATTGCGTCAACCACGAACAGGGTTTCCACCGGGTTCACGGCCTTATGCAGCCGACCGATCTCACCCATCATCTGCTCGTCTACGTGCAGACGACCGGCGGTATCGAGAATCACCACATCAATATGCTTGCGGCGCGCCGCCTCAATCGCCCCGCTCGCAATGTCCACGGGGTCCTGTTCGGTGGTGCTGGGGAAAAACTCGACACCCACTTCACCGGCCAGGGTTTCCAGCTGCCGGATGGCCGCCGGCCGATAGATATCGGCACTGACCACCAGCACGGATTTTTTCTGACGCTCTTTAAGGAAGCGGGAGAGCTTGGCCACCGTCGTGGTTTTACCAGCACCCTGCAGGCCGGCCATCATGATCACCGCAGGCGGGCGGGTGGACAGATTGAGGGACTCATTACCCTCACCCATCACCCGCTCCAGCTCCTGCTGGACAACCTTTACAAACACCTGGCCCGGCGTGAGACTGCGCTGGACTTCCTGGCCAATCGCCCGCTGCCGGACACCCTCAATGAAATCCTTGACTACCGGCAGCGCGACGTCCGCTTCCAGCAGCGCCATACGAACTTCACGAAGCGTATCTTTAATATTGTCGTCGGTCAGGCGTGCCTGACCAGAGATCTTGCGCAAGCTGCCGGAAAGCCGGTCCTGGAGATTCTCAAACATGTTGCTCTTCCGTACCCCGGAGAAATTGTTCACACAAATCAAGAAGCCAGCCCGGGCTGCTTGATTCCTGTTGCATAATCGCGACATTATACCCAGACTACGGAGCCTCTGAACAACTCCGTGCCCGCTTTCATTACAAGGCAATACACTAAGGATGTCATGGGAACGCTGATTCTCGCGGTTACCGCACTCTTTCTTTACAGCGTTGGAACCGCCCTGCAGGCGCTGCATTTCAGGGGGCGGGTACAGAGTAATCTGGCCATCACCACCCTCATTGGCATCCTGGCACTGATTGGCCATGGCCTGCTGATTGCCCAGACCGTGCACATGGATGGCGGCTTCGATTTGAGCTTTTTCAAAAGTTCCGTGCTCATTTCCTGGCTGATCGTGTTTTTGTTATTGGGACTGAACCTGACCAAGCCCGTCGCAAGCCTGTTCCTCGGCGCCTACCCGATCGCGGCACTGACGATTGTGATGACACTGATCACCCACACTCCCTCCCGCCTTGTGCCGGACCAGAGCTATGGCATGCTGTCGCACATCGCGCTTTCAGTGACAGCTTACAGCCTGTTCACCCTGGCGGCCATTCAGGCGGTACTGCTTTACTTCCAGAACCGGCAGCTCAAACACAACTACAACAGCCTGCTGGTCCGCAACCTGCCACCACTGCAAACCATGGAATCCCTGCTGTTCGAAATGGTCTGGGCGGGAGTTGTCCTGCTGGTACTGGCCATTGTCACCGGAGCAGTCTTCATCGAAGACTTGTTTGCCCAGGACTTGGCCCACAAAACGCTGTTTTCCATGCTCTCGCTTATGGTGTTTATTGGCCTGCTGGTAGGCCGGTACACCAAAGGGTGGCGGGGAATGACGGCCAGCCGCTGGACTCTGGCCGGGTGCGCCTTGCTCATGCTGGCATTCTACGGCAGCAAATTCGTGCTGGAACTGCTGTTCCAGAGAGGCGGCTGACCACCTGAATCGCTTGACACCACAAACCAATTCACCCTATTTTCCACTCTTGTCGTCAATATAAGGGCTTTTCTTTTGAACGAAACATCGCTGACGGCGCTGTTCATTCTTCTTGTCTGCCTAATTATCCTTTCAGGCTTCTTCTCCAGCTCAGAGACGGGAATGATGTCCCTCAACCGGTACCGCCTGAAACACATGGCGAAAACCGGCCACAAAGGTGCGCTCCGGGCGCAGAAACTCCTGAACAGGACCGACCAGCTGATTGGCGTCATACTGATCGGCAACAACTTCGTCAATATCTTTGCCTCGGCCATCGCCACAGTGATCGCCATCCGGATCTGGGGCGATGCAGGCATCGCGATAGCCACCGTTCTGCTCACCATCGTTATCCTGATCTTTGCCGAAGTCACCCCGAAAACATTGGCGGCACTGTTCCCGGAGAAAATTGCTTTTCCTGCCAGCTTCGTGCTCAGGCCGTTACTGAGAATCCTCTACCCACTGGTGTGGTCCGTCAACCTGTTCACCACCGGCATTTTGCGCGTGCTCGGCGTATCTTCAGCCCAGGCCACGGAGGATCACCTGAGCCGGGAGGAACTCAGAACTGTCGTCAATGAAGCCGGCGCGCTGATTCCCGCCAAACACAAAGATATGCTGGTTAGCATACTGGACCTGGAAAAAGTCACGGTGAACGACATAATGGTGCCCCGCAATGAAGTAGCGGGTATCGACCTGGACGACGACACGGACACTATCGTCCGCCAACTTAGAAGTAGTCAGCACACCCGGCTCCCTGTATTCAAGGGCGATATCAACAATATTCAGGGTATCCTTCATATGCGCAGCGCCGCAAAACTGCTGCAAGAGCCGGAAATCAACAAAGCTATGGTGATGCAGCTAAGCCAGGAGCCCTATTTCATTCCGGAAAGCACCCCCCTGAATACCCAGCTTCTCAATTTCCAGAAGGGCCGGCGCCGCTTTGGCATCGTAGTGGATGAATACGGAGAGGTTCTGGGCCTGGCGACACTGGAAGACATCCTTGAAGAAATTGTGGGCGAGTTCACCACCGATTACTCCGCCACTTCACAAGACATCATTCCACAGGATAACGGCACTTATATCATCGACGGCGGTACAGCGGTCAGATCCATCAACAAGACCCTGGGCTGGAAACTGCCCACCGACGGACCAAAAACCCTGAACGGCCTGATCACCGAAACCCTGGAAAACATTCCGGAAACCAACGTCTGCCTCAAGGTGGGTGGACATCGCGTGGAAGTGCTTCAGATCAAGGACAACGTGGTGAAAGCGGCGATTGTGCACCCCAAACGCCTCGGCAAACGGTCTCGGCCGGCCCTGGAACCCCGACCGGCTCGGTAAACTGGACACGGCCGATGAGGCCTGCTTTTTGAATGACGTCCCAGGTTAGCGTTTATTCATGTTAATCCAACCAAAAATGCGCTAAGTTTAACCAATAATTCAGAATAGAAGAAGAGCAAGCTCGGTCATGTATCCGGTTGAGGCGTAAACAGGAGTCGGCCATGAACAAGCAGTCCGGCATACATTACCTCCGCGAACACCGGGAAGCCGCAAGCTCCCGGCCGGTTCCCGCGGAGGTAACCCGTATCCGTGACACGGTTGTCGCGGGACTGGGAGATTTGCTGCAAGGGGCTTTTGACGCTGTCGATGATTCACTCTTCGAACTGGCGAATAATGCCCGTAGTAATAACGAACAGAACCGGTACTTTGAAGCGATGCGGGAAATCCGCATAAAGCGCAAAGGAGTTGAGCGGCATTTCCAGAACGCCGTTGCCCAATTCTTTGCTAACCCGCCTCACGCCGGACAACTGCAAGCCCAGGACACCACCCAACAGGCGAGCGTAGACACCCTGTCGCTGGTCGGCGATGATGATCTGGAAGAACAGGTTGCCCTGAACGCCATGATTACCAAAGCCAAGGCGCACTTTCAGGGGCCCCTGATTCAACTGCAGGCAAGATTCACCGAGGTATACCCGGACGCCTCAGAAGAGGTGCCAGTTAACCCTATGGCACCGGAACACCTGTGCAGCGCGTTTACCGAGGCCATCCAGGCACTGGAAATCCAGATTCGGGAGCGGCTGATCGTTCTCAAGCAGTTTGACCGCTACGTGGTGTCTAACCTGGGTATGCTGCTGGACGAAGCCAACCGAATACTGATCCAGGCCGGCGTCATCCCCAACTTCCGATTCCACGGCAAGGCTGGCCAACAGCAAAAAGCCTCTGGCAAGCCAGCCCAGGGCGAAGCAACCCAGACTGGAACCGGTGAAGCCGTCGCTTACGAGCAGAGACCGGAAGATACCGCCCTGTTTGACCAGATTCGCCAGATGCTGGCGCTGCAAAAGGCCAATTCAGGCATGCCACCTCGTAGTGCCGATCCCGCCTTGCGCGTCGTCGGAGGGCCGGAGCTGGCAGATATGCTCAATACTCTGCCCAGCCACTTCAACCTTCAGGACAGTGACGATCTGAGCACCGGCGAACCGGTGGAGATCGATCTGCGCCAGGTTGTGCAGCAATTGCTGGCAAGAGCCGAAGGCCAGGATGGACGCAAGCCGGCACTGAATGAAGTAGACGAAGACCTGATCAACCTGGTCTCCATGTTGTTCGAGTTCATACTGGATGACTACAACCTGTCTGCTCCGGTACAGGTACTGATCAGCCGGCTGCAGATTCCGATATTGAAAGTGGTCATCAAGGACAAGAGCTTTTTCAGCAAAGCTACCCACCCGGCCCGCAAACTGCTCAACTCCCTTGCCCGTGCCGGTATTGGCTGGAGCTCCAGTGATGAAAAAGCCAGAGACAAGCTCTATGGCCAGATTCATAACGTCGTACAGCGAATTCTCAATGAATTTGACGGCGATATCGCCCTGTTCGAAACACTGAACCAGGAGTTCGAACAGTTCCTGGAGCGCGAAAACCGCAAGGCGTCTCTGGTGGAGCAACGTACCCGGGAGTCTGAACGGGGCCGCATCAAGTCCCAGAAGGCCCAGGAAGCGGTCGACCGGCTGATCAAAGAAAAAGTCTCCCGATACCGCCTGCCCGAGCCGGTTCACGATATTCTGACTAATGGCTGGAGCCGGGTCATGTTTCTCGCTTACCTGCGTGACGACACCGAGCACCGCTGGCACGAGACGGCCCGGGTGGTGGACGACCTGATCTGGTGCCTGCATCCCCACGAGGAAGACGAAGAGCGGGATCAATGGGTCCGGGTTGTTCCTGCCTTACTCAAGACACTCCGGGCGGGGCTGGAGGAGGTCTCTTACAACGCTTCCCGTCTGGACCAGATGATGGGGCAGCTTAAGCACGAACTGGCAGAAGCCTTCCGCACCAATGCGGCCATCGAGGCACGCCAGGACAGCCCTGAAGAGATCGAAGAAGAAGCACCCACCGTGCATCAGACCGCCGTTGAGCGCCAGCAGGAACTGGAAGATGCTGCCATTGCTGAGTATGTAGCGAAGCTGGATGACATCGAGATCGGCAACTGGGTCGAGTTCAAGCTGGTCAACGGTGCCAACTTCCGATGTAAACTGTCTGCGGTTATCGAAGAGGCTGATTGTTTCGTGTTCGTCAATCGCATGGGCCTGAAGGTGATCGAGAAAACCAGGGTGGAACTGGCCCACGAAATGCGCCGGGGCCGCCTGACGCTTCTGGAACAGGGCGCCCTGATCGACCGCGCCTTGAATGCCGTCGTGGGCAACCTGCGCACCAAAACCGCCTGATTGCGATGTCAGAGCCAGGCCTTCGACCTCCGTCGATCCCGGCGTCCCATCGGCTAATTCTGGCCATCTCTCTGGCCCTGACAGTGCACACCTTGCTACTGGCCGTGCTTCCCTCCCCCCTGAGGGAAGCACGGGAGTTCAGTCATCGCCTGGTGTTTACTCTCCAGTCCCCGGCCTCCGAAACCAGCACCGCATCCAGCCCCAACGCCGCTGAACCACAACCCCCGAGGCATCCGGATTTTACCGTTGAGGCCCCAGAGCAAATCACGACCGCCTCAGCAAACCGACCTGTTGCCGAGCCAGTCTCGACCCACACCGCCCGGCCCACCCCAAAACCAGCAGCCAGAACCGAAACCAGCCGACCCCGCTCACAACAGCATCCGGCCAGTCCTGAATCGATGGCATCCACACCGTCAACCTCAACCACCAAAGACGAGCCGGAAGCGATTCAGCGGATAACCATGTCGCCGTCAGAGCAGGACCCGTACCTGATTCTGCTGGCCACCCATCTGGCGGAACAACTTGAACAGGAGCGAGTGCCTGCAATAGCGGGCCTGCAGGAGACACTCACGATGGCACTGGAATTAAGACTGCTCGCCAATGGCGCGCTGACCCGGGCACGGGTTGTGGAGTCGACGGGTGTCCAGGGGATTGATGATGCAGCGTATCGTGCAGCGCTGGCTGCCAGCCCCTATCCGGAGCCAAAAGGAGAGGAGCGGGACCGCTTCGAGGTAAAGCTGGTGTTCACCCCGAAGCGCCGCTAAAAGAAAGCTCAGGCCTCGGCTTGCTTGACCGCGTCTTTAACCGCCTTGGCCAGTTCACCGCTCTCGGACATTTCCAGAACAATGTCACAACCGCCCACCAGCTCACCACCAATGTAGAGCTGCGGGTAAGTCGGCCAGCTTGAATAGACTTTGAGGGCTTCGCGAAGCTCCTGATTGTCCAGAATGTTCACGAACGCAAACCGCTCACCGCACGCCATCAGAGCCTGAACGGTACGGGCGGAGAAACCGCACTGCGGTGCCTGCGGAGTGCCCTTCATGTAAAGAATGACCGGGTTCTCTTCGAGCTGGCTCTTGATGGTTTCATTGATATCCATGAACTCATACCTCTGGTTGAAATCAGGTTTACCGTTACACGGCACTTAACCGCCATTGTACACGGCTGGTCGATTAGCCACCAAACCGATGTGTTTGACCCAGAGCAACCACCCCACCCCCGGCGTTGTTTTACGGGTTGTGAAGGGCTAGACTTGATGCCCTTTTCAGATGCTAACCGTACAGCAGTTTCCTTGAAACAGGGGCCTTTCATGGCGGCAAGACATTTTCTGACTCTGAACGACATGACCACCAGTGAGCTGGAACAGCTCCTTGATCATGCGTCCAGGCTTCGTAAAGAGTGGCATGCGGGTAAAACCCGGGATTCCCTGAAAAACCGGGTATTGGCGATGATCTTTGAAAAATCGTCCACCCGCACACGGGTATCCTTTGAAGCGGGCATGACCCAGCTCGGTGGCACCGCCATGTTCCTGTCTCCCCGGGACACCCAGCTTGGCCGGGGCGAGCCCATCGAGGACTCCGCCATCGTGATATCCAGCATGGTGGATGCGGTGATGATTCGGACCTTTGCCCACGAAACCGTTGAGCGCTTTGCCTCGGCTTCCAGCAAGCCGGTGATCAATGCCTTAACCGACGAATTCCACCCGTGCCAACTGCTGGCGGATATGCAAACCTATCGTGAACATCGCGGCAGCATCCGCGGAGCTACCGTTGCCTGGATTGGTGATGGCAACAATATGTGCCACTCCTACATCAACGCGGCGGCCCAGTTCGATTTTCACCTGAACGTAGCCTGCCCGGAAGGGTATGAACCAGACAGTAACCTGCTGAAAGCCCACAGTGATCGCGTAACCGTGGTGCGCACACCGGAAGACGCTGCAAAGGGTGCCAACCTGCTGGTCACCGACGTTTGGGCCTCCATGGGCCAGGAAGACGAGCAGAAAGCCCGAGAGAAAGCCTTTCAGGACTACCAGATCAACCAGGGACTGATGTCTTTGGCCGCCAAGGATGCCTTGTTCATGCACTGCCTGCCTGCCCACCGTGGCGAGGAGATTTCCGCCGACATGATGGAGCACCCGGGTTCAGTGGTGTGGCATGAAGCGGAAAACCGCCTGCACGCCCAGAAGGCCCTGCTCGAGTTCCTCATTCTTAACCGCCTGGACTGATCCATGCCTGAATCTTTGCTGCCACCGGCCGACTGGCTGCTGGAAGTCAACAACCTGTCCTGCGGGTATGGCGGCGACTCTGTCGTTAAAGACGTCAGCTTCGCCCTGAGCCACGGCGACATTGGGTGCCTGCTCGGCCCCAGTGGCTGTGGCAAAAGCACCATTCTCAGAGCCCTGGCCGGCTTTTTGCCTTTAAACAGCGGGGAAATCCAGCTCCAGTCCCAGTCAATCAGCCTTCCCGGACGCACCCTGGCTCCTGAAAAGCGCCGTATCGGCATGGTGTTTCAGGATTACGCGCTATTCCCCCACCTGACCATCGCCGACAACGTCGGGTTTGGCCTGAGGAATATGACCAAGGCCGAACGTCGCCAGAAGGTCATGGAACTGCTCAACCTTGTGCACCTGCAGGACCTGGCAAACAACTATCCCCACGAGCTATCCGGCGGCCAGCAACAGCGGGTCGCCCTGGCCAGGGCACTGGCGCCAGAGCCAACGCTGATTCTGCTGGATGAGCCGTTCTCGAACCTGGATACCGACCTTCGGCGCCGGCTGAGCCTGGATGTACGGGATATCCTGAAAACACTCGGCATCAGCGCTATCCTCGTCACCCATGACCAACAGGAAGCGTTTGCCATGTGCGATCAGGTGGCGGTGCTCAAAGACGGCACTCTGCAGCAATGGGACGTACCCTACAACCTGTATCATGAACCCGCCAACCGCTTCGTAGCCAGCTTCGTTGGCCAGGGCGGCTTCATTCCCGGTACCGCCCTGGGGCCGGACACCATTGAATCCGAACTGGGGGTTATCCACGGCAACCGGGCCTATAAATGGAAGCCGGGCACGCTGCTGGATGTGCTGATTCGCCCGGACGATATCGTCTACGATGAGCACTCCGACCTGAAGCCTAAAGTGGTGGAGAAGACCTTCGCAGGCACGTCAACCCTTTATCGGTTCCGGTACTCGGAAGATACCGAATTCGAGGCCCTGTTCCGGAGCCACCTGGATTTCCACATGGGCGAGCACGTGCCGGTGCGTGTCGAAGCCGATCACCTGATTGCCTTCGAACGCACCAGTTGAGAGAGCGGGTCAGTTGTTACAGACCCGCTCGACTGCATCCAGCCAACCCGCATACAGCGATTCCCGAAGCGCCGGCTTCATATCCGGCCGGAATTGCCGTTCGCACTCCCATAGGTCGGAGATCTGCTCCAGGCTTTCGAACACCCTGGTCTGTAATCCTGCCAGATACGCCGCGCCCAGGGCCGTGGTTTCCGTTACCTGAGGCCGGTCGACAGTGACGTTCAGGATGTCGCAAAGAAATTGCATCACCCAGTCATTTACCGCCATGCCACCGTCTACCCGAATCGACTCCAGGCGCGCACCATCGTTGCGAATGGCCCTCACCAGATCCTTGGTCTGATAACACACCGACTGCAGGCCCGCAGTGACGATCTCAGCAATACCGGTGTCCCGTGTCAGGCCGAGAATGGCGCCTCTGGCATTGGGGTCCCAGTGAGGCGCCCCCAGCCCAGTGAAAGCCGGCACCAGGTAAACCGGGTTGTCCACGCCCACCGTCTCGGCATGGCCTGCCGACTCACTGGCATGGGTAATCAGACGCAGACCGTCCCTAAGCCATTGCATGGCCGCACCGGCGACAAAAATACTGCCCTCGATCGCATAGCACGGCTTGCCATTCAACCGGTAGGCCATGGTGGTCAGCAACCGGTTTTCCGAACGCAGCGCTTCGTCACCGGTATTGAGCATCAAAAAACAGCCCGTCCCGTAGGTGCTCTTGGCCATACCGGGCTCGAAACAGGCCTGGCCGATCAGCGCCGCATGCTGATCACCGGCAATACCCGCCACCTTGACCGGCGCACCGAGCCATTCCGCATCGGTATCTCCGTACTCATCGGCACAGTCCAGAACCTCTGGCAACAACGCCCTAGGTACCCGAAATAGCGCCAGCAGGTCATCGTCCCAATCCTGGTTATGGATATTGAACAGGGCCGTTCGTGATGCATTGGTGGCATCGGTGTAATGAGACTGACCGTTGGTCAGGTTCCACAGCAACCAGGTATCGACGGTACCAAACGCCAGCTCACCGGCTTCAGCTCGCTTGCGGGCACCTTCCACATTGTCCAGCAGCCAGGCAACCTTGGTGGCAGAAAAGTAGGGATCAATCAGCAGGCCCGTGCGTTCAACGACCAGGGCCTCATGGCCATCCGACTTGAGCTTGGTGCACAACGATGCGGTGCGGCGATCCTGCCAGACAATGGCATGGTGGATCGGCTCGCCGGTCTCACGGTCCCATACAACTGTCGTTTCCCGTTGATTGGTAATCCCGATGCCGGCCAGGGCAGACGCCTGGACCCCGGCTTTGTCCAAAGCCTCGCGACACACCGCCAGGGTGCTGTCCCATATCTCCACGGCGTCATGTTCAACCCAGCCGTCTCGGGGAAAATACTGGTGAAACTCCTGCTGGGCGACTGCCACCTGCGTACCCCTGGCATCGAAAACGATGGCCCGGGAGCTGGTGGTACCCTGATCAATGGCAAGCAAATAGCGGGACATTCAGATCTCCTTTTTTCAGTAGAGTCTACCAGCCCGAGAGCAGTCCGAGTGTGAATAACCACTATTGGCGGGAAATTTTGCATAAAAAAAGGGCCGGATAAATCCGGCCCTCAAATGACGAATGAAACAAGGAAAGTTCGTAAGAACTACAACCTCAAAAGTCATCCCTTACGCCGTCTATTCTCAGCCCGGAAGCTGACGAATTCAGTAGCTATTCTGTAGAGCTTTGTTACATCAGGTGAGGTCGTGAGCACTGGCTCACAAAATGGCGTCATCCGGCTTACGTCTTGGCCAAACCAGGCTGAATCGCGCGCCGCCGAGCTCGTCACTGCGCCCAACAAAGGCCTGACCGCCATGCCAGTAAAGAATGCGCCTTACGATGGACAACCCCAGGCCATAGCCACCCGAGGTTCTGGTGCGGCTGTCATCCAGCCGGGCAAAGGCGGTGAACACCTTCTCCCAGTCTTGCTCGGGGATCCCCGGGCCGTCGTCTTCCACGTCAACCCGGCAGTTGTCCTCGTCAAGATGGCAGTTCACCAACACCCGGCCAGCAGCATACCGGCCAGCGTTGCCCACCAGATTCTGGATAGCCCGGTGGATGTACCTGGGCTCCACATCCGACAGGGCCCAACGCTCGGATTCCTCATCTATACGACACTCAATCCGGATCTCCGGGCGGATCATCTGTTGTTCAGAAACCACTTGCCGAACCAGGTCTGTTACCGAGTCCTCTCGCAAGCTGAACACCGGCCCACCCTGCTCCAGGCGGGCGTAGGTCAGTATTTCATCGATCAGCTCATCGAGCTCCTGGATATCACCATCGATACCCTCCAGCTGCTTCTCGAGAACCTCCGGGCTGCTTCCGGATTCGATCATCTGGACACCAAAGCGAATTCGGGCTACCGGAGTGCGCAACTCGTGGGAAACGGCGTGGATCATTTCCCGTTGAACCTGAACCAGCCGCTGTATGTGCTCCGCCATACTGTTAAACGAACAGGCAAGCCGCGACACCAGTGTGCCATCCTCAGACTCCACCCGGGCACCCATTTCGCCACGGCCAATACGCACTGCCACAGATTCCACCTTCCGGAGATGGCCATCGACAAACCTCATGGCCAGGAACAAAGCGGCCGCCAGCACCGAGCCCACCACGATGCCAAGCAAGACAATCATTCGCCAGGCCCAGGGATTGAACGGTGACGGCATGCGAACGACAACCAGATCACCTTCCTCAAGACGCAGCAGCACCTGGGTGTTTCGGGTGCCCTGCTCATTGAAAACCACCAGCCCCGTGTTGGCGATGTCTTCGATAACGTCCTGATTGGGCAGCGCCTTCAGGTCCTGTACCGGTTCAACACGCACGCCCAGGGCCTCCGCCAGTTGCGCGGCAACATCGGCCCGCTGCTCAGCGCTCACCGTTTCCAGATGCCATCGAACTACCAGGGCAACTGCCTGGGCCATTTCCCGGTATGGTTGCTCAAGGCGCAGGCTGACGAGGCCACCCTCGAAAGAGCGAACCAGATAACGAAACCCAACATCGGTACGTTGCGCCACCACCTGCCCATACCCCAGCCGCTCCATGGCCACTTTGTCCAGGTCGAACTGTTCAGGCGGGCCAGATCGTAGGTCGAACAGGGAGGGCATCCAGTGATACTGCCTTGTGGGCGCGGGCGTCGCCGCCAGCCAGCGCATCAAAGGGTTCGCGAACCGTTCATGCCAGAATTGATGACGAACGGAGTTGATACCGTTGAACAGAAGAACACACAGCAGAATGACCAGCGCGGTGACACCGGCCAGGCGAGCATAGACTGTCAGGAAAAATTTCAGGGACATTGGGCCTACCCTGGTAACACGGCCTGCCCACCAGGGAGGACAGGCCGCGGAAAAACGGTCAGGCTTCTTTTACGAACAGGTAGCCTTTACTGCGTACCGTTTTTATTCGACGAGGGTGAATGGGATCATCTCCGATTTTCGGCCTTATACGGGACACCCGAACATCAATGGAGCGGTCCTGGCCGTCGTACTCGATACCACGCAAGGCGGTAAAGATCTCTTCACGGCTGAGCACCCGACCGGCATTACTGGCCAGCAACCAAAGCAGGTCAAATTCTGCGCTCGTCAGGTCAATGCTTACTTCACTGAGCCAGGCCTCCCGCATGGAGCGATCAACCACCAGGTCATTGAACTGCAGGCGCGCAGGCTCCTCACCACCTTCTTCCGGATTACCGGCAGGGGCGGTTTCCATCCGCCGGAGCATGGCGCGGATTCGGGCCAGCAGAACCCTTGGCTGTACCGGCTTGCCGATGTAATCATCAGCCCCCATTTCCAGACCAAGTACCTGATCCAGGTCGTCGGTTCGGGCAGTGAGCATGATGATGGGGCCAGCATAGAAGGGCCTGACTCGACGGCAGATCGACAGGCCGTCTTCGCCCGGCAACATGAGATCCAGCACAACAAGATCTGGCTGCTCATTACGGATTCGTTCAACTGCGGCTCCACCGTGAGTTTCCAGGGAGACTGTCAGCCCGTTGCTTTCGAGGTACTCGCGGGTAAGGTCCGCAAGCCGTTCATCGTCCTCTACGATCAGGATTCGCCAACTCTCGTTTGTCTGTTCCACGCCATCCATCTCTGTTTTTTTATTCCGGTTTTGGGGGTCGTCCACCCGACAATACAGGCAACGTACCGTTACGGCAATTATACATGCTATACAGAAATATACATGGAACGGTCATAGCGTTACAGCCTGTGACACAAATCCGGTTAGCGACAGATCCCGGCCATTGTCATATAGACGTCACCGGCAGTTCACCTCACTGTCACAGGAGCTTCATAGCCTTGGCGTGTAATTGAAACAAGAGGCCAAGGCCATGACAGCACAAATCGCCCGTTCCCAGCCGCGCCGGGGGCGCCAGCTGAAAACCACCCTGACACGGTGCCCACAACTCATCGAAACCGCCCAGCGACTGCGTTACAGGGTTTTCTCCGAGGAGTATGGCAGTGATCTGGGCGCCACCACGCCGGGTATCGATGCCGATGCCTACGATGCCCTGTGCGACCACCTGATCGTTACCGATGGCGGCACCGGTGAAGTGGTTGCAACCACTCGCATCCTGCACCAGAGCGACGTGCCTTCGGTTGGCGCCTTCTATTCTTCAGGCGAGTTCGATCTGAGCAACCTGGGTAAATTGCCGGGCACCCTTGCGGAACTGGGCAGGACCTGCGTTCATCCCGATTACCGCAATGGCGGCACCATCACCCTTTTGTGGGCGGCCCTGGCGGAATACCTGGATAGCCGGAACGTGGACTATCTGATTGGCTGCGCCAGTATCAGCATGGCCGATGGAGGCATGAAAGCCTGGCGGATAGCACGGCACCTGCAGAATGAATACCTTGCCGCTCCTGCATTCCGGGTAACCCCACTCCGTGCCCTGCCACACCTGACCCGCGCCGAACACGAACACAGCGATGACGTGCCAGCCCTGATTCGCGCCTACATGCGCCTTGGCGCAAGGGTGTGCGGCGAACCCTGCTGGGACCCGGACTTCCGCTGCGCGGACCTGCTGGTGGTTCTGGAAGTCAGCAAACTGACCGCCAGGTATAGCCGGCATTTCATGGGGCGCACTGCCTGAAGGCAAAGGAGCAGCAGATGGGGTGGATACGATTACTAATCCGGCTTACCGGGTTCCTGGTGTTTCTTGCGGGCACCTGCGCCCTGGCCATCACCCTGAAACTGGTCGACCTGTTCCGACGACAACCTGTCGACCGCTCACCCTGGGCCGCTTTCTGCTTCCGTCGGGCCTGCCAATACCTCGGGTTCCGTATCCGGGTGCACGGCCAGCCCGCGGAAGCCCATGCACTCTACGTTGCCAACCACATCAGCTGGTCTGACATTCCCATATTGGGGTGCATAACGCCGTTGAGATTCCTGTCCAAGGCTGAGGTGGGCAACTGGCCAATTATCGGCTGGCTCGCTAGGCAAGCCGGCACCTTGTTCATCCAACGCGGAAGCGGCCAGGCCAGGCGAATAAAAACGGAGATAAGCCGATGTCTGAATGCCGGCGAGTCTGTCCTGGTGTTTCCGGAAGGCACCACCAGCTCGGGATTGGCTGTGCTACCGATCCACGGTTTTTTGCTGGCCTCCGCCCGCGACGCCAACACACCGATCCAGCCAATAACCATCGGTTACCGCAGAGAACATCGTCCGGATCCGATCGCCCCGTTCATCGGTGACGACAGCTTCCACGCCCACCTGATCCGGCTGCTCAGGCAACCGCCGACCCAGGTGGATGTGGTGATTCACCCGACCATAGACCCGGCCTGCCCGGAATCGAGTAACGCCCTGACCGCTTTAATCCATCAGCAGATCAGTGCCGGTTTGAAGCGTATTCACGCAGGCGAATTCGAGGCCACGCCCACCGGCCTCAGGACAGCGGACGCCCCTGGGCTACCTCGTCTTCCGTAGCCTCTCTGCGACCGACGATCTCCAGGTCAAAATACAGGGTAAAGCCAGCCAACGGATGGTTGGCATCTACCTTCACCAGGTTGCCATCGATGGACACCACCTGCACCACCTGGGCCTGATCGCCGGAATTGGTCTGGAACTTCATACCAACCTGCAGGTTCTCCACACCTTCAAACAGCGAGCGGGGCACTTTGCGGACCAGGTCTTCGCGGTAGTCTCCGTAGGCCATTTCCGGCGGAATGGTGACTTCGAGGCAATCGCCCACCCGGCGGTCTTTCACCGCTTCCTGGATGCCCGCGATGATTTCCGGGGTGCCGTACAGGAAATGCAGTGGCTCACTGCCTTCCGAGGTATCCACCAGCTCACCTATACGGTTCTTGAGCACGTAATGGACAGTGAATACTTCGGGCTTGAGTTGCGGCTTATCGGCTTGCATCAGCTTGTTTTGTTTCCTGTTTCTTTACGGGGTTCGAGTTTTTGCAGGCCATGGATTACCAGCTTCCGGTCCAGTTTTTCCCGGAATCCTGACGGCTTTTTCAAACCCATTCGATCAAGCAGGGCGTCATAGCGCCCCTCTTCGTCATCCGCCTTCAGGGCCTGCCAGATGGTCGCCAGTTTACCACGGGGAGTAGAGGTTGCGGCTTTCAGCCCCTTAAGGGCTTTCCCTAATTTCAACTCTTCGTCGGTGAAATCCTTGCCAAACGGGAAGGCCGGGAACCAGTCGCCTTCCCCCCCGGCCTTCAGGGCCCGGGCGACTTTCTCAGGGGTATTCTGGCGCCAGTGCGCCGGGAGTTTGAAGTCCGCTTTTACCTTGCCCGCTTTCTTGGCCTGCGCCAGCAATGACTCCTGGAATCGGGAGTCGGCAATCCGGATCAGCCTGAGGAACACTTGTTCATCGGACTGCCCACGAAGGTCCGCGATGCCGTATTCGGTAATCACGATATCCCTCAGGTGTCTTGGGATGGTGCAGTGGGCGTAGTTGAATACAATGTTCGAGACGGTCTTACCAGCGGAGACCCGCGTGGCTCTCAGGGCCAGGATGGAGCGAGCCCCCGGCAACTCATGAGCCATGGCCACAAAGTTGTACTGGCCGCCGACACCACTCACCACACGGCCATCCGCCAGCCCGTCCGACACCGCCGAACCGTTGAGAGTGTACATCATGGCGGAATTGATAAACCGTCCATGGACCCGTTGTGCCACCTTGAGCTTCTGATCACCGAAGCGATGGTCATAAAGGTGATTGATAAAATTAACACTGGTCATGCAGATCTTGTCGCGCTGGTCGTCCGACAGCTCTCTCAGGGCCTGATAGAACTTCTCCGGGCCAACGTAGAAACCACCGTGCAGGGCAATCCCACCAGCCAGCTTGTCGCCCAGCGCCAATGCCTCGAGCGCTTTACGGGTGTCGGCATTGGATAGATCCGCCTCAACCGATACCTCCTCATTGAGTCGTATCCTTCCGCCCTTGAACTCAACATGGTCGCGCAGCACCCCGTGCCGGACCAGCCAGTTCACATCCCGCGCCCGCAATGGTGAGGCGATCAGGCCTGCGTTGTGCAAAACGTCCAGGGCCTCCAGGCTTGGGGTCTCGGTGAGTTCACCCCGGTTGATCAGGTTCTGCAATTCCGGGTGGTTGTAGACTTCGCGCTTGAGAATACCTTCCTGAAGCAGGTAGACAAAACCGTCCACCATCATTTCGCTGCATCCATACAGTCCCTGTTCAAAAGGTTCTGTACCACCATACTCCTGCACCACCGGAAACTGATCCTGCACCTGCAGGTGATCGAACACGGCTTTCCAGGCGTCATTATGCTTGTGTCTGGTGATGGCACTGTGTACCAGGGCAGCGCCAAGAGACCCGATCCCCACCTGCAGAGTGCCGCCATCCTTCAGCAAGCTGCTAGCGTAAAAGCCGATCAGGTGGTCCGCGGGGCTCACCGCCATCTGGGGCGCGGAGAATAACGGATAGTCGGAGGCCCGGTGAGACAGGATCACGTCAAACTGGCTGGCTTCAACCTCGGCGTGATGACCGAACCACGGCAGGTGGTGATTGAGCTCTGCCACCATGGCCACCGGTGTGCCAGCGGCTTCCCGTTCCCGAAGCAGCGGGAGGATGTCCAGGGTCAAATCCGGATTACAACTGAAGCTGAGGTGTCCTGGCTGACCATGATCTTCGCCAGGCGACATCAGCTGGCCCAGCACATTGACGCCCTGCGCCATCAGGTCCCGGACGGCGTGGGTATAGTTGGTACAAACGTAGTGGCGCTGCTGGCTTTGATTGTTGAGATAACTGCCGGCCTTGAAGAAGAATTCCGAGACAGTCACGTTGTCTGGCAACCGGTTACGATTGACGTCTCGCGCGTAATCCAGCTCAGGAATGTTGCCATAAAGGCGTTTGGTAAAAGGCCCCAGAAAACGCTTCTCCAGCGACGATGCGCCCTCGGGAGCCAGTAACGACAACGCAGTGACAATATGCAGCTGAATTTCCGGATCATTCTTGGCGCGCTGGTAAAGGGCATTCGCAAAGCGAACGGGCTTACCAAGACCGAGAGGTAACCCCAGAGTAATGCGCTTTCCTACCCGTTCGATTACCCGGTCCACGCACGCGTTCGCGTCGTCGTAATAGACTCCGTTCTGTTCTGCCATCACCAGCTCTCCACTTTTTGAGAATCGCAACGGGTTCGATGATCACACGACAGAATGAAGCTGACAATGCGTCAGGTCATGAGATTGGCTGATTGGTGGGAGTAACGTAGGAAGATACGGTTAAAACAGGGGCCTTGAAGATGGTTCAGAAACGCCAGCGCAGGTTAAGAGCCGCACCCTCGTTCAACAGACCGATGCCATGATCCGGCTGCGCGGGGTCAGATGCGTAGGTTTTCTCCTGCGTACGGCGGCTCAATCCGATACTCAACAAACGCGAACCGATAGCGGCAAAAGCATCCAAATGGTCGTCTTCGTAATCTCCAGACATCCATTCCTGAAGCTCATAGATTTCCTCGGCCGATACCATGTCATCACGCTCAGCCATCATACGATCGGTCAGAATCGGCTCAGCGGCTTCGGCGCGCACTACGAACGCGACGAAGTTGAGGGCCAGCAGGGCGATAAACAGACGAATGATCATGATGACAACAAGCACCCGGAAAAATGATTTCGGAACATTAACGCTTCAGTACCAAAGTCTAATGATTCTCCCTGAAAATGGTGTGACTTTGTACACAAATGCGCCAGTAGCCCGACGCAAACTGGTCACTTTTTTGTCAACAAATGATCACTTGTATTGCAATCTGTAACCGCCCCGCCCCGAGAAACCGGAAACAGGGCAACCTCGCCGTAGGCTGCCTCCCTCAGGGACAAGGGTAGGTAAATTCGTCGTGAATAGCCTCCACGGCCGCCACCAGATCGGGGCTGAGCCGGATATCTGCAGACCCGACATTTTCCTTCAACTGGTCCATGGTGGTTGCACCGATAATGTTACTGGTCACAAACTCGCGGCTATTCACCCAGGCCAGAGCTAACTGCGCCGGGGTCAGCCCATGATGATGGGCCAGCTCCACGTAGGCACGGGTTGCATCCGCAGCCCGTTCCCCGGTGTATCGGCTGAAGCGCTCGTAAAGCGTCAAGCGGGCCTTCTCCGGCCATTTTCCGCCCAGATACTTGCCTGTCAGCATACCGAACGCAAGGGGTGAGTAGGCCAACAACCCGGTGCTTTCCCGGTGGGCAAACTCCGCCAGGCCCAGCTCGAAAGATCGATTCAGGAGGCTGTAGGGGTTCTGGATGGAAGCCACCCTGGGCCACTGTTTCTCGCGGGCCAGACGCAGGTATTCCATGGTCCCCCAGGGCGTTTCGTTGGACAATCCCACGTGGCGCACCTTGCCCTCTTTGACCAGCTCTTCGAGGGCGCCCAGCGTTTCCTCGATAGGGGTCGAGGTTTCGTCCGGGTTACGCTGATACCCCAGCTTGCCGAAGAAATTTGCACTGCGGTCTGGCCAGTGCACCTGGTAAAGATCGATGTAATCGGTTTGCAGGCGCGCCAGACTACTCTCACAGGCTGCGCGAATATGCTGCCGGGTCAGCCTCGGGCCGCCGCGCAGATAACTCAAACCATTGCCCGGTCCAGCCACCTTGGTGGCAATCACCAGATCCTCCCGGCGCCCTCTTCGAGCAAGCCAGTTGCCCAGATAGGTCTCGGTCAGGCCCTGGGTCTCCGCTCGTGGCGGCACCGGATACATCTCGGCCACATCGATGAAGTTGATGCCTGCCCCGATAGCGTATTCCAGTTGTTCAAACGCTTCCTGCTCGGTGTTCTGCTCCCCCCAGGTCATGGTTCCCAGGCAGATCAGACTGACATCAATGTCGGTTTGTCCAAGTTTTCGCGTTTGCATGAGATCTCCTCGTGCACATAGAAGACGTAAAGGGAATGTCACAAAGTTGTCGCATGGCTGTCATGCCGGATTTCCATAGTAGAAGCATGACAGCGACATATTCAGGACGCACCGTGACCAACCCCAAGCTGGCTGACCGGCGCCCGCAACACATTACCATTGTTTCGGAGACGTTTCCGCCGGAAATCAACGGCGTGGCCAACACCTTGAAGCACCTGTGCCAGGGGTTGATGCAACGGGGCCACAAGATCACGGTGGTAAGGCCAAAGCAGGCCCATGAGCAAAAAGGGTTGTTTGAAAGCACCGGTGACGGCCTCTTTACCCGTGAACTGGTGGTCACCGGCCTGCCCCTGCCCGGATACAGCGATCTGCAGTTCGGCGTGTCGCGCCCGGCCACCCTGAAAAAACTCTGGCAAAGTCAACGACCAGACGCCATCTACGTTGCCACCCAGGGACCGCTGGGTGTAGCAGCGGTATCCGCCGCCCGAAATCTTGGCATCCCGGTGTCGTCCGGCTTTCACACCAACTTCCATAGCTACTCCCGTTACTACGGTGCCGGCGGCCTGGAACGATTACTCTGCGCCTATGGCCGCTGGTTTCACAACCGGACCGCCATCACTCTGGTGCCAACCCGCAAAATGCAAACGGTTACGCAAGCCATGGGCATCCACCCGACCGGCCTGTGGAGCCGCGGCGTGGACTGCCATCGTTTCACTCCCCATAAGCGTGACCATGACCTGCGCGCCCGCTGGGGGCTGACCAACCGTGACCGGGCGGTACTTTACGTGGGCCGACTGGCCGCCGAGAAGAACCTGCGCATGGCGGTCGCCTGTTTTGAACGGATCCGGGGCCTCCATCCCAATGCCCGCTTCATTCTTGTGGGAGACGGCCCAATGCGCAAACAACTGGCGGAACGCCACCCGGAATACATTTTCTGCGGCACCCAACGCGGAGAGGATCTGGCCAGGCATTATGCGTCGGGCGACCTGTTCCTGTTTCCAAGCAAAACCGACACCTTTGGCAACGTGGTTCTCGAAGCCATGGCCAGTGGGCTCGGAGTGGTCGCCTTTGACGACGCGGCGGCCGCTGAACACCTTCGCCACGAAGAAAACGGTCTGAAAGCAGAGCTGTCGGAGGACGAAGCCTTTATCAACCACGCATTGCGACTGGCTGACCAGCCCACCCTCTTGAGCCGGGTTCGCGCCCAGGCCCGCCTGGATGCGCTGGATCTGAGCTGGAACAGCCAGATTGAACAATTTGAACACCTGGTACTCAACCAACCGGCACAGGCCCGATACCATGGCATCAACAAACAAGGCATCTCGCTTCTTTGACCTGGCAGACCAGCGTGAATATGCGCTGTGCCAGGCCATCAACCGTGCAGTCCGGTTCCGGCCTGTACTGAGCTATTTTCGGGTCGTCAGCCGCCTTGGCGACGGCTGGTTCTGGTATGCACTGATTCTCGCCCTGCCCCTGCTGGCTCCGGAACAGGGGTTGGGGCTGGCGGTGCTGATGGCCTTTACCGGACTCACCTGCACCCTCACCTACAAAGGCCTGAAACACAAACTTATCCGGGAGCGCCCGTTTATCTCGTTTCCGGCCATCAATTGCGGCACACCACCGCTGGATCGCTACAGCTTCCCTTCCGGGCACACCCTGCACGCAGCCTGTTTCCAGGCCATGCTGTTCGTCGCCATGCCAGTGGCCGCCTGGTATGTTCTACCCTTCACCCTGTCGGTAGCCGCCTCCCGGGTGGTTCTGGGCCTGCACTACCCGAGCGATGTTGCCGCGGGGGCTGTCATCGGCGCAGGCATGGGCTGGGTGTCAGTACGGATGTTCGGCGCGACCTTCGCCACGCTTTAGTGTCCCTGAGAAACTGGTCTAAACTGGTTCCGAAGCCTTATTGCCGGAGCCCGTCATGAAGCACGGAAAACCCTTCATCATTGCCGTGGCCACCGCAGCAGCACTGGTGTTACTCTGGCCTGAACCGGCCGACACACCACCAGGGCAGGTCAACGACCAGCCCCCCAACGCCCCCCTTTCACAAGCCCCTGCAGACACGCCAGTGCCGATCGATCTGGCCCCCGAGCAACGGGCATTGCTGGAAGACCCCAGAATCATTCAGTTCGCCCAACGACTCGATTTCGAAGAGGAACTGCAACGCTTTTTCCAGGAAGCCGCCGAACTGGACGCCCAGCAAAGACAGAACCGGGCCGACCAACTGGAACAGCAGCTTGCACGCTACGAGCAGGAAACCCAGGTCAGCGCGCCAGAAGCGCTCATGATCAGACTCGCTCTGCTACAGCTGCTGGAGCAGGACGAAGCGGCCGCCAAGGCGGCGGCCACAGAACTGATCGAACGCTATCAGGCCCGGTCTGAGGAACGCCTTGAGGCCTGGCGATCTGCCCCCAAACCCGAGTTTGATCGCTACAAGGTCCGGGAGAAAGAGATTGTTGAAGAGGTCATGGCTCTTGACCGGATACCCGGAGGGCTGACCCGCGACCAGTATCTGCGTCAACGCCTGCTAGAGGCGCGGATCGAGACCATGGGCCAGCCCGAACAAACCCTCAGAGCAACTGGTCCAGCGACCAGTAGAGCAGATTGAACGGTTTGTTGTAATCCGCCACCGTGTCAGTCTCTGAAGCCTGCATAACCGCACCGCTGCCGTTCATCACGTTGTTCACGAAGTGGTACAGTTCCAGGCCCAGTTCCTGAATATCCGAATTGGCGAACTCGATGATTGAGGTGCAGTGGCTTTCATTCACATCCCGGAACATGGCCAGGTAGTAACCGAAGTTATCAAGCCCGGCCAGGGTGTTTTTCAGGCGTTCGGTATCCTGCACCCATTTCTGGTGAAGCAGGGCCTCCTTGGTAGCCTGATCCGGCGCCTGTTCGATGTCATCGAAGAAACGTTCGTAGGAATAGGATGAGTAGTTCAGGTCGCGCCAGAAATGAGTATGCCCCTTGCGGTCCTGAGGTAATGCGCTGGCCAGGGCGGGATACAGCGACCCAAGGTCACTCAGGTTCAATCCGGGCAAGCCAGACTTCAGATAGGCCAGAGGTCCATTGGCCTGATCCAGCCCCCACACCTGCCGGATCAAACCCTGCAGCAGGACCGATGGGTACTGTTGCGGATCTGCCCCTGCCGGCGCACTGAATGCCGGCCCGGAATCGTTGATCAGAAAACTGCGGGTGGGCGCAATGTCCCGGCGGGCCGGATAATAGTTCGTCAAGCCACCGATACCACCTGCGCTGCAGCCAGTTGTCAGCATCTGCCCGGGCCGCTGGAGATTGTCTTTCAACCAGGAAATAACCGCCCGGCTATTACGCAGCCCGTTGTGGTGCCAGACCAATGGTTCAGCCTCGCCCTCCGGGTCCTGGTACACCGCTACCCGGTCGCCGGAGTATATGTCGCCGGTGCAATAAGGCACGTAGACCATATTCCAGTTCTGGGTTTTAACCCGGCTCCAGGGATGCAGGCGCACCACAAACGGGCTGACCAGGCTTGCGCCGGGGTTCAACAACGACAGGTAGTCGTCCGGTATACCATCGGGGTTACGGGCACCACGAATGCCAGTCTGACCGCTGCAACTTTCATAGTCCCAGCAGGCACCACCACCTTCAAAATAAACCACCGTATTGGAGGTGTTGGGCACCCGGTTTACAAAGAACTTGTATTCGGAACCGTTGCCACATACCGCACCGGTTTCCGGCGCCAGTGGAACAGTCTGCCACTGGTAGTAGGCACCGGGCGAAAAGCCGTCGTTATACCCTGGCGGATTTGCCAGCAGGGGGTAGTCTCCCTGGCGCTGGTCAGAGGTAACCGGATTATCCGCTTCGGGCGGCGAAACCAGATTCCCCAAGGTTCGCCAGAACCCGTAATCACCAAGTTCTGCAGCGGCGGGGGCGGCAAAGGCTAATAGTAACAACCCGGCCAGCGCACTATGGCGACACCGGGACCACCTGCCAGGCTTGTTCATTTTTTGCTCTCCCGCACTTGTTATTTTAATGGGCGGGCCTGGCCCGCAACGATTACAGCAGGAAATCGTCAACCTAAAACTAGATATGACACAATGTCACGTCAAAGAGAGCGCAAGACCGATTTACACTAAAAAAGGCGGGGATATAGCCACTTGGGAAGAGATCAGTCGAACAGCCTCAGCTGGGTAACCGGGGCTTCATCGTTGCGAAAACGCACACCCACCCCCAACAAACGGACTGGGCGATCGGCCCGGGTAACCAGTTCATCCAGCAGGGGCTGGTAATCGGCAACCTCTGGTTCGGCCACCGATTCCCGTACCCGCTCCAGGGTATGAGTTGAAAAATCACTGTAGCGGATTTTCACAAACAGCTTGTGGATGGGCTTCTGCCGCCCCTTTCTCGCCAGTCTCAGATTGAGATCCGCCACCAGGGCGGGCATCACGGTTTCACAGGCAGTTTTGTCCGGCAGATCCTGGGAAAACGTCCGCTCCACGCTGACCGATTTCGCCACCCGCGAGACAATTACCGGCCGCTCATCCCGGCCCGCGGCCATTTCAAATAACCGGTAGCCCTGCTTGCCGAATTTCTCAATCAGGGTGTCCACCCCCAGCAACTGCATGTCACCGCAGGTTTTCACGCCCATGGAATGCAGCTTGGCGGCCGTCACCTGGCCCACACCGAACAGCTTTTCCACTGGCAGGGATTCGACAAATTCCGGCACCTGCTCCGGCGTGATCACAAACAGGCCGTCGGGCTTGCGCCAGTCACTGGCAATCTTGGCCAGAAACTTGTTCGGGGCCACGCCGGCGGAGATGGTAATACCCACCTCCTGCCGAACCCGCTCTCGCAAATGCCGGGCCATCAGGGTGGCGCTGCCCCGGTGTTCGGTTATGTCAGACACATCCAGAAAAGCTTCATCCAGCGACAGGGGCTCAACCAGATCGGTCATTTCCCGGAGAATGGCCATTACTTGCTGAGACGCGGCCCGGTATCGCGCCATATCCGGTGGCACGGTCACCAGCCCCGGGCACAGCCTGCGGGCTTCACTGCCGGGCATGGCCGAGCGCACACCAAAGGCCCTTGCCCGGTAGTTGCACGTCGTCACCACGCCCCGGCCCTCGGCGCCGCCAACTGCCAGGGGCACGTCCCTCAGCGTTGGGTCGTCGCGCATCTCGACCGCCGCATAGAAGCAGTCGCAATCCACATGAATGATCTTGCGCTGGGGCATGGTCCTTGGGCTCGCGTAAACAATCTGTACATTTATACAGCCTTGTATCTTAAGCTAACATGCAGAGAATGTCAGGAACCCGAACATCAAACCGGAACGTCATCTGCGAGGCCCCATGACCAACCCCATACCCGAGTCTGACCGCACTGAGATCGAAGCCGCTGCTTTCAGGCGCCTGGTGGAGCATTTACGCCAGAATACCGACGTGCAGAACATTGACCTGATGAACCTGGCGGGCTTCTGCCGCAACTGCCTGTCCAAATGGTACCGGGCAGAAGCACAGGAAAGAGGCTTTGAGCTATCCGATCCGGACGCCCGGGAAGAAATCTACGGCATGCCCTATGAGCAGTGGAAAGAAAAATATCAGATTGGTCCGAAGCAGGATCACAAATAATGAACATAAATGAGACAGTGCGCATCCACCTGGCTTCCCTCGACGCGGGCCACGCCAATTTCGATGACACCCTGGCGCTGATCGACCAGCATTTTGAGTTTCAGCCCACGGGCTTCAACAATGGCCCGGTGCGAAACGATGCCGGTGAAAATGCCGGTTCCTGCCGGGTGTTCGCACTGGGCCAGTACTGCAACCTGAGCGAGGTGGATACCCTGAACCTGTTTGCCCAACACTATCAGCAGGTCCTGGGCGACCCAGCAGGCGACAGCCATGGCAACATCCGTCAGTTCATCAGCACGGGCTGGTCTGGCATCCGGTTTGATCAGCAGCCACTGCGCGCCCGCACCGAACCCACCCAGTAAGCCACCAGGGAAGACACTGATTCATGAGCGATACCGCCGCCTCCGGGCTAAAACAGAGTTTCCAGCTGAAAAGTGCCTCTGTTTCGCTGACAGCCCTGGAACTTTATTACTTCGACAACGACGAGTTCGAAGCCAATCTTCGGGACAAGATCAGCCAGGCTCCGGGATTTTTCAAGGACATACCCCTGGTGATCAGCCTGGAGAAATACGAGGGGCTGGACAGTGAGCTGGACTTCTTCAAGATGATCGGCACCTGCCGCCGCCATAACATTCATGTGATTGGCGTTCGCGCCGGTAACGACGACCAGCGCCGCCTGGCCCGCGGAGCCTCACTGGCCCTGTTTCCCGGCAGCAGCGTGCGGGAACAGGCGCCGGCCAGCGCGCAGTCTGAAGAGAACGCCGCCCCGGACATTGAGACCGCCAGCCCAGCCGCTCCCACGGCGATCGAACCGGCGCCGGCAAAAATCATCAACCAGCCCGTTCGTTCCGGCCAGCAGGTATACGCCCCGGAAGGCGATCTCATCATTCTGGCTCCGGTTCAGGCCGGCGCCGAAGTGCTCGCCGCAGGCAATATCCACGTGTACGGACCACTCAGGGGGCGCGCGTTGGCGGGCATCCATGGGGCTGAAACCGCCCGGGTGTTCTGTCAGTCACTTGAAGCAGAGCTTGTGTCCATCGCCGGACACTATAAAATCTCCGAAGATCTTCAGGACAATGGCTGGAAAAGCGCTGTGCAAATCCAGCTCAGGGACGACCTGCTGGTGGTGACGCCACTGGACAAGGCCTGATGTTGTGACAGCCAATAACAACGTTGAAGACATGACGAATCCACTGCGAAACAGGAACTGAACCTTGGCTAGAATCATTGTCGTTACCTCAGGAAAGGGCGGCGTTGGCAAAACCACCACCAGCGCCTCAATCAGTACCGGCCTTGCCAAGCGCGGCCACAAGACCGTCGTAATCGACTTCGATGTGGGCCTGCGCAACCTCGATCTGATCATGAATTGTGAGCGCCGCGTGGTCTATGACTTCGTCAACGTGATTCAGGGCGAAGCCACACTCAACCAGGCGCTGATCAAAGACAAGCGGGTAGACACGCTGTTTATTCTGCCCGCCTCCCAGACCCGTGAAAAAGAAGCACTGACCAAAGACGGTGTGGAAAAAGTCATCAACGAGCTGTCGGAAACCTTCGATTACATCGTCTGTGATTCCCCGGCCGGCATCGAGCACGGTGCTCTGATGGCCCTGTACTATGCCGATGAGGCCATTGTGGTCACCAACCCGGAAGTCTCCTCTGTACGGGATTCCGATCGAATCCTGGGCATCCTCCAGAGCAAGTCGCGGCGGGCCGAGATGGGACAGGACCCGGTCAAGGAGCACTTGCTGCTCACCCGCTACAACCCGGACCGGGTAGAGCGTGGCGAGATGCTGTCTGTCAGCGATGTTGAGGAGATCCTTGCCATTCCGTTGCTCGGGGTTATCCCGGAAAGCCAGGTGGTACTCAACGCCTCCAACCAGGGCCTGCCCGTCATTCTGGAAGACCAGAGCGATGCCGGCCAGGCCTATGATGATGCCGTTGCACGACTTCTGGGTGAGGAGCGTGAACACCGCTTCATGACCTCTCAGAAGAAGGGCTTTTTCTCACGGATGTTCAAGGGGGGCTAAGGGATGAGTTTTCTGGATTACTTCAGGAGCAAGAAGACCAACACGGCAAGTGTGGCAAAAGAGCGATTGCAGATTATCGTGGCCCACGAACGTGGCCAGCGCGACATGCCGGATTACCTGCCACAACTTCAGCAGGAACTGCTGGATGTCATTCGCAAATATGTGCAGATCAGTGACGATATGGTTCAGGTGGACGTGGACCGCAACGAAAGTTGCTCGGTCCTGGAACTGAACGTCACGTTGCCGGAAAAGTAATCGCTGCGCCCGCCTTACCAGCGGGCATAGTGATCTTCCATCAGTCCCCGCAGTCCGTCTACGGGGACTGACTGGCCCGCCTCATCTCTCACCGTTCCCCGGAAGGTGCCCACAAACTGCCGGAAATTGGAAGCAAGCACGCCGGCGTTCAGGCGTTCTTTGCGCGTGCCGGCTGGCACAAAGCTCAGATCCACCAGGCCGTCCTCAGTGGTCACCCGCCAATCAGCCCCCGGCTGATACCGGTCAAACTCAAAGCGGGCGGCACCCAGTTTCACGCACCGGCCATCCAGCCACAGGGCGTTCTCGGTCATCCCGGTTTCATTCACTCCGGCCGCCAGATTCAGCCCGATCGACACTCCCTGCTCCGTTACCCCGGCCAGACAGGCCCAGTTCCAGGCAGTTTCCCGGCGCATAAAGCCACAACTCCAGTCGATGGAGCCGCGGGTTTGCTCATCACAGCGCCATACCTGCTGGCCCCAGCGCACTTCGCCCTCAACCGGTATACCGGCGGATTTGCGGGTAAAAACCCAGCCGTTGTAGCCCGCCGGGCAGACCAGCCTCAGGGGTTGATCGGTATCTTGCAACTCCAGGTCCACCTGAATATTTCCCGGGGCCGTTACCCGAATGTTGCGGCCTCCGGTGGCCGGCTCGATGGCCAACGACACGTCACCTTTGCGGAACCGGGCATGGCCATGCTCAGGATAGGGTTCAATCTCGGTGTGCCGGGCCAGTGGCTGGATAAACGATTGCTCGAACATTTGCCCGCTTTCAAAATCGAACAGGTAAAAGAACCCGTTACCCAACAGTTTCAGGTCCACAATCGCCATGCCGAACACCCAGCCGGGCGCCATGGCGCTGACGAACTGGAACTGATTGAACCGCCAGTGCCGGGCCAACCGGGACCGGGGCCGGTCCATAACCGTGCGCAGGTCAAAGTCCATGTAGTTAATGGTCTCAACCGGCTGGTGCAACACACCCGGTACAATTCTGCCCCTGGCATCAATCAGGTTCTTTTTGTTCATAGTTATCGTCAGATCAGGCCATTCATGAGTTGTGGCGCACCAGTTCGCAACCTGGTTCACAATCCCTTATTCCCGCCAAAAAGCAGAAACCGGCACCGTGTTAGACTCAGCGCACCTTCATCAAGGAAGTGTAGCTTATGACAATAACCAGAGCCCATGGCTTCAAGGGCATGATGGCGGGCCTGCTGACTTTTCTCATGTTTCTGCCCCTGCCCAGCCTGGCCAGTGACCACCCATCCCTGCCCTCGGAGGATGCCCCGGAGTGGTCCCTGCGCAAGGAAGTCGACAACATCCGCATTTACACCATGGACCAGAGCAATTCCGGGTTTCAGGCCTTCAAAGCCGTGGCCGATCTGGACGTTCCGCTGGAAAACCTGATGGCGGTGATGATCAACCCGGAATCCTGCAAGGAGTGGGTTCATAACTGCACCGAGTCCTACGCCTTTGGTCAGGGCAGCTTTCACGATCGCTACGCCTACTCCGTCAACGATATGCCCTGGCCGGTAACCGACCGGGACTACGTTCTGCGCATTCAGACCCGTGGCGATGCCAAAACCGGCGAAGTGGTTATGGACCTGAACGCCGTGCCCGATATGCGGGCGGAGTTCAAGAGCAGGGTACGGGTTGATCGCTCAGACACCCTTTACCGCTTTACCCCGGACGGCGACGACAAAACCCGGATGGTCTGGGTGCAGCACACCGAACCCAACGGTGCGCTACCCGGCTGGCTGGTCAACAACCTGCTGGTCGACATACCGATGAAGTCCATGCAATCGCTGGAGGCCGTTGCCAAAGAAGAGAAATATCAGGGCCATCGCCTGGAATGGTCGGAGAACGGTAATCTGCAAGCAGTTGTGCCGGCTAACCGTTAACCGGCCACGCCCGGCGCTTGAACAAGGCGCAGATACAGGGGTGACTGAAAGCCAAGGAACGGCTAAGCTTCCTCAAAAGGACTGCAAATGGAAGATGCCCACCAATGAGCGTTCTCGCCCATGAAATCATGACCCCGACCGTCAAAGCCGTGCCACACCACTGGACCATGGACCGTCTGGCTCGTTTCCTGACGGACAACGAGATTACCGGCAGCCCGGTGACAGACGACAATGGCGATATCATCGGCATCGCTACCCTCAAAGACATCACCGAGTTTCGCTGGAACGCCAGCCGTACCGGTGATCAGCCCCAACTGACTCCCGAAGAACAGGAAGAAGCCCGCCGGTTGCGCATGGTTATTTTTGAAGAAATGGGCAAAGTGCCGGTTGAAGTGCGCGATATCATGACGCCCATCGTATTGTCGGTTGACGAAGATACCCCGGTGCGAGACATTGCCAACATTATGATGCGTGAGCACCTGCATCGCATTTTCGTCACCAGGGATTCAAAAATTACCGGCATCATAACTACTTACGATATGCTGAAGCTAATTTCCCACCAGGAACTGACGCAACGCTGCGCCGAGAACGACTGAGCCACCAGAGAGGTAGCCCTACCTATGCCAAGAGCACCGCAAGCTCGCCGAAAAATGTACGTCCTCGACACCAACGTCCTGATTCACGACCCGAATGCCCTCCTGAATTTTGAAGAACACGACGTCATCATTCCGATGACGGTCCTCGAAGAACTCGACAGCCTCAAGTCCGGCAAACAGACCGTCGCCGCCGATTGCCGCCAGGCCATTCGCAACATCGACAAATTGCTGGGCGATGCCAGCCCGAAAGTCATTGAAAAAGGGGTGCCGATTGTACGCGGCAAAAAGGCCGAGCCGCTGGGCACCCTGTCCATCATCATGAGCACTGAGGGTACCGGCGCCCATTCCCTGCCGGAGCACCTGAACGACAACAAGATCATCAATACCCTGGCCGCCCTGCAGGCCCGGCACAAATCCCGTGACATTATCCTGGTTAGTAAAGACATCAACATGCGCCTGAAAGCCCGGGGCTTTGGTGTGGAAGCCCAGGATTACCACAACGACCAGTTGCTGGACGACATCGATCTGTTACCCAAAGGCTACAAGGAGTTCCAGAACTCCTTCTGGGATAACATCGCCAAGGTAGAAACGGTACAGCGTGAAGGGGTCACCGAACACCTGCTCAAACGTGAGGGCGAACTGGCCAGACTGAACATCAACGAGTTCGTGATTGATGAACACGGTTTTGTCGGCCAGGTGGTGGACATCTCCGACGACCAGCTGGTGATCAAAGACCTGCACCAGCACGACCTGATGAACGAGGAAGTCTGGGGGCTGGTGCCACGGGATATCTACCAGGCCATGGCCCTGCACCTGCTGCTGGACCCAGACATCCACCTGGTCAACCTGACCGGCTCCGCCGGCTCTGGTAAAACCATTCTCGCGCTGGCCGCCTGCATTGAAATGACCGTGGCCAGCAAGCTTTACAAGCGGATTATCGCCACCCGCTCTACCCAGGGGCTGGACGAAGACATCGGCTTTTTGCCTGGCACCGAGGCCGAGAAAATGGAGCCCTGGCTGGGCGCCATCGTGGATAACCTGGAAGCCCTGCATGAAGACGATGAGAACATGACCGCCAGCGTCGACTACATCCTTAGTAAGGTGCCCCTGCACTTTAAATCGATGAATTACATCCGGGGCCGCAGCTTCCAGCACAGCCTGATCATTATTGACGAGTCCCAAAACCTGACGCCGCACCAGATCAAGACCATCATCACCCGGGCAGGTAACGGCTCAAAGGTGATTTGCCTGGGCAACCTGGCGCAGATCGATACGCCGTACCTCAGCCCTTTGAGCTCCGGCCTGACTTACATGACCGAGCGCTTCAAGGGCTTTCGCCACGGAGGCCACATTCACCTGCAGGGTGTACCGAGGTCGGTGCTGGCGGAGTTCGCCGAAGCCAACCTGTAAGCCTAAACTGCCTCCAGCTTGCGCCAGCGCGCCGGGGGCATCCCTGTCCAGCGGTGGAACGCCCGGTAGAAGGTACTCGGTTCGGCGAAGCCGAGGGATAGTGCAATATCCGCCAGGGACTGGCGGGATGCTCGTACGGCCGCCAGGGCAAGTTCCTGGCGCACCTCATCCAGCAAGCTGTTAAACGTGTAACCCTGAGTCTCCAGCCTGCGCGCCAGCGTCCGCTCACTGATACCCAACGCTCCCGCTGCCTCTGCCCGACGGGGCAAGGTTGGCCCGACACGTGCCACCAGCCATTGCCGCAGATCCTCTGCCGACACCGCTCCCTTTTCCAAGGCGGCCAGGCGCCCGGCATTGTATTGCTCGTGTACCTGAGCCAGGGCCGGGTCTGCCTGTGGCAGAGGCTTGTCCAGCATCTCATGACTCACCAGCAGACCGCTGAATGCCTGTTCAAAATCCACTGGGCAGCCAAACACCTCCCGATAACCGCGAACCGGCCCCAACCGGGCCTGACTGAACTGAACCCGCACCGGCCGCACCGCCGATCCCGCTATCCAGTCTGTCAGGCTCACCACCGCCGACAATACGGCCTCAATCTGGTGCGGACTGAATGCCAGCCGGCCCTGCCTTGGATGGTAGACAATCCAGGTACCCCGGCTGCCGGGCAACATCTGGAAGCGCCCACCGTCGGAGATCAGGCGCTGATACTTCTGCACCAGGGTAATGGCTTCGCGCAGTGTCGCTGCACTTTGCATGGCAAAACTGACGGCATCAATGCTGGCCGGGCGCACGCCCGTGCCCACTTTCAGACCAAAACCCGGATCGTGGGTACAGCGCTCGGCAGCGTGCCAGAGCCGGGTAATGAAATCGATGGGCCAACGCTCCCAGGCCAGTGCCTGTGCTGGCAAGCCCGCAGTTTCGAGCAACACCGTGTCGCCAACCCCCAGACGGCGTGCGGCATCGATCACGGTGTTGACCCATCCCATGGAAACGGTGGCTTCTAAAGTCAATTATTCTGGCCTCTGAAGTCAATTCAGATCCGATCATAGCGTTATATGGTCTGTAACAACAAAACCAAAAACACAGTTTGGACATGCACCATGGCAAAACCTGATTGCTCAGACATCCTGATTGCCGGCGGCGGCCTGGCGGGCATGGTTACCGCCCTCGAAGCCCTGCGGGCGGGCAAGACTGTTACCATCGTTGACCGGGACACTCCCGAACGCTTTGGCGGCCTCGCGTTGTGGGCCTTTGGTGGCATGGCGCTGATCGACACCCCACTGCAGCGGCGTATGAAAATCGCCGATTCGCCGGAACTGGCCCTTCAGGACTGGCTGCGCTTCGGCGAGCTGGACCCGAACGATGAGTGGCCCATGCAGTGGGCCCGCTATTACGTTGAACATTCCCGTTCCGAGGTGCACGACTGGCTCGCCAACGAGGGCATTAAATTCATGCCTGCGGTGAACTGGGTAGAACGTGGTCGGTTTGGCGATGGTAACAGCGTGCCCCGCTATCACGTCACCTGGGGCACCTCCCGGGAACTGGTGCGTTGCATGGTTAACGCCCTGCATGAGGAAAATGCCAGCGGCCGCCTCACCATTCATCATCGCCACCGGATCACCGGGCTGGACCATCAGGCGGGTGAGGTCTGCGGCGCCGTTGCCATTAACGAGGAAACCGGCGAAGAGGTCAGGTTTGAGGCCCACAATGTGGTACTGGCCATGGGCGGCATCAACGGCAGCCACGCTGAGTGCCGGGCGAACTGGCCACGTACTCGCCCGCAACCGGCCACCATGCTCAATGGTGCCCATCCGTTTGCCGATGGCAAACTGCATCACTGGGCCAAAGACCATCTGGGCGCGCTCATCACCCACGCCGGTGAAATGTGGAACTACGCTGCGGGCTTTCCCCACCCCTATCCGCATTTCCCGGGCCACGGCCTGTCGACCATTCCGTGTAAATCGGCCCTGTGGCTGAACCACCGGGGCGAACGCATTGGACCGGAACCCCTGGTGACCGGTTTTGATACTCACTGGCTGTGCCAACGGGTAGCTGAACAGGAAAAACCCTGGACCTGGCACCTGCTGAACCGCCGTATCGCCCTGAAAGAATTTGCCATCTCCGGTGCCGAACACAACGCCCGCATCCGGAACAAGCAATTCCCCCTGTTCCTGAAAGAACTGCTGCTGGGTAACAAACCGCTGGTCAACCAGATGCAGAATGAAAGCCGTCACTTCCTGGTGGATGACACCCTGGAAGGGCTGGCGAAGAAAATGAATGCCCTTACCTGTTCCCTGGACATCGACGCTGCCACTCTGAAAGCCACCGCCGATGCCTTCGACGCCAATTTCAGCAAGGGCAATCAACTGAACAACGATCCGCAAATCCGCATGATTCGCCACGCCCGCCAATGGGGGCCGGACCGGCTGCGTACCTGCAAACCGGCGCCGCTGCAGAAGCCAGGGGCCGGCCCCTTCATCGCCATCCACATGCAACTGACCACCCGCAAGAGCCTGGGCGGCCTGCGTACCGACCTGCAAAGCCGGGTGCTGGATGCCAGCGGCCAGCCCATCCGAGGCCTGTACTGTGTGGGTGAAGCGGCCGGTTTTGGCGGCGGTGGCAGCAACGGCAAACGGTCATTGGAAGGCACCTTCCTGCCCGGTTGCATTCTGACCGCCCGGGCGGCCGCCCGTTCCATCACCAACGGAGGCTGACACCATGCCCCTGAGTTATCCGGCCACCGCCGCCGATTATCAGCAACTCGCCCGGCGCAAACTGCCCCGGTTTCTAGCGGATTATCTGGACGGCGGAGCCACCGAAGAGCAAACCCTGCGGGCCAATGTCAGCGGCTGGCAGGACATCGCCCTGCGCCAGCGTGTGTTGATTGATGTCGACAACGTAGACACCCGCGCCGAGCTGGCCGGCCAATCCTGCAGTATGCCAGTGGCCCTGGCCCCTCTGGGGCTGGCCGGCATGATGGCACAGCGGGGAGAGGTTCAGGCGGTAAAAGCGGCCAATGCCGCCGGGGTGCCGTTTACCCTATCCACCGTTGGCATTTGTCCGCTGGCAGAGGTGAAAGCCGCCGCCAGCGCGCCCTTCTGGTTCCAGTTATACATGATTCGTGATCGGGACTACGTAGACACCCTGCTGAGAAAGGCCTGGGACGTCGGCTGCCAGACGCTGATCTTTACCATCGACCTGCCACTGCCTGGCCCCAGGCACCGGGATACCCGCAACGGCCTGAACAGCGCCGGCGCACGATCTGTCGGCCTGAAAGCCCAGCAACTGCTGTCGCGGCCGGGATGGCTCTGGCAGGTGGCCATAAAAGGCAAACCCCTGACCTTCGGCAACCTGAGCGACGCAGTGCCAGAGGCCAGCAATCTGGATTCCTTCAAACAGTGGGTGGATACCCAATTCGATGCCTCCGTTACCTGGCAGGCCATCGAATGGCTGCGGGAACGCTGGCCCGGCAAGCTGATCCTCAAAGGCATTCTGGAGGTGGACGATGCCAAAGCAGCCGTCAACGTGGGTGCCGATGGCATCGTGGTCTCCAACCACGGCGGTCGCCAGCTCGACGGCGTGGCCGCCACCGCCAGCAAACTCCCTGATATCGTTGCCGCCGTTGGTAAAGACACCGAGATCCTGGTGGATGGCGGCATCCGCAACGGCGTGGACGTTTTCCGGGCCCTAGCCCTGGGGGCTAACGGCGTGATGGTTGGCCGCCCCTGGGCCTGGGCCTTGGCGGCGGAAGGCCAGGCAGGATTAACCCGACTCCTGAACACCTGGCAGCAGGAACTGAAGCTGGCCATGACCCTGACCGGCGTCACCCGAATTGCCGACATCAGCGCGGCCCACCTGGACCTGCCCAACACACATAAATTGACCCAAGCTGGAGAACAACAATGACCAACGGCGCTCAGGCACTCATGAAAACTCTGGTGGATTCGGGTATTGAAGTCTGCTTTACCAACCCGGGCACCAGCGAAATGCATTTTGTCGCCGCCCTGGACAGCGAACCCAAGATGCGGGCCGTGCTGGCGCTGTTTGAAGGCGTCGCCACTGGCGCAGCGGATGGCTATGCCAGGATGGCGGACAAACCTGCCGCCACCCTGCTGCACCTGGGCTGCGGCCTGGGCAACGGCCTGGCCAACCTGCACAACGCCCGCAAGGGTAAGGTACCGGTGGTCAACATTGTTGGCGACCACGCCACCTACCACGTGAAGTACGACGCCCAGTTGCAGTCTGATATCGAGACCGTGGCCCGCAACATCTCCCCTGGCTTTGTGCGCACGTCACAAAGCACCGAAGCCCTTTGCCAGGACGCCGCCGAAGCCATCACTGCGGCCCGGGGTTTGCCGGGCCAGGTAGCCACGCTGATTCTGCCGGCGGACGTGTCCTGGGGCGAAGGCGGCAAACCTTGTGCAGCACCAACACAGCCGCAGGCACCGGCGGCCGATGACCACGCCGTTCAGGCCGCCGCCGAAGCCATTGGCAGTGGCAAGAAAACCGCCCTGCTGCTGGGTGGTCGGGCGCTGCGTGAGCCCGCCCTGCTGGAAGCAGCCCGCATTGCTGCCCACAGCGGTGTCACCCTGTTCGCCGAAACCTTCCCGACCCGTATCGAACGGGGCGCCGGGCTGCCGCCGGTGGAGCGGATTGCCTACCTGGCGGAACTGGCGACGCTGCAGCTTTCCGAGTTCGACCACCTGATTCTGGTGGATGCCAAGGCGCCGGTATCGTTCTTCGCCTACCCGGGCAAGCAAAGCTACCTGGTGCCGGATAACTGCACCGCACACACCCTGAGCACCCCGGAGCAGGATGCCGCCGCCAGCCTGAAGAAACTGGCCGACACCCTCGGTGCCAGCAACGCCGAACCCAAGCTGCAGGCGCCCGGGCGCCCCGGCCTGCCGAAAGGCAAACTCACCGCCGAAAAAGTTTGCCGGGCGGTGGGCGAACTGATGCCCGAGAACAGCATCATCGTGGATGAATCCATCACCTCCGGCCTGATGCTCAACGCCATGACCGCGGGCTCACCAAGGCACGACATGATCACACTGACCGGGGGCGCCATCGGGCAAGGCATGCCCAATGCCGTCGGCGCGGCCATCGCCTGCCCGGATCGCCAGGTTTATGCGCTGATCGGCGACGGCACCGCCATGTACACCAACCAGGCACTGTGGACCATGGCCCGGGAAAACCTGAACGTGACCACCATTATCTTCAACAACGCCTCCTACTCCATCCTGAACGTAGAACTGGAACGGGTCGGCGCCGAAGAAGCCGGGGCCAAAGCCAAGTCGCAACTCGACATCAGCGGCCCGGTTACCAACTACGCGTTACTGGCCCAGAGTATGGGCGTGCACGGCACCCGGGTAACCACCGCCGAAGAGCTGATCAAAGCCATGGAGTACGCCAAACACAACCCCGGCCCGCACCTGATTGAAGCGGTGGTACCGGAATCCCTGAATGGCGTAAAAAGAAAGGTACTGCCCTGGCTGCTGAAATCGCTGCCGAGCCTGCCAAGGCCGCTGACCAAGGCGCTGAAGAAGAAGATTGCGCCCTGAAAAGGGCGCCTACCACCGCCCCTGCAAGGTAGCCACAATTTTCCGGCTACCCGCATTGTCACGGTGTTCACACACATAAATGCCCTGCCAGGTACCCAGGGCCAGATGGCCATGGCTGATCGGCAGTGTCAGTGACGGGCCGATCATCACACTCTTGATGTGGGCGGGCATGTCGTCCGGGCCTTCCATGGTGTGTTCATAATGCGGGGCATTCTGGGGCACCATGACGTTGAAATGGCGCTCCAGGTCACCCCGCACATCGGGATCGGCATTCTCGTTGACCGCCAGTGAGGCGGAGGTATGCTGGATGAACAGGTGCAGCAGCCCCACCTCACAGTTGGTCAGCTCCGGCGCCTGAGCCAGGATTTCATTGGTTACCAGGTGGAAGCCCCTGGGCAGTGGAGCCAGCTCAATGGTGTTTTGGTGCCAAATCATATGTGCTCCAACGTTCGGTTATTTCTGAAGTTCATCCCAGGGGTGTACCGGCACCACGGCCTCTTCCGACACTTCGTTCTCGAAGGAACTGCGGAAGTAGTCCATGGCCTTTTCCGCCTCACCCAACTCATCAAACCGGGCCACATGGTAGATGGCCTCACCTTCGTTCACCAATGGCAGATTGTTCACGCAGATGACGATCCCGGAACAGGGTGAGGTAATCGCAACTTCGGTCTCGCCAAACGGATCGGCTACCATGGCCAGCCGTTGGCCCTTGCGTACCTTCTGGCCCAACCGTGCCACCGGGCGCATAATGCCATCGATGTCTGCCCGTACCCACTGGGAATTGGCCGCCGTTTCCGAGCGTTTTTTCGGTGCTTTGGGGCCTTTCTTGGCCGGCACCATTTCCAGCTCCCGCATCACCCGGATAATACCTTTCACACCACTGGCGATCACCACATCATCAAAGCGCAAGGCCTCTCCACCTTCGAAGGTGATGACCGGAATATCCAGGGAATCCGCGTAGGCCCTCAGACTTCCCTCCCGCAACCCGGCATTGATAATGATGGGAGCACCAAAGGCTTCCGCCATCCGGGAGGTTTCCGGATTCTGCAGCTCTGCTCTTATCTGTGGCAGGTTAAAGCGGTGAATAGCACCGGTGTGCAGGTCGATGATGTGAGTAACCTTTTCCATAATCTGGGTGCGCAGCAGGTAGGCAATACGCCCCCCCAGAGAACCGGTTTCAGAGCCTGGAAAGCAACGGTTAAGATCCCGACGGTCCGGCAGGTAGCGGGTGCGTTGGACAAATCCGAAGATATTGACAATGGGCACGGCCACCAGGGTACCGCGCAGATAACGCAAGGCTGAGTTTTTCAATACCCGGCGGATGATTTCCACTCCGTTGATCTCGTCGCCATGTATCGCACCACACACCATGAGAACCGGGCCGTCACGGCGGCCGTGCACCACCTCCACAGGAATGTGCAAGGGTGTGTGGGTGTAGAGTTTGGCCACCGGCACTTCCACAGTTTCCCGGGTGCCGGGTTTTACCTGCACCCCGGCGATTTCAAACGGAGCTCTTGCCATGCGCGCTTATCCCCTGCCCCGGGTTTTGGTTTTCCAGGGTTTGTAATTCTTCTCAGTCCAGTTGATGATCATGCCGGCTACGTTCTTGCCAGTGGCGTTCTCTATACCTTCAAGGCCTGGAGAGGAGTTCACTTCCATCACCAGCGGGCCACGGCTGGAGCGCAGAAGGTCCACCCCGGCTACGTTCAGGCCCATGGCCTTGGCAGCGGTAATCGCGGTGCGGCGCTCTTCCGGAGTAATCCGTACCAGCGAGGCGGTACCACCCCGGTGCAGGTTGGAGCGGAATTCACCTTCGGCGCCCTGGCGCTTCATGGCGGCAATCACCTTGTCGCCGATCACAAAACAGCGAATATCGGCGCCACCGGCTTCCTTGATGAACTCCTGCACCAGAATGTCGGCTTTCAGGCCCATAAAGGCTTCAATCACACTCTCGGCCGCCTTACGGGTTTCCGCCAGCACCACACCGATGCCCTGGGTACCCTGAAGCAGCTTGATCACCACCGGTGCACCACCCACCATTTTCAGAAGCTCAGGCACGTTGTCCGGCTTGTTGGCGAACCCGGTCACCGGCATGCCCACGCCCTTGCGGGCCAGCAACTGCAGCGAACGCAGTTTGTCCCGGGAACGGGTAATGGCAACGGATTCGTTAACAGGGAAGACACCCATCATCTCGAACTGGCGCAGTACCGCCGTTCCATAGAAAGTCACCGAGGCGCCTATCCGCGGAATCACCACGTCGAAGTCTTCAAGCACTTCCTCGTGATAATGGATCAGCGGGTTCGCAGAGGTGATATTCATGGAGCAATGCAGGGCGTCAATCACTCTCACTTCGTGGCCACGATTGATGCCTTCCTCCACCAGGCGCCGGGTTGAGTACAGGTGACGGTTTCGCGACAGTACCGCAATTTTCATATTCAGGTCCTTAATGCCGGGTTACCGGCCAGGTAGGAAGCTTCAGGGTAAATCAGGGATCGGCCCGCCATGGCGGTGCGCCCCAGTAACATCCGGAATCGCATGGAATCCCGGTTGGTCAGTGTCATTTCAATCGGCCAGCTCTGGTCACCAATCACCAGCGTGGTTTCAATTACCAGGCGCATCTCTTTGTGACCTCCGGAATCCGACACCGTCCGCTCATCCAGCACTTTGGCATCGCACTCCACCACCTGGTGCAAATCGTTCTGCACAGGGTGCACCCAGAATTTCACCCGGCGTTCGCCGTTCTCAGTATACGGCTCGGTGCGAAACGTATGCAGGCAAGAGGTGCGCGCGCCGGTATCAACCTTGGCCTTGATGCGGCTGATATCCAGATCCGGTAAGGCCACCCATTCCCGCCAACCCAGGGCGACCTTGTTGTCCGCCTGGGTGGGTTGAGTCGTCTTGATTACTTCAGTGGTCTCGGTCGACATCCGGGGAGTCCTTAGTTTTTTGTTGTTCCGGGCCCATCAGTTGCACCCGGAAAGGCGCGGAATGGCTACCAGCATAAATGCTGGTGTGGGGAAACGGAATCTCGATCCCTTGTTGATCCAGTATCTTCTTGATCGCCACCATCATGCCGCCACGGCCCTCAAAGAACTTGTCTTTGGGCACCCAGAAAGAAAACTGCAAATCCACAGAGGATGCGCCAAAACCGGTTACCAGTACAAAGGGCTTGGGCTCTTCCAGGCACATCGTGTTTTTTTCCGCCAGCTCCAGCAACAGGTTGCTGACACGCTCAACATCTTCCGCGTAGGCAATACCAACAGCCACATCAATCCGGCGAATCGGAAAGCGGGATCGGTTAACCACCCGGGTTTTGATCAGGGTTTCATTCGGGATTCGCACATAAAGATTGTCTGGTGTGCGCAGTTTCACGCTGAGCAGATCAATAGAGACGATCTCGCCAATCGTGGCGTCTACCTCAATAAAATCACCAATCTCGAAGGGTTTCTCCATAACCAGGAACAACCCACTGATGATGTTGGAGGCAGAGGTCTGCGACGCAAAACCGATGGCAACGGTCAGAATGCCGGCAGCTCCAAGCACCACCTCCAGTGAAAACCCGGCTTCCCGCAGCGCCGCCATGGCAAACAGGAGAAAAATGACATAGAAAAACAGCCGCCGGATCAGAACCTGGTGGTGCCTTGAGGTACGTTTTTCTACCAGCCTGCCAACGCTCCGGGCCAGCCAGGAACCGAGAACAATACCCAATACCAGCAGGAAGGCGGCAGACAACCACTTGCCCCAGGCGATACCGTTGATCACCTGGACCACCGTCGTTTGTATTGCGTCAAACACTCAAATACTCCTGTTGCCGGTATCAGCCAAACATATGATCAAAGGCTCGGACCAGTCTTCGACCCTTGGCCAGTTTTTCCCTGGCCGGTGCGATGGTCTCGCACCAGCCAGCCTCGGCAATCACTGACGGCTCAATGTGCAGACTGGCTGAGCTCATATCGGTTTCGCACTCTACCGTAATGCCGGGGGTCCAAAGCTGCCCTTGCCCGTTCCTGTGCAGCGACAACAAAGGGGTCGGCATGCTGAAACGCTCCAGCAACAGCGGTTGTGCCCTGCTGTTGATAATGGTGACTGGCGTAACTGCTCGCCAGGGGCGTTTGGGTACTGCTTCCAGGGCGAGCCGCCCGTAGGTGGACGAGGCATAGCACAGCTCCCCTTCGCAGGTGTTTCTGCCCAGCCAGGTCAGTGATGGCGGTGCCAACGGCACCTCCGCCAGCTCCACCTGGGCTTCGCCCACGCACACCTTCATCCACAGTGCCGTTCCCACATAAAGCACACAGCGGGCGCCGGGCGGGATGGTCAGTGGCTGGTAGGGTCGAATGACTGTGGGCAGGCTGGCCATGGCGGGATAAAAACTCACCATGCCGTTGTCCCCCGAGCGAACAAACCGCTGGACTGCAATATCCGCAGACGGCAGAGTGTGACCAATACTTTCCACCCAGAGCTGGGGGTCTGCGTCTGCATCCACCTTCTGTTCGCGGATCTGCCACTCCAGGTCCAGCAGCGTTACCCACAACCGGGTATAACCAAGCAGATGCTGTTGGGTCTGGCCCGAAGCCAGTTGATAAGAATGCGCCCATAAACCGTCGCGCTGGCTTTCGGTAGTTTCCATCATGCCAAGAGAAAGGCTCCTGTATCGTGGCCCGCTTGTCTGCTTAACTATAATCCAATCCGGGAGTTGCAGCGAATATACAAGCCAATGATTTATTGCCTGTAATTTCACCTATGCCACATACTCAAGGGTACGCATCCTGATGACAGAACTGGTCTGGTTCCGCAACGACCTCCGCCTGGCTGACAACGCTGCCCTGACTGCCGCCTGCGGCCGCAGCAAGCCCGTTAAAGCCTGTTTTCTGGTCACGCCCGGGCAGTGGCAAGAGCATGACTGGTCCGCCGCGCGGGTTACGTTTGTTCTGGAACACGCCAATACCCTGGCCCGGCAGTTGGCCAAACTGGGCATTAGTTTGTCGTTTCTGCATGCGGATACCTTTACGGCCAGTCTCGACAAGCTCGAAGCCTTCTGCAAAGACCAGCAGATCACGGGCTTGCACTTCAACGAAGAGTACGGCATCAACGAGCGGCGACGAGACAAGCAGGCCCACGACCGGCTGACCGCCCTCGGCATTCGGGTGGCCAAGTACCGGGACCAGACCGTGGCCCCGGTGGGCGAGATTCTGACTCAGCAGAATGAGCCCTATTCCGTTTTCACCCCGTTTTCCCGCCGTTGGCGCAGCTGGATTGAAGAAACCCAGCCCACGCTTTATCCAGCGCCATCCTCCATGGGCCCGCAAGTAGAGCCGGAGCAAACCGATACCCTACCGGCACCATTCAAGGATGCGCCCGAGCCACTGGTAACCACAGGCGAGGACGCTGCCCACAGTCAGCTGGAGGCATTCCTGGCCGAACGGGCGAAAGACTACAAAGACAACCGGGACTTCCCCGCCGTGGACGGCACCAGCCAACTCTCGCCCTACCTGGCCAACGGCGTTTTGTCCGGGCGCCAGTGCCTTATAGCTGCAAGGCAGTCTTGTCTCTCGGGCGACGGCATCGAAACCTGGATCAATGAAATCGCCTGGCGGGATTTTTACGTTCACATTCTCTATCACTACCCGCGCGTCAGCATGCACCGGGCATTCAAACCAGAAACGGAGGCGCTGGTATGGAATAAGCCGGGAGACCACTTTGAAGCCTGGAAGGAAGGCCGAACAGGAATCCCGATTGTGGACGCTGCTATGCGTCAGCTCAAAACCACTGGCTGGATGCATAACCGCCTGCGGATGATCACCGCCATGTTCCTGACCAAGAACCTGTTTATCGACTGGCGGCTGGGCGAAGCCTGGTTCATGCAGAATCTGGTGGATGGTTTTTTGGCATCGAACAACGGGGGCTGGCAGTGGAGTGCCTCAACGGGAACCGATGCAGCGCCCTATTTCCGGGTGTTTAATCCGGTAACTCAGAGTGAGAGGTTTGACCCGAAGGGAGAGTTTATTCGGCAATGGGTGCCTGAGCTGGCCAGACTGGATAACAAACGGATTCACGATCCTTCCAAGGGCGGAGTTATCCCGAAAGGCTACCCAAGACCGATCGTCGATCTGAAAGAGAGCCGGAGAGAGGCCATTGCGAGATTTCAGGCTTTGAAAGATTGAGACTTTGGAGTCTTGTTACCGGTCAGGGTTGGGGACGGCCTTTCCAAAACACGCCGTGAATACGTCCCTGTAGGCTCCGCTCCGCCATCCATGGCTCCGCAGGGTTTTGGAAAGGCCGTCCCCAACTCTGACCTACCTTTGAGCTAGCCGGCACAAACCGGGCAATTGGGGTCCTTCGCCAGCTTCATTTCCCGCCATTCCATTTGCCAGGCGTCCAGGATTAGTAAACGGCCCACCAACGGCTTACCGACTTCAGAGATCACTTTGATGGCTTCCATAGCCTGGGCTGAGCCGATCATTCCCACCAGGGGAGCTATAACACCCGCCTCGGAACAAGTCAGGTCTTCATTACCTTGCTCAGGATACAGACAATGGTAACAAGGACTATCCACCTGCCGCGGATCGTAAACGGACAACTGCCCTTCACCACGGATGGCAGCACCGGATACCAGCGGGACCTTGTTGGCGACCGAAGCCCGGTTCAGGGCAAAGCGGGTATTGAAGTTGTCGGTGCAGTCCAGCACCAGCGTGGATTCAGCAACCAGCTGTTTGAGGTCGTCGCCATCCACCCTCCGATTCACCGCACTAACGGTGATCTCCGGGTTGATCGCCCTTACCCGCTCGGCCAGGCGCTCCGCTTTTGAATCGCCAAGCCAGCTCTGTTCAAACGCAATCTGCCGTTGCAGGTTGGCCAGTTCGATCTGGTCATCGTCTACCAGAGTCAGATGGCCAACGCCGGCTGCGCCCAGATACAACGCAACCGGGCAACCTAAACCACCGGCGCCGATGACCAGTACATGGGCGGCCTTGAGTTTTTCCTGGCCGGCGATGTCGAACCGGGGCATCAGGATCTGGCGGCTGTATCGGAGCAGTTCTTCATCGCTGAGCATGAGGGGTCTCGCTACTGGTCGCTGGCCGGCTTCCGGGCCAAAGTCATTCGGTCGTTTCCGCCGTAGTCTTTACGGGTTTCTATGTTGAGCCATCCGGCCCTGGCAAACAAATCCCGCACGGCATCGCCTTGATCATAGCCGTGTTCCAGCAGCATCCAGCCACCGGGATTCAGGCGTTTGAAGCCTTCGGTGACCAGCAACCGGATGTCGTCCAGGCCATCGTCACCCGCCACCAAAGCGGATGACGGTTCAAAGCGTACGTCGCCTTCGTTCAGGTGATGGTCACTGGCGGGTATATAAGGAGGGTTGGAGATAAGCAGGTCAAAGCCCCTCTCTGGAATCTGGTCGAACCAGTGGCTGCGCACTACGGTAATCGGCAGCTGCAGGGACCGACTGTTTTCACGGGCCAGTTCGACGGCCTCTTCAATACGATCGCTGGCCATAATCTGCCACTTAGCTTTCTCGCTGGCCAGCGCGAGCGCAATGGCGCCAGTACCGGTGCCCAGGTCCAGCACGCGGGCGTTTTCAGGCAGCGGTAGTTCCAACGCGGTTTCCACCAAGCACTCGGTGTCTGACCGGGGAATCAGGGTGGAAGGGCTGACTTTCAGGGGCAAAGACCAGAAATCCTGCTGTCCCAGCAGGTAGGCGATGGGTAAGCCCTTGACTCGTTCAGCCACCAATTCACGAAACGCTTGCGCCTGTTCCGGCGTTACTTCCCGCTCGGGCCAGGCCCGGAAGCTGGTGCGGCCCAGGCCGGTTACGTGGCTCAACAGTAATTCGGCGTCCAGTCGGGGAGAGTCACCACCGATCCGTTCAATGGCGTTATTCAGAAGGGCTTCACAGGTCAGCGAGGACTCACTGCTCATTAGCCAGTTCTGCCAGCAATTCAGCCTGGTGTTCCTGTTGCAGGGGGACCACCACGGCGTCGAGATCGCCGGCAATCACCTCGTCCAGCTTGTACAGGGTGAGGTTGATGCGGTGGTCGGTTACCCGGCCCTGGGGGAAATTGTAGGTGCGAATACGTTCCGAGCGGTCGCCACTGCCCACCAAACTTTTGCGGGTTTCCGCCATGCTCTTCTGCTGTTTCTCCAGCTCGGCATTCTGCAACCGGGACGCCAGCAGGCTCAGGGCCTTGGCGCGGTTCTTGTGCTGCGAACGTTCTTCCTGACACTCCACCACAATACCGGTGGGCAGGTGGGTAATGCGGATAGCAGAGTCGGTTTTGTTGACGTGCTGGCCACCGGCGCCGGAGGAGCGGAAGGTGTCTACCCGCAGGTCAGCTTTGTTGATTTCGATGGCTTCGGATTCATCGGCCTCCGGAATCACGGCCACGGTGCAGGCGGAGGTGTGAATGCGGCCCTGGGACTCGGTTTCCGGTACCCGCTGCACCCGGTGGGCTCCAGACTCAAACTTGAGCGTTCCGTAGACGCCATCTCCGGACACCCGGGCGATGACTTCTTTATAGCCGCCGTGCTCACCCTCGTTCTCGCTCAGCACTTCCACCTGCCAACGGTGTTTTTCCGCATAACGGGAATACATGCGGAACAGGTCGCCGGCAAAAATCGCGGCTTCGTCACCGCCGGTACCGGCGCGCACTTCCAGGAACACATTTTTGGTGTCGTTCGGGTCTTTCGGCAGCATCAATCGCTGCAGCTCTTCATCAAGCTCTTCACTACGCGCTTCGGCGGCGGCCAGCTCTTCTTCCGCCATGGCCCTCATCTCGGCGTCGCCGTCTTTGGCCAGTTCCTTCGCTTCCGCGATATCCTCATGGGATTGGCGCCAGGCCTGGAAACACTTTACCACCGGCTCAATCTCAGAAAATTCCCGGGACAGTTCCCGGAATTTGTCCTGGTTGGCAATCACCGAGGCATCGCTCAGCAACGCGTTGACCTCCTCGAACCGTTCAACAAGCTGTTCGAGGCGGGACTGGATCGATGGCTTCATAATTTTTCCGTGGTGGTGGGCTCGTCAGCTTCCAGGGCATCAAGCTGATACAGCTCCCGCAGGCATTCGGTGACTTCGGTGCGGCCCTCGGCCATGGCTTTACGCACTTGCACAGAGGGCTGGTGAAGCAGTTTGTTGGTGAGGCCACGTGCCAGGCTGCGCAGCACCGTTTCCGGGTCGACGCCGTTGCGTAAGGCACGCAGGGCCTTTTCAGATTCAATATCCCGCAGCAGTTCGGCACGCTGGCGAAACACTTTCAGGGTAGAGACCGCATCCAGGGCCCGGAGCTGGTCCAGGAATTCCTGTACGCCACTGCTGATCAGGTTCTCGGCTTCGCGGGCAGCGCCTTCACGGGAACGGATGTTTTCTTCAATCACCTGCCGCAGATCGTCAACGGTATAGAGATACACATCGGCCAGCGACCCCACCTCCGGCTCAATATCCCGGGGAACCGCAATGTCGACCATGAAGAACGGACGGTGTTTGCGCTTCTTCAGCGCGCGCTCCACCGCTCCCTTGCCAAGTATTGGCAACGGGCTGGCCGTAGAGGAAATGATGATGTCGACGTCCGCCAGGTGATCGGGAATTTCCGACAGAACAATGCCCTTGCCACCGTGCAGTTCGGCCAGCGCCTGGGCACGTTCCAGGGTGCGATTGGCCACCAGGAAGTCTTTCACGCCGGCATCGGCCAGGTGGCGGGAGACCAGTTCAATCGTTTTGCCCGCGCCAATCAACAACGCCTTGTTGCGGGACATATCGGCAAAGATATGATGCGCCATGCTGACAGAGGCATAGGCCACCGACACCGGGTTTTCCCCGATGGCGGTCTGGGTTCGAACCCGCTTGGCTACCGAGAATGTCTGCTCAAACAGGCGGGACAGGAAAGAGCCGGTGGCACCGTGCTCACGGGCCAGGGAGTAGGCATCCTTTAGCTGACCGAAGATCTGCGGTTCGCCGAGCACCATGGAATCCAACCCCGCCGCTACGCGCATCATATGGCGAACGGCCTCGGAATCCCGGTGAACGTAGAGCACGTCTTCCAGGTCGGCCACATCCAGCTCATGAAAACCGGCCAGCCAGCGCAGTACCGTGGGCGCGCAGTCGTCGTCCCCGGCCAGATAAAGCTCGGTGCGATTGCAGGTAGACAGAATGGCCGCTTCACTGGCACCGGACGCCGCCCGGAGTTCCGAAAAGGCTTCCGCCATCCGCTCCGGGGTAAACGCCACACGTTCGCGGATCTCCACGGGTGCGGTTCGGTGATTGATTCCCAGTGTCAGCAATGCCATTTCGAGGTTAAAAAACCTTATGCCAGTCGTGGATAATATTGTGCCATTCTACCGGTGAGGGCCACCGCCTGCCACCCGAAAACACGCCGCCTTCGGGAACTGCGGACAGGTTGGGCAAGTTATAATCCTTATGCCATTATAGAGGCTCGGCCACGGCCTAAACCCGATCTGCCTCAATTCTACGGCAGAACAGAACATACTCTGACGTACTGCCGACAGCACACGGGAAGTTGCATGCAAAAATCCGCACCGTATCTGGCTACCAGCCTGCTGGCCTTCACCATTGCCGCCCTGCCCGGCTGCGCCAGCTTTTCCGAAACGACAGAACCAAAGGCTGATGAACCTACCCCCGTAGCGGTCACCCCGACGCCACAGGAAGAGATTCGTTATGCGGATTTCGAGCCAGAAGTGCTTTACCAACTTCTGGCGGCGGAGATTGCCGCCCAGCGTGGGCGCTACGACGTAACCCTGGTCAACTACCTGCAGGCAGCCAAAACCTCAAAAGATCGCGGCGTCATTACCCGTGCCATGCGCATTGCCCAGTCCCTGAATGCCGATAACGCGCAGCAGCAACTGGCAGACCTATGGCTGCAACTGGAGCCCGACAACCTGCTGGCACACCGGGTCTCCGCGATTCAGGCGGTCAAACGTCAGGATCTTGAAACCGCTCTGGTCCACATGGAACGCATTATGGAGCAGGGAGAAGATGCCGACTTTGACAGCCTGGCGGCGATGTCTGCCAACCTGCCACCGGCCCAGCAACGGGAACTGCTGCAGCTATACGAGCGACTGGCTGAACGGCACCCGGGCAATCCCGAGCTTGAGTACAGCATTGCCCTGCTCCTGAAAATCACCGGCGCCCCGGAGCAGGCCCTGGAGCGCATTGATCTGCTCACCAACCAGCAACCCAACTTCCAGCCCGCCATCGCACTCAAAGGCGACCTGCTGTACCAGACCGGTCAAACAAGAGAAGCCCTGACCTACCTGACCACAAACACCCGGCGATTCCCGGCCAACCGGCAACTGGGCACGCTTTACGGCCGCATCCTGATTAACGAGGGAGAGCTTCAGGCTGCCCAGGACGAGTTCGAGCGACTGGTCAAACGCTATCCCCAGACCCCCGGGCTGCGACTGTCGTTCGCTCTGGTTGCCCTGGAGAATCGTCAGCCGGAGCTGGCCAAAGAAGAGCTTACGGAACTGATCGAACAGGGCCACCACACCGATGAGGCCAGCTACTACCTCGGCCGCATCGAGGAGGAAGAAGGCAACATCACCCACGCCATCGGTTACTACATGAGCGTAGAAGGCGGAAACTACTTCTTCCCCGCCCTCGCCAGGGCAAGTGAACTGCAAGCCGAGACAGGGGATCTGGATAGCGCACTTGCCAAGATTGACACACTGAGGGATTCAAACCCGGGGCAGGCTGAAAACTTCTGGCTCCTTGAAGTCAACCTGCTGCTCGACCAGCAGCGCGAACAAGACTCCATGGCAGCCGCCAACCATGCCCTTGAGGCCTTTCCTGAAAACATTCAGATCCGGTACGCCCGCGCCATGCTGCACGACTCTCTCGGCAACACCGAACTGGCGGAATCGGACCTCAGGGCCATATTATCGAAGCAACCCGACAACGCGGTGGCGCTGAATGCGCTCGGGTATATCCTGACCATTCGTACCGAACGTCTGGATGAAGCCCGCGGTTACATTGAACAGGCACTGGCCCTGGACCCGAATAATCCCGCCATTCTCGACAGCATGGGCTGGGTGCTGTTTCGCCAGGGCGATACCGAAGCTGCCCTGGAATACCTGGCAGACGCCTGGGCCGCCTACCCGGACCCGGAAGTAGCCGCCCACTATGGCGAAGCTCTCTGGGTCAGCGGCAATGAGGAACAGGCCCGCATCGTCTGGGAAGAAGGCCTGGAACAGGATCCGGACCACGACATTTTAATTGAAACCATCCAACGCCTGACTGGCAACGGAAGCTCCTGATGCTGAAGAATCTGTTTGCTGCTCTGCTGGTACTAAGCCTGCTGGGCGGCTGTACCACCATTCAGCTCGAACCACTCCCGGAAGGCATGACCGACCAACCCCCAGCTGACTGGGCCGAACGATCCCGCACGCTCGGCCAATTCGAGCGCTGGCAACTTTCCGGAAAACTCGCAGTGCGCCAACCGTCAGACAGCGGTACAGCGGTGATTAACCACTGGGAGCAGCAAGGCGAATACTACGACCTGGCATTGTCATCATCCTTTCTAGGAATGGGCAGCACCAGCCTGCGCGGCACGCCAGGTTTTCTTGAGCTGCAGATGGCCAACGGCGACACCTATCAATCATCCAACCCGGAACAGCTAGTGCAGGCGGCAACCGGCTGGCAGCTGCCCATCGACAGCCTTACCTGGTGGGTTCGCGGACTACCCGCACCGGACGGCAACTTCCGGTTATTGTTTGATGACCAGCAACGATTGGCCATCATTCGCCAGGACGGCTGGGAAATACGCTACGATCGCTGGCAGGCGTTTATTGACGACCTGCCCCAGCTTCCCGCCCGAATCACCGCCCTGAAGGACGACAAGCGCGTACGTGTGGTCATCAGCGACTGGCAGAGAAAGGATTGAGAACGTGAGTAACAGCATTACCCTGCCCTCGCCGGCCAAACTTAACCTGTTCCTGCACATTGTGGGCCGACGACCGGATGGCTATCACGAACTGCAAACCCTGTTTCAGTTTCTCGATTATGGCGACGAGATCACCTTCACCCTGACCCCGGGGGATGCCCGCATACGCCTTGAGGAACCGGTTCCCGGGGTACCTGACGACGACAACCTCATTATTCGCGCAGCCCGTGCCCTGGCCGAACGCGCCAGCCATGCATTGCCCGGCGTGACGATCCGCATTCAAAAACGACTTCCCATGGGCGGCGGCCTCGGGGGCGGCAGCTCCAACGCCGCGACCACCCTGGTGGCACTAAACCACCTCTGGGAACTGCATCTTGATGAAAACGAGCTTGCCGAGCTGGGCCTGGATCTGGGCGCCGATGTACCGGTGTTCGTTCGCGGCCGCTCCGCCATTGGCGAAGGGGTGGGTGAAAAGCTCACGCCCGTCAATCCGCCGGAAGACTGGTTTGTGGTCCTCAAGCCTGACTGCGAAATAAACACCGGGAAGATTTTTTCGGAAGAAGGGTTGACAAGGGACACCCCAAAAATGAAAATAGCGCCCGCTTTTGAGGGAGACGCCTCGAGGTACCGAAACAACTGTGAGGATGTAGTTCGAAAACTGTATCCTGAGGTTAACAAGAGCCTGGAATGGCTTTCACAATTCGGACCTGCAAGATTAACCGGAACCGGGGCTTGCATTTTTGGACGTTTCCCGACAGAATCCGCAGCCCGGATTATCTGGGAAAGCAAACCCTCCGGCATCACGGGGTTCGTAGCTAAAGGGGTGAACCATTCACCTCTGCACAAAAAGCTGACAGAGCTGAAATGATGCCAAGAAAGCACGATGATATTGGGGTGTCGCCAAGTGGTAAGGCAACGGGTTTTGATCCCGTCATGCGCAGGTTCGAATCCTGCCACCCCAGCCACCTTTCTCCCGCTTCTTCTGAATCAAACGCCGATACTGAGAAGGATGCTGTCGTGTCCAAATTGATGATCTTCGCTGGCAATGCCAACCCTGAACTGGCGCGCGATATTGCCAGGAAACTGCATATTCCCATGGGCCAGGCCACCGTTGGCCGTTTCAGCGATGGTGAGACCACCGTTGAGATCAATGAAAATGTTCGTGGTCACGACGTTTTCATTATCCAGCCCACCTGCTACCCCACTAACGACAACCTGATGGAACTGATCGTGATGGCCGACGCCCTGCGCCGCGCTTCCGCCACACGGATCACCGCCGTTATCCCTTACTACGGATACGCCCGCCAGGATCGTCGCGTTCGCTCTACCCGGGTAGCCATCAGCGCCAAAGTGGTTGCTGACATGATTTCCAGCATCGGCGTCGACCGTGTGCTGACCGTCGACCTCCACGCTGACCAGATTCAGGGCTTCTTCGACATCCCGGTGGACAACATCTATGCCACCCCGGTGCTGCTTGAAGACATCGAAAAGCAGCGCTTCGAAAACTTTGTCGTGGTATCCCCGGATGTAGGCGGCGTTGTACGCGCCCGCGCCGTTGCCAAGCGCCTGGATGATGCCGACCTGGCCATCATCGACAAACGCCGCCCGAAGGCCAACGTTTCCCAGGTTATGCACATCATCGGTGACGTCAAAGACAAAACCTGCATTCTGGTTGACGACATCGTCGATACCGCCGGCACCCTGTGCAAGGCAGCCAACGCCCTGAAAGAGCACGGCGCCTCCCGCGTAGTCGCCTATATTACTCACCCGGTGCTGTCTGGCCCGGCCGTCGAGAACATCAACAACTCGGAGCTGGACGAACTGGTGGTGTGCGACACCATTCCACTGGGTGACAAAGCCAAAAATTGTGCTAGAATCCGCCCCCTCAGCATGGCTGGACTGCTTGCGGAATCGATTCGTCGCGTGAGCAACGAAGAGTCCATCAGCGCCATGTTTGAGAACGTCTGAACGGGCCAAGCTCCGTAACACTCAGACTTTAAAGGCAGTTTTCGGGTCGGGAGTCCAACAGGGCTCCCGACTCTTTTAGTCGATCGGAAAAAATCCGATCATTCAAAGAACTCATCTGTCCCGAGCCTGGTCGCGGGCCGCTCAGATGAACAACGAGGTACATACCATGTCTCAGGAATTCCTTATTGAAGCATTTCCTCGTGACGATCAGGGGAAAGGTGCGAGCCGCCGCCTGCGTCGCGAAGAGCGTAAAATCCCGGCCATCATCTACGGTGGCGGTAAAGACGCAACGCCAGTCTCCATCTGGCACAACGAGCTGAAAAAGGCCCTCGAAAACGAAGCCTTCTTCTCTCACATCCTGACCATCGACATTCAGGGCAAGAAAGAAAGCGTGATCCTGAAGGATCTGCAGCGCCACCCGTACAAGCTGCTGCTGACCCACGCCGACTTCCTGCGCGTAGACAAGGATCACGAGATCCACGTTAACGTACCGCTGCACTTCCTAAACGAAGACACAGCGCCGGCCGTTAAGCTTCAGGGTGGTATTGTTTCCCACACCATGACCGAAGTGGAAGTTATCTGTCTGCCGCAGAACCTGCCTGAGTTCATCGAAGTCGACCTGACTGACGTCGCCATGGACCAGGTTGTCCACCTGAGCGACCTGAAACTGCCGAAAGGCGTTCGTGTTGCTGCCCTGCTGCAGGGTGAAGACCACGACCAGCCGGTTGCCTCTATCCACAAGCCGAAAGGTGCCAAGGCGGACGACGCTGCGGACGCCGAAGGCGAGGAAGGCGGCGAGGAGTAATCACTCCGGGGGCAAAGGCGAATGGCACAGGATATTGTCATGGTGGTTGGCCTGGGAAATCCCGGTGCCGACTACGAGAATACCCGCCACAACGCCGGCGCCCTGTTCGTCGAAGCGCTGGCCCGCCATGCGGGCCAGACGCTTCGCCCCGAAAAGAAGTACCACGGGCTTTACGCCCGCATTCAGTGGCAGGGCCTCGACCTGCACCTCCTGAACCCCAGTACTTTCATGAACCGCAGCGGCATTGCCATCAAGGCCCTGGCGGATTTCTTCAAGATCTCTCCTGAACAGATTCTGGTTGCCCACGACGAGCTCGATCTGCCTCCCGGCACGGCCAAGCTGAAGAAAGGCGGCGGTCACGGTGGTCACAATGGCCTGCGGGACACCATTGCCCACCTCGGCACCAACGACTTCCAGCGACTACGCCTCGGCATCGGCCATCCCGGCGACAGCCGTAAGGTCACCGGTTTTGTACTGGGCCGACTCGGCAAACTGGAAACCGAGCAGCTGAGCGCCGTGTTCGACGAAGTCATGCGAGTTTTGCCAGACGCCGCCAACGGCAAACTGGCTGCCGCCATGAACCGGTTACACAGTTTCAAACCGACCCCCTGAGCAAGGCACATCCCCTGACTCGCACCCGTACCGATACCCCGGTATAATCCGCCCAAATTTTTCAGTTCCAGCAGAGGCATTCCATGGGATTTAACTGCGGCATCGTCGGCCTTCCCAACGTCGGCAAATCTACCCTGTTCAACGCACTGACCAAAGCCGGCATCGGCGCAGAGAACTTCCCGTTCTGCACCATCGAACCCAACGCCGGCGTGGTGGCCATGCCCGACCCGCGCCTGACCAAACTGGCCGAAATCGTAAAGCCCGAGCGAGTCGTGCCCACCACCATGGAATTTGTCGACATCGCCGGCCTGGTCGCCGGCGCCTCCAAAGGCGAGGGCCTGGGCAACCAGTTCCTGGCCAACATCCGCCAGACCGACGCCATTGCCCATGTAGTGCGCTGCTTCGAAGACGGCAACGTCATCCACGTAGCCAACAAGGTTGACCCTGCCTCAGACATCGAAGTGATCAACACCGAGCTGGCCCTGGCCGACCTGGACACCGTCGAGAAAGCCATCAAGCGTGTACAGCGCGTAGCCAAGAGCGGCGACAAGGAAGCCAAGGCCCAGCTGGAGATGTTCGAGACGCTGCTGCCGGTACTGAACGAAGGTAAACCGGTGCGCAGCATGGGCCTGGACAAAGACCAGATGGCCCTGGTGCGGGAACTGTGCCTGCTCACCGTCAAGCCCACCATGTACATCGCCAACGTGAATGAAGACGGCTTCGAGAACAACCCTCACCTGGACAAGGTTCGCGAAATTGCCGCCTCAGAGAATGCCGTGGTGGTGCCCATCTGCAACAAGATGGAAGCCGAAATCTCTGAACTGGAAGACGAAGAAAAGGCCATGTTCCTCGATGAAATGGGCATGGACGAGCCCGGCCTGGACCGCGTGATCCGCGCCGGCTACGGCCTACTGGGCCTGCAAACCTATTTCACTGCAGGGGTGAAGGAAGTACGCGCCTGGACCGTCAAGATCGGCGCCACCGCCCCCCAGGCAGCGGGCGTTATCCACACCGACTTCGAACGCGGCTTCATCCGCGCCGAAGTAATCAGCTACGACGATTTCGTGCAATACAACGGTGAAGCCGGCGCCAAGGACGCCGGCAAATGGCGCCTGGAAGGCAAGGAATACATCGTTAAGGATGGCGACGTAATTCACTTCCGGTTTAACGTGTAATTTTTCCGGATTTTTGGCCCCAAAGCCTTGACACCTTGGGCCCAAATACCGAAAATACGCGCCTCGTTTGGGGCACGCCTCGATCGAAATGGCAAGGTAGCTCAGTTGGTTAGAGCACAGCACTCATAATGCTGGGGTCGGCGGTTCGACTCCGCCCCTTGCTACCAGTATTCTTAAAAGCCCGGTTCGAAAGATCCGGGCTTTTTTCGTTCTGGCCCAACCCCGGTTGAGAGCCCGATTTGGTGTCACCTAACACAGGATAACCTGCCATGCCGGAATCTCTCGTTTCAGGTCTTTCTCTGGATCGCATGGGGCGGCTCAGCGAGCACTTAGAGCAGAACTACCTGCAACCCGGCAAACTCCCTGGCTATACAGCCCTGGTCGCGAGACACGGCGAGGTCGCCTGGTGTGATGCACGGGGCCTCCGGGATGTAGAGCGAGACCTGCCCATGGAACGGGATACGGTATTCCGCATCTACTCCATGACCAAACCCATCACCTCCATCGCGATGATGCAGCTGTACGAACAGGGCAAGTTCCTGCTGAACGACCCGGTGCACAAGTATATTCCGTCCTGGCGCAACCTGCGGGTTTACAAGGGTGGCAGCTACCCGGATTTCAAAACCGAACCGGCAGCTACCGCCATGACCATCCGGGACCTGATGACCCACACTTCGGGGCTGACTTACGGTTTCACCGAGCGAACCGAAGTGGACGCCGCCTACCGTCAGCTGAAGCTGGATGGCAGCTCCATCCTGACTCTGGACAAGCTGGTGGATCGGCTGGCTGACCTACCACTGGAGTTTTCGCCAGGGACCGCCTGGAACTACTCGGTATCTACAGATGTGATCGGCTATCTGGTCCAGTTGTTCTCCGGTCAACCGCTGGATGACTATTTCCACGAGCATATATTTAAACCACTGGGTATGACCGAGACAGGCTTCCAGGTTCGCCCGGACCAGCAAGACAGGTTCGCCGCCTGTTACCTGCACCAACCCGGCGACACCATGAAACTGCAGGATGACCCGCAGCGCTCGAAATACCTCAAGCAGCCCCGCTTCCTCTCTGGCGGTGGCGGGTTGGTCTCCACCATTGATGACTATTACCGGTTTGCCCAGGCCTTGTGCCAGGGTGGCGAGTATCAGGGCCAATGGATTATCGGGCGAAAGACCCTTGAGTTCATGCGCCTGAACCATTTGCCCGGGGGCAAGGATCTGCCGGCGCTCTCAATTGGTGGGTTCAGCGAAACGCCCTACGCGGGCAGCGGCTTCGGCCTGGGCTTTTCGGTCAAAACCGATGTCGCCAGGTCAGCCACCATCGGCTCAGAAGGTGAGTTCGGCTGGGGCGGGCTGGCCAGCACCAGCTTCTTTGTCGATCCGGTAGAAGACATGGTAGTGATCTTCATGACTCAGCTAATGCCCTCCTCCTCTTATGCAATTCGTCAGGAACTCCGAGCTCTGGTTTATGGAGCCCTGGACTGATCTGTGGCGATTGACAGGCATCATCCTCTTCTGGAAACCTCTGTGCCATACTTCAGGGCCTCAAACCAATAACGAACAAACCACCAGCAAGGAATGTTGTGATGAAAGCGGAAACCCTCGCACTGCACGCCGGCTTCAAGAGCGACCCGACCACCAAGGCCGCCACCACACCCATTTACCAGACCACGTCTTACACCTTTGATGACACCCAGCACGGTGCGGATCTGTTTGATCTTAAGGTGCAAGGCAACATCTATACCCGCATCATGAACCCCACCAACGCGGTTCTGGAAGAGCGTATGGCAGCGCTGGAAGGCGGTATCGGGGCCCTGGCTGTGGCCTCCGGTATGGCGGCCATCACCTATGCCCTGCAAACCATCTGCAAGGTTGGCAACAACATCGTCAGCACCAGCCAACTCTATGGCGGCACCTACAACCTGTTCGCCCACTCCCTGCCCAACCAGGGCATCGAGTGCAAGATGGTGCCCCACGATGATTTTGCGGCGGTGGAAAACGCCATCGACGACCAGACCCGCGCCCTGTTCTGCGAGTCTATTGGCAACCCGGCAGGCAACGTGGTGGATATCCAGAAGTGGGCGGAGATTGCCCACAAGCACGGCATTCCGCTGATTGTCGATAACACCGTCGCCACCCCGTTCCTGTGCCGACCCTTTGAGCATGGCGCCGATATCGTCATTCACTCCCTGACCAAATACATCGGCGGCCACGGCACCACCGTAGCGGGTATTGTGGTGGATTCCGGCAAATTTGACTGGAAAGCCAGCGCCGACAAGTTCCCGATGATGAACCAGCCGGACCCGTCCTACCACGGTGTGGTTTACACCGAAGCCCTGGGCGAAGCCGCCTTTATCGGCCGCTGCCGCGTTGTGCCCCTGCGTAACACCGGGTCTGCCTTATCGCCATTCAACGCCTTCCTGATCATGCAGGGCCTGGAAACCCTGGCCCTGCGCATGGAGCGCCACTGTGACAACGCCCAGAAAGTTGCCCAGTTCCTGCAGGACCACCCTGCCGTGGAGTGGGTGAACTACGCCGGCCTGACCGCCAGCCCCTACAAGGCCACCTGCGACAAGATCTGCGGCGGCAAGGCCTCCGGCATTTTGAGCTTTGGCATCAAGGGTGGCCGCGAGGCCGGCGCCAGGTTTATCGATGCGCTGGACATGATCCTGCGCCTTGTAAACATTGGCGATGCCAAGTCCCTGGCTTGCCACCCGGCCACCACCACCCACCGCCAGCTCAACGCAGATGAGCTGAAGAGTGCCGGTGTCAGCGAAGACCTGGTGCGCCTGTCTATCGGCATTGAACACGTAGACGACATCATTGCTGACATCACCCAGGCCCTGGACAAATCCCAGGCTTGATAACCATCAACCGGGTACGACCAAAGTCGTGCCCGGTTACCCCGTGATTGCCCGTATCTGCCTTGTAACTGCTCGCCCCGCCGATTAACCTTTAAGGTTCTCCATACCTTTTCTGCGAGAGTCTCCGGCCCAATGAGCGAAAGCGCAAAGCCCCGCATTACCAGTGGTTCCAAATTCCGTAACGAACACGGCTTTTCCGCCATCAAGGACGGCGTGAAAAGAACAGCCTCCAGCACGGAAGACAAACCCCTGGAGCGCAAGCCAAAATGGCTGAGAGCGCGCATGCCCGGTGGCGAACGCTACGATGCCGTGCGCCGCAACGTCTCGGAACACCGCCTGAGCACCGTATGCCAGGAATCCCACTGCCCCAACATCGGCGAATGCTGGACCAACGGCACCGCCACCATCATGGTAATGGGCTCGGTGTGTACCCGAGCCTGTAAATTCTGCGCGGTCGACACCGGCAACCCAAAAGGCTGGCTGGACCCGGAAGAGCCAGAGAACACCGCCAAGTCGGTGGAGCTAATGGGCCTGCGCTACATCGTTCTGACCTCGGTAGACCGGGACGATCTGGACGACGGTGGTGCCGCGCACTACGCCGCCTGTGTCTCTGCCATCAAACAGCGCACCCCGGAAGTGGCCGTTGAAGCCCTGACCCCGGATTTTGACGCGGTGATGAGCGACGTGGAAAAAGTGGTGGATTCCGGCCTGGACGTGTTCGCCCAGAACGTGGAAACCGTCAAACGCCTGACTCACCGTGTGCGCGACCCCCGTGCCGGGTACGAGAAAACCCTGAGCGTACTGGCCCACGCCAAGAAGCACCGGCCAGACGTACTCACCAAGACCAGCCTGATGCTCGGCCTGGGTGAAACCGAAGAAGAAATCCTGGCAACCATGGATGACCTACGGGCTATTGGCGTCGACATTCTTACCCTTGGCCAGTACCTGCGCCCCACGCCCAACCATCTGCCGGTGGAACGCTACGTGACCCCGGAAGAGTTCAACCGCTACCGCGACATCGGCCTGGAGAAGGGCTTCATGGAAGTGCCATCAGGCCCCATGGTGCGCTCCAGCTATCGGGCTGACCGGGTGTTCGACAAGAACAACCTGGGGCTGGCCGTGCCCGACGTTCCGCAGGCGAGCAACGCCATGCAGATTCCCGTTAAAGCCGTCGACTGAGGCGCCCATGCTGACACTGCTGCGCAATGCCCGGCTGAAGTACAGGTTCTGGTTGCTGAATATTGTGGTGTTTGCTGTGCTCTGCCTGCTGGTGCTTTACGCCATGCAGCTGATCGCTGACCAGTCTGGTGCGACCTTCTCACAGGTATTTGCCGACACCGCACCGGGGTTTGCCCTGGTGGTTGCCGTGCTTATGGCACTTGAGATGGCCGGTTCCCAATTGCTGATTTCCTTTATAGAGCGGCACATACACCGCCTCAAAGACACCATGGTGTCGGTTCAGGCCAGCGGCAATCTCAGCGAGCGGGCCCCGGTGGATTCCACCGATGAGATCGGCGAGATGGCTACCGCTTTTAACGCCATGCAGGATCGTACCGTCGAGGTTGTTCGCAGCATGAAGGAGGCTATCGAGCGTCTGAACCGGGAGGTTCAGGAACTGACGCTCGCAGCGGAATCCCGACGGGATAATCTGGCACGCCAGCAGGCCGGGGCCGATCGCTCTGCCGAAGTCATCGAAACCATGCTGCAGAGTTTCGTTGGCATTGCCGAGCAGTCTGGCATTGCCAAAACCCTGTCCCACGAAGCCCGCGATACGGCGCTTGCCGGCCAGGAACGGGTGGGCAGGAGCGCCGACAGCATTCGCCAGCTCGAACAGGTTATCCGCAACTCGGCCAGCAGCGTCGAATCCCTGGCCGAGAACAGCCAGGCTATTGGGCAGACCATCACCGAAATCAAAGGCATAGCCGAGCAGACCAATCTGCTGGCGCTTAATGCCGCCATTGAAGCCGCCCGCGCTGGCGAGCAGGGACGAGGCTTTGCCGTCGTCGCGGATGAAGTGCGCAAACTGGCCCAACGGGTGCAGGATTCCACCGACCAGATCCAGACCAGACTGGACAAGCTGCTGGCCGCCATGAACACCTCGGTACAGCAGATGACCGGCAGCTCAGAGAGCGCTGCCCGCTGCGTGGAGGAGTCGGAACAGGGGCGCCAGGCCCTGGAAGCCATCAATGAAGTGGTTACCCGCATTGACCGGACCAACCAGGAAATAGCGGACATGTCCGCCGAACAGACGGCCGGTACCGATGACGTGCTGGCCAATGTTCAGGGTATCCGGGACACCACTCAGAGCATGGTCACCCAGCTTTCCGACAGCGCCGAGATGACCCGCCGACTGAAACACCTGATCGAATCGCTCGAAGACGCCGCATCAAAGGTCAAAGTTCACTGAGGTTTGTGGCACACTCTGCAGTCGTTTTTCACTGCAGAGTCCTGATCCATGAACCGCATCGGCGCCTTTTACGATCGTTTTATCCTTCCCCACCCCTGGATTGTCCTGGTGCTGTTCGGAGCCATCCTGGCCCTGGCGGCCTTGCGCTTTGACCAGTTCCGGCTGGACGCCTCGGCGGAATCGCTGGTGCTTGAGAACGATCGCTCACTGGAAGAGTACCGGCAGGTAAACCGCACCTTCACCACCTCAGACGACTTCCTGGTGGTGACCTACACGCCCCACGAGCCACTCTTCACCCCGGAAGGCCTGGGCCGCCTCAAAGCCCTGCGGGACGAATTGCAGGCGCTGGAAGCCGTCAGCTCGACCAACAGCATCCTGAACGTACCGCTGCTACACAGCCCTGACCTAACGCTGGATACCGTCGACACCGAGATCAAGACCCTGGACGAACACAAGGTTGCCCCGGACACCGCGCGCCAGGCGCTACTGGACAACCCCATGTACCCGAACCTGTTGCTCAGCGAAGATGCAGGCACCACCGCCATCCAGGTTAACCTGCCCACACCCGAGCGCTATTTCGAGCTGCTGAACCAGCGCGACAACCTGCGGGACAAGGTGAACTCCGGCAACGCCAGCGCCGATGACCAACGGCAACTGGAACAGGTCAGCCAGGAATTCATTCGTTACACAGAATCCCTGGGCAAGGAGAGGGATGCCACCATCAAGAAGGTCCGGGTGATCCTCGATAACCACCGGGAGCACGCCAGCATTCACCTGGGCGGCGTACCGATGATTGTGGCCGATATGATTCGCTTCATTCAGAACGATCTGTCTACCTTTGGCCTGGGTGTACTGGCGTTCCTGCTGCTGACTCTGGCGATTATCTTCCGGCAATGGCGCTGGGTTCTGGTGCCCCTGTTGTGTTGCGGCTTTACCGTGTGGCTGATGATCGGCTTCCTTGGCTGGGCCCAGTGGCCCGTCACCGTCATCTCATCCAACTTTATTTCCCTGCTGCTGATCATGACCCTGTCGCTCACCATTCACCTGATTGTGCGCTACCGGGAGTTCCAGCACGACGAGCCAGGTGCTGCGCCCCGGGATGTCCTGCGCCGCACCGTCATGGCCATGATCAAACCCTGCTTCTATATGGCCATCACCACCATTGTCGCCTTCGGGTCCCTGACCTTCAGCGGCATTCGACCAGTGATCGATTTCGGCTGGATGATGACTCTGGGGCTATCCGTAGCCTTCATCATCACCTTCCTGGTGTTCCCTGCCCTGCTCAGCCTGCTGCCGCCACCTTTGGACAGCCGGGTGACCTCGGACAGGATTCCGTTCACCGATGCCTTTGCCCGCTTTACAGAGCGGTTTGGCGGCACCGTGCTTGTGGGCTCCGGGGTGATTGCCGTGCTGTGCGTGATTGGTCTGAGCCGGCTAACCGTGGAGAACAGTTTCATTGATTACTTCAAATCCTCCACAGAAATTCATCAGGGCATGATCACCATTGACGACCGGCTTGGCGGCACCACGCCGCTGGATGTGGTGATCACCGATGAGCCGCCACCTGAGAACTACAGCGACGACCCCTTCGCCAGCGATTGCGATCCGTTTGTGGAAGACTGCGACGAAGAAGACTACCGGGACACCTGGTATACCTACCAGAAAATGCGCCAGCTTGGTGACGTGCACGACTACCTGAACAGCCTGCCAGAGACCGGCAAAGTGCTGTCGATCAGCACCACCCTGGACCTGCTCGCCCAGATCAACGGCGGTACGCCACTGAACGCCGTTGAGCTGGCGTTTGTGCCCGCCGCGGTGCCCGACGATTTGCAGGACATTCTTCTGACACCCTACATATCGGAAGAGCAGAGCCAGGCCCGGTTCAGCATCCGGATTCTGGAAACCATGCCGGATTTGCGCCGGCAGGACCTGCTGGACCGCATACACAACCACCTGACGACGGAGCTTGGCTATGCCCCGGAACGAGTCCAGCTCTCGGGTATGACAGTGATGTACAACAACATGCTGCAAAGCCTGTTCGACTCCCAGATCAAAACCATCGGGGTGGTTTTCGCAGCTATTATGGTGATGTTTTTGATTCTGTTCCGGTCACTCAAACTGGCGCTGATCGGCATGGCCCCGAACCTGATAGCGGCTGGCTCGGTGCTTGGGTTGATGGGCTGGCTGGGAATTCCACTGGATATGATGACCATCACCGTGGCGGCCATCACCGTGGGCATTGCCGTGGATGACACCATCCACTATATCCACCGGTTCAAAACCGAGTTAGCCAAAGACGGCGACTACGTGGCCACCATGCACCGATGCCACCGCAGCATCGGCCAGGCCATGTTCTTCACCTCGCTGACCATCATCTCCGGGTTCTCGATTCTGGTGCTGTCCAACTTCATCCCGACCATCTACTTCGGCCTGTTCACCGGCTTTGCCATGTTCATGGCCCTGGTGGGAGCCCTGACGCTGCTGCCAAGGCTGATCATCCTGTTCAAGCCTTTCCCTGCCCGATAATAAAAAACCCCGCCGGAGCATCGCTCGGGCGGGGTCTGATTCAGCCGGTTTTACTGGCCAGGCTGCATCATCTGCTGTTGCTGACGCATCTGCTGCTGCATTTCCCGCATGCGACGATCCAGCTCATCACGCTGCTCTTCGGTGAATACCGCATCCACCTTTGCCTGCATCAACGCAGACAGCGCGGCGATCTCGCCTGTCACATCACCCAGCTTCTCGGCGTTGTCCCGAATGGCAGATTCGCTGTAGTCCGCCTTGATTTCAGCCTGCAGTGCCTGCTGCAGTGACTGGGCATTCTGACGCAGCGCACCAATTTCGCCCTGCATGTCGTCAATGATGCCGCGAATTTCAGTTTGCTGGTCATCAGACAAACCCACCATCTCGGCCAACTGGTCTACCTGGTCAGGCTGGCCAGGGGCGGCTTGCTGGGCAAATGCAGGCATTGACAGGCTCATGGCCACCAAAGCAGAACCAATAATTTTTGCAATCTTCATAAGTTTCTCCAAATGGCCGGTGGCCACGCTCTAACCACCGGATTTCGTTGCTTTCACTGTTCAAGGCTGTACACACTAAAACATTCCAGCCCCACTTTTCACCCCGATCACCCTTCTTTTTGTACACACTTCCGAAAAAATCTCCGTCGGCTCCCGGCACACGGGGGTCGCAGCGACTATGAAAATTTAGTCATTCCCCTGCATAATGGCGCCTTTAAACAGCGAGCGGAGCACACAACATGGCGATTAACTGGTTTCCCGGGCACATGCACAAGGCCCGAAAGGAGATCAAAAAAGTCATGCCTCAGATGGATCTGATCATCGAGGTAGTCGACGCGCGCATTCCGTTTAGCAGTGAGAACCCGCTGGTGCCCTCGCTTCGTGGTGACACCCCGCTGATCAAAGTCCTGAACAAGCGTGATCTGGCAGACCCGGCGATCACCGATCAATGGCTCCAGTGGCTGGAGCAGGAACGGGGCGTTCGTGCCATTACCCTGACCCATAACGAACGTAAGGAAGCGTTGGGTATCCTCAAGCTGTCCGAGGAACTTACCCCTGGCCACGATCGGCAGAAAGGCGCGCTTCGGGTGATGATCCTGGGCATTCCGAACGTTGGCAAGTCTACCCTGATCAACACCCTTGCCGGCCGGCCGGCCGCCAAGACCGGCAACGAGCCGGCGGTTACCCGGGCCCAGCAAGCCATCAAACTGCCAGACAACATACTGCTCTATGACACGCCAGGGTTCCTCTGGCCCAAACTGTCCCCGGAACAGTGCGGTTACCGGCTGGCCATTTCCGGCGCCATTCGCAGCGCCGTGCTGGACTTCGAAGATGTGGCGATGTTTGAGGCGGACTACCTGGTCAAGGCCTACCCGGAACTGGTGATGGCCCGCTACGGACTGGAACAGCAACCGGCCGATGGCCTGGCGCTGATGGATGCCATTGCCGCGAAACGAAAGTTCTTCCGCCGGGGTGGTGTGCCAGACCTCCACAAAGTGTCGGAGATCCTGCTCAATGAATTCAGGGCCGGAACCATCGGCCGGATTTCCCTGGAAACACCTGAGATGGTAGAGAGAGAACTTCAGCAGGCCCGGGCCGATGAAGAAGCCAGGGAAGCCGAGAAGCAGGCCCGTACCGAGCAACCCAAGAAGAGGTCGTCCTGAGCGAATACCCACCGTTTGGCCACCGGCCCGGTTAGACCAAAGCCTTCTTAAAATCCACGCATAAGACTAGACTCTTTTGCTATACTTGATTTTGATCAATGTATGAGAATCCAGATGTCTCAGCATTGTCACCCATGGCGGTCCGCTAAACTTTAAGCGTATCCGGATTGGCCATGGTCTTGCTTCCTGAGCAGGGGCAATCCTTGCCAACCAGGAATGAGGACGGCTGCGCATGACCGCAGCCTGATATGGATCAACCCGGATGGTTCGTCAATATGGCCCAGGCAATTCGACTTCACCAAGTGTCTCCCCTCAAGGCCTCCTGCCAGCAGTGCAGCCTGAGTAACCTGTGTCTTCCCCTGGCGGTGGAAGAAAACGATCTGGAGCGGTTGGAAGACATTGTCCAGCAGGGACGGATTTTCAATCGCGGCGAGCACATCTTTGATCAGAGCACGCCATTCCGCTCGTGCTTTGCGGTCAAGAGCGGTTCCATCAAAACATCCATCATTACCGAAGGTGGAGACGAGCAAGTGACGGGCTTCTTCATGCCCGGCGAACTGGTGGGCCTCGACAGCATGAGCAGCGAACACTATGCCTGTACCGCGAAAGCCCTGGAACGGACCAGCGTGTGTGAATTCCCGGTAGACAAGCTGGAAGAACTCACCGGCAAGCTGCCGGAACTGCAGCACCACATGTATCACCTGATGAGCCAGGAAATCCAGAACAGCCATCAACTGGCCATGCTGCTGAGCAAGAATACCGCCGAAGAGCGCATCGCTGCCCTTTTGCTGTCGCTGTCCAGCCGGTTCCGTCGTCGCAGAATGTCGCCCACCAACTTCAGCTTGCCCATGGCGAGAAACGATATCGCCAATTTCCTGGGGCTGGCCGTGGAAACCGTGAGCCGGGTGTTCACCCGCTTCCAGAATCAGGGCATCATCCGGGCCAAGGGCCGGGAAGTGGAACTTCTTGATGTTGAAGCCCTGCAGATGGTCACTCGGGATTTCGCTCGCCAGGGCTGCCAGCAGTAAGCCCGGGGACCAACAGCGCCGGCAGCTTCAGGAGCTCGCCGGCGCCTTGTCTGGCTCTACTTCTGGCGTCGTTTTCAGCATCGCCACCTCTTCCGACAACCACGTTCGCCAGGGCAGCTGCTTGATGCCAAAGGTATTGCGAATCTTGCTGCACACCATGGTGGTATTCACCGGCTCCAGATGCCCCCACCCAGGCACTTCGTCCACTATCCTTATGTCTTCGGGAATACCGGGCATCCCAGCAATGGCCAGCCCCAGCTCATAGAGGTTGATTTCTTCAGCCCCGGCGTACTGATAGGTGCCCCATACCTCAGCACCACAATCCACCTGCAAAACCACCGCGGTAATCACCCGTGCCAGATCCTGCACGGCCACCGGCTGGCCCTTGCAACGCCCAGGCAAATGCAGCCCTTCGTTACCCGCCGTGCTTTTCTGGACCTTCTCGATAAACCGGGCGAGGCTCCAGCCGGTTCTCAGCAGTATGTGCCTGGGCAATACGGTGCGAAGCGCCTGTTCACACTCCCATTGCCAGCGGCCCAGTTCATTGACTGGTTGCCCGGGATTGGAAGCAATGTAAGCCGCCTGCTTACGGCCATCAAAGACATAACAGGACGATAGCTGTAACAGGGCCATGTTCCGGTCACGGGCAAACTCCGCCAGCGCCAGGGGTAGGGAAAACGCCGCCTGGTGCGTTGCCTCGCGATTATCCTCGGCCTTTTCGGGGTCTACCAGCCACAGGGCATTCACAATCAGGTCAGTGTCTTCAGGAATCCAGTTTTCCAGGGCGTGCAAGTCGGCGTTGGCCGGGTCGCTGACCAGTAACGGGCTGACCTGAAGATGGGTTCTTCGCAGCCGCTCCAGCAACACCCTGCCAAGAGGGCCATAGTCGTGAACCACAAGTACATGCACGTTGAATCACTGCCTCCGGAATATCACTGATATGACGGGCGCTGGCAATCACTCAGGCCAATGGCCCGGGCAATCCATTTGCTGCACTATCATGCAACTTCGAGCGCCGGTGTAAAACCCATTCTCACTGACGAGCATACAACAACAGGAACCTCTATGCTGAAACAACAAAGCCATATCGTGGCCCCCATCCCGGACGAACTGCGCACCCGGGCCCTGTATACCGTAAGCGAGCTCAAGGGGCGCGGTAAAGCCGATAAGGAAGCCATCGAAAAGCTGTACAACCTGATTGTCGAGCTGACTGAACAGGGCCTGGATTTCTTCTTCCTGGAGCCCCTGCGGCGCCTGAATGCCAGCAGCATGATGATGGGCATGGCCAAAATGGGCATCAGCAGCATGCTTAAAGGCAGCAAGATGGTTGTTCACAAGGTGCTGAAAAAGCTGGATGACCGGAGCCTGGCGGCGATTCTCGACTTTATCGAAGAAATCATTCACGAACCTGAAGCCCACTAAACTCGCCCAAGAGCCCTGTGGGTCTGCCTTTTACTCGCAGACCCTGGGCACTCTGGCGGTGACCCCGGTCAGCAGCTCGTAGGCTATGGTACCGGCACAGCTTGCGACTTCGTCGACGCTGACCGTCGTACCCCACAGCTCCACGGGATCACCCTCACGGGCCTCTGGCGCACCGGTCAGATCGACTGCCAGCATATCCATGGATACCCGGCCCAACAGGCGAATGCGCTTGCCACGAATGGCTGCCGGCGTTCCGGTACCGGCATGGCGAGGATAACCATCACCATACCCGATGGCCACCATACCCATTCGGGTATCCTCCTGAGCCACCCAACTTGCACCGTAACCCACAGATTCTCCGGCGCGAACAACCCGCGTGCTGATCAATGGCGCCTCAAGAGTCATCACTGGCTGCAGCCCCAGCTCCGGGCCGGTCTTGCCGATCATGGGCGAGGCCCCGTACAGCATAATACCGGGCCGACTCCAATCATAGAGCGGCTGGCCCGGCCGAAAATGGGCCGCAGAATTGCCCACACTGCGCATTAACGCTGGCCAGGCAGCCGTGGCGCCCGCAAACAAACGGGTTTGACAATCGGTCATATCGCTGGTGAGGTCATCAGCACAGGCGAAATGGGTAACAAACCCCAGCAATGGCCCCCTCGTCGCTGACGGCCCCAAGGTGGCAACCACGGAATCCAGTTCTTCCGGGCGGAACCCCAAACGGTTCATGCCAGAGTTCACTTTCAGCCAGAACCGGGGGGGCGGGCCGGCAACCAGCCAGTCAAGTTGCCCGTGGCAATGCATCACGGGCTCGAAACCATGCTGTACGCAATCACGCAAGTCGTCAGGGGCATGCACGCCCTGCAGCAACACGACAGGCTGCCCGAGGCCGGCGCTCCGGATTGCCAGCGCTTCCTCAATACAGGCCACGGCAAATTTTTCTACCTCACCGGCCAGAGCCCGGACAACGTTAACAATCCCGTGGCCATAGCCATCCGCCTTGACCACAGCCATGGCACGGGCGCCACCGGCCCTCGCCTGAGCCAACCGATAATTATGCCTTAGAGCATCCAGATCAACGCGGGCAACGGTACTGCGTGGCATTAATAATCACCACCGTAATCGCTGTAATCCCCATGGGCCAGGTCTTCAAACTTGGTGTATTTACCGATAAACGCCAGGCGAATGGTGCCGATAGGACCATTCCGCTGCTTACCAATAATAATTTCCGCGATGCCCTTATCCTGGGTGTCTTCGTTGTAGACCTCATCCCGGTATACGAACATGATAACGTCGGCATCCTGCTCGATCGCACCGGATTCCCGCAGATCCGAGTTCACCGGCCGCTTGTTGGGCCGCTGCTCCAGGCTACGGTTAAGCTGTGACAGCGCCACGACCGGGCAACTCAGTTCCTTTGCAATACCCTTGAGTGAGCGCGAAATCTCGGAGATCTCCGCAGTACGACCTTCGGTATTGCCAGGCACCCGCATCAACTGAAGGTAGTCGACCATAATCAGGCCGATTTTGCCGCCATTCTCCCTGGCAATCCGCCGTGCCCGTGACCGCATTTCCGTCGGGCTCAGGCCCGGCGTATCGTCAATATAGAGGGGTTTGTCCTTGAGCAGGCTCACCGCAGAGGTCAGCCGAGGCCAGTCGTCCTCCTCCAGCTTACCGCTCCGGACTTTGGTCTGGTCTATCCGCCCCAGGGAAGACAACATACGCATAGCCAGAGCATCTGCCGGCATCTCCATACTGAACACCAGTATCGGCGTGCCGGTACTGATCAGAGCGTTCTCGACAATGTTCATAGCGAAGGTGGTCTTACCCATGGAGGGCCGGCCTGCAACGATAATCAGGTCCGCTGGCTGCATACCGGAGGTCTGGTCATCCAGATCACGGAAGCCTGTGGTCAAACCCGTGGTCTGTTCACCGGATTCAAACAGCTCTTCAATACGGCTCAGCGTTGTCGCCAGAATGGGGTTGATCGCCTTGGGGCCAGAGCCTTCCTTCGACCGGGATTCGGCGATCTGGAATACGCTGCGCTCGGCCTCGTCCAGAATCTCGCTGCTCTTTCGCCCCTGGGGATTGAACGCAGAGTCGGAAATCTGGCCAGAGACCTCCACCAGTTTCCGAAGCACCGAACGCTCACGGACAATCTCGGCATAGGCACGGATATTTGCCGCACCCGGCGTTTTCTCTGCAAGCTCGGCCAGATACGACAAGCCACCGGCATCTTCAATGTCACCGGCACGCTCCAGAAACTCGGCCAGGGTAACCACATCCAGGGGTTCACTTTCACTGGCGAGGCGCTCCACGGCACCAAAAATCAACCGGTGGTCCTGGCGGTAAAAGTCAGCAGCAGAAATGATCTCGGAGACTTCATCAAAACGCCGGTTATCCAGCATCAAACCACCGAGCACCGCCTGCTCCGCTTCAACAGAATGGGGCGGAACCTTGATACGGCTGGTTTCCGGATCAATGGATGCAGGTTTCAGAGTGGGATTGGCCATAAACACCAGACAACGTTGAATTGAATAACAGGAAACAAGAATACCAGAAAGCAACGGGCCCGAAACCGTTTCCGGCTCGGGCCCGTCTCAGAATGTTCAAGCCGTTGGCTTCAACACTCCACGCTTACATCAATCAACGATGACCGATTACTCGGCAACAACCGCCAGCTTGATGGTTACTTCTACGTCTGTGTACAGCTGCAGTTCGATCTCGAACTCGCCAGTGGTCCGGATAGGACCTTCCGGCAGACGAACTTCGCTCTTCTCGACTTCCGTGCCACCGGCAGAAACCACGTCTGCGATGTCACGAACACCGATAGAACCAAACAGCTTGCCTTCGTCACCAGCCTTGGAGGTAATGGTGAAGGATGCACCTTCCAGAGCTTCGGCACGGGCCTGGGCAGCAGCCAGCTTCTCAGCAGCGGCTTTTTCCAGCTCAGCGCGACGCTCTTCGAACGCCTGTACGTTTGCGGCCGTGGCAGGAACAGCTTTGCCGTACGGCAGCAGGAAATTACGACCGTAACCGGCCTTAACCTTTACCTTGTCACCCAGGGAGCCAAGGTTTGCTACTTTCTCGAGCAGAATAACTTCCATCTCGTTAACCTCTTCGTGCTTTATTCAGCTGGCCCGGCGGGTTGTATACGCCCCCGGATATCCAGCCAGCTATCCACAAAAGCCAGAACCAACAACAGCAACATCAGACTCGGACCCAGCAATACCAGCGCCAGATAAAACATGGCCAGCCAGTTACCGCTCAACTGCTTACGACCAACAACACCGTGAACCAACCCCAGCGCAGCGATGAACAGCGGCGTACCCGCTGCCCAGGCCAACAGCATGGAATTGAGCCCCAACACCGGGCCAATCACCATGGTGAGTGCACAAACCACCGCAATGGCCGGCGACAACCTCAGGGCGTGGAATTCCTTCCGGAATCCGCCTGGGTTATAGAGCCCCGCCTGCCAGGCCCTCGCCAGCATGGTCATACCAACCGCTGTCGCGAAGTAAGTGCCCGCCATACTGGCGTTCATGGTGTCCCGGATGATCAGCTCGAGATCGCTGCCCAATGACCGGGCCACTTCGGCGTTGTACTGCTCGTAAAAGCTGACACCGGTCTGAACCAGATCGTTCAGCAGTGCCGGATACATGACGGGCAACATCAGCCCGCTCAGTATTGCCAGAAAAGCACCCGACAACAGTGCTTTCTCCCAGGCCAGGGTTGTTCGCAGGATGGATGCCATCAGCATCACCTGCAGCAGCACCACCAGTGACGTTGGATCCTGGCCGTAAACGGCCCAACCCAACGCCGGCATTAATGCCCAGAGGCCGATATTCAACCCCTGCCGGATGCCCAGTCTGAGAATGACCAGGCCGATAACCGCTGCGCCAATCCAGAACAACAGGGGCACTGCAGTGGTAACTGCTGCAACCCCGCTAGCCTGCAGGGGACCGCGCATTACATATTGTGCCAGTGCACGCATGGTCCCGGGTCCTGTCTATCTGTGCTTAGTGGTCGTGGCTGTCCGTATACGGCAGCAGTGCCAGGTAGCGGGCACGCTTGATAGCGGTAGCCAGCTGACGCTGATAACGTGCTTTGGTGCCGGTGATACGGCTGGGCACGATTTTGCCGGTTTCAGTGATGTAGCCTTTCAGGGTGTCCAGATCTTTGTAATCGATCTCTTTCACACCTTCTGCCGTGAAGCGGCAGAACTTACGACGTCTGAAAAAACGAGCCATAACGTAACTCCTAACTCCGGTTGATTACTCTTCTTCGTCCTGGGATGCGCTCTGACGATCTTCAGAGTCAGCTGAACGACGCGGACGATCGTCTCCGCCGGAACGACGGTCCTCACGGGACTCGGCAGCTTTCATCGGAGACATGTCGGTAACAGCCTCATCGCGACGCAGAATCAGGTCACGGATGATGGCATCGTTGAACCGGAAGTTATGAGTCAGCTCGTCCATAGCGGCTTGTGAACATTCAGCGTTCATCAGCACGTAGTGAGCCTTGTGGATCTTGTTGATCGGGTAAGCCAGGTGACGACGGCCCCAATCTTCCAGGCGATGTACCTTGCCGCCATCTTCAGTGATGACGCTGGTATAACGCTCGATCATTGCGGGCACCTGCTCGCTCTGATCCGGATGTACCATAAAAACGATTTCGTAGTGACGCATGAGTTCTCCCTACGGTTTAAACAGCTTTCTTCTGCGGCGGGCGCGGTTAAGCCCCGAGCCCGAGCATGAAAGCAAGGAGGTGACAGCAAAGCTGCCGGCTTCTTTTTGCTTTTATCAACAAGACCTTAAACGCAAAGGCCCGATCAAAAGCCAGGTTCTGCCTGCCTGCATTCAGGCAATACAAAACCACCCCTTGGAAAAGGGGTCACGTATTCTAGGCGTATGAGCGGTGTTGTGCAAGACTTAACCGAGCCGCTGGCGCAGGGCTTCATACAGGCAAACTCCGGTCGCCACCGACACGTTCAGGCTATCGACATGCCCCAGCATGGGAATGTTGATCAACTGGTCGCAGTGTTCCCGGGTTAAACGGCGCAGACCCTTACCCTCGGCGCCCATCACCAGGGCCACCGGCCCCTTGAAGTCTGCCTGATACAGGTTTGCACTCGCCTCGCCGGCCGTACCAATCAGCCAAACGCCGAGTTCCTTGAGCTCGCGCAGGAAGCGAGCCAGGTTGGTCACCCGAACAAACGGCACGGTCTCCGCCGCACCACAGGCAACTTTTCGGGCCACCGGAGTCAGCGAAGCGGATTTGTCCTTGGGCACAATCACCGCCTGTACTCCCACGGCATCTGCCGTACGCATACAGGCACCGAGGTTGTGCGGGTCGGTCACCCCGTCCAGAACCAGCAGGAATGGTGGCTTGCCACTGGCGGCCAGCTGGGCCAGCAAGTCCGCTTCGGTCCACTCACGGCTTTCCGCCACGGCGGCAACAATACCCTGGTGAACACCGGCGACCCGCTCATCCAGCTCACGACGATGCACCACCTTCCAACGCACACCCAGGCTATCCAGAGTGTCGGTAACCGATTTAACCCGCTTGTCCTGCCGCCCGGTCTGAATCCAGACTTGCTGCAGGCGCTCCGGCTCCCGCTTGAGAACGGCATCGACAGCATGCCAGCCAAATACATATTCCTGTGACACTGACGCTTATTTCCTGTGCAACGGTTTACTTTCGGGCCTTACGGGCTTTACCGCCGGCAGAGGGCTTGCCCCTGCCGCCTTTTCGGGACGCCGCCCTGGCCGCCTCGGCTGCCAGCTTCTCTTTGGCACTCTCGGGCTTGCCGGATTTACCGCGCTTTCCACCCTTTCCGCCCTTACCGGCACGATCACCTTTGCCGCGGGTCTCGCGTTTGGACATGTCCAGAGCGTCACGATCTGCCGTCCGCTTTCTGGGCGTACTGACCAGTTCCAGATCGATCTTGCGATCTTCCAGGCCTACCCTAACAACCCGAACGCGAACCTCATCCCCTAACCGGAAGCTCACCGCGGTGCGCTCACCGATCAGGCGGTGCTTGGCGGAATCGTGGTGAAAGTAATCGCCACTGAGGGTGGACACGTGCACCAGCCCCTCAATATAGATATCGGACAGCTCGACGAAGAAACCGAAGGGTGTGACGGCCGCAATCACACCGTCGTGCTCCTCGCCCACGTGATCCCGCAGGAACTCGCACTTGAGCCAGGCCATCACGTCACGGGTGGCATCGTCGGCACGGCGCTCGGTCATCGAACAATGCTCACCCATCTGCTCCATACGGGCATAGTCGTAGGGATACACCGCCAGCTCCGGATCGTAGCTTTTCGGCGACACCACGTCTTTCTGAACTTCAGGATTGTGAATTCGGGACTTGATGGCCCGATGAACGATCAGGTCCGGATACCGGCGAATGGGCGAGGTAAAGTGGGTATAGCTGGGGAAGCCCAGACCAAAATGGCCGGCTTCTTCAGGGCTGTATACCGCCTGACTGAGGGAACGCAGCATCACCATCTGGATCACATTGGCATCTGGACGGTCGGCAACCTGGGCCAGCAACTGCTGGTAATCCCCGGAAGTTGGTTTGTCACCACCCCCCAACTGCAATCCGAGCTCACCCAGGAACAAGCGCAGGTTATTCAGGCGCTCCTCGGAGGGCCCATCATGCACCCGGTAAAGCGCCGGCACCTGATGCTTTTTCAACAGCCGGGCCGTAGCCACGTTCGCGCAGAGCATGCACTCCTCTACGATCTTGTGGGCATCGTTGCGGTGTACCGGCACGATTTCCTCAATCTTGCGCTCGGCATCAAAAACGATCTTGGTCTCGGTAGTCTCGAAATCAATCGCCCCACGCTCAGTCCGAGCACGGCGTAGCAGCTTATAGAGCTCATAAAGGTTATGCAGATGCGGCAGCAAATCGGCGTAATGGGCCGACAGCTTGTAGCCCTGCTCCGAGTCCGGGTGCTCCAGCATGGCACTGACCTTGTTATAGGTCAGCCGGGCATGGCTGCGCATAACCGCCTGGTAGAAGGTGTAGCCACTGATATTACCGGCTGCGCTGATGGTCATATCCGCCACCATACACAGTCGATCAACACCCGGGTTCAGTGAACACAAGCCATTGGAGAGCTTCTCCGGCAACATGGGCACCACATGGTCCGGGAAGTACACCGAGTTACCTCGGCGAATCGCCTCCTCATCAAGCGGTGAGCTGGGGCGAACATAATGCGACACATCCGCAATGGCCACTACCAGCCGGTAACCGCCGCGGGGGCGAGGCTCACAATAAATGGCATCGTCAAAATCACGGGCGGTTTCGTCATCAATGGTGACCAGCCGCATGTTGCGGATATCCACCCGGTTGGCCTTGTCTTTCTCGGCAACCTCTTCAGGAATCCCCGCTGCCTGCTCACCCACGGCACTTGGCCAACTGTGGGGAATCTCATAGGAACGGATTGCCACATCGATTTCCATGCCAGGAGCCATGTGCTCCCCCAGGACCTCGATAATCCGACCTGTCGGCTGGGTGCGTACGGTGGGCTGGCGCAGAATTTCCACCACCACGTACTGGCCGTGCACAGCCTTACCGGCGTGCTCATCCGGCACCAGAATTTCGTGATTGATGCGGGCATTCTCGGGCACCACAAATGCAATGCCGCTTTCCTTGAAGAAGCGACCAACCGTCTGACTGGTGCGATGCTCCAGAACCTCGACAATTACCCCTTCACGGCGACCACGATCATCCACGCGGTCCACCCGGGCAGCTACCCGGTCACCATGAAACACCTGGCGCATCTGGCGCGCGGTGAGGAAAAGATCGGAGCCGCCGTCATCGGGAATCAGGAACCCGAAGCCATCTTTGTGTCCAGTCACCTTACCCGTGACCAGATCCGCCTCTTCAATGGGCAGGAACGCATCCCGGCGGTTACAGATCAACTGGCCATCACGGCACATGGCAATCAGCCGTCGCCGCAACGCCTCGATACCTTCCTCGGACGTTTGCCCCAGTTCCTGGCACAACGTCTCATGAGTGGCCGGCGCACCTCGCTCTTTAAGGTGCTTGAGAATAAACTCCCGGCTCTGGATAGGGTTTTCATACTTCTGGGCCTCACGTTCAGCGTGAGGATCCCGTCCTTCTTTCTTCCTGGAAACCATTCGGATCCTTGTTATCAGGCCGCAAACACTGCGGCGGAATTCATTATTCCAGCAGTATAACGTCGGTAGGCCGTACCTGCCTAACCGCGGGCTGATTTATAGGCATAAATACGGCAGAAAGATTTTTTAAAAAATATTTGACAGCGTTCGGGGGAATTATTAAAGTACGCGCCATCGGTTGAGGGGCAACTTCTCAACACGAGCAAAACGCTAAGTTTTCAACAAACTAACAGCGATTTTGCAAATCACCTGCCGAGGTGGTGAAATTGGTAGACACGCTAGCTTCAGGTGCTAGTGGGGGCAACCCCGTGGAGGTTCAAGTCCTCTCCTCGGCACCATCGCTTTCCCCAAGTGATGAGAATCAAGAACTTACCTTAGAATCAATAGTTTAAGACGCTCTCTGGTACACAAGACTGGTACACAGAGGTTTTGTTGTGGGTTTAAGAATGGCCACACCCTATAGACCGTCGAATAGCGGAAACTACTGGATTCGGAAACGAGTACCCCAGGAACTACGCCCCATCATTGGGAAGCTCGAAATAAAGCGTTCCCTACGAACACCCGACCCTAAAGAAGCCAAACTTCGCGCCCCCACCGTCCTTGCAGAGATTGAGCTAGAGCTCGCCAACGCTCGTCGCTCACTAACCATGGGAGCAGAAGAGGTAAATAGTCTGGTCGGTGAGTACTGGCGAGATAGGACGGAAGCCATTATCCGAGAGGCCCGAAAGGAATATTGGTCTCCCGAGGATCTGGCTTATTTTCGGGATACCCTCGCCGAAATCCCTGAGGCGACCCCGCCTCAACGCCTCGATGACGAAGCCTACTCAGAGTATCGAGACACTGTCGCCGCCCAGTGGGGATTGAATGCCGCACAACCTATACTCAAGCGCTATGGGATCAACCCTCCGCCAGCTATAGCCTTTAGACTAGGAGGCCAGATATTCAGGGCTGAAAGAGCGGCTTATGATGCAGCAATCGCTCAGATTTCTGCAGATCCAGATTTCACTCCCCCAAGCTATGCATCTGCTCGCCTGGAAAGCACACTGACTCTGCCTGAGCTCTTCACCGAATACGCTAAGGCCGCCAACCTGGCACCGAGAACCGAGGATGGCTGGCGGACCTACATCAACAGAGCACACAATTTCCTTAAGGGTAAGCGCGCAGGTGCCATTACAAAGCAAGACATCTGGGCATTCGCTGAGGCCCTCCAGCGCGGGGACAGAGAAGCCAATCCGAAAGGACGGGCGCTAACGGCGAAATCGATCAACGACAACTACCTAACCTCCCTGTCCGCTCTTTTCAGCTGGGCAATGAAACGGGATTTGCTATCCGGCGACCCAACAGGAGGTGTAAGAGTTAAAGCGAGAACGTCTGAGTCTCGACCAGTCCAGGCTTACACTAGAGAGCAAGTGGCCGCAATTCTAAAAAGTACTAGGCTCCCCCAAGGACAGAGGGTCAAACCCGAAACCGCAAACATCAGACGCTGGGCACCATGGCTATGCGCTTTCACAGGTGCTCGAATCAGCGAAATCTTGTGGCTAAGGAAACGCGATATTCAACAGACCCAAGGGGTCTTCTTCATAGACATCTACGCAGACAGCACGGGAGCACGGCGAGTCAAGAACACCAACTCCATGCGCTGCACCCCGCTGCATCCAGCCATTATCAACGAGGGATTCCTTGATTACTGGAAATCGTTACCCGATGAAGAGGAATTTCTTTTTCCAGGAAACTGGTCAGATAAGCACGGGGACAGAGCGAAGATCCCCGCAAACAAACTGGGCGACTGGATAAAAAAACAGCTTCCCGACGCCGATTGGTCGCGCTTAAGTCCCAATCATAGCTTCCGCCACTGGCTAGTTTCTGAGTGTCGTACTGCGAAGATTGACGGAGACCGCCAGCGAGTGATTACCGGACATGGCCATAAAGACGTTCACGGGCGTTACGGTGCTGCCGATGTGCACACCCTCTATAACGACATTAAAGCCATTGAATCCCCGCTGCCCCCAAAACAACAAAAAAACAACAGGTAATCGGTCAGAAGGGGCCGGAGTTAACCTACCTCCAGCCCACTCCCTCAGCCTGTTAGAAGTCTGGACTTTCCGCATAACACAGCGCTTCTGCTCGCCCTGCTTCGTATGCCGCCCATCCCCCCAACTCGCCAAAAGCTGCCATTAATTCTTCAAAGCGAGTACCCGAGAATCTTTGAACCGCAGCCGCAAAGGTCTCTGTGGTATGGAACTCAAGCTTTCCGAAAACTTCCCGCAGTTTGATATGCATTCGCTCAATCGCCTCGTCATCGTTGAATTCCTCCAACTCTTCTTCACTATTAAACGTGGCCATTCGCGCTTTAATCCATGTTGGGTATGTTTCTGCATCGAACCCTTTTTCCTCCAGCAATCTCTTGGTTTGCCTCATGTACCCGACCATACGTTGCGAGACCCCTGACTGTTGTGCCGTTTCTCTTTTGCTCAACTTTCGCCCGCTAGAAACATAGAACCAGGCAACATCAGCCCGCTCTGCCTGGGTTAAGGGCAGAGAACGCTTGCGATTGGTCTCAACGGCTTTATCTAGGGCCTCCGCTGGGGTTCCGTTGAAGACTGAAACCGGGATACCCCGTTTCCAATTCACCGCCTTGTACGCTTCCAGGCGCAGATATCCATCGGCGACAGCCCAACCCCGAGATGTCCAAACTATTCGGATAGGATCCAAGCGCTGGCCGTTTCGCAGGTCTCTCGACAGTTCCTCAATAACTACTCTCTGCGTGTAGTCTTCTTCGATTGGCTGCCTGAATGAGAAAACCTCAATCGCTAGGTGCAGTTGGTCAATCCCAAGCCTTCTAGGTCTCGTCCTGGGGGCAGGTGTTGTGGGTTTGAGGGCTTTCAAAGCTTCACTGCGGCGTTCGGGAAAATCGCTACCAGAGGTGCCGTGGAGTTCTTGGAGGTCAGATATGCTGCTCGAATGGGGAGTGTCCTGCATCGTTTTATACCGACATGCTTGGTTGAAGGGACCTACGCAAGGTGTGCAAATTGCACAACGTAGGGGTGCACACCGTCCCCCTTGGCTGCTAATGCCAGTAAGCCGCGCCAACCAAGGGAAATCGGTGCTTTATCTAAAGGTGGCCCCTAATCACTTCTGCTTGTATTTGTAGAAGACCGCCCGACTGATTCCGGTAACCTTAACGGCCTCTGTAACCGCCCATCCCTGTTCGACCAATTCTTCTGCCCGCTTCAGCTTCTCTGGGTCAACAGGAGCTCCTCCTTTATATTTCCCTGCAGCTTTAGCCTTTGCGATCCCCTCCGCCTGTCGCTCAAGCATTAGCTCCCTTTCAAATTGGGCAATGGCACCCAACATGGTGAGCATGAGCTTTCCTGTCGGTGTTTTGGTGTCCAAATTGATATTGAGCACTTCAAGCCCCGCCCCCAGCTCTTCAAGCTCCTCCGCGATTTTTAGCAAATCAGCAGTAGACCGTGCTAGACGATCAAGCTTACAGACAACCAGCGTATCCCCTTGCCCCAGGACATGCTGAAGAAGTCCTTGGAGCTCTTCCCTCACAGCCGTCTTGCCCGACATCTTCTCTGATTTGATCCGATGGCATCCTGCAGCTTCAAGCTGTTCAATCTGAGACTCGAGACTCTGACCAGTAGTACTCACCCTCGCATAACCATACTTCATAGACGTCCTCCAAATGTCCACACAGGGTCTGTCTACAAAATATCTGTCTACGACTGTGAAAGTCAACTCTGTATAGACACTTTTAGGAGCCGATGGAGTGTTTTCTGGTGTCCACGTAGACCGTGGTCTGTATGGACGCCTAGCTTCCTTGATTTGCTCCTCACCGCACACTTGATTGTGGATGCCAGCACGAAAGAAGCCTAGAGCCTTTACAAGGAAGCCGCAGCATATTGATCTGCTTTGGTCGGTATCACAGAAGCATGTGAAACCAGGTGCATATCCGCGACCCACGACAACCACCGCCATGCAACTGTACGAAAACACCGGTACAATTACGCCAACGAAATTAACGATTACTCCCGAGCTTATCGTCAATCACAACTAAGCCGACCTTAGTGGGTCGAGACTATCCTTAGGCGATACATTCAATGTATCTAATCGGCGGGCACTCTATTGGGCACTTGCAATGCATTTGAGCTGCAGAACGGTTTTTATTGATGGACCAAGCGTCTCAGCGTAGGCGCCAACTTTACACGCAACTCTAGATTGAATACTATGAGTAACAATGGGACTTTGAATGGGGGAGAATGTGAAAGCGATTGACCTTTTCTGTGGCTGTGGGGGTATGTCGGCTGGGCTGAGAGATGCCGGTTTCAACCTTCTAGCCGGGGTTGATATAGAGCCCAAATACATCCGTACTTTCACGGAAAATTTCCCGGAGAGCCGTTCCATATGTGCAGACGTGAGCTCGATTGACATCCTGGATCTGCTTGAACAGTTTAACCTAAAGCAGGGGGAACTTGATCTCATAGCTGGAGGTCCACCATGTCAGGGTTTTTCCAAAAATGTGCCCAGGTCACGGCGTGCCATAGATAGCGACAACAACAAACTCGTCAATGCGTTTTTGGATCAATGCGAAAAGGCCCTCCCACGCTGGATTCTTATGGAGAATGTAGCGGAGATGAGAAATGGCTTTGATCAATACTACACTCAAGCTGTTGTGGAACGCTTGGAAGCCGCAGGATATAAAGTCATTCACGGCGTCCACAATGCCGCTGACTTTGGCGTGCCCCAACGAAGGCGACGGGCCTTCTTCATGGCTAGACGAGATGGGATTCAGCCAATAGAGCCGCGACCAACTCACTCGAAAGAAGAACTTGTCGACCTTTTTTGTGAGACGAAGTCTCATATCACGGTTTGGGATGCAATCAGTGACCTTCGCTCTCTGGAACACGGTGAAGATGCTGAAACAGATACTTATGTATCGCCACCTCAAAACGAATATCAAAGATTGATTCGTAACGGCTGCACTCATACTTTCAATCACATTGCACGGCGGTTAAAGCCGTTACAGTTGCAGAGAATTCAATCACTCGAACCTGGGCAAGGCATCAAAGATCTTCCACCTGAACTTCGCCCCAAGGGAGGGTATAGCGGTGCCTATGGGAGGCTTACCAAAGATATGATCATGCCGACTATCACCCGCTGGGTCTTTCATCCGGGGTCAGGTCGCTGGGGTCACCCTAAAGATTATCGCCTGATCACCATTCGTGAGGCTGCTCGCCTTCACGGCTTCAAAGACTGTTTCAAATTCGTGGGCTCATACAATGATCAGGCCGGGCAAATAGGCAACGCTGTTCCCCCGCTCCTTGCAAAGATCATGGGCGAAGCGTTTTTAACAACTAACTCGCATCCTTCAGAAGTTGCATCAACTCGTCTTGTGAAAGGCGAGTTTCTGGAAACCTAAAAACAACGTGGTGGTCATCCGTCGCCTTTGGCCACCACTCACTTTCTCCGCTAAAGTGCAATTGGTTCTCACCCAAGCCGTGCCAAGCGAACCATTTTTTACCTGTCTTTACGTGGGTTCCATGAAGTGCTGGCAACTGCTCTTTGCTTCCCTTTTTCGTCTTCTTCGGGGTAGACCAATGCCATGTGAAGTCGTCTTCAAAGAACACTCTCGGGTCGTCCGCGGTGCAGAGCAGTCTCTCGTAATATGTGATTCTTCCATCACTGTGCACAACAAGTCGAGAAAACCCTATCTCGTCAAGCGCATACTTCTGAATACTATGTTCTGCATGTTCGTTGCAGAACCGAATAATCCTGTTTCCTAAGTCTTGAAGTGCGTCAACGCTTTTACGTGACTCTTCAATAAGTCGGGCAGATCCAGCGATTTTTGCGCGCTTCCAAGTGACGGGTGTAGTGTCCTTCGTTGACTTAATTTGCCAACCAACTTTGTCAGCCGCAGAAATAACATCAACAAAGTCATACGTATTTAGAACAGTTGCGCCTCGAACACTCCCAATTACGTTTTCTAAGAGAGTACCTGGCACACTGTCCCCAGAAAACGGCAATTTAAGATAGCCAATCAACGCCTTCGAAATTTCTGTACGAGCAGCCGCACTCGAGAAAATCTTACTCATCATCCACACCCTCGATTAAAGAACTAACCGTCATGTCGAGAGCACAGGCAATAACAAAGATCGTAGTGAGCGTAGGGTTCCGTGCACCCCGCTCCAAGGAACTAATATAGGTTCGATGCAACCCCGAGATTTCCGCAAGCTGCTCTTGGGAAAGTCCCCTGTTTTTCCTGATTTTTTGAAGCCTGGCCCCAAACTTTTTGACGATATCCATGGGCATGACTATCGACGCATCGAACACTATGAGTCTACAGACTATGAGTAACGTTAATTCAGCGCGTCGAATCTTTGCCGAACTCCGCCGTTACACCAGCTGCCTCCCTTCAATTTTGGACTGCTCGGAATGTCCGCAAGTTCTCCGAGTCGGGCTTCTGCGGTGGACCAGAAAGCCAATCTCCAGTTAACCCTATCGCTAAAACTCATTGCAGAGGTCACCGAGGTCTAGGAGAGTTATACGGAGAGGCCAAGATTCACAATGGATCGCCCTCACCTAGGAATAGCCTAACGGTCTAATCCACATGAGAAATTCAATAACTTTGGCACCAACTGCATAGGGGACAGGGGGGGAGTCCACGGCTGTTAGCTAGCTCAGTGGGTGCTCAGAAATTTCTAATAAAATATTCATCGTATGGTGCATTGCGCGGGGAGCTGGATCGGAATCAAATTAATGCTTATATTACAGCAGTGTGTAGGCACTGAAGCTAGTACACACGGACAAACGGAGATATCTTAAGCCATTGATTCTAAAGTAACTTACTTGATGGAGTAACAGTCCTCTCCTCGGCACCATCACTTTCCCCAAGTGATGTAGATCAGAAACTTAATCTAGAATCAACGACTCAACACTCTCTTTTGCACACAGATATTTTGCTGTGGGTATAAGAATGACCGCAGCCCATAGACCGTCGAATAGTGGAAACTACTTTATTCGGAAAAATATACTAGGCACTGTGCTCCATCACCAAGAAGCTGCTTTAAAGTTGGCGACTTCGGGAGGCCTGTAGTAAAGCCGCCCGAGTATAAAGTGTCTCCGAAATCCAACACTCGTCGCAATTAAGAAAACAAGATGCCTATTCTGGCTCAGCTGAGGATGGGCCCCATCAATGCAGGTGTCAGCGTCGATCAGCTTTTGGTTGCACTCGATAACCAACGTTTTTCCGGCCATAAGCTAGCTGCGTTGCTTCTGGACCAGTTTTTCATTTTGCAAATAAGTAATGACCTCCGCCCTGAATTCTCTCTCAAAGGTCAGGCTGTGCCGGGTTAAGTGAATTGTTCGCTACAGGCCCGTCCCAGCCGATCGTGAACGGCCAGCCATTGGCTTTCCCGGGGCGGAAGCTCAATCACGATCCGATCGACGTTTGCCTTGTCCATGGAGTGCATGGCGGTGTACAGCATGCGAGCGTACTCATTTGGATCAGCACTGAGCATGATGGATTCGGATGCCCGTTCGCCCGGTGGCGACTGCCACCAGATAACGCCAATCTTTTCGCCTGCCGGCGTGACGTCTGGCAGAAGCCCGGTGAACCGATCCGTAGCCACGCCAACGGTAGGTGTGACCGGCTGATAGTGGCGCTTTACGCTCCCCGGCACGGCCTGACTGGCGCTTTTGCCTGGCGCGAGCGTGATGCCCAGGCAGGCTTCGATATCACGCTGTGCGATCTGCCCGGGCCTGGCAATGACTGGCGTATCGCCGGTCAGATCGATAATGGTGGACTCGATGCCTACCGAACAGTCCCCTCCGTCCAGTACCGCCTCGATTTTGCCGGACAGGCCTGCGAGGACATGCTCTGCGGTTGTAGGACTGATCCTGCCATAGGGATTGGCGGACGGAGCAACCAGATCCCGCCCAAGCTTCTCCATGGTCGCTAGCGTGGCCGGGTGCGCCGGCATTCTTACCGCCACGCCCGGATTGCCGCCGGTAATGAAATCGCTGATGCCTCTTTTCTTTGGCAGTAGCAGCGTTAATGGGCCCGGCCAGAATTCCTTGATCAACTGCATGGCGGTTTCCGGGATATGGTCTACCCAGAGCCGGACCCTGTCCACTGAGGCAACATGCACGATCAGGGGATGTCCGACCGGGCGCTGCTTTGCTTCAAAAACTTTTCTGACCGACTGTTCGTTGCTGGCATCGGCCGCCAGTCCGTACACAGTTTCCGTGGGCACGGCGACAAGGTGGCCGGCGAGGAGCAGGTCAGCTGCTTTCTCAATGTGAGCAGATTTTGTTGCGTCTAACTTGATGGTTGCGGGCATAGGGTCTCAGGGATTACAGGTTGGGCAAAAATCGGGTTCGGTTGTCACGGCCTCCACGGGGCGTGATTCTTTGTAGTCGCATGCTTGGCAGGACCAGACATAAGTTCTGGGTCGGCTTGTAGGTGTATCGCACGCACTGCACGGTAGTCCTCTTTCAAAATCGGTTATCCAGAAGCCGGGCAGAACACAACTGGGACACAAGCTTGCCATTTTGGCTCGGAGGTTTTCTGCAGCAAGGCCAATGTTGGCCATTCTACCTGGAGAATGATGTGCGCGAAGGTCGTATTCGACGAAAACCTGTCCAGACGCCGAGTTGCCTCGAAGCGCTCTGAACCGGGCATTGATTTCATGCTGGTGATGCAGTCCCTTGTGAATGTCCGGGTGCCCTGCATGCTCGGGCCGCATTACCAGCCCCTGACCCGTGGGGCAGCGATCCATAAACCTCTTCAGTTCTTCAGCAGAACTTATGGAGGCCTGTTCAAGGCCAAACGGCGCCGCGTGTTCTCCGTAAAGAGTTAGGCCGTGTTTCTGGTCAAACAAGCACACAATCTCCAGATTGATGCAGAAAAAACCACCGCCAAAGGCTCCTTCGCTGCCGAGGCCAATACGATTTTCGCCCTGCTCCGAAGCGATTTTCGCTTTCTCGAGCGCAGTCTCCCGTTGACCGGCGAAACGCTCTATTTCTCGGGTAAAGGTCCCGAGGCGATCGGTGTCGAAGCTGCTGTCGCAGGTTACTGTTAACCCCAGCTGTTCCAGTGGCCGCGCAATGGCGGGTAACTTGCCATGCCGGGTTAGCAGGATCGCTGAACGGGCGTTCCAGTGCGACATCAAAAATAGCCTTCACGTTTTTTCCGTTCCATGGAGGCTGTTTGATCCTTGTCCAACAGACGACCGTCACGCTCACTTGTCCGTACCGACATCATTTCCAATACAATATCTGAGGCCGTCGTCGCGGTGCTCTCGACGGCACCTGTCTGCGGGTAGCATCCAAGCGTTCGGAATCTGATGGTTCGTGTTTCGAGCGAAGCCTCTTCAGAAGGCGTTAGATGAGGCAGCATTCGGTCGTCATCAAGAGCCAGGATGGTTCCTGTGTCGTCGTCCAACCAGCTCAGGCGTGGGGAAGAATAGTACAGGGGCACTATCTCAATGTTTTCCCGAAGGATATACATCCATATGTCGAGCTCAGTCCAGTTTGAAAGAGGGAAGACTCGAACTGATTCGCCCTTGTTGATCTTGGTGTTGTAGATGGCCCAGGGTTCTGGACGTTGATTCTTTGGGTCCCACTGCTGGGATTCGTCTCTCACGGAGAAGATGCGCTCTTTGGCTCGTGATCTTTCCTCGTCCCGTCGAGCGCCGCCCAGTGCTGCATCGAATCGATAATGGGCAAGCGCTTGCTTCAAAGCCTGAGTTTTCATTTGGTCGTTATATACGACAGAACCGGATCGGATCGGGTGGACGCCAGCATCTAGCGCCTCTCTGTTAATCCATACCCGTAGGTCAAGGTTGAGCTTTTCCACCAAGGCGTCCCGGAACCGCCCCATCTCGGCGAATTCCCAGGTTGTATCTATATGCAGCAGGGTGAACGGCACGTTGCCGGGCCAAAAGGCCTTCCGCGCAAGGTGCAACATGACTGTTGAATCCTTGCCGATGGAGTAGAACATGCAGGGCTTTTCGAAGCATGCGGCCACTTCCCGCATGATATGAATCGCTTCTGCTTCAAGATGTTCCAGATGGGTCAGCACGTTTTGTCACCCCGCTCCGTCAGCCAACTTTTGCGCCGGTTTCCCACTGATTCCGGCAAAACCGTTCGATCAATGTTTGCTCGTCATCGATCCGGAACAGATATAACCACTCATTATCGATCAGTTCCTTCACCACTTTGTGCTTTGTCGCTATCTCAGCAATGGCTTCTTTGGGGGCAGCAATGTAGACGCTCAGACGGAGTGGTTCGTGCATCCAGCGTTGGCCGTCGTGTACTGACTGTAGTGGCAGCCCGATGCGCAAATCGCCGCCGTTGCCCTCGAAAACGCCCAGGTGGCCGCCAACCACGTTATGCAGGACCTTGTTTCCGCTGCCGTAATGAAAGTTATCGGTAACGGACATGAAGTACTGCAGGTTGATCCAGTGGGTGACCACCATGGGCGCGGTCATGATCAGCTCGAGGATTCCGAAGCCCTCGTCCTCGCGCCAACGGTAGTCGTGGAGGAAGCTGCGCCCCCCCAGATCCAGGTGTCGTGTAGCTGAGCGAGGCGCCACGATAAAGCTGGCGTTCCCGGCTAGCCCCCATTCGGGGCGAACTTCGGACCAGTCCTGGCTGCGTTTTCTGATGGCGCTGTCGACGTCATTTTCGGTCTCGATTCCAAGACGAACCGCTCGTTCACGGCGTGCCTGGGCACCGGCCCTGGCCAGGAAATGCCGGATGTCGTCGGGAACGTCACCGGCGCACTCTATCTCGTCGGTGGTGGTGTTATGCAGTGCTCCCACGAAACGGGTTTCCGACGGGATGGAAATTCCCTGTTCAGCCAGGACCGCGCGTACCTCGGTGTCGTTGAGTATGCCGGCGAGCACACGAACATTCACTGAGCCGGTCTGCCCGCCGCAGGCGCCGCAGTCAAGGCCAGCGGCGTGGGGGTTGTTACGGGTGCTACTGCCGTGCCCGACCAGCAGTACGGTGGGCGCAAACTCATGAGTCAGGGTCATGGCCCGGAGAATGCCGCCAGCCAGTTCTGCTTTCTCTTCCGCCCCCAGCAGGGCGCCATTCTGACGGATCTCGAACTCGGTATGTCCTTGATGGAGTTGGTCAACCGGGTTAGCCGAGGATTTGCCAAAAAAGGTCTTGCGCACCATGCGTCCCAGGCCCGCCAGCCCCATGCTCTCGATAAAGCTGAAGCTGGCCGGCCCCGCGTTGGAAAACTGGGACCAGTGGGAATGGTTGGCCAGTGACTGCCGACTGAAGCGTCCAGACGGCTCGGCCTCTGTGACCTCTAGCGCGGGCGCCAGCAAACCCGGTAGTTGGGGCCGGGAAAACCCAGTGCCTTCGGGGCGGTACGAAATCGGTAGCCCGAAGAAACCCGCAAACCCAAGAGTCTGGATCGCGGAGTCCTGGGCTTCCAGCGCACGGCGAAAAACCTCCGAGCGAACATCAATGCAGAAGGCGGCCTGAAGTTTGGGTGGCTGGTCGTCCGTCGAATGCTTTTCAGGTTTTGACAGGAGTTTATCGGCCAGCTGTGACTGGTAGGCCGTCTCGGCTTCTGTAAGCTGGCGCCACCCCATGGTCTGGGATTTTTCATGGATCTCCAGCATTTCGGGCCAGGTGTCCCACTGTTGAAGCCAACCCCGTTTCAGCTCGGCGAAGATGGCGCCGCCAATGTGTTGAACATGCCGCCAGATGGCCAGTTCCCAGGCCAGCCGGATGGCTAACAGGCCCGGCAGTAAATCTTCCTCGCTGCCACGTAGTCTTGCCTGCCAGCGTAGGTAGGCGGCCCAGGATGACCATCCGTTGATATCCAGCAAGAGCGCGTGGGCATAGTCCGCCGTGTAGGAAGGCTCTGCCGCGAGGGCGTTGAAGGCGTCTGTGATCAGCTTATCGTGCTGATCGGGCAGGACCTGAAATTGGGAAGGCAATGATGGTTCTTCCATGACGATGGCAATGCCACGGTCCGCCCGGGTCATTTCCAGCCAGCTTTGATACAGATCCTGGGCATCCGCCCTGAAATCTCCCGCATCCAGGCGCTGGAAGTAGTCTCCGCAGAACTGACTGATCTGGTGAATAACCTCGTCCTGCCAGCCTACGTGATGGGCGGTATCGCGGTTGCGATCCAGTTGGGCGCTGAGATTCTGCCAGTGCTCCGGCATGCTGGCAGTTTTGGCCGGGACAGCACCATCGCCCTGGTGTAAAAGCGCGGCCTGATTCTGACAGCAGGTGCCGTTGAGTGCCGCCATGCGTGAGGCTACCTTGGTAAACGGCAGATCCCGCATTTCCCAGAACGGGTTAACCGCGATCATCTGATCCAGCGGCCAGGACGGCGCAATCCGATTGCAGGCATCGGTGACGGCTTCCTGCCAATCCGGCGTGTCGGTGTTTGCTTCGGTGGTGGCATCAAAATCGGACGCTAACATTACACGGACTCCCTGGAACCAGAAGTTGAGGACACGCTGACCACGGCCCGGGGCCGCACAACATCGGGCAGTTTCGCCGGCCAGATTTTCAGGGTCAGGCGCGTGGACCACTCATCGAGATAGCCTGCGGCAAACAGGAATCGGTAAAGCCTGGCGCCGGCGGGTGAGAAACGGTGGTAGCGAATCTGGTAGTAGCCGCGCACGAGCAGGGCGATCAGGATAGCGACGAAACCCACGGCTACCAGTCCTGCCTGGCTATCCGGTGGCGTCAGCACCAGACTGAAGAAGGTTTTCTGAAGCCAGTACAGAGCCCAGAAAACGGCACCAAGAATCAAGCCTCTGCCAAGGGTGAAAACGCCACCGCCCGCAGCTAGGAATTCTGAAAGCAAAATCGTCAACGCGATGCCAGGCACGACCCATGAAAAAAGATCTGCCGGTCTTGCCTCGCTGGCCAGGAAGATGGTCGGCAGTATGAACAGGGCCGAAAAACAAACAGCGGTCAGCCATTGCCCAGGGCCGGGCTGGTTGATTTCAACCAGACGTTTTTTCATCGACAGCTCGACCGTGTTGCCCGCGTTAAGGAAGGTGTGTGCCTTGTAGGCGGAATGGGCCACGAGGTGCAGGAGCGCCAGCTCGTAAAGGCCTAGAGCGCACTCAACCAGCATCCAGCCCATTTGGGCGCAGGTTGACCAGGCCAGCCTCACCTTGATGGAGATGCGCGTCATCATGACGAGGCTGGCAAACACAGCAGTAGGTCCCGCCACCAACAATAAAAGCCATTGGGCAGCGCTTGCCTGGACAATCAGCGGCGCCATCAGAATCATCAGGAAGCCGCCAAGGTTAACAACGCCAGCGTGAAGCAGCGCAGACACCGGGGTGGGTGATTCCACCACCTGGATCAACCATCCGTGGAAAGGCATCTGGGCGCATTTAAAGAGGGCAGCCGCTGCCATCAGGATCGCAGCAATTTGCGCTGTGGCGGGCAGTTCTGATGAAGCGGATACCTGGGCCAGGATCCGATCAATAAATGGTGTGTCGTACTGGACATAAAGCAGGAGGAACGCCAGTGCCAGGCAGAACTCCGCAATTCGCGCAAAGATGAATTTTTTGTGCGCGGCCAGGGCGGCGCGTGGGCGATCAGGAAAGAACATCAGCAACTGGTGCAGGCTTGCGCTGATGGCAATCCAGCTAACTAGAAACACCAGCAAATGATTGGTGATGGCGATCATGGAAACGCTGGCAAGGATCCCCTGAAGCCAAATCATGAAGCGGCGCTGGCCCGGTTCCCCTGCAAGATACCTCTCCGAGAAACGTCCCAGCACCATTCCCAGCAAAGTGGTCAGCAGCAACATGATCGACGCCAGAGGCGCTTGACTGAACCAGACGCCATCGACCGGCCACCACCAACTTCCGATTGCAGCGGCCACAGCAGATACAAAGGCAAGCTTGAAGGTCAATGACCGTGCGAGAAGGCTGTTCTGGTTGGTTGCCAATCCGGTCGCGATTGCCCCAACACCGAAAAGCAGCGGTACCAGCAGTGAGAACGAGAATTCGATCGCCTGAACATCGAGCATGCGCGGACCTCGGGATCAGAAGTATTTAGTCCGCGTAGTATCCAAGGCTTTTGCTGCAAACAAAAATATATATATCTTATTAGATTGTTCGATATTAAAGAACGGACTAGGCGATTTACAAACACACTGCAAGACAGCCATCGCAACCACTTTGATGACCATGTGACGATCGTGCCTCCGCTGTCGCTGTGGATCCCTCTGATGGATGACAGTATGATCTGAGTCACCTCTGCCCATGCAGGCTCAGGGCGAGATAACCAAGCTTAACAACCGCTGGCTGACAGTTTCAAAAATCGGCACATAAGACGTGTGGGGAAAGGACTACGGCAGCTTTGAATCGTCCGACACCTCAGAACTGCTCCTTTGCAAAGAACACCACCGCTTCGCACAAAAAAGCCGCTCACTGGGCACAATGAGCTTTTTCGAAATGTTCACCGCAACTGGATAAAGCTCAATTGAAGGTCAAGACAGAAAGCAAGTGGGCGCCAAAGTAGCGCCCACTTGTTTTCATTCAACAGATCTTCTCAAATCCTACCCGTTTAGGGCAGCGGCGCTGCAATCAACGCCAACCAACCCTATCAAAGATCTTAACCGCTTCCGGATTGTTGGTACCCAGTACACTGACATTAATGTCATCAATGTTCAGGTTACCCCAGGAATCCAGCACCGGGTTCTTCAGAACACCCTCTACTGCCGGGTACTCGTGGTTGCTCTCGGCGAAGATCTGCTGGGCCGTATCGGAAGCCAGGAACTCCAGGAACCGCACCGCGTTGTCTTTGTTCGGTGCAGTGGCTACGACGCCCGCACCGCCGATGTTGGCGTGCACGCCACGGCCGTCCTGGTTCGGGAAGATGATGCCGACTTCACGGGCCACTTCACGATCAGCAACATCGTCGGAGTTCAGCAGACGGGCATAGTAGTAGTGGTTGCCCACCGCCAGGTTACATTCACCGGCAGCTACAGCACGAATCTGATCGGTGTCACCACCCTGGGGATCACGAGCCATATTGTCGACAACAGCCTGGGCCAATTCCTGTGCCCCCTCTTCACCGTGGTGCTCGACCAGGCTGGCCAGCAGAGACTGGTTGTAGATGTTGCTGGATGAACGGATGCAGATTTCGCCCTTGAACTCGGGCTTCGCCAGATCTTCGTACTGGCTGATCTGGGCCGGATCGAAATCAGAGCGATCGTAGTAGATCACACGCAGGCGCTGACTGAAACCAAACCAGTGGCCCTCAGGGTGACGCAGGGTATCCGGCAGTCGGCTGTTCAGGGTTTCAGAATTGACCGGCTGGAAAATGCCTTCCTGGTCGGCACGCCAGAGGTTGCCCGCATCGACTGTGATCAGGATATCCGCCGGGCTGGCGACGCCCTCGCGCTTGATCCGCTGGATCAGTGCATCCGACTTGCCTTCGATCAGGTTAACCTTGATGCCGGTTTCCTGGGTGAAAGCATTGTAAATGGCCTGGTCGGAATCATAGTGGCGTGCGGAGTACAGATTCACTTCGCTCGCAGATACACTGGTTGCCGCGAGGGTGGTTGCCAATATAGAAGCTGCCAATTTCGCTTTATAAGATACCACGGGTTCAATCTCCTTGGTTGTTGAGCGTTATTAAAGGTGATAACGATTTATATTTACGACGATTAGACCCAACTTCTTTGTGGAAGTCAATAAATAGGAATCAGTCGCTTTTACGTATTCAATACACAATTAGATGCAAGAAGATTACAATCTCATTTTCACCACAGTTTGTACCGGAAGGTTGGATTGGCAACATGAGCATTTATCAGCAAAGCCTCACCTACAACGACCAACTTGAAAACGGTCTGTCGGGCCCGTCACTCATGCTTGACCGGGTGCATTGCCAGTTTCATGGCGCTAGCGTTGTCAGAGACATCAACCTCCACTTGGAGGCGGGCGAGGTGGTGTGTCTGCTCGGGCCATCGGGTTGTGGTAAAACGACCCTTTTACGGATCGCAGCAGGGCTTCAGGTACCTTCCAGTGGCAAGGTGTTTCTGGGTCGGTCGCTGGTCTCGGCCCCCGGTGGCGTACAGGTGCCACCTGAGAAACGCAACGTGGGCCTGGCCTTCCAGGAATCTGCACTTTTCCCGCACCTGACTGTGCTTGAAAACGTCTGCTTTGGCATCAGCACTCTACCCAAGAAGCAGAAACAATCCAGAGCGCTGGATCTGTTGGAACGCCTGGGCATGGCGGATGCCGCCAATGTTTACCCACATACACTGTCGGGTGGCCAACAGCAAAGGGTCGCCTTGGCCAGAGCTCTTGCGCCGTCTCCCAGGGTGATGCTGCTGGATGAGCCCTTTTCCAGCCTCGATGCCCGCCTGCGTGATCAGATCCGCGACGACACCTTGCATGTGCTAAAAGAGCTGAACACGGCGACCCTGCTGGTCACCCACGATCCCGAGGAAGCCATGTTCATGGCGGATCGAATCGCCCTGATGCGCGATGGCGAGATTGTGCAAACTGGCTCGCCTACAGAACTCTACTGCAACCCGGCCGAGCCGTTCGTGGTGAATTTCTTCGGTCAGGTGAATGAACACGTCGGAATTGTGCATGACGGCCAGGTAGCGACGCCTCTGGGCCGACTGGACGCGTCACGATTCGACGAAGGCGCGAATATCAGGGTTCTGATACGACCTGAGGCGGTCAGAGTGACGCCCCTGGAGGGGAAGGTCGCTGAAGATCGCACCAGCCATGTCATTATGTCCCGCCTGCTGGGGCCGACCAGCCTGTTGCATATTTGCGCCCATGGACCAGACGGTCAGGAGATGCACCTGCACGCCAAAGTGCCGGGGGTGTTTCTGCCAGAGGAGGGTCAGGCAGTCTCCCTTGAGCTGGACATGTTCCAGGTTTTCCTGTTTGAGGCAGAAACCTGGCGTTAAACCCGGTCATTGCCCGGACGAGATCGGCGCATCGCCAGGCTGAGAATCACCACAGGAATGATGCCCACGGCAACAATGGCTAGAGAGGACATGGCGGATTCTGCCAGCCGCTCGTCAGAGGCCAGGCTGTATGCACGCACCGCCAGCGTGTCAAAGTTGAATGGCCTGAGAATGATGGTGGCCGGCAGTTCCTTCATCACATCCACGAACACCAGAATACCTGCTGCCAGCAGACTGCTGCGCATGATTGGCGTGTGCACCTTGCGCAGAGTCCCACCTGCTGTTTGGCCCAGCGTGCGGGCCGCTGCGTCCATGGACGGCGTCACTTTCCCGAGACTGGCCTCGACGGTGTTGAACGACACCGCCAGGAAACGCACGGTATAGGCATAGATCAGGACAAATGCACTACCACTGAGTACCAATCCCACCATAAAGCCAAAGCTATCCCGGAGAAAAAGATTCAACTGCTGGTCTGCCCAGGCCAGGGGGATCATGATGCCAACCGCAACAACCGACCCCGGGATGGCATAGCCCATGGCTGCAATCCGATTGGCGCCCCTGACCCAAGGACTGGGATTCAGGCGTGCACCATAGCTCAGCATAACTGCAAGACCAACGGCCACCAGCGCCGCGCTCGATGCCAGGATGAAGCTGTTGAACGCGAACTCCAGGAAGCGAGTACCGAAAAGGGCATCGCCGGTGGTAATGGCCATTTCCAAGAGGATCAGCGCTGGCACAATGAACCCGATCAGAATTGGCAGGAAGCACACCAGAAAAGCCAGGGCGGCCTGTCCGGATTTGAGCGAATACTCCGGCAGAGCCTGGTAGCGCGCCGAGGTATGGTATTGCTTGCCCCCGCGGGAAACCCTTTCAAGAACCACAACCAATACCACGAACACCAGCAGACAGGCCGCCAGCTGCGCAGCCGCCACCGGCTCACCCAGACCAAACCAGGTGCGATAGATGCCGGTCGTGAAGGTATCCACACCAAAGAACTGGACCGCCCCGAACTCGTTCAGCGTTTCCATTAGTACCAGTGAGACCCCGCCGATAATGGCGGGACGCGACAGCGGCAGGGCAATGCGTTTGAACATTCGCCAGGGGCCGAGGCCCAGAGTTCGGCCGACATCAAGCGCGCTTACCGACTGCTCCATGAAAGAGGCCCGGGCAAGCAGGTAAACATAGGGATAGAGCACCATGGTAATCAGCAGGGATGCGCCACCCAACGATCGAATATCCGGAAAATAGTAGTCGCCAAACTCCCAGCCAAACCAGTCACGCAGCGTACTCTGTAATGGCCCTGCGAACTGCAGGAAATCGGTGTAGGCGTAAGCTATGACGTAAGTCGGTACAGCAAGGGGTAGTAAAAGTGCCCACTCGAACAGACGCCTGCCGGGAAAACGGCACATCACCACCAGCCAGGCACAGGAGGTGCCGATCAAGGTGGTGCCAATAGCCACCGACAGGCTCAGAATCACCGTGTTGCTCAGATATCTGCCGAGCACGGTACTAACCAGGTGTTGCCAGACCCCGCCGGACGGGAAAAACACGTGGGCTAATATAACCAGAACTGGCAGAGCAACCAGCAACGCAATCAGGAAGGTACTGACCGTCCAGGCGCTGAAACGGCGGGCGCGATGACCGGCCGCACGGGCTCCGGTACCGGAGCCTGTCAAACCGCTTGTTTGCGATGTCGTATAATTAGCCATACAGCCTACGAAGAGCAGATAAGTTTGCGAAGTATAAGCGATACAATGGCACTATGAAAAATAACGAACCGGCAATCACGGACCTGACAATGCTATACCGGTGCGCGTTTGATCATACTCTACAACCGGTGCATGTTTAATTAGAGTCTGGACTTACGCCGGTCCATCAGAATCCCCTCGCCTATCATCGAACTTACCCGGCACCACCTCCAATCAATGGCCAACCCCGACATGGCAATCAGGACAGCTGTGTAATAGAAGCGCTGAGGTCAAAAAGCGATGACTGGTATTTGCTTCAGTTCGAGAGCGAATCGCCGAGACTTTGTCGAGCTACCCAGAACCAGAGTATGGTCGTCAACCAGATAGGGAACCTGCCTCTTGCCACCGAGCTTACTGAGTTCGTCCCTAAAGCTTTCTGTCACTTTGGGCAGGGTTTGATCAGCACAGATAGATCCAACACTACCAAGACTTCACTAACCGAACGAAATTATTGCCAGCCTCCATATAATAAGACTCCAGCCAGTGCTCTGACTGGGCAGTTTAAACCTCCGCAGATATCCCGCGCCATCCACGAGTGGTAGAGAGCAAGGTCGATTTATGTAGCAACACTAATCAGCATGCTGACCTTTTAATCTGTCTGTGCTCCATGCTTTTGAAACGAACCGACTGTCTTGCGCTTTCCTGGCCAGGGAGGTAATCAGCAGACAAACAGGCGCTATGCAACGCTCTCGGTAGACCGCACCTCGAGTGAGGCCAGGTCAGCCAGCCTGAAAATAATAATGCAACATATTGGTGGGCACTTTATTCACTGAGCTTTCCACCAACGTGGTGCCTAAAGCAAATGTTCGCTTTCAGTTATGATCGGGGGGGGGCAACTGGACCTATTCGGAGGCTGAACGCGTTAATAGTGAAATAATAAAAAAGCTCATTCATGTCTGATGCACTAACGTTCTGGCGAATCTGGACTCCTGAGCCCTGCCCCCTCGCCTAACCTCGGAAGCCACAACCCGACGAGCTCAAATCACTCCGCCAGCAACCCCAACAGGTAATCCGACAAGGTCTGATACTGATAATCTAACCTGGCATAGGCGTTTCTCGGCGCATTCTGGAACCGGGCACCACAACCGGCCACGGTTGTCGCATCCATCAGGTACGCCGTCTGGATCAAGTTTGGCAGGTCGGGGTTCAGGCTGTCGGCATCCAGCCGGGGGTAGTAGAGCGACCATTGGAAGGCGCCATCACCGGGGCTGACCCCATCGAGATTAGCCGTTGCCGTGTCCAGGAACGGCAGTTTCAGCAATCGCTTTATGGCCAGTCCGTCCACGTCACGGGCGTCGTACTCATAGGCTCGGGGCCCGAAGTTGTTGGCGGCCTCTGTATTGCCGGCGTAGTCAAACGGGAATAGCCGGGTGACATAGGGTGCCGCCTCATCAACCGGTGTTCGGTCGGTATCTTCAGGTTCGCAGGCCTCATCGGGCGTGGTGAAACTGAGTTCTGCTTCCGTCACCTCCTCCGCCAGTACCCGGTAACCGGTCACCCAATCCGGCGCATCTGCCTCCAGCTCTTCCGATGGCGAGTTGGCCGCCAGTGTCGTGAAGGTTCGCCGCTCAACTCCCGCACTCCCTTGGCGCTCAACCAACTCTACTCCGGCATCATCCTGGGTCCAGCTCCAGGACAGTTCCGGCGTTCCGTCCAGCTCTGAGCTTTCCGGAGAAACCGCCAGGGTTTGCTCGTGGCAGCTGGTTACGGTATCGAAGTACGCTTGCTGATTGTCCCAATCGAAGACTATTCGCTCGTGGATAGCCTCGCCCTCTTCCTCATAGCGCTGTCGACTTTGGCGGGAGAGAGAGGCCGACGGCAGCCACTGGGTCTTCAACTGCGCCATATAACCGTTCACCTGGATCAGGCGGGTGACCTCAGGCATGGAAGGCACCAGGCACCCACGACTGGACACGGAAAGCAGTTGCCCGTCTTCGGTGTAATCAAAAACCAGTTCCGCAGATATCTCGAGATCGGAGGTACCCGTGGGCAGATCCTGCCCCCGCCTGGAATACGCAGATACCTGCAGGCGGGTCAAGAGCATCGGATTGGCCAACCCCACTGGCACGTTGGGCAATGCCAGTGAATCGGTGTCCAGATTCTCATAATTGCCTGCTGCAGCCGCATCAACGATGGCAATAACATCGCCCGCGTTCTGCACCAGGGAATAGCCCAACAGGAAAACGGCATCCTTACTCAGTTGCCGCTCGGTACCGTCACTGCCGGGGCGCGAGAGCACTTCATTGTAACTATCCGGAATCTGGCTGGCCATGAAGCGAGCCAAGGCTCTGGCGTAAGCGTGGGCGCGATGATCACCGGCAACGATATAGTCCTGCCAGAGGTTCAGGCCATCCAGATCTGCTAACTGGCTTTCATTGACCGGGCTCAGGCTATTGCGGCGGGCGGCGTCGGCGCGGAACCGGGCCAGTGTGGTCAGTGGTGTCACGTTACGGATGCCGGGGCCGGCCGACATCAGGTAAGCCTGCTGAATTACCACGTCACCGCGGGAGGTTTCCTCCAGGGTTTTGCCGGGAATGGCCAGGGCGTACAGCGGGTAATGCCTGGGGTCCAGATTAGGCCCAACGGATGGGTCCACGCTGAGTGCCGAGATATTGATGGAGAACCTGCCGCCCGGGCCACTCATGGCCGTGGGCTCACCTTCGTCGAGAATCACAACTGCGCCGTTGGCCAACTCCACTTCCAGCGGGCCCGGGGTGAATTGGCCATCACCATCAATATCCAGCCAGACTCGGGCATTGTTGAGGTAACCGTCAATCACGCGCCCCTGATATGGCGCAGGCTCGCTGTAATCAACCCCATCGAAATCTCGCCCGTCAACGGGCAAGCGATCGGATTCTTCACCGCAGCCGGCGATAACAAGAGACAGCAAAGGAACAGTAAGGGTGATCAGGCGTTTCATCGCGGCAACCATTTATCTTTATTAGTGCCGCTACTTTAGGAGATGTGATCGGTACAGACCTTGACAGGCTTGGCAAATTGTAAAGTTTGGTAACAGGCAAGCCCCGGAATGTGCCGGGGCTTGCACTTACAGGGCTCCGATCAGAACGACCGGGCCACGATTTCCTTCATGATTTCGTTGGTGCCGGCGTAGATGCGCTGAACCCGCGAGTCTGCCCAGGCCCGGGCGATCGGGTATTCCCACATGTAGCCGTAACCGCCGTGCAGCTGCACGCATTCGTCCATCACCTTGCACTGGAGGTCGGTGGTGTGCTGCTTGAGCATGGCAGCGGTGGGAATGTCCAGCTTCTTGTCCAGGTGCAGTTCCAGGCAGCGGTCGGTAAACACGCGGGCGGCGGTGATTTCGGCTTTCAGTTCCGCCAGTTTGAAGCGGGTGTTCTGGAACGCGATAACCGGCTTACCGAAGGCCTTGCGCTCTTTAACGTAATCCAGGGTCCATTGCCAAGCGGCTTCTGCGGCGGCTACGGCGGTCAGCGCCACCTGCAAGCGCTCCGCCGGCAACTCCTGCATCAGCTGGAAGAAACCCTGTCCTTCCATGGCGCCCAGCAGGTTGTCTGCCGGTACTTTTACATCCTGGAAGAACAGCTCGGAGGTATCCTGGGCCTTCATGCCCACCTTGTTCAGGTTCTGACCTTTCTCGAAGCCTTCCCAGGCGGTTTCCACCAGCAAAAGGCTGGTGCCCTTGGCGCCTTCCTTGGGGTCGGTCTTGGCGACAACGATCACCAGGTCCGCCAGCTGGCCGTTGGTAATAAAGGTTTTGGAGCCGTTCAGAATGTAGTGGTCGCCCTGGCGAATCGCGGTGGTTTTTACGCCCTGGAGGTCAGAGCCCGCGCCCGGCTCGGTCATGGCGATGGCGGTAATCATTTCACCAGAGGCCATTTTGGGCAGGTACTTCTGTTTCTGCGCTTCTGAACCGTAGTTCAGAATGTAGGGTGCAACGATATCGGAGTGCAGGCCCCATCCGATGCCAGACAAACCGGCCCGGGAGATTTCTTCCATAATCACCGCGGAATATCGGAAATCGGCGCCAACACCGCCAAACTCTTCCGGCAGCATCGGGCACAGGAAGCCCAGCTCGCCCGCCTTCCGCCAAAGCTCGCGGCTGACCTGGCCGTCTTTTTCCCATTGTTCGTGATAAGGCGCGGCTTCCTGCTCCAGGAATTTGCGGACGGAGTCCCGGAAGCCTTCCAGATCGGCGTCGAAAAGAGTACGTGGAATCATGCTGAACCTCGGTGAACGGGTTGGTTTATCGTTGTGTTCAGCAAGTCTGTGGCGGGGCGGGTTTTCGCTCAATGGTGAAAACCATCAATCGCTTTGGCCAAAACCATCGCCCCGGACGGGCGCGGATCGTCAGTCCGCGCTCTCGCCCCAACGGGGTACCAGGGTTTGCGGCAGGTCCAGGTGGTCCAGAATCCGCGCCACCATGAAGTCCACCAGGTCATCCAATGATTGGGGGTTGTGGTAGAACCCGGGGCTGGCGGGCATGATTACCGCGCCCATGCGGGTGAGCTTAAGCATATTCTCCAGGTGAACCTCGGAATACGGTGTTTCCCGCAACACCAGGATCAGCTTGCGGCGCTCTTTCAGCGCCACATCGCCGGCTCGCTCGATCAGGTTGTTGCTGGCGCCGGTAGACAGCGCCGACAGGGTGCCTGTGCTGCACGGGCAGACAACCAGCGGGGCCTTTTCTCCAGAGCCGGAAGCTGGTGGCGAGAACCACTCTTCCCGGCCAAACACCTGCACCTGCCCCGGCTTTGCCTTGGTATAGTCCGTGAACGCCTCAACCATGGCCGGCTTGGAACCCGGCAGCCGGAACTCTGTCTCGGTGGCGATTACCACCTGGGCAGCCTTGCTCACCATCACATTCACCCGGCAGCCATTGGCCACCAGGCATTGCAGCAGTCGCAGCCCATACTGGGCACCAGAGGCACCGGTAAAGGCCAGATTGATGACCGGCGGGTTATCAGCCACGACGTTTCTCCAGTTCGGCAACCAGTTTGCGATGAATACCACCAAAGCCGCCATTGCTCATAACCACAATGTGGCAGGTTTCAGGTAGTTGTTCCACGGCGCGGGCAATCAAGGCTTCAACCGATGCTTCCACCCAATGGTGATCCAGTTCACCATGTTCAGCACGCCAGCCTTCGACCAGCTCTGGCAGCCAGGTCATATCGCTGAGGTTACCCCAGAGGACCCGGTCAGCAGCGGCGGCACTGGGAATCAGGGTTTGCTGGTGCACCCCTTGCTTCATGGTGTTGGAACGGGGTTCGATGATCGCCAGTATCGGTTCATCCCCCACCCGGTTGCGCAAGCCCTCCAGAGTCAGGGCGATGGCCGTGGGATGATGAGCGAAATCGTCATACACACGCACACCGCCTACTTCGCCCACCAGTTCCATGCGCCGTTTCACGCCGGAGAACCGGCACAGGGCCGCCACTGCATGGTCCGGGGTGACACCCACATGGCGGGCAGCGGCGATGGCCGAGAGCGCATTGCGCACATTGTGCATGCCGGTGAGGTTCCATTTCAGGGTGGCGACTGGTTGCTCGTGGTGAATCACCATGAACCGGCTGCCATCCTCCGCCAGCAGTTCAGCGCGCCAGTCTGCGGTGCGGCTGATCTCGCTGCCGATGGCGGTATCCTGCACCGGGCTCCAGCAGCCCATGTCGAGGGCATTATCCAGGTGCTTGTCGACCGCCGGGCGGATAATCAGCCCTTGGGAGGGTACGGTACGCACCAAGTGGTGGAACTGGCGTTCAATGGCTTCCACGCTGTCAAAGATATCAGCGTGGTCGTATTCCAGATTGTTCAGAATCAGGGTGTTCGGGCGGTAATGGATGAACTTGGAACGCTTGTCGAAAAACGCACTGTCGTATTCATCCGCCTCAATCACGAAAAAGTCACTGGTACCGAGGCGCGCCGAAACCGGGAAATCCTGGGGCACGCCACCTACCAGGTAACCGGCATCAAACCCGGCCTGGTCCAGAATCCACAACAGCATAGCGGTGGTGGTGGTTTTGCCATGGGTGCCGGCGACCGCCATCACCCAGCGATGGCGGAGCACTTCACGGGCCAGCCACTCGGGGCCAGACATGTAATCAATGCCCCGGTTGAGCACCGCCTCCACTTCCGGATTACCCCGGGACATGGCATTGCCGATCAGCACCAGATCTGGCCTGGGCTCAAGGTTGTCGGCACGGTACCCTTGCATCAACTCAATGCCCTGAGCCTCAAGCTGGGTACTCATGGGCGGGTAAACACCCTGATCGGAGCCGGTCACGGTATGGCCAAGCTCTCTGGCGATAACCGCCAGGCTACCCATAAAGGTGCCGCAGATGCCCAGAATGTGTATGTGCATTAACGTGTTGCCTCCGGTTTGAAACCTGCCAAGCCTCTACCATACTTTCTGCGGGGTCAAGAGCCGGTATGTGCTCATGAAAAACCGCCGTGTTTGGCGTATCATCTGCGCCATCGTTGAACCAGCAGGAGGCCTTAGCCCGAGATGGCTATCAAGAACGCATTTTATGCCCAGTCTGGCGGGGTTACCGCCGTTATCAATGCCAGCGCCTGTGGCGTTATCCAGACCGCACGCAAGCACACGGATAAAATAGGCAAGGTGTTTGCCGGTCGTAACGGCATTATCGGTGCCCTGAAAGAAGAGCTGATCGACACCAGCCTGGAATCAGACGACGCCATTGCGGCGCTGCTTCACACCCCGGGCGGCGCCTTTGGCTCCTGCCGCTACAAACTGAAGAATATCTCCGAGAACCAGCGCGAGTACGAGCGGCTGATCGAAGTCTTCCGCGCCCACAACATCGGCTACTTCTTTTACAACGGTGGCGGCGACTCTCAGGATACGGCGTACAAGGTCTCACAGATTGGTGAAAAAATGGGTTATCCGATCACCTGCATTGGTGTGCCCAAAACTGTCGATAACGATCTGCCGTTCACCGACTGCTGCCCGGGCTTCGGTTCGGTGGCCAAGTACATTGCCACCTCTACCCTGGAAGCCAGCCTGGATATCAAATCCATGTGCGAAACCTCCACCAAGGTGTTCATCCTGGAAGTAATGGGCCGGCACGCGGGCTGGATTGCAGCGTCCGGTGGCTTGGCCGGCCAGGGTGAAGGCCAGCCACCGCACATCATTCTGTTCCCCGAAATTCCGTTCAACCGGGAGAAGTTCCTGGAGCGAGTCGACCAGTGTGTGAAAGATTACGGCTACTGCGTGGTGGTCGCTTCTGAGGGGGCCCAGTACGAAGACGGCCGCTTTGTGGCCGACGCCGGTGCCAAGGATGCCTTTGGCCATACCCAGCTGGGCGGTGTTGCTCCGGCACTGGCCAACATGGTCAAACAGGCCCTGGGACACAAGTACCACTGGGCCGTTGCTGACTACCTGCAGCGGGCCGCCCGGCACATTGCCTCGGCCACCGATGTGGAGCAAGCCTATACCGTAGGCAAGGCCGCCGTGGAAATGGCAATAGCAGGCAAACAGGCGCTGATGCCGACCATTGTTCGCGAGCAGGCCAAGCCCTACCGCTGGAGCATTGGTGAGGCCAACCTGAGCGAAGTAGCCAACCAGGAAAAGAAAATGCCAATCCACTACATCACTGATGATGGCTTTGGCATTACCCAGGATTGCCGGGACTACCTGCAGCCGTTGATCGAGGGCGAGAGCTTCCCGCCATTCGAGAATGGTCTGCCCAAGGTTGCGCACCTGAAAAACCAGCTGGTCGAGAAGAAGCTGAGGACTGAGTTCAAGCTCTGATCTGGTCGTCATGAAAAAGCCCGGTCACCTCACGGTAGCCGGGCTTTTTTGTGCCTGAAAACGGACGGCGATCAGCGTGCTGTTGCGGCCTCGTGGTCGCGAACATAGCCATAAAAATCATCGAAACCGCCAACGTATTCGGAACCGACGAGAATCTGGGGCACGGTATACACCGGGCGGCCGATCTGATCGGCAATATCCTGCTTACTCATTCCCCGCTCGATCATATCGACCCAGATATACGGGATATTTCTGGATTCACACAGGTCCCTTGCCCGAACACAAAAACCACAGCTTGTACGGCCATAAATAGTGACCTGCTCCATAACAACCTCCTGAATCCGGGTGAGCCCAAGGGCGAAACGAATGGTTCAATAGTTGGTATAAATGATGACATGAGAAGCAACAATTGAAAATTGATGCTTCTCATGGCTGTGATAGTAAGGGGCGATACTGATCCTCTGCGTTAAGCCATCAGGTTTTCAGCCGGCCCAGTTCCCGGTCAAGCACTTGCACCTGGCCGTCCAGCGCGTCACCGCTCTGGCGGACCCGCTGTGCCAGTTCCCGCAGATCGTTGGCCGCATCGCCAATCTGGGTCAGGTTGCGGTTGATCTCTTCGCTCACCGAACTCTGTTCTTCGGCGGCCGTGGCCACCTGGGTAACGTGCTCGAAAATGGTACCAATCCGCTCCACCACCGTGGCCAGTGAATGGTCCGCTTCGCGAGTGCCGTCTACAGCAGTGGTTGCTCGCTCTACACCACCCTGAATGACGGTTACCGCGCCGTCCACATCGCCTTTGAGGCGTTCGATCATATCGCTGATTTCGTCAGTGGATTCCCGGGTTTTCGACGCCAGGGTTCGCACTTCGTCGGCCACCACCGCAAAGCCCCGGCCCTGCTCGCCAGCCCTGGCCGCCTCAATGGCCGCATTCAGTGCCAACAGGTTGGTCTGTTCGGCAATGCCGCGAATCACTTCCAGGATTCGGTTGATCTCCTCGCTGCGCTGTGCCACATGGCCGATGGCGGAGCTGGCCTGCTCCATATCCCCCGCCAGCGCATCGACACCCTTGAGCGCCGCGCCCAGGGTATCCTGGGTAAACCGAATACCATCCCGGGCGGCCCGCGCATTGTCGGCAGCCTCACCGGCAAAGCCTGCCACTTCGCCGGCGGCGGCAGACATCTCGTTCATGGCGGTGACGACGCTGTCGATGTCCTGATGCTGTCGCGACGTCTGTTCGTCAGTATCACGGGCGATGGCGCCCACGTCTGCAGCCTGGCCTCGCACCTGGGCATTGACCTCTTTCAAGTCATTGATCATTTCCCGCAGGCGAGCCAGGAAAGCGTTGAAGCCACCGGCCAGGTCAATCAGCTCGGCGTGGGTGTCTATATCAAGTTCCCGGGTAAGGTCCCCTTCTGCACTGGCCAGGTTGCGCATCCGGTCTCGAATTTCATCCAATGGCCGGGTTACTGAACGCACCAGCAGAATCAACACGGCAATGGCAATCAGTACCACCACCACACCCACTATGGTCTGCCGCGCAGCCGTATCGGACACTTCGGAGGACAACAGACCGGTGATTTCCTCAACACTGGCCAGGGCCACTGAGCGCGGCAATTCAATCAGCAATGACCATTCGGCGCCGGGTAACTGCACTTCCACCGGATAGGCCACCGCCAGGGTCTGCCCATCATCAAACCGGCCGCCACGCTGGTGCAGGCGGACAAATTCATCAGCCAAGTCTGGTAAGGCTTCCTGTAATGGCCGGCCGAGGTGGGACTGATAATGGCTGGATGCGGCAATCAGCCCACCCTCGCTTAACAGTGACACCCGGGACTCACCATCAAACAACGCCTGGCTGACACCAGCAATCGTGGTTTGCAGTGTGGACAGGTTGATATCCACACCGGACACACCGGCAAACTCACCGTTGTTCTGAATCGGCACCACCAGGCTGGTCATCAGCTCAGAGTATCCCTCCTCGATTTCGTACTCGTAAGGCTCCATCAGGCAGGGTTTGAGGGAATCCCGGGAACACAGATACCACTCTGCTTCACGAATGCCGAATTCGTTCCGGTTGTCGAGGTACTTGGTGGACGGGTCTTCGGTGCGGCTGAACAACACATTGCCCTGAGGATCACGGTAATAGTAGATCTCCAGGGTGCCTTCATCACTGCTGTGTTCCTCTACACCGTCGGTGAAATAGATGTCCATACCATCGTATGCGTCAGGTTCAAACTGGGCGTAGATGGAACTTAAATGCTGCTGTTCGGACAGAATGGTTCCGATGGTTTCCTGAAGATCCCGGCGGCTAATGCGGCCGGAACTGTCCGATTCAATGTTGCGGGTGATCAGGCTGCGCACCACTTCCGGCGTCTGGTAGGCGGTTTCGAACAGGCCGGTCACCAATTCACCGTATTGCCCCGCCGTTGCGCTCAGCTGGTCCATGACAATATTCTGCAAGGTATCGCGGGTTTCCCTGGACAATCGCTCTTCCATCGAACCAAGTGATAACTGGGCAGTCACCACAATACTGATGCCCATTACCAGTAGCAGTGAGATAACCAGACCATAGAGCTTGAAGCGAAGCGACAGGTGTTTCATAAACCGCGAAACCTTTGTTAATGAACCTTTACTGACAATACTAGAGCATGGAGGCGCCCTTGGCGTATCTGACCCTCTTTTTCACCGCATTCGCCGCCGCCACATTGCTGCCAGCCTATTCCGAGCTGCTGCTGGGCACGCTGGCCAGTCAGGGCCGGCCGCTATTCTGGCTGTGGTTCTGGGCCACACTGGGCAATACGCTGGGGTCAGTCGTTAATGGGCTTATCGGCCGGCAGGTGGATCGCTTTAAGCATAAACGATGGTTTCCGGTCAGCGAATTGCAGCTGCACAAGGCCCGCAACCGGTTTAACCGCTATGGGCAATGGTCATTGTTGCTGGGCTGGCTGCCGATTGTTGGAGACCCGCTGACCCTGGTGGCCGGCATTATGCGAGTGCCCTGGCTCAACTTTGTGATCCTGGTGGGTATCGGAAAGGGCCTGCGCTATGCCTTTGTGATCTGGGTAGTGCTGGAAGCCACCGGATTTGCCTCATCGGCGCCATCTCCGTAAAGGTATTTGCGCAACAGGTCTTCGCCGTTGAACTCCGCGTGCATCACCGCGATGAAGGTATACACTCCGATCAACTTTCGGTTGAGGAACACGAATTCCTTCGGGGGCACCCGGAAGTACCGACTGATGGCTGAGCGCGCCGCGTGTTTGGCTACCCGCGAAGGCAAGTCGCTCTGCTTCCAGCGGTACTGGCCCCTGGCGTTCACGGCATAGTCCGGCCACTGGCTGCGGTCCCGGGCCAGGGGCTCCAACACCGACATACACACAGAGCCAAACTTCTCCAGGACTTCTTCTGGCCAATCCCGGCTCATGAACCGGAGGGTAACGCCACCCTCAATCACCTGCTCCAGATCCTGCTCGTATGACGCGCGAATCATCTGGATAACCGGATCAAGAAAGGCCGGTGAGTAACTTTGAACGGCACCAAAGTCCAGAAGTACGATGCGGTCATAATCTTCGTCACCACCTTCCTCACCGGCAATCCGGATGCGGTAGTTCCCGAAGTTTGGGTCTGTCTGGATTTCGCCCCAGTCAAACAGCTCCCGGAAGAACAACTCCAGCGCCGCCTCACCCAGGGCACTGCGGCGTTCCAGCGGCAAATCCCGTACCGCCGGGGAGCCAACGGAATGGCCGTGCTCGTAGGTAGAAGCGATGATATGGTCGGTCGAATACTCCTGTAATACCCTGGGCACAACAAACCTTGGGTCGGAGCCCAGCATGTTGCGGAATTTCTCGGTGGTCCTGGCCTCCAGGCGGTAATCCACTTCCCGGTGCATCATCTGCCGGACTTCTTCGAGCCAGTCATTGAATTCCGGGCCGAAGCTCACCAGCCGGGCCACTTTCAATAACTGCGCCACTGCATTCAGATCGCTGTCCACGGCATCAGCAACGCCGGGGTATTGCACCTTGAGCACCAACTCCAGGCCGTCACTGCGTCGCACTGCACGGTGCACCTGGCCAAGAGAGGCAGCACCGATTGGTTCCGGATCGACATCCAGCTCTGCGAGCCTTTCGGCACCAATCTCGGCCTTCAGCACCCGCTCGATCGCCGGCCATTCCAGCGACGTGGTCTGGTCTTCCAGCGTATGCAGGGCTTCGGTCACCTCTTCCGGCAAAAAATGCTCGCCATAGAGCGCCATCACCTGGCCAATCTTGACCACACTGCCCTTCAGCCGGCCCAACTCATCCACCAGGAAACGCGCCTGGCTCGACAACATCGCACGATGGCGCTGTTCCCGAGTTTCCTTGCTGCTGAACCAGTTGGTGGCCATGTGTGATGCCATACGGGTACCAGCGAAAAGCCCGGCCTTGGTCAGGGAAAGCCTGCGCTCGAAGCTGCCGGTTTTAATGCGGGACACGGATTTTCCGGGGCGTCTGGAAGACATGGATAACCTGTATGCTCAGAAAATTTTGGCGTTTCGACCGCGCCCGGAACAGTTTTTCCCGGCGCCGTTACTGCATTATACGGATCGCAAGCGGTGACAACCTAACCTCTACGCCGCAAAAGCTCCGTTTCCGCAGCCAATGTGGACAAATATTGTTCACCGTAAATATGTTCAGGTCGATGGTTACGATTTAACACAAACTCAGGTCACAATGCGTTCTAGAATTGGTTAACAGGAACAATGTGACTTTCGTCAATTACAATAAAAGCCAAGACATGAAACCTTCAATAACCAGAACACCAGATTCTGAACTTTCCCAGTTCCGGGTGAAAGGTGAGATTCCTGTGCCGGCCCTGATCAACGGGCTTTCGGCCGCGGCGGTGCCGTTGCTACTGTTCTTCGCGTGGCGTTCAAGCCTGCAGGGGGATTCAGTCACCACACCGTTCTTGGCGGGCTTCGCCTTGTTGCTGGCCACCAATAGCCTGATATTTCTGTTCGTGGGCCACAAAACCTTCCATCGCCGGGTCTTTATTACCTTGATCACCGCGCTGTTTACCTATCTGGCAACGCAAGCAGTAGAGGATGGCTCAGCGATTATCTGGCTGTTTGCCTACCCACCGATTATTTTCTATATCAGTGAGGCCCGGGTCGGCATTTACGCCTGTCTAGGCGGCTGGCTGGCCGTTCTGATGTTGTTTAGCCCGATTGGCGACGCATTGTTTGCATCCCCCTACAACGCAACCTTCCGCCTGGTCATGATCATCGTCCTGGCGTTCGTCATGGTGACCTGCTACATCCTCGATCAGAGTCGACGGCGCAGCAAACTCGGGTTGATTAAGCTGGCCACGGAGTTTGAATACGCTGCGAAACACGATGCACTAACCGGCTTGGCCAATCGGCGCGAAGGCCTTGAACAACTCGACAATGAGTACCAACGTTACCTGCGTAGCGGCCGGGGCTTTTCAGTCCTGCTGATGGACATCGACCTGTTCAAGAGTGTGAACGACACCCACGGCCACCAGGCCGGTGACGAGATAATTGTTCTGGTCTCAAGAACGCTGGCCAGCCAGTGCCGAAAGGTGGACACCATTGCCCGTTGGGGCGGCGAGGAGTTTCTGATTCTGCTTCCGGAAACATCGTTAGCGGATGCCTACGCCTCCGCTGAGCGGATACGGCAGGCGGTATCCAGCCAGACCATTACCGTGGATGGCAAGGTTATTCGTGTCACGATAAGTATTGGCGTGGCAACGATACAGGGATCTGAGTCGATTGACCGCCTGCTGCAGCGATCAGACGAGGCGCTCTACCAGGCAAAGTCCGAGGGCCGCAACCGTACCTGCCAGGCCAGCGTCGCCGCCTGAGCATCATTGCCAGCCCTGTCGCCGCTCCACCTGCTGGCGGTCGAGACCGCTGACCAACTCGTGAATAAGCCTATGCTCCAGGCTATACACGCTGGCTTCCGGTTCGAAATCACTGACCTGGCACATGGACATACCTGCGTAGCCGCAGGGATTAATGCGGCTGAACGGTTCCATATCCATATTGACGTTGAGCGCCAGACCATGGAACGAGCAACCCCGGCGTACCCGCAACCCCAATGAGGCAATCTTGGCGCCGTCGACATAGACACCGGGCGCATCCTGCCTTGGCGCCGCCTCGATGCCCGACTGCGCAAGCGTGCGAACAATGGCCTGCTCGATGTGATCCACCAGCTCCCGAACACCCAGTTTGCAACGGGGCAGATCGATCAGTAGATAGATAACAAGCTGGCCGGGGCCGTGGTAGGTCACCTGCCCGCCCCGGTCCACCTGAATCACCGGGATATCGCCCGGCAACAGAATATGCTCTGCCTTGCCCGCTTGGCCCTGGGTAAACACCCGCGGGTGCTCGAGGCACCACAGCTCATCCACGGTGGTTTCGTCCCGGTTGGCGGTGAAGGTTTTCATCGCTTCCCAGGCTTCCATGTAGGGCTGCTGGCCCAATGAACGGACAATCAGGTCAGCCATGGCGTCAGAGCACCATGTGCACGCGACCGCTCGCTTTCAGATCTTCGAACAGGGCCTTGAGCTGCGCTTCTCCAGTGGCCACAATCTTGAGCTGCACCGAGGAAAATCGACCTTTGCTACTGTCCGTCACCGAAATATCGGTTTCGCTGATGCCAGGAGCGTGCTGCTCCACAACTTCCACTACAAACTCGGTGAAATCCGGAGCGGAATTGCCGATCACCTTGATGACATAGTCACAGGGAAACTCGATCTTCGGCGCTTTTGGCTCACTCATGCCAGATACTCCCCGATGCCCGGCTGGCTATCGCCGACCACCTTAATTGAACAGTTGTACGAAAAACAGTTTGATAGCATCCCAAAGCCGTTTGAAAAGGCCACCCTGCTGCACATCAGTCAGTGCCAGTGCAGGCTCATCCACCAACACCTCACCGTCGAGCATAACCTGGATCCGGCCCAGCTCATCCCCCACCTTGATGGGTGCCTTGATGACAGAATCAAGGTCTACGGTTGATTCAAGCTTATCCCGGGCACCGCGGGGAATCGTTACAAACACATCCTCCGCCAGGCCTACAGAAATCTGATCGCTCTTGCCACCCCAAACCTTGGCATCCACCAGCTCCTGACCGGCCCGGAACAGTCGCTCCGTCTCATAGTAACGAAAGCCATAGTTCAGCATCTTCTGAACTTCGCGGGCCCGCACTTCGGCACTGTTGGATCCCATCACAGCAGCAATCAGCCGGGTGTTGTCTCGCTTAGCGGAGGCCACCAGGCAGTAACCGGCTTCTTCAGTATGGCCGGTTTTCAAACCATCCACACTTTCATCCCGCCACAACAGACTGTTCCGGTTCGGTTGACGGATGTTGTTGTAGGTAAAGCTTTTCACCGCATACAACGGGTAGTTCTCCGGGTAGTCCTCAATAATGGCCTTGGCCAGCAGAGCCAGATCATAGGCAGTGGAGTACTGGTTAGGATGAGGCAACCCGGTGGCATTCTCAAAATTGGTATTGTTCATGCCCAGCTGACGCGCCTGCTGGTTCATGATATCCACAAAGGCATCTTCACTACCGGCCACAAATTCCGCCAACGCGACGGAGGCGTCGTTGCCGGATTGAATAATCACGCCTTTAAGAAGGTCTTCCACGGACACCTGTGTACCCTCCCGGACAAAGGTCCGGGAGCCGCCGGTTCTCCAGGCCTTGACACTGATCGGCACCATATCCGTCATGGCAATCCGGCCTTCGTCCAGCTCGCGCTCAACGATGTAAGCCGTCATCATCTTGGTCAGGCTGGCCGGTGGCAGTCGTTCATTACTGTTGTGCTCCATGATGATACTACCGCTAAGGGGGTCTTTCAGCACCCAGGAACTGCCTGCAATCTGGGGCGGAGACGGAATCAAAGCCGACTGGGCAACCGCCTGTCCCACCAGCAGGAGGGCCAGGGACAAGACAAAAACAAAGCTGCGAATCACTGAATTAAAAGCCATGGGTAGGTTCATTCGTCGTAAGGTGTATTTTCTTCTGGGGTTTCAGGAATCAGTGGCTGTCAGTCAGCACGATAGACTGACCAAAGCCCCGGGATTCCAGTAAATTCTGTGCATGACGGGCCTCGGTCTCATCACTGAATGGCCCTATCTGGGCCCGGTGAAAGCGACCAGAGCCCGTTGTCACTTCGTGCACCCGCATCGGGGTTTCGACGACTCCCCGCGCCTTTGCCAGCAAGGCCTCCGCCGGGTCGCGCTGACTGAACGAGCCGAGCTGAACAAACAGCCCACTGCTCCCGCCCGCCGATTGGCCCGGCACCGGAGCAGCGGCGACAGCAGGTGCCCCGACACCCGGCTTGAACGGTTTGCCGGCCAGCGTCATGGAGCCGTCTTCCCGAACGGTAATAGCGGCCACCTCAACCCTGGCTGTGCCTTTCGACTTGTAGCCAAGTTTCTTGGCCGCCGCATAGGACAGATCAATCAGCCGGTTATCGTGAAACGGCCCGCGATCGTTCACCCGAACAATCACCGACTGGCCGTTTTCAAGGTTCGTCACCCGGGCATAGCTCGGTATGCGCAGGGACTTGTGGGCGGCAGACATCGAATACATGTCGAATATCTCGCCATTGGACGTTTTGTGACCATGGAACTTCTCGCCGTACCAACTGGCGATTCCGCGGGCGACGTAGCCGTCGTTACTGTCCATAACCCGATACGTTTTCCCCCACACCTTGTATTGCGCCATATTGCCGGCAGTCCGGGGCTGCTCGTAACGGGGAACCGCATCTTGGAGGCCGGATACGTCGAAATTTCCTGAGGGAGCCCTATCCTGCTTGATCGTATAGCGAGAGGAGTGATCTGGCCCTGAAGTTGTCGACTTGGACGCACTGGAGCAGCCCGCGAGGAAAAGAATCGCCAGCAGCCCCAACCACATTGTTTGTTGTTCCCTGATCATTATGTTCGGCAACCCATGCATCTTTATCCGGCACCCAGCCTTAGTGACCTGTAATATTGTAACGGGTTCCCGGCACGATTCACCATTACCGGCAAGCCATCATCGCTTACACCCTCTATGCAGAGATCATACGGCGATGGGTATGAATCGACATCAACACCCCGAACGCAGCCATCAACGTTACCCCGGACGTGCCACCGTAGCTGACCAATGGCAGGGGCACACCCACCACGGGCAGCAATCCACTGACCATGCCCACATTCACAAAAACGTAGATAAAGAAGGTCATGGTCAAGGCACCTGCCAGTAAACGACTGAATGAATCCTGGGCGGTGACCGCAATATACAGGCAACGAAGAATGATCAAGAAATACAGGGTCATCAGCAGCAACATGCCAATAAAACCGAATTCCTCGGCCAGCACTGCCACGATAAAATCCGTGTGACTTTCGGGAAGGAACTCCAGATGGGACTGGGTACCCTGCAACCAGCCTTTGCCATCCATGCCACCGGAACCAATGGCGGTTTTGGACTGGATGATGTTCCAGCCCGCTCCCAGAGGGTCACTCTGAGGGTCGAGCAATGTCAGCACTCGCTGCTTCTGGTAGTCCCTCATGACAAAAAACCACATCATCGGCGCAGACACCGATACCAGCGCAAAGAACGCCGAAATCAGCTTCCAGCTCATGCCCGCAAAGAACACCACAAATATCCCGGCCATACCCACCAGCAGCGAAGTACCAAGGTCAGGCTGCTGAACAATCAGGGCCATGGGCACCAGCACCAGGACCAACCCAACCGCGACGTGGGATAGGCGCGGCGGCAGAAAATGCCGCGACAGATACCAGGCAGCCATCATCGGAACAACCAGTTTCATGAATTCCGAGGGCTGGAATCTAGGCAATCCGGGAATCGCCAGCCAGCGTTGGGCACCCTTGGCTCCCACGCCCACCAACAACACGGCCACAAGCCCAACAATGCCCGCCGCATAGAGCCAAGGAGCCCAGCGTCTGAATACGGCCGGGTCCAGTTGAGCAAAAACGAACATCACCACAAGCGCCACACCAAACCGGATACCCTGAGCCTTGACCACTTCGATATTCCGGTCAGCGCCACTGTAAAGTACGAAAAGGCCGCCGCCCATAAGCAACAACAGTAGCGCAAGCAGCAACGGATCCAGATGGATGGCCGACCAGACTCCCCGAGACCGGCCAAGATTGTGATCTGCGGGATTATTGAGCAAGCTCCCCAGTGCCATCAGCGCCCTACCTCCTGGTTAAGCTGACTGATCACCGAGGGCTGATCGGCCGCAGGAAAATCCTCGAGCCAAGCATCAAACAGCGCCCGGGCAACCGGCGCAGCGGTGGAGCTGCCACCACCGCCGTTTTCAACGATAACCGCCACTGCAATCTTGGGATTATCCGAGGGAGCAAAACCGACGAAAAGAGCATGGTCCCGCAAGCGCTCTTTTATTTGTTCTTCATCATATTCCTCATCTTCCCCTAGGCTGAAAACCTGCGCGGTTCCGGTTTTCCCCGCTATTCGATAATTCGCATCTCTACCAGATGAAAACGCCGTGCCCCGTGGGCCATGCATGACCTCTTCCATGGTCTCTACAACGAATTCCCAATCGTTGGAATTTTTCAACCTTAAAGGCTTGTGAGTTTCGGCAGACAAAAATTCCTCAGCAGAACGGCTACCACGAATATCTTTCAATAACCGGGGCTCAACCCAAATACCGCGATTTGCAATCAGCGCTGTTGCAGTTGCAAGTTGCAATGGTGTAGCCAGCATGAACCCCTGGCCGATACTCATATTCACAGAATCCCCGGGGTACCATGGCTCTCCTCGGGCCGCCCGCTTCCATTCTGCTGTCGGCAAAAGTCCACTCAACGCTCCCGACACATCGAGAGTAGCGTCTTCACCAAAACCGAAATGGGCGAGGTATTCAGACATAACACTCACACCCATTTCGGCGCCTACCTCATAAAAATAAACATCATTTGATCGGGCCATGGAATACTTTAGGTCGACCCAGCCATCGCCAGACCGGTTCCAGTTGCGGAAACGCCGGCCACCTTCACGCAACTGAAAGAATCCGGGATCCCAGATCTTCCGTTCCCGGTCGGTCGCACCGCTGTCCAGAGCCGCAATAGCCATCATGGGCTTGATGGTGGAGCCCGGCGGATACTGACCACGCAGTGCCCGGTTGAACAGGGGCTTGTCAATATCAGTGCTAAGATTGCGGTAGTCCTCAACACTGATTCCGGTGACAAACTTGTTGGCATCAAAGCCAGGCACGCTGGCCAGCGCCAGGATACCTCCAGTCTCTGGTTCGATTGCCACAATAGCGCCGCGGCGCCCCTCGAGCAGCTGATAGGCCTTGCGTTGCAGCCGCAGGTCAAGGTGCAGCTGCAGATCCTCACCGGGCACCGGGTTTACCCGCTCGAGTACCCTCAGAATACGACCCCGGGCGTTGGTTTCGACGTGCTGGTAGCCCACCGTACCGTGCAACACCTGCTCGTAGAATCGCTCAATACCGGATTTTCCAATGTAGTTGGTTCCCGCGTAGTTCACCGGGTCAATCCGCTGCAGCTCTTCCCGATTAATTCGGCCAACGAAGCCCAGGGCATGAGCGGTCAGTTCACTGTGGGGGTAATATCGAACCAGTTCAGCGCGCACCTCCACGCCGGGGAACTCATGCCGGTGCACCGCCATTCGGGCAATTTCCTCTTCGCCCAGATCGTAGCTCAGAGGCATTTCCTGGAAGGGCCGGCGAGGTTCACGAAGCCGCCTCTTAAACCGTTCTATGTCCTCCTCGGCGATGTCCAGAATCTCGGACAACCGGGCCAGGGTGGCCTCCATACCCGCCACGCGTTCTGGCACCAGTGTAAGGCTGAACACCGGGCGATTCTCTGCCAGCAGCAGATCGTTCCGGTCGTAAACCAGCCCCCGGGGCGGTGGCACAGACTGGACCTGAACCCGATTTTTGTCTGACAGCGTGGTGTAGGTCTCATGCTCGACAATCTGCAGCTGGTACATCCGCGCCAGCAGGCCGATCATCATTAGCAGGACGAACACCAGCATGACCACGGCACGGCGCTGGAATAGCCGGCGCTCCGCTGCAGTATCCTTGAATTCGCCCCAGGCCATGGAAACTCCTAGGCCCGGTGATACGGGTGGTTACGGGTGATCGACCAGGCGCGGTAGAGCTGCTCGGCGAGCACAATACGCACCAGGGGGTGGGGCAAGGTAAGCGGCGACAGAGACCACTGCTGGTCAGCTCGCTGCCGGCAGGCATCGGCCAGACCGTCGGGGCCGCCTACCAGAAAACAGACATCCTGACCGTCTTGTTGCCAGCTCTCCAGCTGGCTGGCCAGTTTTTCCGTGGACCAGGGCCTGCCGCCCACTTCCAAGGCGATGACCCGGTCACGGGGGGCGACCGACGCCAGGATGGCATCGCTTTCACGCTGCATCAGCCGCGGAATGTCCGGGTTCTTACCCCGGTGAGCCATGGCAATTTCGGTCAGTTCCAGGGGCAGCTCCGGCGGCATCCGGCGAGCATAATCGTTATACCCCGTACTGACCCAGTCGGGCATCTTCTGCCCCACACAGATCAGACGCAGTTTCATGGTTACTCGTGACCTGCCGCACCCAGGTCTGGCGCGTCACGCCAGAAGCGTTCCAGGTCGTAAAATTCGCGGGTTGCAGGCATCATGACGTGCACGACCACGTCTCCCAGATCCACCAGAATCCAGTCGCTGCCACCCTCGCCTTCAACGTTGTTTGCCCTTACGCCCTGATCTTTGGCTTCAGATACGACGGAGTCTGCCAGGGATTTTACGTGACGGCTTGAGGTGCCAGATGCAAGAACCATAAAGTCGGTAACACTGGTTCGATCACGGACATCAATCACACTGACGTCCTGTGCCTTGATATCTTCAAGTGCGGTTACGACCAGATCTTTCAGTTGTTCTGCCTGCATAATTACCCTGTATTCCGGGCTCTGGCCAGGATGACCGCCCGATAAGTGATATTCAAACGCAATTGTACCATTAAAAGTTCCCGGCGGGGCACGCACCGTAAAGGCCGAGCGTCTGGATTCTCTGCCATACAGAATCCGGGGTCAGATACCTGGGAGAGCGCCCGTCCGCAATGCGCTGCCGGATACCCGTTGCAGAGATATCCAGCAGGGGTGGATCCAGCTCCAGTACCGCCCCGCAAGGCGCTGAGTTTAAAGCCTCAAGGCCATCCGCCCGGCGCTCACGCACCAGGCGAGCAGCCTCACTGCCAACGGGCAAATCCGAACCAGGGCGCTTCACAACGACAATGTGCGCCAGACCCGGAATGTCGGCCCATTCCCGCCAGCGATCAAAAGCGGCAAAGGCATCGGTGCCCACCACCATCGCCAGTGGCTCATCTGGCCCCAGCTCATGGCGCAACTGACGCAGGGTATCGGCAGTATAGGAAGCGCCAACCCGGCGCAGTTCGCGGTCATCTACCCGTAGGCAGGGCTCGTCTCCAATGGCGATTCGGATCAACTCCAGCCGCTGTTCGGAGCTGGCGCCGGTGCTGCCCCGATGCGGTGGAATATGGCAAGGCACCAGATGCACCCTTGTCACCGCCAGGGCATCGGCTATCTCCAGCGCAAGGCGCAGGTGGCCATGATGGATCGGGTCAAAGGTGCCGCCGTAGATCACATGCATGACATCATGCCCGGATGTGGCCGTCGCCAAACACCACGTATTTTTGTGACGTCAGTCCTTCCAGGCCCACCGGTCCACGGGCATGGAGCTTGTCGGTCGAGATACCTATTTCTGCACCCAGGCCGTATTCAAATCCGTCAGCGAAGCGGGTAGAAGCATTCACCATCACCGAACTGGAATCGACTTCGGTCAGGAATCGGCGGGCACGGGTGTAGTTTTCTGTAATGATGCTCTCGGTGTGCTGGGAGCTGTAGCGGTTGATGTGATCCATGGCCGCGTCCAGCCCAGCCACAACCCGCACCGCAAGAATGGGCGCCAGGTACTCCGCATGCCAATCTTCTTCCGTGGCAGCGATCACATCGGGCAGGACCGCCCGGGTGCGTTCACAGCCACGCAGCTCAACCCCCTTGGCTACAAACTCCCGAGCCAGCAAAGGCAGTATGTCATCGGCAATTTCCTCATCCACCAGCAGGGTTTCCATGGTGTTGCAGGTTCCGTAACGGTGGGTCTTGGCATTGACGGCGACCTTCAGCGCCTTTTCCGGGTCCGCGTGGCTGTCAATGTAGACATGGCAAACACCATCCAGGTGCTTGATGACCGGCACCCGGGCGTCACGGCTGATTCGTTCAATCAGGCCTTTGCCGCCCCGCGGCACGATCACATCCACATACTGGGGCATGGTAATGAGTTCACCTACTGCAGCCCGGTCGGTAGTCGCCACCACCTGCACTGCCGTTTCAGGTAAACCGGCTTCAGCCAGCCCGGTCGCCAAGCAGGCAGCGATGGCCTGGTTGGAATGAATAGCCTCAGAACCTCCGCGCAGAATGGTAGCATTACCCGACTTCAGGCACAGGCTGGCTGCTTCAACCGTCACGTTGGGGCGGGATTCGTAGATAATGCCAATCACCCCCAGAGGCACCCGCATCTTGCCAACCTGAATGCCGGACGGCCGGTAGGTCATGTCGGTAATTTCACCCACAGGATCTGGCAAGCCTGCCACCTGTTTCAGCCCCTCAATCATGGTGTCAATGCGGGCCTCAGTAAGCTCCAGGCGGTCAAGCATGGCATCATCCAGACCATTCGCCCGGCCATTTTCAAGATCCTTATGGTTGGCCCGCACCAGCTCGGTACGGGCAGCACTCAACGCCCTGGCCGTTGCCAGCAGTGCCTGATTGCGAACGGCGGTGGTTGAACGGGCCACTTCCCGGGCGGCGGCCCGAGCCTGTTGACCGAGTTCTGCCATGTAGGCTGCTACATCCATCGGATTACCTTTATATTTTTCATACTGATTCCAGAACTGGAACGCTACTTTACCTTTCCCGTTTCAAGTCCGCATCCCAAACGACTATTATAGCGCTGCACAGATTCAAATGGATGCGCCAGCAAAGGATAGATAACATGCCCCAGTCGGCTGAAAAGTTCCTGCCAGGCCGGCTCTCAAGAGCCGGTTTTGTTGCCCTTGCGCTCACCAGCGCGGCCGGCATAATGCTGGGCGAATTCCTGCTGGCGGCTTGCGCTGCCGCGGCGGCGGGCATCAGCCTGGCCAGCAACCCACGTTTCACCAGCCACCATGCCCGCTTCTGGAAACACTTCAAAACAGCCAGCTATTCAATCCTGGCAATCCTGTTACTGGTCGCACTCTGGCAGGGGCCCTGGGCGCTCAGCCACTGGCTCTATGTACTACCGCTGGTGACTTTTGCTCTGATGCCAACCTATATTGCAGCCCTGATCACTGCGCTCCTGACCTTTGCCATACTGGTTTCCACCCAATGGGCCGTGATTCTTCCCGACCGCCACCAGATGATCAGTGCCTTTGTGCTGACAACGCTGCTCTCCACGCTGCTGATCTTCCTGCGAGAATACAAGGCCCGGCAGCTGGCACCGCTGAGACGAACCGACGAACTCACCCAGGCCGCCAGCCGGGAGTACCTGTCTGCCGACCTGCACAAAGAAATCCAGCGCAGCGAGCGTGAGGGCACCGACATGTCTGTGATGATGATCGGGCTGGATACCCACCTGAGTGACAATGATCCGGACGAAGACATTCGCGCCATCCTGCCCAGAATTGGCCGTTACCTGCATTCCCAGCTTCGGGATTTTGACACTTACTACCGGGTAGCCGACCTGCAGTTTCTGGTTATCCTACCGGGTATCAATACCGCGGGCGCCGCCGCCAGCGCTGAGAAAATCCGCAACGGCCTGTGCAAGCTGCTGGCATCCCACGGCATGAAACTGACCGTCAGCACCGGCATTGCCGGCCTGAACATCGGCGACGACGCCGACAGCCTGCAACACAGTGCCGCCAACGCGCTCCGCCGGGCGCAGCAACAGGGGGGCAACCGCACCCAGGCCTACAGCAACTGGCTGCACCCGGATGTCCCGAGCCCCACCGGCACCGAAGGTGACGCGCGATGACAGAAACAAGACTCAGAACCTGGACTCACAGCTTCGGCTACGGACTGGCGGCCCTGTTCATTTTCTCGCTGGCACTGCAGAACCTGCGCTACGGCTTTTACGAGTTATTCTATCTCGCCCTGGCGATGACCTGCCTGTTGCTGGCCGGGCTGATCTACACCTTCGTGTGTCGCCGCCAGCAGCTATCGGCCCCCGGGCACCTGCTGATTCTGGCCGGTCTCAACGCAGGCCTGGTGGCCGCCATTCTGGTTTTGGACAGCCCCGGAGTAACTCACTGGGCGATGCCGCTCCTGATCCTGAATCTTTTGGTTCTGCCGCTGCGCCAGGGGCTAAGCCTGTCTGCCTTGCTCCTGGTTCCGGTAATGGGTGTTGTGTGGCTCGGTCATCCCGCCGCCTACGCCCTGATGACCTCCGTGGGCCTGATCCTGACGCTCGCAGTCGGCGCCCTGTACATCTGGCACTACGATCACATCGCCCAATCAGCGGAGGATCTTGCCATTACCGACCCGGTCACCGGCGCCCACAACTCACGGTTTCTTGACGAAACGCTGCAAAAGGAAATCAGCAGAGCGATTGCCACTGGCCACCCCTTGTCAGTGATAAACCTGAGCTTTGATTACACGGACGAAATAAGGGACCTGCATGGCAAAGCGGGGCTACAGAACCTGTTTAAATCGGTCACCGAGCATCTGTTTGGCGTTATCCGGGCGGGCGACAGCCTGTACACCCTGAACGACTCCGAGTTTTTCCTGATCCTCCCCTTCACGCCAGAGGAAGGTGTACGCGTTATCGCCGAGCGGATTCGAAGGACCATTGGCGAAAGGGAGTGGAGCGGCATTGGCAGGCTGTCTGTCAGCTTGGGCTGCACCACTCGCGGCAACGGCGATACCAGTACGGCCTCACTCCGTAACCGGGCCAATCAGGCAATGCATCAGGCTCGTAAACGGGGTATGGATTCGGCCTGGTTCAGCCCGGGAGAGTCCGTCGCATATGATTAAAAGCTGGCTGGCTGGTGCCGCAGCCTGGGTAGCAGACAACCCCGGCTGGCTGATACTGGCACTCTTTGCAACCGCCATGGTGGAGTCCCTGGCAATTGCCGGCATTGTTGTACCCGGCGTTGCCATGCTGTTTGGTTTTGCCGCACTGGCAGGAAAATCCGGCATGCCCCTGTCCGAAGCCCTGGCCTGGGCAGGCATGGGAGCGGTTATCGGTGACCTCATCAGTTTTGCCGTGGGCCGTTTCTTCAAGGGGCGGCTGCATTCGGTCTGGCCCTTCAGCCGTTACCCGGGGCTGATCACCCGGGGCGAGTCTTTTTTTAATGCCCACGGCGGCAAAAGTGTGATTGCCGGGCGTTTTATTGGCCCTATCCGCCCGGTCATCCCGCTGATTGCCGGTGCGCTGCACATGCCATGGCGCCGGTTTCTTACCTTCAACCTGATTTCTGCGGTCGGCTGGGCTCTGGTCTATGTGCTGCCGGGCTATGCCGTCGGCAGCGCCCTCGCCAGCGAAATAGAACCACCACCTCATTTCTACCCGGTTATTGGCATCAGCGCAGCGGTGCTGGTGGCTTTGTATGTGGTGGTTCTTCAGTTCCGGCTTGGCGTTGGCGAGGGCAGCAGGCCCTACCGCTGGCTGGAGTCGTTTATGGCCCGTTACGACACCACGCATCGTTTCTGGCGGCTTTACACCAACGAACGGCCTGCCCGCAAAGGCGAATTCCCCCTGCCATCGATTGTTCTGGCTACCGGGTCGCTGGCGATGTTTGTGATCCTGACCCAGTTGGTTACTTACAGCCGGCGGATCAACGAGCTGAACCACCTGGTGGTTGCCTGGTTTGAAGTGCTGCGGCAACCGCTGCTGGATATTCCGGTGATCGCCGCCACGCTCATGGGCGACCCTCCGGTACTGATCAGCGCGGCCGTACTGGCCGTGGCAGTTCTGTCGTTCAGGGGGTATTACGCCGCTGCCCTGCACATTGCCCTGGCGGCGATTCTCTGCTTTGCCTGTGTATGGCTGGTCAAAACCGGCCTGATGGTGGATCGCCCGGATCAGGTGCTTAGGCCACCGGCCTCAGGCGCTTTTCCCAGCGGCCATACTGCAGGGGCAACGGTGTTGGTAACTATGGCCGCCAGCTTAATCGCTGGCGAAAACAGAATGCGACAACGCTGGCAAACCTATGTATTGCTGTCCTTGCCTCTGGTGCCCATTGCCCTGAGCAGGCTCTACCTGGGGGTACACTGGTTTACCGATGTACTGGGAGGAGTATTGCTGGGGCTGGCCATTACCGGCGCCATTCGCGCCAGCTACAGTCGCTACGACCGGGTACCCATCTGGCCGGATGCCCTGACCTGGGCAGCGGTGATGCTCTGGCTTGCGTTCGCCGCAGGTTACCTCATCACTCAGTGGGACACCGCCAGTCTTGCCTATTCGCCCTTGCCTCCGGGCTAGTTCTGCTCCAGCGCCTCAAGCAATTCCTGAAGCCGTTGCAGCCGCTCGAGGGGATCCTGCAGTTCTGCCAGCCGCTGTTTTTCCTGCTTGTCCAGGGGCAGCAGCTCCGTCAGCCGCCAGCCTACGTCCCGGGCATCCTCGTAGTCCACGTCCATACCCAGATCCTTGACAACAGGGTGGCGGAACAACGCCCTCAGCACGGAAGGCAGTTCATGGTAACGCTCAGGGACCTCGCTTTCGGCTTCTGCGATCAGGCACTCCACGTCCCCCAGGTTCAAGCCGTCTTCCTGCTGCCAACTGCGAACAACAGACACTTTCAACTCACCTTCCACAGTAATCCCGAGCAGCCCGCTGTCCAATTGCTGGAAATCGATAATCCGCACGTAGGTTCCGATATCGTAGAACGCCGCCTGTCGGGCGGTTTCACCGCCCTCACGGAGCAAGACCACCACAAACCCACGGTCTTCTTTCATACACCGGGAGAGCATATCGATGTAACGCGGCTCAAACAGCTGGAGGGGAATGCGCCCCTTGGGCAAAACAATTGAATTCAACGGAAACAGGGGAACATTCATAATGGTGTCATTCACTGCAGGGCAGACTCCGTCATCAGGCAGTAGTTATCGGATGGACAGGAGCTTTTGCACCTCATCTACCCGTTCACGGGCCTCACTCAAAAGCTGTAGGCTCCGGGAGGCATTGAGATCCAGTCCCCCCAGGCGGCGCCAGGCTGGCACCTGGTCAAAAGCGGGCAAGCCGGCATTCTGACTGGATCCGATCATGGAATGCAACTGCGCCACGATCACAACATCAACCAGTTGGGGCGCAGACTCCCGACACTCATAGCTCCAGTCTTCCGCATGGCGGGCGGACTCAATAAACGCTTTCGGAAACTGCCAGTTCTCCAGAACCGCACACCCTACGTCGGCCCGCAACTCCGACATGGCATGCTGAAGGTTCTTTTCATCGGCAAACAGGTTTACATGGTGTTCTGCCTGCACCAAGACCGGAACGATACCTATATCGTGTAGCAAGCCCGCCAGCAAGGCCTCTTCCGGATCAATCCGGGTAGCATGATCTGCCAGCACCCAGCACAGGGCAGCCACTTCCCGGGAGTGCCGCCAAAGCTGCTCCATCTCTTTCTGCAGCGAGGCCCGCCGGGTCTTGAACACTTCGCGCATGGCAAACACCGTTACCAGCTGCCGGGTTGTTCGCATACCCAAGCGAACCACCGCCTCCCGCACATTCCGGACATCGCTGAAGCCACGATACAGCGGGCTGTTGCAGGACCGCACCAGCTTTGCCGCCATGGCAGGGTCGGCTGAGATCGCCTGGGCGACATCCAGCGCCGTGGAGTCTTCGCGGTCCACCACCCGGCGCACCTTCCAGGCCACATCCGGCACGCTGGGCAGCTTGAGTTGATTAGAGCGGAGTTCAGCGTAAAACTCCATCAGCAGGTGATGTTCTTCACTTTCATCGGTGCTGCCATCCGCCGAATCCATTTCCACCTGGTTCACCGGAGCGGACCTCAGCATCTGGTTCAGAACCTCCTGTTCAATCACCAGAAACTCGCACGGTTTGACCGCCGTGACGTCGTACATCCTGGGTTGCAACCGGGCGATGGGATTGAGCGCCTTTTCCGTTTCGGCTTCAATCACCGTTTTGCGGCCATCCACGGACTCGAGCTCCACCTTCCCGGATATCAGGAAAAAGTCCAGGCCATCGCGAACACCCCGCTCCATTACCCGTTGGCCGGGCCCATGGGTCCGCCGTTCAGCCCGGCTCGCCAGCAACACCAGTTGATCGTCCGTCAACCGTCCCAATGGCTGAAAATCCTTGAGACGACGCAGTTGCAGGCTTTCCTGGCCACCCATAGACAGACTCCCTCACCGTTCTTTCCAAAATATCCCGCTACTTGTTACGTATTGTAAACACGGACTGGCAAAACAGCCATGCGACCAGCGTTTAATCTGGTATCCTTTGCGCTCAAGTACAACCCGATAACCAGGGAGAGAGCAGAACACCATGCCCCAGTACCGTTCCCATACATCAACCGCTGGCCGCAACATGGCCGGCGCCCGGGCGCTGTGGCGCGCCACCGGCATGAAGAATGAAGACTTTGGCAAACCCATCATCGCCGTTGCCAACTCATTCACCCAGTTCGTGCCCGGCCACGTTCACCTGAAGGATCTGGGGCAGCTGGTCTGCCGTGAGATCGAAGCGGCCGGCGGCGTTGCCAAAGAATTCAACACCATCGCCGTGGATGACGGTATCGCCATGGGCCACGATGGCATGCTTTACTCCCTGCCATCCCGGGAAATTATTGCCGATTCAGTCGAGTATATGGCCAATGCCCATTGCGCTGACGCGCTGGTGTGTATTTCTAACTGTGACAAAATCACCCCGGGCATGCTGATGGCCGCCATGCGTCTGAATATCCCGGCCATTTTTGTCTCCGGCGGCCCAATGGAAGCCGGCAAAACCAAGCTGTCCGAGCATAAACTGGATCTGGTGGATGCCATGGTCATCGCCGCAGACCCATCGGCCACCGATGAAATGGTCGAAGAGTACGAGCGCAGCGCCTGCCCCACCTGTGGTTCCTGCTCTGGCATGTTCACCGCCAACTCCATGAACTGCCTTACCGAAGCCATTGGCCTGGCGCTGCCCGGTAACGGTTCCATGCTGGCCACCCACGCCGACCGTGAACAGCTGTTCCTGAACGCCGGTCGTCAAATTGTGGAGAATGCCAAGCGCTATTACGAACAGAACGATGCCAGTGTGCTGCCACGCAGCATTGCGTCGTTCCCCGCGTTCGAGAATGCGATGGTCATGGACATTGCCATGGGCGGCTCCACCAACACGATTCTGCACCTGCTGGCGGCGGCCCAGGAAGGCGGTGTTGAGTTTACGCTGGCCGAAATTGACCAGCTGTCGCGGAAAGTACCCCAGCTGTGCAAGGTGGCTCCCAACTCCCCGAAATACCATATGGAAGATGTACACCGGGCCGGCGGCATCATGGGCATCATGGGTGAACTGGAACGTGGCGGGCTGATCAACGTCGATTTGCCAACGGTACACAGTAAAACCATGAGAGATGCCCTGGAAGTATGGGACATCATGCGTTCTCCCACCGCTGAGGTGGTTGAGTTCTACAAGGCCGGCCCGGCGGGCATTCCCACCCAGACTGCCTTCAGCCAGAGCACCCGCTGGCCCAGCCTGGACGGCGACCGTGAAAACGGCTGCATCCGGTCCGTTGAAAATGCCTACTCATCCGAGGGTGGCCTGGCGGTTCTGTTCGGCAACATTGCCCAGGACGGCTGCGTGGTAAAAACAGCGGGCGTGGATGAGAGCATCTACGTGTTCGAGGGTAAAGCCAGGGTCTTTGAAAGCCAGGATGCTGCGGTTGCCGGTATTCTAAGCGACGAAGTGAAACCCGGCGAAGTCGTCATTATCCGTTACGAAGGTCCTCGTGGCGGCCCCGGCATGCAGGAAATGCTGTACCCCACCAGTTACCTGAAATCCAAGGGCCTCGGCAAGGAATGCGCCCTGCTGACGGACGGCCGCTTCTCAGGTGGCACTTCCGGATTATCCATCGGGCACGCGTCACCAGAAGCCGCCGCCGGCGGTGCCATCGGCCTGATCGAGAATGGTGACACCATCCTGATCAATATCCCGGAGCGCAGCATCAATCTGCAGGTCAGCAACGAAGAACTGGACAAACGTCGCAAAGACCGTGACGCCAGAGGCTGGAAGCCCGAACTCGCCCGCGACCGCAAAGTCTCTGCAGCACTCAAGGCCTACGCGCTGCTGGCGACCAGTGCCGACAAAGGTGCTGTGCGGGACCTGTCGAAACTGGACTAAGCACCCACGCACTAACAAAAAAGCCCGCCTGACGGATGCCTGGCGGGCTTTTTTGTGGCTATCGTCCGGTCACCACAGTGACCAGCCGCTCTCCTCTTCTTCCTCTTCCGGCTCCGGCTCGGTCGCGGCAGCGGCACTCTCCTCTGCCGCCGGCGCAGCTCCAGCTCCGGCCTGGCCCGCAGCGCTGGCCACCGGCTGCACAGCGGTCATACCCAGGGCGCGCTCGGTTGCCTCATCCAGCGAACCGGTTACCTCAAGCCCCTGGTCACTCTGGAACTTTTCCAGTTCGGCCCGGGTATTACTGTCCAGTTCCGGGTTAACGTTTTCTATATCGTAACCGGCACCGTACAAAGCATGCTTGAGGGCGACGACGTCGTTGGCATAGGCCGGGGATGTCAATCCCAGGAAAGCGATAGTTCCGGCGGCCATAACCGCCTTTCGTATGCGATGGCTGAAAAGATTCGTCAATGACACCTGATCTGCTCCTGATACCTCAGGGATATCGGTCTATTTATTATTATGTGGCGCCCATCTCCACAAGCCCGGGCGACCCACAGACCCTAACACAGATCAGTCGTCCTTTGCCGAACCTGTCGCACGTTTTGGCATATTCCCGGTAGTTTCGTTGCCAAACTCCCGGATAAAGATACCCCAGAACGCCATGAACAGAGCCGCCACCAGCGGGCCCATCACAAACCCGTTAATGCCAAACATGACAAGCCCCCCGAGGGTCGACAGCAAAACCAGGTAGTCCGGCATCTTGGTATCCCGCCCCACCAGGATGGGCCGTAACAGGTTATCGGCCAGGCCAATTACCACCATACCGTAGACCGTCAGAATGACCGCTGGCACCACGTCACCGATGGCAGCCAGGTAGACCGCCGCCGGAATCCACACAATGGCAGCGCCAACGGCGGGCAGCAGGGAGAAAATGGCCATCACCACCCCCCACAGGAGCGCACCGGAGATCCCCAGAATCCAGAAAATCACGCCACCCAGCGCCCCCTGAATGATGGCAATCAGCAAATTGCCTTTGACCGTTGCGCGGGTAACTTCGGCAAACTTGGCAAACAGCAGGCGCTCTCGCTCATCACCCAGGGGCAACGCCTTGATCAGCAGCTCGACCAGTTGCTGGCCATCCCGAATCAGGAAAAACGCCAGATACACCATAAGCGCCAGGCCGAGGAAAAACTGGAAAGTGTTCTGGCCGATGCCCAGCGCCTGCTTGGCAAGGAACTGGCTGCCTCCAACAAACACACTGACCACGCGATCCCGCAATTCACCGAAACTGATATCAAACTGGCTCAGAAACGCCTGAATGGCCGGGAACGACCGGTTGACCTGGTCAATGTATTCACCAGGACGGATCTCACCGCTCTGGATCTTCTGGTACAGCCCCATGCCTTCGGTGATCAGGGCCGCTCCCAGCCCAAGCACCGGAATCACCACGATGATGATGCAAACCAGCAGGGTGATCATGGCATTGATGTTAGGCCTGTCGCCCATACGGCGGGTCAGCCACTGATTGAACGGGTAAAAAATCAGGGCAATGGCGATCGCCCAGAATATTGGCCCGAAAAATGGCTTCATCAACAACGCGAAGGCGATGGAAACGCCCACCAGCATCGCCAGAAAAGTCCGTGTCTCAAGTTTTGCGTACATAATCCCTATACCCTGAAGCGAACGGTGCCCATAACAGATGGAACGTTTCATGAAAAAACAGACTAACACGATAGCGTGGCCACTATAGCCACCTTCACGATATAGTATCAGGTTATCGATCAGCCAATTAACAGGTCATGTTGTTGGATCCAGACGCTTTTACCGTTGAAACAGCCCTTGAGGCCGCAACAGAACTCCAGAAGGTTCTGGCTTCGCGTATGCACCGCCGCAAGGTGATGGGGCAGGAGGTTCTGGTGCCTGGTCAACTGGGTGAAGCCCTACATCTTCCGCGCACCATCAACCGCTTGCAGAGCAAACAGCAGAGGCAACGGGATAGAGGGCTGAAAGACTTCCAGGAACTGTGGCCAACACTCTCCGAGTTCACCCGGAATCGGGTTATGGACAAACTCGGATGGTACGACCCCAAGGACCTGGACTGGGAGGACAAACGCTCAAACCGTCGCCCCGTGGTCGATCCTGACGCCTGATACGTATAACTGCTGAACCCGAACCAACGCAGGATCACTGTGGCGACTTTGAACTGTCACATTTTGTCCTTATGTTCTATGGATCAGGAGGATTATCATGACAAATACGACCCATTACACCGCCATCCTGGCTGAAGGCAGTGCCGTGCCGACACTATTGTGCGGCCATTGCCGTTCCATTCTTTCCAGAGCCAGGATTTTCAGGAACCAGGGCGACGGCCATCAGGACATCCATTGCCATACCATCGGCCTGTGCTCGGCCGACGACTGTGGCGCCGTCAACTGCTGTGACGATGCTTTGGCCCGAATTGACAACCCCGAACGCCTGTTTGATATCGCGTCCTGATTCAAACCGGCAACGCACTGTTACGCAACTCAAACACACAAAATTTCCATCTGATTTATCCTGATTTCCGACGATTGCCGTAAAGACAATCACGCAACCAATCAGTCAGGACAGTCGATGGCATGCGTATTCTGAGAACCGACGAAGCCCGCTTCGCAGGCCTTCCGGATTATCCCTTCCAAGCAAATTATCTGGACGTTGAGCCAGGCCTGCGCATGCACTTCGTCGATCATGGTCCGACCAATGGCACACCGGTCGTCATGCTCCATGGGGAACCATCCTGGTCGTATCTTTACCGACACATGATTCCCATGGTCGCAGAAGCGGAATATCGGGTTTTGGCACCGGATCTCATCGGTTTCGGAAAATCCGACAAACCAGCCAATGTGACCGATTACAGCTACAGTCGCCATATGAGCTGGCTGACCCGCTGGCTGGAAGACCTGAACCTCACCAACATCACCCTGGTCTGTCAGAATTGGGGATCACTGCTTGGCCTGCGATTGGCGGCTGAACACCACAGACGTTTCAACCGGATCATTGTCGGTAACGGCATGCTGCTTACCGGAGACTCGCCGGTGCCTGCGTTGTTCCGTGCGTGGAAAGCGTTTGCCAGCCACAGCCCCTGGTTTCCTGTTTCCCGCATCATACAGCTGGGTACCGAAAGGGCTCTGAGCCCGGGTGAGATGGCGGCATACGAGGCACCCTTTCCGAGCGCGGAGTTCAAGGCGGGCGCCCGCGCCTTTCCGGGCCTGGTTCCGGTTTCACCGGATGATCCAGCCAGCGCCGCCAACCGTGAGGCCTGGCGGATCCTGGAGAAATGGCGCAAGCCCTTCATCACCTGTTTCAGCAATGGCGATCCGATCACCCGGGGAGGCGATCGTCACATGCAAAGACGCATTCCCGGGGCACTTGGACAGCCCCACATTACCCTGCGCGGTGGCCATTTCCTGCAGGAGGACTCCCCCAGGGAGTTTGCCCGGGTCATACTGGACGCCCTGAAAGCTGAAATGGCGGCCTGAGCCCCCACCCATTCAACCAAAAACGGTCACCGTCTGGCGGCTCAGCGCCACCAGTTCGCCGCTCTCAGTCCAGATACCGGCATGGGTATGGCCGTAACCGGCGCCTGCCTGATCAATCGTGGCCCTGTAGAGCAGCCACTCTCCCGGCTTCATGGTCGGCCGCGGATGCACAATCTCCAACGCCCAGCTCAGGGAACTGGCCGGTGCGGGCCCCTTCAAATGCGGCAATAATGCTGGTGGCCAGGCATCCACCAACGCCACAATGTGCGCGTCGGTCAGGGCCGAGGGCGTCTCCCGGAACTGCATCCAGCCCCCCATCTCACGACCACCCTTGCCGGAAAACGGCATGTTGCCGAAAGACCAGCGCATGTCGATATGCTGGGTAAATTCCGGGGTAACTCCGGGAATGTATGGCAACTCCTGGCACTGGTCTACCGGAACAGCCTCCGGGGCGGGCGATGGCGCCACCTGAACTGATGACTCCCGATCACCACCAAAACTCGCCAGGCACGCCAGCCTGGTCTCACCGTTTTGCAGAATTCGCCCCTGTACCTGAGAGACCGCCTTGCCCTCACGCAACAACTCTGCCTCAAACACCGCAGGCACATCCGGTTCCACCGGCCCGACAAAAGACACCTGCATCGCCCGCATGGCCCTGCCAGGGGCAACTTTCGACGCCATCACGTCGAATGCCAGCGCCGCTACCAGCCCACCGAAGGTAGCCCGTCCCTGCCCCCAACTGGCCGGGATCACAACGTCTCGGCCCTCGCGCACCGAATTCAGAAGCTCATCGAACGTCATACTCTTCCATTCCTGTTAATTAGCCTGCAAACAACCAAGACTGCCGCAGTTGACCGAAGCTGGCAAGCTGCTTCCCCGGCAACTACCTACCCTATTACCGGCAATAGTCATGTTAAAGACTGTCCAAACCGACTATAATGTTTCAAAATCATGCATTGCATTTGTAATGCGATACCCTCCGAATACCGAGTACATTCATGTCAGAATTGTCTTTTGCCGAACTGGGGCTGGATCCAGCAGTACTGGAAGCCGTCTCCGCAGTTGGCTATGAAACTCCGTCGCCCATCCAGGCGCAATCCATTCCAGCCTTGCTGGCCGGCAACCACCTACTGGGTGTTGCCCAGACCGGTACTGGCAAAACAGCCGCGTTTGCACTGCCGCTGCTGAGCCGTATTGATGCCAGCGTTGCAGAGCCCCAGATTCTGGTGCTTGCCCCTACCCGGGAGCTGGCCATTCAGGTAGCCGAGGCGTTCACCACCTACGCCAGCAAGTTCAAACACTTCCACGTTCTGCCGATTTACGGCGGCCAGGATTTTGCGCCACAGATCCGCGGCCTGAGGCGTGGTGCCCAGGTCATCGTGGGTACGCCAGGCCGGATGCTGGACCACCTGCGCAAAGGCACCCTGAAGCTTGGCAGCCTGAAGGCACTGGTGCTGGATGAAGCAGACGAAATGCTGCGCATGGGCTTTATTGACGACGTAGAAGCAATTCTGGCGAAGACTCCGGACACCTGTCAGCGAGCCCTGTTCTCGGCCACCATGCCGCCGCAGATCAAAAAGGTTGCCCAAACCTATCTGAAGAACGCCACGGAAGTGCGCATTGAAAGCGAAACCCGCACCGTTGAGCGTATCGCCCAGTTCGTTCTGCCAGTCTACGCGGAGCGTAAGCTGGACGCCCTGACCCGCATCCTGGAAGTGGAGCCGTTCGACGCCTCTATTATCTTCGTGCGCACCAAGGCCGAGACCACCCTGCTGGCGGAAAAACTGTCAGCCCGCGGCCATGCGGTTGCCCCCCTGAGCGGTGACCTCAACCAGCGCCAGCGTGAACAGACCGTAGAGGACCTCAAGCGCGGCAAGAAAGACATCATCATCGCCACCGATGTTGCCGCCCGTGGTCTGGACGTGCCCCGGATTACCCACGTGATCAACTACGACGTGCCCTACGACACCGAAGCGTACATCCACCGGGTTGGTCGCACTGGCCGCGCCGGCCGCACCGGCAAGGCGATTTTGCTGGTCACACCGCGCGAGCGCAGCTGGCTGCGCACCCTGGAGCGGGCCACCAACTCGCCGATGGAACCGTACCAGCTGCCGTCACCGGCTGCGCTGCAGAAAATGCGGGTAGAGCAGTTTGAAGAGCAACTGCTGGGCTTCACCAACGATCCCCGATCTGCCAAGGCCATTGCCCTGCTGGACGACATTGCCGAGCGCAATGACATGGACATGGCCGCCGTTGCTGGCGCCCTCGCCTGCTTGCTGGAAGCCTCCCAGCCGGATTCCCTGCCGCTGGAGCAGCCCGAAGCCCTGCCGGAAGTGTCCGCAGCGCCCCGTCGCGACCGCAAAGGCCCGCCTCCGGGCAAAGGCGGTTTCCGCAAGGGTGGACCCGGCAAGAAATTCAGCAAAGATGGCAAGCCCGGCTTCCGCAAGGGACCGCCCAAGGGCAAGCCTGCTGGCAAAGGCGGCAAGCCCTCTGCCAATGGCCCCAAGCGCGCCCCGCGCTAAGGGCCAGAACCGCTAGCCGGTCAGGCTGACCGGCTACGCTGGTAGACGACAAAGCTGTAGTCGTAAGGATTATTGTCAGACGCGGAGAAATCTTCGCGTCCGATCTCTTCCCAGTCATCCCAGTTCACTTCCGGAAAGTAGGCATCACCGTCCACCTCGGCGTGCACCTGTGTGATGTACATCCGGTCGACCATGGGCAGTGCCTCAGTGTAGATCTGGCCGCCGCCGATGATCATCAACTCATCACCACCCTCCAGCTCCGCCTGGGCCTGAGCCTTGACCAACGCCTCATCCAATGATGCCGCCGCAACCGTACCTGCCGGCGCCTGCCATTCCGGGTTTCTGGAAATCACCACATTCATCCGCCCCGGCAGTGGTCTTCCGATAGAGTCCCAGGTTTTCCGCCCCATGATGATGGGCTTACCCATGGTCGCCTGCTTGAAGTAACGCAGGTCGCCGGGCAGGTACCAGGGGAGCTTGTTGTCCCGCCCAATGACGCGGTTCCGGGACATAGCAACAATCAGTGCTTTTCTCATATGTCGTCCTCATAGCCTGGAGTTAGCGAGGGGCGGGAGCTGGTTTTCAAAACACGCTCAAGCACATCCATGTGACGCTTGGGCTCCGCTATCCCTGGCTCCGCACAGTCTTGAAAACCAGCTCCCGCCCCTCGCACCCAAACTTCACTGTATGACTTCATTTACTGCGATCTATCTCGCAGCGTGATCGCTGGCAAGCGGGTGGGGCTTTCCGAAAATCTGCGGAGCCAGGGATGGCGGAGCCGAAGCCGCACAGGGACGTCTTGAGGCGCTTTTCGGAAAGCCCCACCCGCTTGGCAGCAGCCCCCATACTCGCGGGCCCGTCTGACGAAAACACCGCCAGACTATCAATCAAATCGCAATAGGGGCCTTGATGACCGGATAAGGGTCATAACCGTCGAATTCGAAATCTTCCAGCTCGTAATCAAAAATCGACTCCGGCTTACGCTTGATCACCAGCTTCGGCAACGCACGGGGCTCGCGCTTTAGCTGCTCGAACACAATATCGTCGGTCAGGTGATTACTGTACAAGTGACAGTCCCCAAACGTGTGCACGAACTCACCAACATCCAGATCACACTGCTGGGCAATCATGTGGGTCAACAAAGCATAAGACGCAATGTTGAAAGGCACCCCCAGAAACAGATCCGCACTGCGCTGGTACAGTTGGCAAGACAGCTTGCCGTCCGCCACGTAGAACTGGAACAGACAGTGGCAGGGAGCGAGCGCCATTCGCCCTTCCCGCACATTATCCTGAGGACTGACTGACTCATCCGGCAGTTCCGCCGGGTTCCAGGCGGAGACAATCAGGCGACGGGAGTTGGGCTTGGTTTGGATTTGCTCGATAACCTCGCTGATCTGATCAATCACCCGACCGTCGTGGCATTGCCAGCTGCGCCACTGCTTGCCGTAAATTGGCCCCAGGTCGCCATTATCGAGTGCCCATTCATTCCAGATGCTGACCTTTCGTTCCGCCAACCAGTTGTTGTCAGTGGAACCTTTCAGGAACCACAACAATTCGTAGATGATGCTTCGCAGGTGGACTTTCTTGGTGGTCACCAGCGGGAAGCCTTCCTGCAGGTTAAAGCGCATTTGCCGGCCGAACACGGAGCGGGTGCCAACCCCGGTGCGGTCGCCCTTGTCGAATCCGTTGTCGACAACGTCTTGCATCAGGTCGAGGTAAGCTTTCATGCAGCGTTTCTCCGGTAAGCAATAACAATCAGGGCAGCGCCGGCAATAACCATGGGCAACGATAGCACCTGCCCCATGGTCAGCCAGTCAAAGGCCAGGTAACCCAGTTGCGGGTCAGGCTGGCGGAAGAATTCGGTAAAGAATCGGAAGCTGCCATAGCAGGCCAGAAACAGGCCAGAGACGGCCATTTTCGGGCGCGACCGGGAGGAGAACCACCACAGGATGGCGAACAGTACCACGCCTTCCAGGGCAAACTGGTAGAGCTGGGAGGGGTGCCTGGCCAGGCTGTCTGGAGCGGTGCGGAACACCATGCCCCAGGACACATCCGTCGGTTTGCCCCAGAGCTCCCCATTGATGAAGTTGCCGATGCGGCCCGCGCCCAGGCCCACCGGCACCAGCGGCGCCACAAAATCTGCGATGCTCCAGAACCCGGCCGACGTTTTACGCCCGAACCACCACATCGCCAGCATAACGCCCAGCAGGCCGCCATGGAACGACATCCCCCCTTCCCACACCCGCAACAACCATAACGGGTCGGCCAGGAAGGCATCGAAGTTATAAAACACCACATACCCGAAACGGCCGCCGAGAATGACACCCAGGGCCATGTAAAACAGCAGGTCACCTACTTGCTCTTCGTTCAGGGGCGACCAGGGTTTGCGGCTACGCAGGCGGCCAAGCCACCAGCCAGCAGCGAAGCCAACCAGGTAGGTCAGGCCATACCAGTGGATTTTCAGGGGGCCGATGGCGATGGCCACCGGGTCAATCTGCGGGTGTTGCAACATGAATACGCTCTCAACTCAGCAGGAATCGGAGGCCGACGAGGATCAGCACAACGGCAAATATCTTCTTCAACAGGCGGCCATCCAGCTTGTGCGCCAGCTTTGCGCCGAAACGGGCAAAAAAGACACTGGTGGCAACAATACCGACCAACGCCGGCAAATAGATAAACCCAATACTGAAATCGGGCAGCTGCGGGTTCTGCCAGCCGGTCCAGATGTTGCCAGCAGCACCAGCCAAGGCAATCGGCAAGCCACAGGCCGCGGACGTGGCGACAGCCTGTTGCATGCGCACGTTACACCAGGTGAGGTAAGGCACGGAGAGTGTGCCACCACCAATTCCGAAGATGGCAGATGCCCAGCCCACAAACCCACCGGCCACCCCGAGCCCGGCGTTACCAGGCACATCCCGACCGGGCTTCGGGTTTGCTTCCAGCAGCATTTTCAGCGCGACCAGAATCGCAAAGGCGCCAATGATGGTTTTCAGCATCGGGCCACTCAGCAGCGATGCCGTCCACGCCCCGGCCAACGCCCCGACGATGATTCCGACCGTCATGGGCCGCACCAGTTCCCACCGGACAGCCCCATGGGTATGGTGGGTGCGGATGGAACTGATGGACGTAAAGACAATCGTGGCCAGAGAAGTACCAATAGCGAGGTGAGCGGCGATCTCGGCACTGAACCCCTGGAAGCCAAAAGTGAAAATCAGCACCGGAACGATAACCAGGCCACCGCCGATTCCGAACAGGCCTGCCATGGTGCCTGCCAGTGCACCTAGTGCCAGATACAGAATGAATATACCGATCAGGGTCATGTTTGTTTGCTTAATCCCGGGAATAAATCAGGCTGGTATGATACGCATTGTTGCCAAACGCTGCAGCCTCCCAATTCAATTAAAGGATTGCCATCGACCATGTGCCTCATTGCTTTCGCCATCGGACAAAGCCCGGAATTTCCCCTGGTGGTGGCAGCCAACCGGGACGAGTTCTTCCGGCGCCCCACCGCCGCCATGAACTGGTGGCAGGACAACAGCGGCCAGCAGATTCTGGCCGGACAGGACCTGGAATCCGGCGGCACCTGGTTGGCGGTCAATACCGACGGCACGGTAACAGCCGTTACCAATGTGCGGGAAGGAAGCCCCGAGGCTGGCCGCCAAAGCCGTGGCGAACTGCCCTTACACGCACTGAGACTCTCAACCCGTGAACTGCAATCCTCACTGGATGCAGAGCCCGGGCGCTATGCAGGGTTCAATCTGGTGAAGCTGACCGGTCTTGGAGGCTGGTATTACAGCAATCGGGACGCCCACCCGGGCCGGCAGGTATTCCGGGGCGTTTATGGCCTGAGCAACCACCTGCTGCAGACCCCCTGGCCAAAACTGCTGAGGCTACGCAAGGCCGTTGGCCATTGCGTGGAACAAGCGCGCCAAGACCCGGCGCCGCTGCACAAACAGCTACTGTCACTCTTGCAGGACACCACGCCAGCGCCAGACCGGAGCCTTCCGGATACCGGCGTTGGCGTGGAAACCGAGCGATTTCTGTCTTCACCATTCATCGTCGGCGACCACTACGGAACCCGAGCAACCACGGTTGTTACCTTGTCCCGACAGGGCCAGGTGTCAGTCACCGAGCAATCCTGGGGACCGAATGCCACAACTCTGGAAAAACGCCAATTCGCCTGGCAGCGATAGCTCAGGGACTCTGATATAATCCACGCAATTTCCGAAACACCTGACCGGAGGTCGCCCATGGCCGGTGAGAATAACAGCAGCACATCCATTGCCGACTTTGAAAAATCCCTGGACGAACTTGAGCGATTGGTTCGTGATCTTGAGCAGGGAGAGCTTTCGCTGGAGCAGTCACTGGCAGCCTTCGAACGGGGCGTAAAGCTCACCCGAGAATGCCAGACCGCCCTGAAAACCGCCGAACAGCGTGTTGAACAACTGGTTCAGAACAGCGATGGCTCCCTGGAGACCCGTCCCTTTTCAGCGGATGATGCCAACTGATGAGTGAGCGCCTGTCCCTGGCTCTGGAATTTCTGGAGCAATCCCGCCAGCAGATTGACCAGGCACTGGAACGCTCTATTCGCGATGGCGCCGCCTCACCCAGGCTGGATGAGGCCATGCGCTACAGCGTTCTGGGCGGTGGCAAGCGCGTTCGCCCGGCACTGTGCCTGGCCGCGGCCCGCGCCATCGGCGCCGATCCATTGGCGGCGTTGGCCCCCGCCTGTGCGCTGGAACTGGTGCACGCCTATTCCCTGGTGCACGACGACCTGCCCGCCATGGATGACGACGACCTTCGGCGTGGCCGACCAACCGTTCACATCGCGTTTGATGAGGCCAGCGCCATACTGGCCGGCGATGCGCTGCAAACACTGGCCTTTGCACTTCTGGCGGAGGCCCCGGAGCTGTCAGACCAACAACGCATCGCAATGATTCGGGAGCTGGCGACCGCCAGCGGACATCAGGGCATGGTTGGTGGCCAGGCCATTGATCTGGAATCGGTTGGCCAACAACTGACCATAGAACAGCTTGAGTCCATGCATCGCCATAAAACCGGCGCCCTGATCGAAGCCAGTGTTCGCCTGGGCGCGCTGACGTCCGGTTCGGTCACAGATCAACAACTGGCCGCCCTGTCTGATTTTGCCAGCGCCCTGGGCCTGGCGTTCCAGGTGCAGGATGACCTGCTGGATATTGAAGGCGATACCGAAATCATCGGAAAGCGGCAGGGCTCGGACGCCGCCAGGGAGAAACCCACCTATCCGGCCCTGCTGGGTGTTTCCGGTGCCAGGGAACACCTTGAGAAGCTGCTGGATCAGGCCCAAAGTGCCCTGGACAGTTTCGGCGAAGAAGCCGAGGTGCTTAGGGCCATGGCCGATTATGTGGTGGTCAGAAGGCACTGAACCGCGCTGACAAACAAGAATCGGCCGGCCTGACGACACCGTTTTGTAACATCTGGCCCGGGAAGTGTGAAACACACCTCCCTGTTCCCTTATAATGCCAGTCAAAGAATCCATATTCCGATAAAGACCCGAGCTGATGCAGGACACATACATTTTCAGGGAAATCCCGTCGCAGCGGCCCAACACGCCCATTCTTGACCGGATTGACGTGCCCGCCCAGCTGCGCACCCTGCCCGAGGAAGATCTTCCACAACTGGCCAGAGAACTCCGGGCTTTCCTGCTCTGGTCTGTCGGCCAGACCGGCGGCCACTTTGGTGCCGGCCTAGGCGTTCTGGAACTGACCGTCGCCCTGCACTATGTCTTCAATACCCCCGAAGATCGGCTGGTCTGGGATGTAGGCCACCAGGCCTACCCCCACAAGATCCTGACCGGGCGCCGGGAACAGATGGGCAGCATCCGCCGTAAGGATGGCCTGGCCGGGTTCCCGAAACGAGCGGAAAGTGAATACGACACCTTCGGTGTTGGCCACTCCAGCACCTCCATCAGCGCCGCACTGGGCATGGCCATTGCAGCCCGCATGCAGAATACCGGGCGCAAGAGCATTGCGGTGATTGGCGACGGCGCCATGACCGCCGGTATGGCCTTTGAGGCCCTGAACCACGCCGGCCACCTTCACGCCGATATGTTGGTTATCCTGAACGATAATGACATGTCGATCTCCCGCAACGTGGGCGGGTTGTCCAACTATTTTGCCAAGCTGCTGGCCAGCCGAACCTACAACCAGGTTCGGGACAGCAGCAAGAAAGTACTGAAAAGCACCCCACACCTGATGGCGCTGGCGAAGAAAACCGAAGAACACTTCAAGGGCATGATTGCCCCAGGCACGCTGTTCGAGGAGCTGGGCTTCAACTACATCGGCCCCATTGATGGCCACGACCTGCCATTGCTGGTTGAAACCCTGGAGAACATCCGGGAGCTGGACGGCCCGCAGTTCCTGCATGTGGTGACCACCAAAGGCAAGGGCTTTGCGCCCGCAGAGGCGGACCCCATTGGCTATCACGCCATCAACAAGATTGAACCCGTGCCACCGAACAAGCCGAAGCCGGTCAAACCGATGCAGGCCAAACCGAAATACGCCAACGTCTTCGGGCAATGGCTGTGCGATGCCGCTGAGCAGGATGAGCGCGTGGTCGGCATCACCCCCGCGATGTGCGAGGGCTCAGACCTGCTGGCGTTCTCGGAGCGTTTCCCGGACCGCTACTTTGACGTAGCCATCGCCGAGCAGCACTCGGTAACCCTGGCGGCCGGGCTGGCCTGTGATGGTGCCAAACCTGTCGTGGCAATCTATTCTACCTTCCTGCAACGGGGCTATGACCAACTGATTCACGACGTTGCCATCCAGGATCTGGACGTGCTGTTTGCCATCGACCGGGCGGGGCTGGTGGGCGAAGACGGCCCAACCCATGCCGGCGCGTTCGACATCAGCTATCTTCGCTGCATCCCGAAAATGGTGGTGATGACCCCCTCAGATGAAAACGAAACCCGCCAGCTCCTGCACACCGGTCTTCAATACCATGGCCCAGCTGCCGTGCGGTACCCCCGGGGCACCGGCCCCGGTGCCGAAATCCAGCAGACACTGACGGCTCTACCCCTCGGCAAGGGTCGCGTTGTCCGAGAGGGCACTCGGGTGGCCATACTTAACTTTGGCACTCTGCTGGGCTCTGCCCTGGAGGCGGCCGACAGCCTGAATGCCACCGTGGCCGATATGCGCTTCGTCAAACCGCTGGATGAGAGCCTGGTACTGGAACTGGCCGAACAACACGACCTGCTGGTAACGCTAGAAGAGAACGTGGTGGCTGGCGGTGCCGGTAGCGCAGTGACCGAATGCCTGAATAAACGGGAAGTGATGCTACCGGTGCTGCAGCTGGGCTTGCCTGACCGCTTCGTCGACCATGGCAAGCACGGGGAATTGCTCAAGGAATGCGGGCTGGACCCGGAAGGTATCCGTAGCGCCATCGCTAGTCGGATTGACCGCCTCGGTAACGCCGCCCTGACGGCCATCAAGTGATTACTGCTGGCTGATAGCACAGCCGTGCTATCAGCCTGATTCTGCCAGCGGACTCAATCAGGCCGGGTCGTCATCCTGATGAGTCTCGAGCCAGTGTCCGAGCTTGCTTTGCTTGGTATTGAGGTAGTGTTCGTTGTGCGGGTTGCGACCCACGTGCAGGGGAACACGCTCCGAAATCTGAATTCCGTAAGACTCCAACGCCTTGACCTTCCTGGGGTTATTGGTCATCAGCTTCAGGCTTCGAATCCCTAGGTGCTCGAGCATGTCCTTGCACATGCTGTAGTCCCGCAAATCCGCACCAAAACCCAGCCGCTCGTTGGCCTCTACGGTATCTGCGCCCTGATCCTGCAACCGGTAGGCGCGAATCTTGTTCAGCAACCCGATGCCACGGCCTTCCTGGCGCAGATACATCAGAATGCCACGACCTTCGCGGGCAATGCTGCGCAATGCTTCTTCCAGCTGATACCCGCAATCACAACGCATGCTGTACAGGGCATCGCCGGTCAGGCATTCGGAATGAGTACGTGCCAGCAGAGGCTCATCGCTATCAATATCGCCCAGCGTTAGTGCCACATGCTCTTTTCCGGTGTCCGGCTCCTCAAAGCCGTGCATGTCGAACACACCGAAGGGGGTGGGCAAACGGCAGGTCTCAATGTAACGAACAGCCACTGTATTTCCTCGTGGTTCTGACAAATTGGGCGGGCATTCTATCATGCGGCTGCTTGCCTGGCGTAGTGTTGGCACGTTTACTCTCCGAATACAGTGTGGTCGGAAAGAGTACGGCCAAGGCCAGAGAGCAGATCATTGTTCCGGCGCGCGCCAGTGTCCCGAGCGGCCACCCTTCTTTTCCAGCAGCCGCACACCATCCACCACCATCGCCTTATCAACGGCTTTGCACATGTCGTACAAGGTCAACGCGGCAACACTGGCGGCCGTAAGCGCCTCCATCTCGACGCCGGTCTGCCCCGACAGCTTGCAGCGGGTAAGGATATGCACCGAGGCGCCATCCGCCCCCGGGGACAACTCCACTTTCACCGATGTCAGATTCAGGGCATGGCACAGGGGAATCAGGTCATGGGTCTTCTTGGCCGCCATGATGCCGGCAATACGGGCAGTAGCCAGCACATCTCCCTTGGGATGCTCACCATCAATGATCATTCGCAGGGTTTCCGGCGCCATGCGGATGGTTGCTTCCGCCCGGGCCTCCCGCTCGGTGACGGCCTTGCTCGTCACATCCACCATTCGGGCTTCGCCCTTATCATCCAGATGGGTCAACTTGCTCACGCTGCGCTCCCCGCTCGTTTTTGATCTGTCACTGATTAACTACTGTTGCACAGACTGATGCCGGCGGAAATCCGTAATCTCCGCCAGCGGCTCACCACCAGAATCCGATGCCGGCAATGCCCTGGCCGCCCCGCTCACGACACAGTGTTTCATGACCTGGCGTCAGCCCCCCCAGCCCGTAGACTGGAAGCCTGGCATTGGCCACCAGGGATTCGAACTGCCCCCAGCCCATTCCGGGTTGCCCCGGATGGGTGGACGTTTCCAACACCGGGCCCAGCGTCGCGTAATCCGCACCCAGGGCCGCCGCATGGTGCAGCTGGCCTTGGTCATGGCACGACACGCCCAGCCATCGATCGGCCGGCACAGGGCGTCTTGAGAGCGCCTGAGCCTCACGCCAGGGCAGGTGCAGGCCGGCAGCTTTCGGAAATGCACCCAGCAAACGCGGATGGCCATGCAAAACCAGTCCGACGCCGGCACCGGAACAGATCGGCAAAGCCTCTGCCGCCAGTTTCAGGTAATCGTTATCCGGTAATTGAGGCGCCCGAAGCACAACCAGCTGCCCCGCCATCCCGCCAATCGACCGTTCCAGCCGGCTGATACCGTCCTGCCAGGATGCCATCGGGCCAACAATAGCCAGGCGCTGCGGTAAATTGAGTGCCCTTATGATCGGGCGGTTGGCGGCAGGGAAATCCGCATCGGCGAGCTCGCACGGGCGCAGCCAACTGATCGGCTGCCCTTCCCGGCCCTCTGGCTGCCCCTCGGCCTCCGAGGTTTTCCAGACATCCAGGAGCACCTGTTTGTCACCGTAGTCGTGGCGGATACCGATCACCGGTTCCAAGCTGGCCAGGGGTACCTGCAGGCCGGTTTCCTCGGCAATCTCCCGAACCAGGGCCTGCTGTACGGTTTCCCCCGGCTCCACCTTGCCACCCGGGAACTCCAGCAGTCCGCCCTGATGCACGTGATCCGGACGGCGGGCAATCAGAACCCGGCCGTCACGGATAATGACGGCGACGGCAACGTGGATCTGCTTCTTCCCCGCCAGGGTCTCAGGCTCAGGTACGGTATTCGGCATTGATGGTCACATAGTCGTGGGAGAAATCACAGGTCCACACCGTTTCCTGGACGCCACCGTGCTTGAGGTCGATGGCGATGGTGATTTCTTCCTGGCTCATTAGCCGCTGACCCCGGTCCTCGGAGTAATCATCGGCACGGCCACCGTTGCGCACCAGGCAGACATCCCCCAGATAGATTTCCAAAGAGCCCAGGTCCAGGTCCGACACGCCCGCGCGCCCCACCGCCGCCAGAATCCGGCCCCAATTCGGGTCCGAAGCAAACAGCGCGGTCTTCACCAGCGGCGAGTGCGCGACGGTATAGGCCACATCCAGCGCCTCCTGCTGGCTGGCAGCACCGCTGACGTCGATGGTGACAAACTTGGTGGCACCCTCACCGTCCCGGACAATGGCATGGGCCAGGTCCAGGTATACCTGGCGAAGGGCTTCTCTCAACGCCGGCAGGTGCGGGCTGTCTGCGGTAATTTCTGGCCCGTCGTACTGGCCACTGGCCATCAACATGCAGGCATCGTTGGTGGAGGTATCACCATCAATGGTAATCCGGTTGAACGACTTCTCGCCCAGTTCCGACGCCAATGACTGCAGCACGTCGGGTGCAATGCGGGCGTCGGTGGCGATAAACCCGAGCATGGTGGCCATGTTTGGCCGGATCATGCCCGCGCCCTTGCTAATGCCGGAAATGGTCACCGCATGGCCACCCAGGTCCACCCGCACAGACGCCCCCTTGGGCCGGGTGTCGGTGGTCATGATGCCACTGGCGGCTTCCGCCCAGCGGTCTTCACGGGTATTGGCCAGGGCTTCCGGCAGAGCTTTGATAATCTTGTCGACCGGCAGGGGCTCACCGATCACACCGGTTGAGAACGGCAACACCGCGTCAGGGCTGACGCTCGCTTCGGCGGCCAGCGCCTCACAACAACGCAGGGCGTCGGCCATACCCCGCTCTCCGGTACCGGCGTTGGCATTGCCGGTGTTGATCAGCAGGTAGCGGGGTGCGCCCTGGGCCAAGTGTTTCCGGCTGAGTACCACAGGAGCCGCGCAGAACTGATTACGGGTAAATATGCCCGCTACCCTCGCCTCCGGCACCAACTCGAACACCACTATGTCTTTACGCCCGGGCTTTTTGATACCCGCACTCGCAATCCCCACCTTGATACCCGCCACCGGGTAAAACTCGGGTAAGGTTCCGGGACCTACCGCCATGCCTGCCTCCTGAATTTATCCGAAACTGTAAACGACAAAACCCGCATACCGCCCATACACTGGCCGATTGCGGGTTCTGGTGCCGAGGTTGCTGCTCAGGTTTTAGCTGACCTTACCGCAACACTGCTTGTACTTCTTGCCAGACCCGCAGGGACACGGCTCGTTTCGCCCTACCTTGCGCTCCTGGCGAACAAAGGTCTCCGGGGTGCCCTGGGCCTGGTTGCCCTGGCCAGCATCTTCACCCTGGGTCGCGCTGGTCTGATCGTGCCGCAACTTGGCCCGAGCCATTTCCCGCTCCAGCTCTTCTTTGCGGCGACGCTCGATCTCTTCCATCTCTTCGCGACTCTGAACCCGGACATGGCACAACACACGGGTGACGTCACGCTTCATGGTGTCCAGCATGGTCTCAAACAGGTTGAAGGCTTCGCGCTTGTATTCCTGTTTCGGGTTCTTCTGAGCGTAACCGCGCAGGTGGATACCGCGGCGCAGGTGGTCCATGTTCGACAAATGCTCTTTCCACAGGGTGTCGAGCACCTGCAGGAACACCTGTTTCTCGAACTTGCGCATGGGTTCTGCGCCAGCAATCTCTTCTTTCGCCTTATATTCGGTGACGATGGCGTCAAGAATCTTCTGGCGCAGGTTTTCCTCATACAGTTTGCTGTCTTCGTCCAGCCACTGTTGAATCGGCAGATCAATCGCCATTTCAGATTGCAGCTGCGCTTCCAGCCCGGCCACATCCCACTGTTCCGGCATGCTCTGGGGCGGAATAAACTCGCTGACCATCGCGTCAACCACATCGCTGCGAATGGTGTCGACCATCTCGGAGATGTCGTCAGACGCCATCACCTCGTTACGCTGGTCGTAAATCACCGTGCGCTGATCGTTGGCTACGTCATCGTATTCCAGCAGGGTTTTACGCATGTCGAAGTTACGACCTTCCACCTTGCGCTGGGATTTCTCGATGGCGTTGGTAACCATCCGATGCTCGATGGCCTCACCCTTTTTCATACCCATGGCCTGCATCAGGTTCTTCACCCGCTCAGGCGCGAAGATCCGCATCAGGTTATCTTCCAGCGACAGGAAGAAACGGGAAGAACCCGGATCGCCCTGACGGCCGGCACGGCCCCGTAACTGGTTATCGATCCGCCGGGATTCGTGACGCTCGGTACCGATAATATGCAGACCACCGGCATCCAGCACCTGATTGTGGCGTTCGGTCCACTCCGCCTTCATGCGGGCGACTTCTTCCTCGGACGGATTATCCAGGGCGGCCACTTCGTATTCCCAGTTACCGCCCAACACAATGTCCGTACCACGACCGGCCATGTTGGTTGCAATCGTCACCGCGCCGGGGCGGCCCGCCTGGGCAATGATCAGTGCCTCAGAGTCATGCTGCTTGGCGTTGAGGATCTTGTGCTCGATGCGGGCCTTCTTAAGCAGCATGGACAGCAGCTCGGAGGCCTCGATGGATGCGGTACCCACCAGGATAGGCCGGCCTTCACCGGTGACATCCTTGATCTCATCAATGATGGCGTGGAACTTTTCTTCCTGGGTCAGGTACACCAGGTCGTTATAGTCAATCCGCTGAATGGGTTTGTTGGGCGGAATCACCACCACGTCCAGACCGTAGATCTGGCGGAATTCGAAGGCTTCGGTATCGGCCGTACCGGTCATGCCGGCCAACTTGTCGTACAGACGGAAATAGTTCTGGAAGGTGGTCGATGCCAGGGTCTGGCTCTCGGCCTGGATCTTCAGGCCTTCTTTCGCCTCGATGGCCTGGTGCAGGCCTTCGCTCCAGCGGCGGCCCGGCATGGTCCGGCCTGTGTGTTCATCAACGATCACCACCTGACCGCCCTGAACGATATAGTCGACATCCTTCTGGAACAGGTGATGAGCCCGCAGGGCTGAATGAACGTGGTGCAGCAGGCTCAGGTTGGCTGCCGAGTACAGGCTTTCGCCCTCTTGCAGCAGGCCTCGCTCCAGAAGCAATTCCTCAATCTTCTCATGACCGGCCTCGGTGAGCTCCACCTGGCGTGACTTTTCGTCGATGGTAAAGTCGCCGGAGCTTTCTCCGGATTCACTGACCTCGCCTTTTTCAAGGCCCGGAATCAGCGTATTGATGGCCTGATAGAGCTTCGAGGAATCTTCGGCAGCACCGGAAATAATCAACGGGGTACGGGCTTCGTCGATCAGGATGGAATCCACCTCATCCACGATGGCAAAGTTGAGACCGCGCTGAACCTTGTCATCAATACTGAAGGCCATGTTATCGCGCAGGTAGTCAAAGCCGAATTCGTTGTTGGTACCGTAGGTGATATCTGCCTGGTAGGCGGCGCGCTTCTCTTCCGGCGGCTGCCCAGCAACGACCACGCCAATGGTCAGGCCAAGGAAGCGATATAGCTTGCCCATCCACTCGGCATCACGGCTTGCCAGGTAATCGTTGACGGTTACAACATGAACGCCCTTGCCGGGCAATGCGTTGAGATAAACCGCTGCGGTGGCCACCAGGGTTTTACCCTCACCGGTCTTCATCTCGGCAATGCGGCCTTCGTGCAGGGTCATACCACCAATCAGCTGTACGTCGTAATGACGCATGCCCATCACCCGGCGGCTGGCCTCGCGAACGGTGGCAAAGGCTTCGGGCAACAGGGCATCCAGGGCTTCACCCTCATCAAGACGCCGGCGGAATTCAGCGGTCTTGCCCTGCAACTCGGTATCCGACAACCCGCCCAGCGCCTCTTCAAGTTGATTGATGCGCGTAACGGTTTTGCGCATCCGCTTGATTTCTCTGGCGTTTTTACTGCCGAACATCTTCGTTGCAAGCTTTGTGAACATAGACCACTGCTTCTTCAGTTAAACGGAGGAAGCCGGCATTCTAACCTTATTTGGCGACAGGACAAAAGGTGGGGTTCACGGGAATGGAATCAGCGGCTTGCGCGCTGGATATATTTCTCAGGATTTTCGGACTTGCCATTGCGGATCACTTCAAAATGCACGTGGGGGCCCGTCGACCGGCCGGTGCTTCCCATCAGTGCCACAACCTGCCCCTTCTGGACCACATCACCAGTTTCGACCTTGATGGTCTTGGCGTGGGCATAACGGGTAACCAGCCCGTCGCCATGATCTACCTCAACCAGATTGCCGTAGCCAAAGCGGTCACCGGCGAAGGTCACCACGCCGGCACCGACAGTGATGATATCACTGCCTTCCTTGCCGGCCAGGTCCACTCCGGCATGCCAGCGGCGCTTGCCGGTGAAGGGGTCGGTACGGTATCCATAAGGGGACGACAACCAACCCCAGGTGATGGGACGGCCCTGCAGATACAGCTCGTCTTCGAGCTTGTTGCGGGACGCCACCTTATCAAGCAATCGCAGCTGCTTTTCACGATCATCCAGCGTGCGCTCCAATTGCTCGATCATATCGGTCAATTCAGGGGCACTGTAGGACTCACCACCCATACCGTCTTCGGGGCCACCCACAGCCGCCGGCTGATCAAAGTTGAATTCATCGCTGGCCACCAGCCCGGACTCAACGAAGCGCTGACCAAGGGCGTCCAATCGCAGAAGCCGCCCCTGGATATCACCAAGCCGGAGTGTCAAAGCGTCCACCTGCTGCTGCACGCTCTCCCGAACCCGCGTCACCTCGACCCGCTGCTCCTGAAGCTTGTCCTGCCAGGTAGATACCAGCTCGGTCTCTGTGGGCTTTTTGGCCTCAGCCTTTGCCACGGCCACCTGATAACCCGCCCAGCCAGCCGCCAACAGCAGCGCCAGCACAGTAAACACTAGAGCTGCAACAATACCGGCGTTGAGCGCGATTGCCCGGGAACGGCCGTGACGTTTGCTAACGAATATTACGTTCATATCGTCATTCGATTTCATTGAAGAGCCGCATACCTGTCCCTGTAGTGCTGCGGCCCGGAAATAAATATCCGAGCGGTTCTGCTATCCTTGGCAACAACTACGTACTGATAAATCGCAGCGCCCGGTAGACATACTCATTACCCACAATGTAAAACGAGTGTGTTATCAGCGCTACGCACAAAGCGTGCCGAAGTGTAACCAATCGTAAACACTCCCGTCGAGAAAAAAGCCGGTTATGAGCAAAAAAAATGACCAAAAAATGATCTTTGGCAAAGTGGCTTCCAGCCCCGGCTCTACTCTGAAAGCCCTGCTGACCAAAGCCGAGCTTCACCAGCAGGCGGAACAACTGGTGCTCGACGCGGTTCCGGAAGAGCTGGCAGACGGAACGCGTTTTGTCAGCTGCACTGACGGAGAACTGGTGCTGGCCACCGACAACTCCAGCAAGGCTACCCGGTTACGGTTCCGGCAACACGAGATCATGGAAAAGCTACGGGAACAGGAGCTGTTCGGGTTTGTCTGGAAGGTTCGCATCAAGGTTTCACCCTTGAGGTACCGGGACAAACCGAAGATAAAAATGACACCCCTGAGCAAAGAAAATGCCCGGCTCCTCAAAGAGGAAGCCGGGCACACGAAGGATAAAGCACTACGCGAGGTTCTCGAAAAACTCGCAAGCCACGTCCGGGATTAAGGCTTCCGGCCTTAACCCACCGCGAGCACAGGTTTCATATAAGAGATAGGAGCAGTGGCTTCATCATCGAAGGTCACCACTTCCCATGCGTCTTCTTCTGCCCTGAGCTTGCGCAGCAGCTTATTGTTCAGGTCGTGACCGGACTTGATACCGCGGAACTCACCGATCAGGCTGTTGCCCAACAGGTAAAGATCACCGATCGCATCCAGAACCTTGTGCTTGACGAACTCATCATCATAACGAAGGCCATCCTCGTTAAGAATCTTGTAGTCGTCGACCACAATGGCGTTGTCCACGCTGCCACCCAGCGCCAGATTCATCGCACGTAACTTTTCAATATCCCGCATGAACCCGAACGTGCGGGCACGGGAGACTTCCTTCACAAAAGACGTGCTGGAGAAATCCACCGTTGCGGTCTGGGCGCGACCCTTGAACACCGGATGGTCAAAGTCGATACCGAAGCTGACCTTGAAGCCTTCAAACGGCAGGAAGGTCGCTTTCTTGTCACCTTCTTCGATGGTGACTTCCCGCTTGATGCGGATAAAGCGCTTAGCGGCATCCTGTTCGGAAATGCCGGCCGACTGCAGCAGGAATACGAACGGCCCGGCTGAACCATCCATAATCGGCACTTCCGCCGCGCTCAGTTCGACATAGCAGTTATCAATGCCAAGACCAGCCATGGCTGAGAGCAAATGCTCTACGGTCGCCACACGGACACCGTCATTTACCAGCGTCGTGGACAGCATGGTCTCACCTACATTTTCCGCGCATGCCCGGATCTCAACCATCGGGTCGAGGTCCGTACGGCGGAAGATGATGCCCGTATCAACCGGAGCCGGCTTCAGGGTCAGGTAAACCTTTTCCCCTGAGTGCAGGCCGATACCGGTCGCACGGATGGTATTTTTGAGTGTCCGTTGTCTGATCATCGGTTCATCATTCCGTCACAAAAAGTCGATATTCTGAGCAAAAAACTGCCCGGAGAATATCAGAATTCAAGACTGAGTACCATTTAGCCAACATGACTTTACTTAAAAATTGCAATAGTCACCCGCTATGGCCAACCAGCTCACGTTTATTCTGGACTAAAGGTTCCATTTCACTGCGTTGAAACCGATACCCCGGAACACAGGTGAGACAGGTTATCAATCAGCCTGCCGGCGAAGGAATGCGGGAATATCGAGATAGTCCACGCCCTGCTCTTCGCTTTCTTTGCTCTGGTCCAGCGCCACATTGCCCTGCGAAACCGCACGACGACGCAGCACAGCAGGCCGGTCCAGCTGGTTGTAATCGGTCTTGCCGTCCAGTGTGCGTGAGTTGTCCACCACCTTGGTGGGCTTATCACGTTCACCACCGAGCCCCGTCGCCACCACGGTGACCTTGAGCTCGTCGGTCATTTCCGGATCGATAACCGTGCCCACCACTACCGTGGCGGCGTCTGACGCAAATTCACGAACGATATCGCCAACTTCGGAGAATTCGCCCAGATTCAGATCCATGCCGGCGGTAATGTTGACCAGGATGCCTTTGGCGCCCTGCAGGTTGATGTCTTCCAGCAGCGGGCTGCGAACGGCGGCCTCGGCGGCTTCACGGGCGCGGTTCTCGCCAGTGGCACGACCGGTACCCATCATCGCATTGCCCATTTCGGACATCACGGTTTTAACATCGGCAAAGTCAACGTTGATCATACCGTTGCGGGTGATCAGGTCAGCGATACCCTGAACCGCGCCCAGCAACACGTCGTTGGCGGAGGCAAAGGCGTCCAGCAGGCTAGTCTTCTTACCCATCACCGCCAACAGCTTCTCATTCGGGATGGTGATCAGTGAATCAACGCTCTCGCCCAGCTCTTTCAGGCCGGACTCGGCCACGCTCATACGCTTGCCACCCTCGAACTGGAACGGCTTGGTGACCACGGCAACGGTAAGGATACCCAGCTCCCGGGCGACTTCCGCGACAACAGGCGCGGCACCGGTGCCGGTTCCACCGCCCATACCGGCGGTGATAAACACCATATCCGAGCCACTGAGCGCCTCAGCAATACGGTCACGATCTTCCAGGGCAGACTGACGGCCCACTTCCGGGTTGGCACCAGCACCCAGGCCCTTGGTGATGTTGCCACCAAGCTGGATAATCTGGCGGGCGTCCAGGTCTTTCAGTGCCTGGGCGTCTGTGTTGGCGCAGATAAATTCCACACCTTCAATGTCGCTGTTAAGCATGTGACGAACGGCGTTACCGCCACCGCCGCCAACACCGACAACCTTTATAACTGCGTTTTGCTGAACACTATCAACGAGTTCAAACATATCCCCTACTCCTTCGTGCTGTTTCCGGCCTTTCCAGACCGGTTTCATTCGATCGTTTTGTGTTTTTCGAGATACCTTCGTGTACTACCTGCTGATTCACCGTCAGAAGTGACCGGTAAACCAGGCTTTCATCCGCTCAATCAGGGAAGGTGCATCCTCCCCCTTGAGCACCGGCGCCCGGCCAAGATCCATTTGCCGGAAGCCATGAATCAACAACCCCACACCCGTGGCGTAGATCGGGTTGTTGACCACTTCGGTCATGCCGGAGACCGCCTGCGGACAGGCCAGCCTTACCGGCATGTGGAAGATTTCTTCGGCCAGCTCCACCACCCCTTCCATGGTGGACGAACCGCCCGTAATCACGATGCCTGCGGGAATCATGTCTTCGAATCCCGACCGGCGAAGTTCTGACTGCACCAGGGTGAACAGCTCCTCGTAGCGGGGCTCCACCACCTCCGCCAGCGCCTGGCGTGACAGGTCTCTGGGCGCCCGGTCACCGACACTCGGAACCTTGATGGTTTCATCGGCACCGGCGAGCTGAGTCAGCGCGCAGGCGTATTTGATCTTGATCTCTTCGGCATTTTGCGTTGGCGTGCGCAGCGCCATGGCGATGTCATTGGTGACCTGATCACCGGCAATGGGAATCACCGCGGTATGGCGGATCGCACCGCCGGTAAACACCGCGATATCGGTGGTGCCCCCGCCGATATCCACCACACAGACACCCAGCTCCTTTTCGTCCTCGGTCAGAATCGCGTGGCTCGATGCCAGCTGCTCAAGAATGATGTCGTCTACCTCAAGGCCGCAGCGCTTCACGCATTTCTCGATGTTCTGTGCCGCGTTTACCGCACAGGTCACCAGGTGCACCTTGGCTTCCAGGCGCACACCGGACATGCCCATGGGCTCCTTGATGCCTTCCTGGTTATCGATCACGAATTCCTGCGGCAGGATATGCAGGATTTTCTGATCCGCGGGTATGGCAACCGCCTGGGCCGCGTCGATCACCCGGTCGATATCGGCCTGAGTCACTTCCCGGTCGCGGATGGCCACAATGCCGTGGGAATTCAGGCTCTTGATATGACTTCCCGCGATGCCTGCGTAGACCGAATGAATACGGCAGCCAGCCATCAGCTCGGCTTCCTCCACTGCCCGCTGGATGGCCTGAACCGTGGTTTCGATATTCACCACCACCCCCCGCTTGAGGCCGCGGGACGGGTGTGAGCCGATACCAACCACTTCGATGGTTCCATCCATCTTGCGCTTGCCGACAATCGCAACCACTTTGGAAGTTCCGATATCCAGGCCGACAATCATGTTTTCCGTTTCAACCGATGACATGTGTTTCACCAAACCCTAGGTTCGTAATAATCGTTATCAGGATTTCGGCGCGGCGGTTGCCACATCCGACTTCCACTGCACCGCCACGCCGTTGGAGTAGCGGGCATCAACCCGACTGACTTCGTCCACTCGCGAAGCCAGGCGGTTCTCATAAACCGTAATAAAACGCTCAAAACGTTGCTCAACCTTGTCGCGCCCCAGAACCACCTCAATGCCGTTTGACAGCGTGAGTGTCCAGGCGCCCCGTTGTTCCAGGGACAAGCCAGCAAATCCGAGCCCGTAGCCGGCCAACTGGTCACTCATGGTGCGGGCCATGGAAATCACCTCTCGCACCCGCTCATCCGGCCCCGCCAGCCTGGGCAATCTGCCCGCCACTTCCGGGTTTGGCGGCAGGAATAGCTCGCCTGACCTGCTTACCAGCCAGCCATCCGTCCAATACGCCAATGGCTTTTTCTCCCGGATGTCGATCTCCAGCCGCCCTGGCCAAACCCGCCTGACCGCGGCCGAGGCTACCCAGGGCCGCTGTTCCAGTTCGGCTTTCACCTCCGCCAGATCGGTAGCGAAGTAACTCTTGCCAATCCAGGCTCCGGCAGCACGCTCCACGGCCACCGAGCTGTCGCCAACAAAGTCTCCGCGCACATCCACCGCAATGATCTGCTGGTCCATGGCGGTAAGCAGCCGGTCGGTTGCCCAGGGCACCATGGCCGCCAGCAGAACAATGGTCGCGCCCAGCCCCACCTGCAGCCAGGGCACCGCCGACAATACCCCTCGCAACACACCAAACCGGTCCCGCTCCGGTCCGACCGAGGTTGCCCCCCGTCGCCGGGGCGGCTCGGGCGGTACCGCCCGGCTCCGGATCAGTAATGTTTCAAGCATTCATCGCCTCCGGCAGAGTGTCCTTGAGAATCCGCACGACCAGTTCTTCGAAGCTGATGCCTGCTGCCTTGGCGGCCATCGGCACCAGGCTGTGGTCAGTCATACCAGGGACAGTGTTCGCTTCCAGCAACCAGAACTCGCCGTCCGCATCCTGCATGATGTCGACCCGCCCCCAGGTTCTGCACCCGAGCACGCGAAAGGCGTCCAGCGCCAGGTGCTGCAACCGGACTTCATCATCCGGGGCCAGGCCACAAGGAATCCGGTACCGGGTATCGTCAGCCAGATACTTGGCGTCGTAGTCGTAAAAGGTATGGTCTGTACTCAGGCCAATGGCCGGCAAAGCTTTGCCCTGAAGCAGGCTGACGGTAAATTCCGGCCCCTCAATCCACTGTTCCACCAGCACAAGGTCATCGATTTCCGCTGCCTTCCGATAGGCCTCCGCCAACTCCTCGGTATTGTGAACCTTGAAGATCCCGATACTGGAGCCTTCATGGGCCGCCTTGACACTCAACGGCGTGCCCAGGCTCCGGATAATCTCATCCGCCTCCGTGGCGGAGGTCATGGCCCTGAATGCAGGCGTTGGCAGCCCGCAGCCCTGGAACACGTACTTGGTACGTAACTTGTCCATGGCGAGGGCCGAGGCCAAAACCTCGCTGCCGGTGTAGGGAATGCCCGCCTGCCCCAGAATCGCCTGCAGGGTGCCGTCTTCGCCGCCCCGGCCGTGCAGGGCAATAAACACCCGGTCGTACTCCGGAGCTTCGACGGTTTTGAGCAGACAGCCACGCACGTCAATACAAAAGGCATCAACGCCGGCCGACTGCAAAGCCGACAACACAGCCTGGCCACTCTTCAGGGACACCGCCCGCTCTGCGGAATCGCCTCCCATGAAGACCGCCACGCGCCCGAAGGCTTTCACCAGTTCCGGCGAAGCCTGATAGGGCTGTGCGTTGGTATGACTCAAATCACTCACTTGCTCACTCCCGCCGCAGCTAGTCGCGCAGCAACGCCACCAATATCGCCGGCACCCTGAGTAATCAACAGGTCGCCGTCTTTCAGGGCACTTTCCAACAGATTTTCGATTTCCCGATTTTCCTCGACGAACACCGGCTCAACCTTGCCACGCTGCCGGATACTCCGGCACAGGGCACGGCCATCGGCACCGGGTATTGCCGGCTCGCCGGCTGAATACACATCCATCAACAACAGGCCATCGAGTTCCGACAACACACGTACAAAGTCTTCGTACAAATCCCGGGTACGGGTGTAGCGATGGGGCTGGTACAGCATGACAATGCGCCGGCCAGGCCAGGCATCGCGAGCGGCACGGATAACCGCTTCCACTTCCGTGGGGTGGTGCCCGTAATCGTCCACCAGCGTTACCGACCCTTGCGGAATCCGGTATTCGCCATACACCTGGAAGCGCCGGCCGACACCGGCAAAGCCCGCCAGGCCCCGACAGATTGCCTGATCATCCACCCCTTCATCGGTGGCGACGGCAATGGCCGCCAGAGCATTCAAAACATTGTGACGGCCCGGCATTTTCAGCTCGACCGTCAGGTCTGAGCGATTCCCCGGACGGCGCACGACAAAATGGGTTCTCAGACCATCCGAACTGATCTGCTCGGCCCGGTAATCCGCATCCGGGTTGTCGATGCCGTAGGTAATGATGGCCCGGGATATCCGCGGAATGATTTCCTGCACGTAGGCGTCATCCACGCACATCACGGCAATGCCGTAGAATGGCAGGTTGTGCAGAAAGTCCAAGAACGTCTGTTTCAGTTTTTCAACATCACCGCCGTAGGTATCCATATGGTCGGCTTCGATGTTGGTCACCACCGAAATCACCGGGGTCAGGTGCAGGAACGATGCATCGCTTTCGTCAGCTTCCGCCACCAGGTACCGGGAGCCACCGAGCTGGGCATTGGTACCGGCACTGTTCAGCTTGCCGCCAATGACAAAGGTTGGGTCCAGTCCTGCTTCCCCAAGAATCGAGGCAATCAGGCTGGTGGTGGTGGTCTTGCCGTGGGTGCCAGCGATGGCAATGCCATGGCGATAGCGCATGATTTCCGCCAGCATTTCTGCTCGCGGTACGATCGGCACGCGGCGGCTGCGGGCGGCTGTCACCTCAGGGTTGTCGCCGGCGACAGCAGAAGAGACGACCACGACGTCTGCCTGCTCACTGTTCTCCGCCCGATGGCCGATCTGGACTTCTACGCCCATGGCGCGGAGGCGGCCGGTAACCGGGCTCTCTTTCAGGTCCGACCCGGACACATCGTAGCCCTGGTTCTTGAGCACCTCTGCGATGCCACTCATGCCCGCACCGCCGATACCGACAAAATGGATACGGCGAATACGGCGCATTTCGGGCACCTGATAGACCAGCGGCGGATTGGTTACATCAGCCATTGGCGGCCTCCAGACAGTAATTCACAACTCTCTCCGTTGCATCAGGGCGGGCCAGTGAGCGGGCGGCCGTCGCCATTGTCGAAATTCGTTCCCGGTCGCCAGCGAGATCTTTCAAGGTCTCTGCCAGCACATCCGGAGTCATCATCTGCTGGGGTATCAGAATCGCTGCCCCTGCTTTTACCATGTGTTCGCCATTGCGGGTCTGGTGATCGTCCACCGCGTGGGGGAAAGGGACCAACACTGCCGCGACGCCAGCGGCGCAGAGTTCGGATACCGTCAAGGCTCCAGCCCGACACACCACAATATCTGCCCAGGCGTAGGCTTCGGCCATGTCCCGGATAAACGGTTCAACACTGGCCGAGACACCGGCAGCCTCATAGGCGTCCCGGGCTTCCTGCGCATTTTTTTCACCACACTGGTGCCGAACTTCCGGGCGCAGTTCCTCCGGCAACAACGCCAGTGCAGCTGGTACCTGCACGTTGAAAACCCGGGCACCCAAACTGCCGCCTACAACCAGAACACGCACCGGCCCGGTCCGGCCATCGAGGCGGCGTTCCGGCTCGTCGATTTCGGTGACATCTTTGCGCACCGGGTTGCCGGTGCAACGGGTAACCACGTTCGCACCGAAGCTCCCGGGAAAGGCTTCGAGCACCGTATCCGCAACCCGAGTTAACCAACGGTTGGTCATTCCCGCGATGGCATTCTGCTCATGGATCACCAGAGGCACACGCTGCAAAAAGGCAGCGACGCCGCCGGGGCCAGTCACAAAGCCACCCATACCCACAACGCAATCGGGCTTAATCTTTCGCAGTACGGTGAACGCCTCACCCAGTGCGCGCATCAAGCGGATCGGTGCCAGCACTAGGGCCAGTTTGCCTTTGCCACGAAGCCCGGAAATATGAATCAACGACAGCGGAATATCCGTCTCGCCGATCAGCCGCTCTTCCATGCCGCCCTTTGCACCCAGCCAGAACACCTCGTGGCCTCTGTCCTGCAGAGCACGGGCGGTAGCCAGCGCGGGGAATACGTGACCACCGGTGCCACCAGCCATCATCAGAAAACGACGGGGCTTACTCATACACAGCACCTCCCCCCGCCTTTCTCCTGGTTTGTTCTGAATTCATTCGCACCTTATCAAGCCGTTCAATTTCAACCCTTGCCAGCACGCCTATGCCAATGCAGGTCATCATCAGGCTGGAGCCGCCGTAGCTCACCAAGGGCAGCGTCAGCCCCTTAGTGGGCAACAATCCCGTGCTGACGGCCATATTGATGCCCGCCTGCAGACCAATCAGCAGGGTAAGGCCATAACTGAAGCACGCACCAAACGGCATATCAGCTTTCTCCGCCCGCCGCGCAATCACAAACCCGCTCACTACCAGTGCGGTGAACAATGCCAGCACAATCAGCGAGCCCAACAAACCAAACTCTTCCGCGATGATGGCGAAGATGAAGTCGGTATGTGCCTCCGGCAGATAAAACAGTTTCTGGATCGAATTACCCAGGCCAACGCCCGCCCACTCGCCCCGCCCGAAAGCAATCAGGGACTGGGTGAGCTGATACCCGGTGTCAAACTGATCTTTCCACGGGTCCAGATAGCTCACTACCCGCTTGAGACGGTAGGGCTGGGTAACCACCAGAACGGTTCCCAGTAACGCCAGGATGCCAATCAACGGAGCAAACCGGGTCAGCCGAACGCCGCTGAGAAAAATCATGCCCGCTGCGGCGGTGACCAGCACCACGGTGGCACCGAAGTCTGGCTGAATGACCAGCAGCACCGACGCCAGACCCAACACTACCAGGGGTTTCAGAAACCCGGACCAGGTGTTCAGCAACTCATCCCGGCGCCGAACCACGTATCCGGCCAAATAGGAGATTAGGCACAGCTTGGCCACCTCGGATACCTGCACATTGAACAGTCCCAGGGGGATCCAGCGGGTTGAACCGTTGACGGTGCGCCCCATGGGTGTGAGCACCAGCAACAACACCAGTATGCCGACACCCAGCAGCAACCACCCGCTGCGCTCCCACCAGGACACCGGCACATTCACGGCGACCAGGGCCATGAGGCAACCGAGCGCCGCAAACAGTACCTGCCGGATCACATAGTGATAACTGTTGCCCACGGTGGCCGCCGCCATATCCATGGAGGCGGACGAAATCATCACCACGCCCAGCACCAGAAGCGCAACGGACGTCACCACCAGCACTGGCAGGGGCTGGAGATCACCTAACCAGGCTTGTGGCCGGTAACTGGCTGCACCCACTTGCATCACTGGGCCTCCACCAACGCACGGAACTGGTCTCCGCGATCGTTATAATCCCGGAACATGTCAAAACTGGCGCAGGCCGGTGACAACACCACCCGGTCGCCTGGCCGCGCCAGCCGGCGCGCTTGCTCGACAGCCTCGGCCAGCGACCCTGCCTTGACCAGGTCAACTCCGTCGGCCAACGACCTGGCAATGGTATCGGCATCATGACCCATCAATACGACCGCACGGCAGTATCTGGCTGCGGGTTCCGCCAAGGGTTTGAAGTCAGCGCCCTTGCCATCACCACCGGCAATCAGGATTACCTGGCCGTCTTCGGGAGCCAGGCTTTCTATCGCGGCAACAGTGGCACCCACGTTGGTACCTTTGGAATCATTGATGTAATCAACGCCATCCAGATGCCGGATAAACTCACAGCGATGGGGCAAGCCGGTAAACTCACGTGCCACCCCAAGCATGGTCTCCATTGGCAGGCCCGCTGCCTGACCGAGGGCCAATGCGGCCATCACGTTACTGATGTTGTGCCGCCCCATCAGCTTGAGCTCGCTGGCAAGCAACAGGTTGTCGAACCCGAAGGTTATACAGGTTCCCTGATCGTCGTCCCGGGTGCTGAAAGTCTCCGGGTTCACCCGATTAAAGCCAAAACAGATAAACCGAAGGTTATCGCGGGCCATGGGAGTACTCAGGGCGTCGTCAAGATTCACAATGGCGTTCTTACAGCCCCGGTAAATCCGCTGTTTTGCCTGAAAGTACGCCATTTTGTCCGGGTAACGGTCCATGTGATCGTCGCTGACATTGAGCACGGTGGCGGCCTCGGCGTTCAGCTCTTCGGTGGTTTCCAGTTGGAAACTCGAGAGTTCCAGCACATACAGGTCTGCGCCCTGACCAAGGAGATCCAGGGCGGGTGTACCGATATTGCCGCCAACCTTGACGTTCCGCCCCGCCGCCCGGGCCATTTCCCCAACCAGGGTGGTGACCGTTGTCTTACCGTTGGAACCGGTGATGGCTATGATGGGCGCATCTGCAGCGTCGGCAAACACATCAATATCACCGCGAACTCGAGCGCCATTTTTGGCGGCAGCGGCAATCGCCGGTTCTGCAATGGCAATACCCGGGCTGACCACCAGTTCGTTAAAACCGGCAAACAACGAGGGATCAAACGCTCCGAGATAGACCGGCACATCCGGCCAGCCCGAACGCAGCTCTTCCAGCCCGGGCGGGTTTTCCCGGCTGTCAGCCACCGCAATGTCGCGGCCCGTTCCGGACAAATAGCGCACGCAGGAGAGCCCGGTCTTACCGAGCCCTACTACCAATGTGCGACGATCCGAAACAATGACACTCATAGCTGTAACCACTTCCTATCGGATTTTCAGACTGGCGAGGCCAATCAGAACCAGAACCACAGTGACCACCCAGAAACGCACAATAACGCGCGGTTCGGGCCAGCCTTTCAATTCAAAATGGTGATGCAACGGCGCCATGCGGAAGATGCGACGCCCGGTCAGCCGGAACGAAGCCACCTGCAGAATCACCGAGATAGTTTCCATCACAAACACGCCGCCCATAATGAACAGCACGATCTCCTGGCGAACAATCACGGCCACCACACCCAGAGCAGCACCCAGTGCAAGTGCACCTACATCCCCCATGAACACCTGGGCCGGATAGGTGTTGAACCACAAGAAACCGAGCCCCGCCCCGACCAGCGCACAGCAGAACACAATCAGCTCACCGGCACCCGGCAGGTGTGGAATCAGCAGATAGTTGGCGAACTGGGCATGACCAGACACATAGGCAAAGATCGCCAGCGCACTCGCCACCATCACCGTTGGCATGATGGCCAGGCCATCCAGACCGTCAGTCAGGTTCACGGCGTTGCTGCTACCAACGATCACAAAGTAGGTCAGAAGAATGAACATCACCGGCCCGAGGGTCAGTGATACGTTTTTCAGGAACGGCAGATACAGCGAGGTCTCCTGAGGCAACGATGCGGTCATGTACAACACAATTGCGGCAGCCGCACCGATGACCGACTGCCAGAAATACTTCCAGCGCCCGGGCAGTCCACGAGGGTTACGCTCAACCACTTTGCGGTAGTCATCAACCCAGCCAATCGCACCGAACAATAAGGTGACAGACAGCACCACCCAGACGTAGCGGTTGCTCAGATCCGCCCACAACAGGGTGGAAATTGCAATCGCCACCAGAATCAGCGCACCGCCCATAGTCGGTGTTCCGGCTTTGCTGAGATGGGTCTGCGGACCATCATCACGCACCGCCTGGCCAATCTGGTACTGGCTCAGTTTGCGAATCATCACCGGCCCGATCAGCAGCGATATCAACAGCGCCGTGAGCACGCCCAGAATGGCGCGCAGCGTCAGGTACTGAAACACCGTCAGCGCGGAGAAGTATTGCGATAGAATCTCTGTCAGCCAGAGCAGCATGTGTTTTTCACCTTTTCCTGAATCCCCTCCACCACGCGATCCATGGCGGAACTGCGAGAACCTTTCACCAGAACTGTTGTAGCGCCCTGCCTGCCATCCATGATGGCCGGCACAGCCTGCTCATGACTCTGGAAAATTTCAGTGCCGGTTCCAAAACCGGCCTCGTATGCCTCTGCACCCGGACCTACCGCCAACAGGCGCTCAATGCCTCTGGCATGGGCATGGGCACCCACCTGCCGGTGCAACTCGGCAGCCTCCGCACCCAGCTCCGCCATGGCACCCAATACCGCCACCCGAGTACCGGGGTAACCCGCCAGCACATTCAGGGCAGCGATCATGGACGCCGGGTTGGCGTTGTAGCTGTCATCAATCACGGTTAAATCGGCTGCGGGGTTCAGTACCTGCAATCGCCCTTTCACCGCCTGCACCCCTGCCAGACCGTCCACGATCTGTTGATCCGTGGCTCCCAGCGCCCGGCAAGCCGCCAGCGCCAGCAGGCCATTAGTTATGTTGTGTTCGCCGGCCAGCGGTATACGCACCCTGCAATGCCAGCCTTCCGGACCGGTTACTTCGGTTTCAAACCCCTCTGACATCGGGGTGCTGGCGACGGCCTGATAGTCGGCACCTGAAACCCCGAGCCGGGAAACACTCAGCACCCGGCGCCGGCCCGCCCGCTCGCGCCACTGGTCAAAAGCGGGGTCGTCGCGATTCAGCACAACCACGCCATCGGCGGGCACACCATCAATAATTTCACCCTTGGCCAGTACAATGTTCTGGTAGCTGCCGAAACCTTCCAGGTGTGCCTGGCCGGCGTTGGTCAGGATTGCCACTTCGGGGCGAACCACCGCGACCGTGTGGGCAATCTCTCCCAGACCACTGGCACCCAGCTCAATGGCACCAAACCGGTGTTCAGGTGCCAGGCGGAACAGGGTCAGCGGTACTCCGATGTGATTATTCAGGTTGCCTTCGGTGGCCAGGGTCGGCCCCATGCCCGCAAGGATCGCCGACGTCATTTCCCGGACCGTGGTTTTGCCACTGCTGCCGGTCACCGCCAACAAACGAGCGCTGCTCTCATCGCGATTTCCGGCCGCGAGCCGCGCCAGCGCATCTACCGTATCGGCAACCACCAGCTGTGGAATCGCCAGGGAGCTGTCGGCGGTATCCACAACCGCCGCAACCGCTCCCTGCTCCATGGCTTGCCGGACAAATCCATGACCATCAAACCGCTCGCCTCGCAGTGCCACAAACAGCTGCCCTGGCACCACAGACCGGGTGTCGGTGGAAACGCCGTTAAACCGAACTGCGTCAAGCGCTGCAACGGATCCGGCAACAGTTGCCTGCAACCAGTCGCGGGCCTCCGCCAGAGAAAAGGCGCGCATCATGCCACACCCCCATTTAACTTCAATAGGTGCCGAACCTGCTCTGCATCGCTGAACGGAAGCTTCTGCCCGGCAATCTCCTGCCAGGCTTCATGCCCCTTCCCGGCGATCAGCACCAGGTCTTCCGGCCCCGCCATGGTCACCGCTGCCGCTATCGCCTCGGCGCGGTCGTGAATAACCTCGAAACACCCATGCTTTGAAAAGCCCTGTTCGATATCACGGACAATCCGTGCCGGGTGTTCAGAGCGAGGGTTGTCATCGGTGACGATAATCACATCCGCCTCTTTCTCCGCCTCGCGGGCCATTTCCGGACGCTTTCCGGGGTCCCGGTCACCGCCACAACCGAACACACAGATCAGCCGGCCGGTGACGTGGGAGCGCAGGGCCGCCAAGGCATTGGCGAGGGCGTCCGGCGTGTGCGCGTAGTCCACAACCACGCTCCTGCCATCGGCACCGGTGAACCGCTCCAGCCGCCCCGGTGGCGGGGTCAGCCCTGCTGTTGCAGCGACTGCTCTGTCGACAGGCACCCCCAGCGTCAGGACCGTAGCCAGTGCCGCCAGAACATTGCTGGCGTTGAAGCTACCCAATAACGGCACCTGCAGGTCGAATTCGCCCCACTGGCCATCAACACGGGCCCGGAAGCCAGTCGCCACAGGCGCGAAATCTTTCAGCCACAACTCGGTCTGGGCCTCATGCAGGCTGTAACGAACCCGGTCACATTGCCCATTGAGCTGTTCGAATAACTGCCGCCCAAAAGGATCGTCAAAGTTGATTACGGCAAAGTGCAGCTCTTCCCTGCGAAACAGTCTGGCTTTGGCCTCGCCGTAAGCTTCCATGGAGCCGTGGTAGTCCAGGTGGTCCCGTGTAAGATTGGTAAACACCGCTCCGGTCATGGTCAGCTTGTCAATCCGCCCCTGATCCAATGCATGGGATGACACCTCCATCACCGCTGCACGACCACCGTCGTTTCGAATCCGGTTAAGTACCCGGTTGACCTGGACCACGTCCGGCGTGGTGTGGGTTGCCGGCTGAAGGTTACCTGGCATGCCATATCCCAGAGTGCCCAGCACACCACAAGGGGTGCCGGTTTCCTTCAAAAGTTGTGCGATGTACTGGGTGACCGATGTTTTCCCGTTGGTACCGGTCACGCCAATAAGGCGCAAATGCCGGGAGGGATGCTCGAAAAATCGATCTGCAATCCGTCCCAACTGGGCTCGGAGCCCAACCACGGGCACTACCAACGCGCCATGGCGCTCGTGGCATTCCCTCGATTCCGAAGCTTCCAGAAGTATCGCAGTGGCACCCGCCGATATCGCCTGGTCAACGTATTGCTCCGATGACGTTCGAGCCCCGGCCAGTGCGATAAACGCATCCCCCGACGTCACCGTTCGGCTGTCGGTCTTCAGGCCATGAATCGTGACATCAAACACCGATGGCACGTCGACAATACCCTGTAACAAGTTGCTGATAGATGTGATGCACATGGTGTTACCCTCTCTCTCCGGAGGCCCGACCGGAGCCTTTGGCCCCGCTGACTTCCAGTTCTGGCTTCACATTCAGCAGTCGCAGTGCGTCCCCCATCACCCGGGCGAATACCGGGGCCGCCACTTCGCCACCGTAGTACTCTCCGGATTGAGGCGCATCCACGGCCACAACCGTCACGATACGCGGGTCATCAATTGGCGCCATGCCCGCAAATATCGCTTTGTACTGGCTCTTTTCATAACCCCGGGCGCCCACCAGGTGAACCGTGCCGGTCTTGCCTCCGGCCGCATAAAGGCCCGGCTGGCCGCGACCACCCGTTCCCCGCGCCACGGCCTCTTTCAGCATACCGCGCACGGCAAACGCCACGTCTTCACTCAGTACCCGCTGCCCCTGGGGCGGCGCGTCCTGCTTCATCAGGCTCAACGGATAACGGATGCCACCATTAGCAATCACCATATAGGCCTGGGCCAACTGCAAGGCGTTCACACTCATGCCGTAACCGTAAGACAGCGTGGATTCCTCAACCGGGCGCCACCTTGGGGGTGCCGGTAAAACACCAACGGCTTCCCCTGGGAAGCCGATACCGGTTGCCTGCCCCAACCCCATCCTGGCGAACAGATTTCTCAACACATCGCCCCCAAGCTCCGTGGCAATCTGGCTGACCCCCACGTTACTGGATTTGACGATCATTTCTGTCAGGTCCATGGTTCCGTAATTTCGCGCATCCCGGATGGTAAAACGACCAAATCGGCGAAAGCCGGGTGAGGTGTCTATGGTGCTGTTAACCTGGTACTTGCCGGATTCCAGTGCCGCCGCGATGGTAATCGGCTTGATAGTGGAGCCTGGCTCAAACAAGTCGGTGATTGCTTTGTTGCGCAGATTATCCGCGGATAACTGGGCCCGGTCATTGGGGTTGTATGAACCCTGGTTAACCATTGCCAAAACTTCACCGGTATCAACGTCCAACATGACCAACGTGCCGCCCCGGGCGTTGTGGGCAGTTACCACTGCTTTGAGTTCTCGGTAGGCCAGGTATTGAAGCCTCAGATCCAGGCTAAGCTCAAGATCCCGGCCAGGCCGGGCATCCCGGATTAACATCAGGTCTTTGATGACGCGCCCACGATTGTCCTTGAGTACCCGCTTGCGCCCGGGCTCGCCGGTTAGCCACTGGTTATAGGCCAGTTCAATCCCTTCCTGTCCCAGCTCGTCGATATTGGTGAAACCGACCACATGCGCAGTCACCTCCCCGGCAGGGTAGTACCGACGGTATTCTTGCCGGGCATAGATGCCACCGATCCCAAGATCCAGCGCTTCACGCGCCAGGCTTGGCTGAACTTTCCGGCGCAGATAGATGAACTCACGACCCGCAAAAGTACGCAAACGCTCCCGCAGCGAACCTTCGGTCATACCCAACAGGCGAGCCAGACCCGCCAACCGGGGATCATCGGGATCAGTTTCAGAGGGGTTTGCCCACAGCGTCTGAACCGGGGTGCTGACCGCCAGCGGCTCACCATGTCGATCGCTAACCACACCACGATGCGCGTCAATCGATTCAACCCGGATAGTCCGGACATCGCCCTGTTGGCGCAGAAACTCCTTATCCACCACATGCAGATCGACCAGACGCCAGCCAATACCCAGCATCACCAGCAGAAAAACGCCCAGCACCGAGCCGAAGCGCCAGGCCTTCAACCCCGCGGACAAACGCTGCTGCCAGTTTGCTGCCTGCTTTCCCTGACCGGACAAATCGATCACCCTGATGTGTTTGTTATGATCGTTATTTCGCCGCAACCGGAGACATCAGCGGCACAAGAACTATGTCCTGTCGCCCCGGCACCACCATATTGAACCGTTCTGCCGCCAGGTGCTCTACGCGCCCATGAGCACTCAGCGCACTCTGCTCGAGCAAGAGCTGACTCCATTCCCGCTGATAAGCATCACGTTGCTGCTGCAACCCGGACAACGTATTGAATAACTCCCGGTTTTCGTGGGCACTGACAACAACACCGATGGCAGACAGTGTTAATACCGCCACCAACGCCAGAGTCACCACCACCCGGCTCTCCCGCGTGGTGTCGAAAACCTGCCGGGACAGGCGCACGGCGGTTGCCACGCCGTCACGAACCCTCTGCTTGCTGAGCCTGGTGGTCTTGGTTGGTTGTTCGATGGCTACCGCGCCCATAACGTCGCGCTCCCCTGCGAATTCGATTAGTTGGTTCGTCTTTCCAGTACCCGCATGACTGCACTACGGGCACGGACGTTTTCGGTAATTTCCTGCTCATTGGCCTTGCTGGCCTTGCCTACCAGGCAAAACTCGGAGCGCTCCTGATCAGCGGTCACTGGCACACCCTTTGGTATCTTCGGGCCCCGGGCCAAATCCCGCATGAAGCGCTTTACCAGGCGATCTTCGAGCGAGTGAAAGCTGATCACCACCAGGCGACCGCCTGGCGCCAGGCGCTCGACCGCAGCAGCCAAACCGACTTCCAGGTCTTCCAGCTCCCGATTGATAAAGATGCGGATCGCCTGAAAGGTTCTGGTGGCCGGGTGTTTATGCTTTTCTTTCTTGGGCACCGCTTCAGCCACCAACTCCGCCAGCTGGCGGGTTGTTTCAATGGCCTCTTCCTGCCGACGGGCAACTACCAGGCGCGCGATACGGCGAGAGAAACGCTCTTCACCGTAGCGCCAGATCACATCTGCGATGTCGCGCTCGTCGGCAGTTGCCAGCCATTGGGCAGCACTCTGCCCCTGCTGGGGATTCATCCTCATATCCAGCGGACCATTGCGCATAAAAGAAAACCCGCGCGCGGCATCGTCCAGCTGTGGCGACGACACCCCGAGATCCATCAACACGCCCTGTACCGCCGGCCACTGCTGACTGTCCAGAGCCTGACTCAACTCAGAAAAGGAGCCGTGATACCAGGAAAACCGGCCGTCTTCCGCGGCCAGTTCTTTTGCAACCTGAATCGCTTCCGGGTCTTTATCGATACCCAGCAAGCTGCCCTGAGCGTCCAGCTGGCCCAGAATCAGACGACTATGACCGCCCCGACCGAAGGTGGCGTCCACATAACGACCAGCCGAGTCACTAATCAGATAATCAACAGCCTCATCCAGCAGCACCGAGCGATGCCGGAAAGGTTGATCTGGCGCCTGTTCTGTTTTGGTCATAGCGACAGCGCCTCCATTTCCGGCGGCATATCGTCATCGCCAGAAGACTCATCCAGCCAGGCAAACCAGCGCTCCTCGCTCCAGAGCTCCAGCTTCTTGCCCTGGCCAATCAGCATCAGCTTTTTCTCCAGGTGCGCGTAGCTTCTCAGCGTCGGCGGCACCAGGATGCGGCCAGCGGAATCCAGTTCCATGGGCGCCGCATTACCGAGAATCAGCCGCTGTAAACGCCGTGCTGCTTTGTTCATGTTCGGCAGCGCTTCAATTTTGGGCCTGAGGGTTTCCCATTCCGGCTCTGGATACAGCAAAAGACAGCGCTCTTCATCGGCATTGGCGGTCAGAACAATACGGCCACCACAAAGCTGCGCGAGTTCCTCACGCACCTTTGTCGGGATCGCCAGGCGACCCTTCGCGTCCATATTGATGGCATGACTGCCAAGAAAGTTGCTCATTTATGCCGCATCCAAGGCTGCTACTTCCACAAAAAACCACTTGAATCCACTTTTTCCCACTTCCGCACACTATAGAAACACGCAAAAGACAATGCAAGCGCCGCATTCGGCACCACACAGGCGAAAGTTCCTTTAATGACAAGAGGTTACAAAGGGGAAACTTAGAAAATCGTTAAAAAGACGCAAAGAAAAGCAGAAAAAACAAGCACCTGCAGAAAACTCTAAAGAGCCTTTCTGAGGTTTAAGATTTTTTGGCTATAAAGGCCGAATTGTGAGAAGGATGGGCATTACATCAGAAAAGAAAATGGCGAGCTCGCCGATAAGCCGGGTTCTGTCTTGGACAGTCATTCATCTAGGGCCTGCGTCACCGCAGGCCTCAAGCAACCTACCCGAATCCAGCGCGGGCCACGCCATTGGATTCCTATTTGGTCTTGCTCCAGGTGGGGTTTACCATCGCCGTGGACTGTTGCCAGCCACGCGGTGCGCTCTTACCGCACCATTTCACCCTTACCGGCGCCCGAAGGCACTTAGGCGGTATACTTTCTGTTGCACTTTCCGTCGGCTCGCGCCGCCCAGGCGTTACCTGGCACCTTGCCCTGCGGAGCCCGGACTTTCCTCCCCCGATCGAAACCGGCGGCGACTGTCTGGCGAGCTCGGTGCCGACAATACCCCCGCACCCGCCGCCATGCAAGGCTTTAATGATCTTTCAGCTCCAACGCGCGCTGGTAGAGCTCATTTTTACCCAGACCACTGACTTCCGCCGCAATCCGGGCCGCCTTCTTCACCGGCAACTCCTTGATCAACAACCCCAGCAGTTTATCGGTGTCCAGTACGGAGTCTTCTCCAGCGGGTGTCGGCGCCGCGCCACGGACCATCACCACAAACTCACCCCGGGCTCCATGGGGATCACTCTCCAGCTCTTCAAGCACCTCATCCGCGCGACCGCTATAGAAGGTCTCAAAGGTCTTGGTCAGCTCCCGCCCCAACACACACTCACGATCAACCCCCAACACCTCAGCCAGGTCTTTCATAAAATCGATAATGCGATGCGGCGACTCATAGAACACAAGGGTGGCCGGTTCCCGCGCCAATTCCGTTAACGCAGCCTGCCGGGCCGAGCGCTTGGCTGGCAAAAAACCTGCAAACAGAAACCGGTCGGTTGGCAACCCCGCGACAGACAAGGCGGCGACCAACGCACACGGGCCAGGCACCGGCGACACCCGGTAACCGGCCGCGCGAACCTCGCGAACCAGCAAGTAACCTGGGTCCGAGATCAGTGGTGTGCCAGCATCAGACACCAATGCTACCTGCCGCCCCGCTGCCAACGCCTCCAGAATACCAGCTACCCGAGAGCGCTCATTGTGGTCATGCAGCGCCATCATTTGCTTGCTCAACCCAAGATGCTGGAGCAACCGTCCCGAGTGGCGGGTATCTTCCGCAGCCACCAGATCCACCTTCGACAAGGTCTGGCGAGCCCTGTCGGAGAGATCATCCAGATTACCAATTGGCGTTGCCACAACGTACAGAACACCATCCATCTCTTTCCGGACATTTTCCGAACCGGACATACACATACTCCCACCGATAGAAGACAGGAGCTGCGTCACTCCCGTGCAACCCGGCACCCATGACAGGCATGTCATGTGAAATGGGCCGGGAGCTGGTAAACTTGCCACCAATAAAGCGGCACCACAAGCCTAATGATCCGGAGACTCCGAGCCTGCCATGACTAAATACCGCAGCCATCGAACACTTTTTGCCCTGGTCACCCTGGTCACCCTTCTGACTGCGGGTTGCGCCACCGTCAACCTGGACAGCCAGGTTGCAGACACACCAGAGCGTGCACTCGAACTTGCTGCCAGTGAACGAGACCCCACAACAGCACAGCGTTACCTGCTGCGGATGGCCAGCAACTTCCAGGATCAGGGCAACCACAGGGCGGCACGCCGGGTTCTTCGCAACCAGCAGCTGGACACTATCGACAGCCAGCTAACCGGCCAGAAGTTACTTCTTTCTATGGCCAGCGCCGTCGAACTGCAAGACAGCGACTGGGCGAATGAACTGGTCGGCAATCTGTCGCCAGACCACTTCCTCGGCTACCCGTCAGACATCATGGCAAAAGCCGCGCAACTGCAGGCTGAGACATTCGCCCTTAATGATGACCAGCTGCCCGCCGCGCTCACGCTGATGCTGCTCAGCCAGACTGACACCCAAAGCGACCCACAGGACACCCACAACCAGATCTGGCAATACCTCAGGACAATTCCCGGGCAAGCGCTGAATGAGGCTTCAGAAACAGCCATCGGCTTCGAAGAACAGGGCTGGCTGGAGCTTGCCACCACCTTGCGCGCCCGCGACGTCGGCCTGGATGAACAGGGGCGCCTGATCAGGGCCTGGCAGAATAACTGGCCAGGGCACCCCGCGGCACAGATCCTGCCCGCAGACCTTCGCCTGCTGTCGGAGCTGGCCACCAGCCGGCCGGAACGCATTGTACTGGCACTTCCCCTGCAGGGCTCTCTGGCAAGTGCCGGGCGCGCAATCCGGGACGGCTTCCTCGCTGCCTATTTCAGTGATGACAGCGCGGACCGCAGCAAAACCGATATCCGCATCGTCGACACCTCCAGCAAACCTTTTACGGCACTGTATGAAGAACTGACTGGCCAGAACATTGACCTGGTTGTTGGCCCCCTCGAGAAAGACGCACTTGCAGGCCTGAGTTCGAGAAACACACTTGCCGTGCCAGTGCTCGGGCTGAATTACCTGCCGGCGGACAGCCGTGTGCCCGACGGGCTTTACCAGTTCGGCCTATCAGCCGAAGACGAAGCCCGGCAGATTGCAGACCAGCTGGCAGCACAGTCGCTCCGCCGGATCCTGGCGCTCATTCCTAGGGGGGAATGGGGTGATCGCGTGGAACAGGCATTGCTGCAACGCATGGCCACCCACAAAGGCACCGTGCTCGATATTGAACGGTTCTTCCCGGAAGACAACTTCCGGTCAGTCACCGCCGATCTACTGGGGGTCACCACGTCCCGGCAGCGGGCCATTCAAGTAGAAAGGACCATTGGCCAAAACGTCGAATTCGAGCCTCGTCGTCGCCAGGATGCCGAGGCCATTGTACTGGTTGCGCAACCCAACGTGGCACGCCAGTTCAATCCGCTGTTTGCATTTTACTTCTCTGGCGACCTGCCGGTATATGCGCCGTCCATTGTCTACGAGGGCACACCCGACCCGGGGCGCGATCGCGACCTGAACCGGGTGACGTTTACCGACATCCCCTGGGTCCTGGCCGAGGACAACCCACTGCGCACCCAGGCCGAGCAGAATCTCAGCGGCACACGCGGCCAACTGGGCCGGCTATTTGCCATGGGGGCCGACGCCTGGCAGTTGAGCAAACGGCTGCCGCTGCTGCGGCAGGTGGAAGGTGCCGCCATTGATGGTCAGACCGGCACCCTCACCATGACCCCGGACGGCGCCATCCACCGCCATCAACTTTGGGCTCAGTTCCAGAACGGGCGCCCGGTACTGGCCCCGGAACTCAACGAGGCTACCTCCCGGGAAGGCGCTCGTGAAACTGAGCAAGGTGATAGCCAGCGCCTGTAGAGGACATAAGCCATGGAAGGCAAACGCGCCATTGGAAGTCATTACGAAGGGGTGGCCGCCCGCTATCTGGCGCAAAACGGTATTACCATTCTGGAGCAGAACGTCTACAACCGGGGCGGAGAACTTGACCTGATTGGCCGGGACGGCGATACCCTGGTGTTCTTCGAGGTTCGCTATCGCGGCGATGGCAGCCTGGTCGATCCAGCAGGCTCCATAACGTATGGCAAGCAGCGACGACTGCTCCGGGCTGCCTCTTATTACCTGCACAGGCATGGTTTGTGGAACATCGCCTCCAGAATTGACGTCGTCGCGATCATGCCGGGTACGGTGCGCAAATACCGGGTACAATGGATCAAAAATGCAATCCAGTCAGAATAACCGAACCAATGACCGACACCGCACAAAAGATTAACCAGTGGTTTGCCAACCACATGGAACAGACTGCCCAGGCAGCCAGCACCGCTGGGCCGGATATCGAGGATGTGGCAGACGCCTTTGTGAATACCCTGCTGCAGGACGGCAAACTTATCGCCTGCGCCAATGGCAACGCCAATATCCTGGCCCAGTATTTCTGCACCGCATTGCTGAATCGCTTCGAGCAGGACCGGCCGGCACTGCCCGCCATCAACCTCGGTGCGGATGCCACCACCTATTCGGCCATATGCAGGGATAACCGGTTCAACGACACCTTCTCCCGACAGGTTCGCGCCATCGGCAAACCCGGTGACCTGCTGTTTGTCATTGTCGATGACGGCCACAAGGCCAACCTCATCCAGGCGATCCAGGCCGCCCACGACCGGGAGATGCAGGTGGTCGTGCTGAGCGCCCGGGAAAAGTCAGACATCACCTCGCTAATGCACCCGGAAGACCATGAAATTGCACTGAATGATCTGGCACCCCATGAAGCCACCCCGTTGATGCTTCTGATCATCAACACCCTGTGCGACCTGGTTGACCACAAACTGTTTGGCGGATAACAAAAAGCCGGCTTTCGCCGGCTTTTTGTTACTTCACCACTTTCAGAGTTGGTCGTCCACTCGGGCGCTCATCGGAACGCCTGTCAGCCGGCGCATTTCCATCCGCTCCACCATCGGGGTCCGGTGAGCCCGGCTCGCTGCCGAACACCATCCCCTCACCATTTTCCTTGGCGTAGATGGCCATGACGGCCTGCAACGGGATAAACACCTGCATGGGCACCCCGCCAAAGCGGGCACTGAACTCAAGCGCGCCATTGCCGATCACCAGCCCCCGCACGGCACCGGGACTGATATTCAAAACAATCTGACCATTGGCGACGTGCTCTGTCGGCACCTGAACACCCTGTACACCAGCATCGACGACGATGTAGGGAGTACAGTCGTTATCCAGAATCCACTCATTCAGGGATCGCACCAGGTATGGACGGCTAGACGTCATAGTGACACTCATATCAGGCACTGCAACCACTCCTGCCCCGCCATGCGGGCTTGCCGATCAGCTTCGGATGTCTTCTTCCAGGTCTGAAAGGCTTGCCTTGAAACCTTCCCGGGCAAAGATGCTGTCCATGTATTTCTGAATAGGCTTGGCCTGCTTGTCACTCAGATCAATGCCCAGCGCCGGCAGGCGCCAGAGAATCGGCGCAATGCAGCAATCCACGATAGTGAACTCTTCTGACAGGAAGAACGGCATTTCCGCAAACAGAGGCGCTGTTGCCAGCAGACTCTCTTTCAGCTCTTTACGAGCCGTATCTGCCGCTTTGCCGGTTGGTTGCGCCAGAACCTGATCAACCAGGCCACACCAGTCTTTCTGAATACGGTGAATCATCAGGCGACTGTTGGCCCGCGCGACCGGGTATACCGGCAACAATGGCGGGTGCGGGAAACGTTCGTCCAGGTACTCCATCATGATGTTGGGCTCGTACAGAACGAGATCCCGATCCACCAGAGTAGGCAGGGCGTTATACGGATTCAGATCCGCCAATTCTCCAGGCGGGTTGTCCGGATCCACGTCTACGATATCAACGGTTACACCCTTTTCAGCCAAAACAATGCGAACACGGTGGCTGTAATGACTGGCCGGATCCGAGAAAAACGTCATTGATGACCGCTTGGTCACAACGCCCATATAGCTACCTCACGATTCTAAAAATCGAAACAATCCACAAACGCAAAATTCCAGCGGACCTTACCGACCCGCTGGAATTCAGGATACGGGATTATACCCTAAATCTTAGTGCACGTCTTTCCAGTACTCGCGGTTAAGCAGGTACGCAAAGATGAAGAAGATCGCCACAAAGATCAGCACGAAAATCCCCAGACGCTCACGCTCGACCTTCACCGGATCCCCCATGTAGGACATGAAGTTGGTCAAGTCCCACATGGCGCGGTCGAAGTCTGCTGCTGACATACTGCCTTCAATCGCATACTCCGGGCACACATCGGCATTGTTGATGTTGCCACTGAGCGGCTCTACCGAAGCGCCAACGCCAATACGCGGCTCCACAGCACACAGCCCCTGCATCTCTACCATCACATGCGGCATACCAACGTTTTCGAACACCACGTTGTTTACCCCCAGCGGACGGGAATCGTCCTTGTAGAAGCCACGAAGGTAGGAGTAAACCCAGGATTCACCACGCACACGGGTAACCAGAGTCAGGTCAGGTGGTGGAGCACCGAACCAGCCTGCGGCCATGTCCTTACCCATGGAGATCTGCATCAGTTCGCCAATCTTGGCGCCGGTGAAGATCAGGTTCTCCTCGTAAAGCTCGGCGGGAATCTCCAGGTCGTCAGACACCCGCTTGTAACGAGCGTACTCCATGGAGTGACAGCCCATGCAATAGTTAGTGAACAGAGCCACGCCCCGCTGCAAGGACTCCTTGTTGGTGTGATCCGGCTTCATGGTATCCAGAGGACCTGAGGGGCCCGCCGCCAGCCCGAGGGCCGGCAGGATCGCGATGAAAAGACCAAAAATCAGCTTTCTCATTATCCTGTCACCCTCTCTGGTACTGGTTTGGTTTTTTCCATGCGCGTATAGAACGGCATGAGAATGAAGTACAGGAAGTACAGCACCGTCAGGATCTGAGCGACAATCGTGCGGCCCTCAGTTGCCGGAACAATACCCAGATAACCCAGCACAACAAAGCTCACCACGAAGATTGCCAGGGCAACCTTGCTCATCCAACCCTTGTAGCGGATAGACCGTACCGGGCTCTTGTCGAGCCATGGCAGCACGAACAGGATGGCAATTGCCGCCCCCATCACAACCACGCCCCAGAACTTGGCGTCCAGACCGAACAGGTCGACGGTCACCGCACGAAGCATCGCGTAGAACGGGGTGAAATACCACACCGGCGCAATGTGCTCTGGCGTCTTCAGGCTGTTAGCCGGCTCGAAGTTCGGCCTCTCCAGGAACAGACCACCCATTTCCGGGAAGTAGAACACGACGATGAAGAAGATGAAGAAGAACACCGCCACACCCAGCAGGTCGTGCACGGTGTAGTATGGATGGAACGGAATGCCGTCTTTGGGAATACCGTTTTCATCCTTGTTCTTCTTGATATCAATGCCGTCAGGGTTGTTGGAACCCACTTCGTGCAGAGCAAGAATGTGCAGGACAACCAGGCCCAACAGTACGATCGGCAATGCAACCACGTGCAGGGCGAAGAAGCGGTTCAGGGTAATACCTGAAATCAGGTAGTCGCCACGAATCCACAGAGACAGATCTTCACCGATCACCGGGATAGCACCAAACAGGTTAACAATAACCTGGGCACCCCAGTAAGACATCTGACCCCAGGGCAACAGGTAGCCCATGAAAGCTTCAGCCATCAGCACCAGGTAGATCAACATGCCGAAGATCCAGATCAACTCACGCGGCCTCTGGTACGAGCCGTACATCAGGCCTCGGAACATATGCAGGTAGACCACCACGAAGAACGCAGAGGCACCGGTAGAGTGCAGGTAGCGCAACAGCCAGCCCCACTCCACATCGCGCATAATGTATTCCACAGAAGCAAAGGCGCCTTCTGCAGATGGGTTGTAGCTCATGGTCAGCCAGATACCGGTGACCAGCTGGTTCACCAACACCAGCATGGCAAGCGAACCGAAGAAATACCACATGTTGAAGTTCTTCGGAGCGTAATACTTACCTACATGCTTGTTCCAAGCATCGACAATCGGCAGACGCTCGTCTACCCAGTTAATAAGCTTTTGCATTACGCTGCCTCCGGATCAAGACCAATGGTCATGGTCGCATCGTCATCAAACCGATACGGCGGAACCTCAAGGTTCAGCGGAGCCGGCTGATTGGCGAACACACGACCGGACAAGTCGAATCGTGAGCCATGGCAGGGACAGAACAATCCACCCAACCATTCACTACCCAGGTCGGCAGGCGCCACTTCCGGGCGGTAGCTCGGGACACAGCCCAGATGGGTACAGATACCCACAAGAACAATGAACTCCGGCTTGAGGGAACGCTGTGCACCAGAGATATAAGCCGGCTGCTGACTCGCCGTTTCAGATTCCGGGTCTTTCATTCTCGGAGACAATTGCTCAATGTTCTCAAGCATCTCCTCGGTACGCCGGATAATCCAAACCGGCTTACCCCGCCACTCGACGGTAATTTGCTGACCCGGCTCGATTTTGTCGACACTTACGGTTACCGGCGCACCGGCCGCTTCCGCTTTCGCACTGGGATTCCAGGACGCCACGAAAGGAACCGCTGCACCGACGACGCCGACACCACCCACCACGGACGTTGCGCCGATCAGAAACCGGCGTCGACCTTGGTTCACGTCGCCATTACTCATTATGGTTTTCTCCCATCAGGCGAGGCACAGACGCGGAAAAACCGGCACTGCGCTTCGAAAAGGACTTCACAACCCAAAAATATAAGCGCTGAAATGGTAATGAAATTACCCCTCGCTTACAAGCCGGAAAGGCTCACCCGAGAGCCTATCCCTGCGTCAGGTCAAAATTCTGGCCACCCGCAAGACACAAAAAAACCCGACCATAGGATCGGGTTTTTCCATCGACAGTAGTGCCGATTAACGCTTGGAGTACTGAGGACGCTTACGCGCCTTGCGCAGACCAACCTTCTTACGCTCAACCTTACGAGCGTCACGGGTAACATAACCCGCTTTACGCAGCGCAGGGCGCAGAGTTTCGTCGTATTCCATCAGCGCACGAGTCAGGCCGTGGCGAATGGCGCCGGCCTGGCCGCTGATACCACCACCTTTTACCGTGATGGTGATGTCGAAGCGATCAGCAGACTCAGCAACAACCAGCGGCTGACGAACGATCATGCGGAGAGTTTCACGACCGAAGAAATCTTCGATGGTGCGACCGTTAATGGAGATGTTACCGCTACCCGGCTTGATAAAGACGCGAGCCGTGGATGATTTGCGGCGACCAGTACCGTAATTTTGTGCTACAGACATATTCGCCTTCCGTTAGATGTCGAGTTCTTTGGGCTGCTGGGCGGCATGAGCATGCTCAGCGCCTGCGTACACTTTCAGCTTCTTGAACATGGCGCGGCCGAGCGGGCCCTTCGGAAGCATGCCTTTTACGGCCTTCTGAATGATTTGCTCGGGAGCCTTGTCAACCAGCTTCTCGAAGTTGATGGATTTGATTCCACCCGGAAAGCCGGTATGGCTGTAATACATTTTTGCTGATGCCTTTTTGCCGGTAACCTTCACCTGGCTGGCATTGATAACAATGATGTAGTCGCCAGTGTCCACGTGAGGGGTATACTCAGGCTTATGCTTGCCCCGCAGACGAAGGGCGATTTCGGTTGACAGACGACCCAGCGTCTTGCCGGCTGCGTCTACAACGTACCAGTCACGTTTTACTGTTTCTGGTTTCGCACTCAGAGTCTTCATTGATTCCGCCTTGAACGCTATATAAGAAACGTTAAAAACCACCACCGGTAAATGCAAGGCATCCGGAGGAAGTTCATACCTGTATTTTGACGTCGCCACCATTCGGGGCTGAGATAGTGACATCGCCTTGAAAAGCCAGGGCGCGAAGTATACTCGAAGCCGCAAGGAAAGCCAACCCTGCCTCAAGGTGTTTCGTCAATCCCCTATTCTCCCCTGAACTCAGCGCCAACCGTATAGCCGTTGGACGTTGTCATACAGGGTTTCTGCGACTGCCTCGACCGGCCCGCCCCGAAGCTCCGCCAGCGCTTGCACAACATTCAGCAGGTAAACCGGGGAATTCTGCCCCTTGGCCACACCGGCCGGCGACATGTCCGGCGCGTCGGTCTCAAGCACCAGCGCCTCCAGGGGCAACCGCGCAATGGCATCGCGGGTTTTACGGGCCCGTTCGTGGGTAATCACACCACCCACACCGATAAAGCAGCCCAGATCTACCAGTTTCCTGGCTTGCTGGTAGCTGCCGGAAAACCCGTGAACCAGGGCCCTGCCGGACCACCCGGACGATCGCAGCAGGCCATGCACCTGATCATGGCTGCGCACCGAATGAATGACCAGAGGCAAGGCCAGCTTGGCCGCGATGTCGATCTGCGCCTGGAACCACGGCAATTGTGCAGCGAGATCGCTGTGATGGGCATCAAGACCACACTCACCAAGCCCCACGCAGCCCTCGAGCCGGGCCGAAAGCCGAGCTTCCAGAACCACCAGGTCCTGCTCGCTGTGCTCGCCAACGAACCAGGGATGAATGCCAAGACAATACCAGAGCCCGCGCGCCGGGGACGCCAGCGCCTCAACCCGATCCCAATCCACCCTGCGTACCCCCGGAACCACCAGTGCCTCCACACCCCGAGCCCTGGCCGTATCCAGAATCTGATCGCGAACCCCGTCAAATTCGGGGAAATCGAAATGACAATGGGCATCGACCAGCTGCATGGAATCCTCCGGTGGCTGGTTAGTGTTCCCGGGTTTTATGGAACTGGATATCAGGATAACGTTCCTGAGCCAGATTCAGGTTAACCATCGTTGGGGCAATATAGGCCAGGCGGTCACTGCCATCGAGCGCCAAGTTGTCCTGGTTCTTGCGCTGGAATTCATCCAGCTTGCGATCATCACTGCAACTCACCCAACGCGCTGTGGCGACGTTGATCGGCTCATAAACAGCCTCGACCTTGTATTCACTCTTGAGACGGCTCACCACCACATCAAACTGCAGCACACCTACCGCACCCACGATCAGATCGTTGTTCTTCATCGGCCGGAACACCTGGACAGCACCCTCTTCCGAGAGCTGAATCAGCCCCTTCTGCAGCTGCTTGGCCTTGAGAGGGTCCTTGAGCCGGATACGACGAAACAACTCCGGTGCGAAGTTGGGAATACCGGTGAACTTCATGTCGTCGCCTGCGGTGAAGGTATCACCCAACTGGATGGTGCCGTGGTTATGCAGGCCAATGATATCCCCGGCATAGGCTTCTTCGGCATGCTCACGATCACCCGCCATGAACGTCAGGGCATCGGAGAACCTCACCTCTTTACCAATCCGCACATGGCGCGCCTTCATACCCTGATTATAGCGACCTGAAACGATACGCAGGAACGCGACCCGGTCACGATGCTGTGGGTCCATGTTTGCCTGGATCTTGAATACGAAACCGGAAAAGGTATCTTCCGCCGGTTCGACCTTGCGCACACCCGTTTCCCGCCCCTGAGGCGCAGGTGCCCAGTCAACCAGGCCATCCAGCATATGGTCCACACCGAAATTACCGAGTGCGGTACCAAAGAACACCGGGGTTAGTTGCCCGGCAAGGAATGCCTCATGATCAAACTCATGAGACGCACCCTTAACCAATTCAATTTCGTCGCGCAGGTCAGCGGCATAGCCGCCAATCGCTTCATCGAGTTCGGGGTTATCCAGGCCTCTGACAACCCGCTTTTCCTGAATGGTGTGGCCCTGGCCAGTCTGATAGAGGATCACCTCATCCCGATACAAGTGGTAGACACCCTTGAAACTCTTGCCCATGCCAATCGGCCAGGTGATGGGGGCGCAGGCAATTTTGAGAACATCTTCCACTTCATCCATTAACTCGATCGGGTCCCGGGTGTCGCGATCCAGTTTGTTCATGAAGGTGATGATTGGCGTATCACGCAGGCGGGTAACTTCCATCAGCTTGATGGTACGTTCCTCAACGCCCTTGGCGCTGTCGATAACCATCAGGCATGAATCAACCGCCGTCAGGGTCCGATAGGTATCCTCAGAGAAGTCTTCGTGACCTGGGGTATCCAGCAGGTTGACCAGCTTGCCACCGTAAGGAAACTGCATCACTGAGGTAGTGACCGAAATACCCCGCTCTTTTTCCATTTCCATCCAGTCAGACTTTGCGTGCTGGCCGGACTTCTTGCCCTGGACCGTTCCGGCTTTCTGAAGCGCCTGACCGAAGAGCAGTACTTTCTCGGTAATGGTGGTTTTACCGGCATCCGGGTGCGAGATAATCGCAAAGGTGCGGCGCTTGGCCACTTCCTGGGATAGGTTAGACATAAACAACGGAAACCTGATTGGGTTGAGTGAAAAACGGACTATTATAAGGGGTAGCGTGGGTTCAGGTGAACCGATAGACCATTACGCGGGCATCTTCTCGTCCAGTGGTATCCGGATAGTAGCCGGGCCTGCGGCCAATTTCCTCAAATCCCTCGCTGGCATACAGCGAAGCAGCCGCTTCGTTGCTTTGCCGGACTTCCAGAATCATCTGTACCATTCCGTCCCGGATCGATTCAGCCACGGCGTAGCGCAACAAGTAACGGCCTACTCCGTGACCCCGCAGGGCAGGATGCACGCAGACATTCAGCAGGTGAGCCTCATCAACCATATAGTTGACTACGGCATAACCGACCAACTCATCGCCTTGCATCAGCGCCCACAGTCGATATTGCGGTTTAAAACAGTCCTGGAACACAGACATCGGCCAAGGGTGAGAATACCCCAGGCACTCCAGTTCCATCACTCGGGGCAGATCGGATTCCACGAGGTTTCGAACCGTCAGGTCCTGATTCTGAACCTGGCGAAGGACCCGTGTCGACATTAACCCTTCGCGCTCAGGGAGCGAATCTTTTGCCATAACTCTCGTTTCAGTACCGGGTTACTTGCCAGGCCAGCAAGGGAGGCGTCAAACACCACTTCCGGTCTGCGACCCATAACGTCGGAAAGGATAGTAGGCACCTCACCGGCTCCGGCGCCAAAGCCAAGCGCTATGACAGACTTGCCACTGGCAGGGACCAGCGATTGGCGCAGCAAGCCCGTCAGATCTGCATCACTGTTGAGCGAAACCCTCACATTATTGAACAGTGGCCAGCGAATGACGTCTGACATGTCCAGGGTCTGCTCACCGAGGCTGCGAAGAATGTTGCGAGCCAGTGAATCCTGCATGCTGAAACTGGCTTCCTCGGAGAGATTGGCAAGCAAAGTAACTCTATCTCCCACCCAGAACTGCAGACACAGCCGAGCGATATCTTGGATCGACGCAACCCGTGGGCTGGCCTCGGGCACGTTTTGACCCAACAGTTCTGCGGCCGGGTCTGGCTCGACGGAATCCACAAGTCGCGACTCAACCTCGGCCACCGGCGCTGCTTTATCTGGCTTACCAGCGCCGGTCTCCATCAAATTCTTGAGTTGCGCCAGACGGTCTTTATTGGCGGGATCAACGGCAGGGCGAGCGGGCACGGCACGCTTGGTTGTCGGCGCATCAACGACGACCGGGGCTGACTCGACTTCGGCAACACCGAAATCATACTCCGGGCTCGGCGCTGCGCCAGGCAGCGGTGCGCGGGCATACCACAGATGAATGCCAGCGGCCCCAAGATAGAATTGCCTTTCCGCCTCTGTCCGAATCACGTCATGCCTCTGACCGGGGACAAATGCCACATAACTTCACGATCAGACATCGGCCACCTGAGGGTGCTGACGAATACCGCCCCTCGCAATCAGGTTCAACGCCTCGATATAGGCCTTTGCTGATGCGATGATGATATCAGTATCAGAGCCAACGCCATTGACGATGCGCCCGCCACGCTCAAGGCGCACGGTCACTTCGCCCTGGGCATCGGTGCCACTGGTTATATTATTCACGGAATACAGCTGGAGATTACAGCCTGAATCAACCAACGACTCAATTGCCTTGAACGTTGCATCCACCGGACCACTGCCCTCGGCCTCAACCGAGTGTTCTTTGCCATCCATGGTCAGGGTCAGATGAGCCTTGGGCACAACACCGGTTTCCGAGCAGACCTGCATGCAGACGAGACCATAACGCCCCTCCTCGTCTTTCTGACGCGTGTCGCTGGCTATGGCCTGGAGGTCTTCATCAAAAATTTCATGCTTCAGATCAGCCAGAGCCTTGAAACGGGTAAAGGCCCCATTGAGCTCAGACTCGGTATCGAACTGAATGCCCAGTTCCAGCAACCGGGTGCGGAAGGCGTTACGACCAGAATGCTTACCCAGAACCAGGCTGTTGGTATGCCAGCCCACGTCCTGGGCGCGCATAATCTCATAGGTTTCCCGGTGCTTGAGTACGCCATCCTGATGGATGCCGGATTCATGGGCAAAGGCATTGGCGCCCACAATGGCCTTATTCGGCTGTACCGGAAAACCGGTAATGGTCGACACAAGCCTGGATGCCGGCACGATGTGCTGGGTATCGATTCGAGTATCAATATTGAAAAGATCCTGGCGGGTACGCACAGCCATCACGATTTCTTCCAGAGAAGCATTACCGGCACGCTCACCCAGACCGTTAATAGTGCACTCCACCTGGCGGGCACCACTGGTAACCGCAGCAAGAGAGTTAGCCACAGCCAGTCCCAGATCATTATGACAATGGACGGAGAAAATGGCTTTGTCAGCGTTGGGGATACGCTTCAATAGCTGTCGGATTGTTTCAGCGAATTGCTCGGGGATTGCATAACCGACAGTGTCTGGAATATTAATGGTTCGGGCGCCGGCATCAATCGCAGCTTCGATAATTCGGCACAGGAAATCCAGCTCCGAACGACCGGCGTCTTCGCAGGAGAACTCAACGTCATCAGTATGGCTTCGAGCGCGCTTTACCGCCCGAACCGCCTGCTCCACCACCTGGTCCGGCTCCATCTGAAGCTTATGCTTCATATGGATTGGCGAGGTGGCAATAAAGGTATGGATGCGGCCGCTGGCCGCTGGGCGGATGGCCTCCGCCGCACGATCAATATCCTTGTCCAGAGCACGCGCAAGACTGCAGACCGTGGAGTCCTTGATGGTTTCTGCAATGGCTTTGACCGCATCGAAGTCGCCCTGGCTGGCAATCGCGAAGCCGGCCTCTATCACATCCACGCGCAGCTTCTCGAGCACCTTGGCAATACGCAGCTTCTCGTTCTTGTTCATGGTGGCGCCAGGGCTCTGTTCGCCATCACGAAGAGTAGTGTCAAAAATGACAAGGTGATCAGTTGCGGCCATTGGAAGGCTCCCATCAAAACTTGGTTCGGATAATGGTAGGGAGTATATCACTTCTCCCGAAGCACAAATAAAAAAGCCCCAACATCAAGGATGCTGGGGCTTTTGGAATTAAGAGCC
>NZ_JBQTCK010000006.1:0-259189 GCF_052380025.1 Marinobacter sp. NSM
GGAACCAATGGGCTCTAGTTTCGGGGCAAGGACGGGCAAATGTGGGTCAGTCCCCTAAGGGTCTGTCCCCGCATGGGGACTGACCCATTTTGGAACCAATGGGCTCTAGTTTCGGGGCAAGGACGGGCAAATGTGGGTCAGTCCCCGTTCGGGGACAGACCCTGAGGACAGACCCTGAGGACAGACCCTACAGCTTCCGGCCTTTCCCAGCCGCAATCCGCAACCGCAGCGCGTTCAGCTTGATGAAACCTTCGGCGTCTTTCTGATCATACGCACCCTGGTCTTCTTCAAAGGTGGCGATCTTTTCGTCGAACAGGGAGTCGTCAGACTTCCGGCCGACTACGTCCACGTTGCCTTTGTACAGCTTCAGGCGAACCGTGCCGTTCACGTAGGTTTGGGTCTGGTCGATCAGTGCCTGCAGGGCTTCGCGCTCCGGAGACCACCAGTAGCCGTTGTAGATGACCTCGGCGTAGCGGGGCATCAGGCTGTCTTTCAGGTGCGCCACTTCGCGGTCCAGGGTGATGGACTCGATAGCACGGTGGGCGCGCAGCATGATGGTGCCGCCCGGGGTTTCGTAGCAGCCGCGGGACTTCATGCCCACGTAGCGGTTCTCTACGATGTCGAGGCGGCCTATACCGTTGGCACCAGCTACCTTGTTCAGGGTTTCCAGCACTTCGTGGGGCTTCATTTCTTGACCATCAACGGCAACAATATCGCCCTTCTTGTAGGTCAGCTCCACGTAAGTCGGCTTGTCTGGCGCGGCTTCCGGAGACACGCTCCAACGCCACATATCTTCCTCGGCTTCCGCCCAGGGGTCTTCCAGGTTCATGCCTTCGTAGGAAATGTGCAGCAGGTTGGCGTCCATGGAGTACGGGCTCTTGCCCTTCTTCATTTCTACCGGAATGTTGCGCTCTTCGCAGTATTTCAGCAGTTTTTCACGGGAGTTCAGGTCCCACTCACGCCAGGGGGCAATTACCTTCACCCCCGGCTTCAGCGCGTAGGCACCCAGCTCAAAACGCACCTGGTCGTTACCCTTACCGGTTGCACCGTGGGAAATCGCATCAGCGCCGGTTTCATTGGCAATGTCGATCAAACGCTTGGCAATCAGCGGGCGGGCGATGGAAGTGCCCAGCAGGTACTCGCCTTCGTAGATGGTATTGGCGCGGAACATCGGGAACACGTAGTCGCGCACAAACTCTTCGCGCAGGTCCTCAATGTAGATTTCCTTAACGCCCAACGCTTCCGCCTTGGCGCGCGCCGGCTCAACTTCCTCGCCCTGGCCGATGTCGGCGGTGAACGTCACCACCTCACAGTTATAGGTGTCCTGCAACCACCGAACAATAACGGAAGTATCGAGGCCACCGGAATAAGCCAGCACCACCTTTTTGATATCAGACATGCCCTTGCTCCAGACTGAACAGAATGGATGTATTGAAAAGAAGGTGCGTATTGTACGGGAGTGCGGGGGGAATGGCTATTGGGCGGAAGAAGTCTGGAAAATGCGCTGCAACTCGCCGTTGTCACGCATGTGTTGCAGCGCTTCTTTGAAAAGGCGTGCGTGTTCCGGGTTGCCGCTGATGGGGGACATATACAGCCTGGCCTTTTGGCCTTTCACATGCTCCTGCTCACGAAACTCTTCGGCGGGAAAGTCGTAGGCATCAATTGTCATTGCAATATTGTGGTCACTTGCCAGCACTGCCGAAATCCGACCCAGCAACAGCATATCGATGGCTTGCCGAATATTATAAACCGGGACTTTCAGCACCGCCTCATCCGATTTGAACGCCTCGCCGAGATAGGTACCCCGCACATAGCCGACCCGCTTGCCGGCCAGTTGCTCCAGGGTCAACGGAAAATCGGTGTTACGCATTGCCAACAGCAACAGATTGATCTGAAGTACGGTATCGACAGGAACAGTGTTCTCGTCCAGCTCTGGACTTTGGAACAGGAAGGCAAATTGCGCTCGGCCCCTGGTAACGTCGAGAATAACCCGCCTCAAGGGCAACAGCTGCGCCCGGATAGGCACACCGGAAAGTTCTGATAAACGATCGATCAACTCAATCAGACTACCCTGCATCTCTCCTTGGTCATCCTGAAATCCCCAGGGCCAGACATCAGGAATGGCAAAAAGGGCAGCGGTGTCAGCCGAGCTGCCCCGTACCGATGGAACCGCGTCGTCATCGGCCTTGGCATGGGCTGCCACAACCAACAGGGCCAGAATAAGGCCCCGTAAAATTACCATTAACTTAACCAACTCCGGGCTCAGACCGCCTGCTGTTGGCTAACCACCTCATCACGAATACCATCCCAGCCATCCTTCACAGAACGCAGCAGGTTCAGCACTTCATCCAGCTTGGCAACGTCATTCTTGGCGCTGGCTTCCAGCAAGGTGCGCTCCATGTAGTCGTACAGAGCCTCCAGCCGGGTGGCCAGTTCACCGCCCTTTTCGAAATCCAGGAACGCCCTCAGGCCACCGATAATCTCAATGGCTTTGTTGAGCAACTGCCCTTTGGCCGCATAATCCTTGGCCTGAATCCGGGATTTGGCCATGTTGATACGCTCGATGGCCCCGTTGTACAGCAGCTGAATCAGCTTGTGCGGGTCTGCATCGGTGATGCTGGTTTGGGTATTAACGCGCTGATACGCCTGTAAACCGTTCATAAATAACCTCGTTCCACCGTTATCCGGTATGCCATGGTTGGCGGGCCATACATCAGTATAGCCGAATTAATCGTTCTGCCTGTTCGGAGCCAGGGCCGCCAGCTGCTGGCTGACATAGTCCCGCGTGTTGTTGAGCTGGGAGATCAGGGAATCGGCGGCACTGAACTGCTTTACCAGCCGCTCCTGATAACTTTCAATCCTCAAATCCAGCTTGATCCGGTCTTCCTGGATGCGCTCTGAGTCCCGGTTCAGGGCATCAGTGCGGGAGCTCAACGCACCGTCTGCACCCAGAATGCTCGTAATGGCATCTACCGCGCGCTCACTCACGCCCTCGATAAACTTCACCGAGCCGCGATTGCCAACGTCACCGCCGGTAATGCGTACCTGCAGGCCGGCGGCATCGCCACCCGCACTGTTTGCCAGGAACAGCACCTGGCCGTCGCCTTGGGCAGTTTGGCCGTTGATAGTGCCCTGGACATCCTGGCCGGCGGTGCCGGTGGCGGTGTTTAGACCAGTCACATTATTCAGGCTAGTCAGGCTTACGTTTGAGTCACTGCCAAAGCGATTCGATGTGAAAGTCAGCCCTTCGGTAGCGTCATAGCCCACCTGGACCGATCGGCCCGCAGCACTCAATGCTGAATTATTACGCAGTGCGTCCTGAATGGCAGCCGCAAAGTCGGCACCGGAATAGTCACCGGCCGCGATTGAGACCGTAGCATTCGTTTCCCCGTCTAGCCGGAAGGTAAAGCTGTTGTCAGCCTGCACCTGAATTGCATCCGCAGTGTCGGGGATCGCATAATTCAGGGCACCGCGAGTCGCCATTTGAGTGACGTTAATATCGTAGTCACCGGGCCGGGTGTTAGAGCCACTGCGAACAAATTCCACCTGGGAGTCGCTGGCTCTGCCCTGCTCGGCGAACAGTGCCGTAACATCATCCGGGTTCTCCCGAAGCTGCTGTTGAAACCTCTGACTATTGAACTGCAGCTCGCCAGTACGAAAATCCGTGCTGATGCCCACATCCGCCAGGCTGCGCACACTGGCGTTTTCCAGACCGGGAATAATATCCGTCAACACCCGTTTCAGTTGGTTCTGGATGTTACGGACCGTGGAGTCACCGGTCAGAATGCTGCCCTGGCCGGTTTCGCTATCAAACGAAGACAGCTCACGGATGGTTCCCTGCAACTCGTTGAATTTGCCCACGAACGCCTGAACACGCTCGGCAACCGCCGCCGTATCCTGCTCCACTTTGATAGTGGACTTGCCCTCACCGGTAATGTTGAAGGTCAGGCCATCCACCACATTTTCAATGGTATTGGTGGCACGGCGTATTTCCACGCCGTTGATTTCCATTACCGCATCGCTCGCCGCAATGGTCTGACGCATGCCATCCACGTTATCGGGGTCTGCTGTGTCAAAAGCGAAACGGCTGAGGCCAGGGGCTGCACCATCTTCAGACACGGAGATATTGACCGCATTGGCCTCACCGGTTTCGTCCGCAGACAACACCAGCTGGAACCCATTGCCGGTATCGATCACACCGGCAGACACGCCCGCATTGGCCTCGTTAATGGCATTCGCCAGGCCCTGCAGGGTGTCGTTGGAGGAATCAATGGTGATGTTAGTGGTCTTGTCGCCCACCTGAAGCGTCATAGTCCCCCGGCCAACGCTGGTGGCATCCCGGTCGGCAAACACATCCCGGCTGGCCAGAGCCTGGGACTGCGCCAGACTTTTCACATCCAGGCTGTAAGAACCGCGGCTGGCCTTGCCGGCATCCACCGACACATCAATATTGCTACCCGAGGAAGTGGCCGAAAACGACTTCATCGCATCCGCAGAACCGAGCTGACGCATAGGCAGACGCAGCTCCGTTACGGCACTACGCAGCATGCCATAAGCGGAAATAAGCGACTCTGTACGCTGGGTTTTCTGATCCAGCCGAACCTCGGTGGGCCTGCGCTCCGCAGCCACCAATTGGTCGACAAGATCCGACGTCAAAACGCCGGAGCCGATACCTAATGATGAAATACTGGCCATAACTGTGCCTCCTCTGGAGGGCGAATCTCTGTACTGATCAGTGTATCGGCAGCAGGCGGCAAAACTTTGCCCTTTTTCGGAAAATTCCTATGCCAATTTGTAACAGTGCGTAAACGCAGAACACCGCCGGACCCTCTCAGGTGCGGCGGTGCTGAAATACCGTCGTTTTCATCCGCGCAAAAGCGGCAAGCTTTTACACCTTGATGTTAAACAACGTCAGCGGTTCATCCTGCTGCAATTTTTCTGCCAACCTCATTGCCACTTCGTCAGGGATCTGGCGAATCACTTCCTGGGTTTGCTGATCAACCACCCTCACGATGGTCTGGCCCATTTCATTATCCACTTCAAACTGAAGATCCCGCTGCACGGTTTGAACAAAGTCGTTCAACTGGCTAACCGCCTCATCCAGTTCCTTGCGCTGCTCTTCATTACGGGCCTGCAGCTTTTCAGCTTGCGAAGCCTGTTGAGCAACCTGGGGCACCTGAACCTGGCGGGTACCGGCAGCCGAAGCTGCAAGGTCAGGGGCGTTCTGGCCCTCGGCCTGAGATGACGACATTGCCTTGGCCGGAGCCTGGGCGCCAGAGCGCACCAGCTTCAGGTCCGGGCTGTTCAGGTTAACGTCATTCATAGCTTTACCTCGCTATCCTTCAACGGCGGAAGGCCGGAACCCGAGGGTTCCGGCCGTTACCGCTATGCCCCTTACTGCAGGAGGGACAGAACCTGCTGCGGACGGGCGTTCGCCTGAGCCAGGACGGAGATACCGGCCTGCTGCAGTACCTGGGATTTGGCCAGGTTGGCAGTTTCTGCCGCGAAGTCAGCGTCCAGGATACGGCTGTTGGAAGCGCTGAGGTTTTCGGATGTTGTCGCAATATTTGAAATTGTGCTCTCAAAGCGGTTCTGAATCGCACCAAGATCGGCACGGGCACTGTTGATAGAGTCCAATGCTGCGTCGACTGAAGTTAGGGCGGTATTTGCACCCGCTACAGTGCCGATGTCAATTGCATTAAGAGCAGTGCCCGAAGCAGCAATAGTCTGAGTTGTAAACGCAGCATCAAAACCGGTTGTAAACTCGAAGTCTCCAGTTACGCCGGCTGGCGCCTTATAAGTGATGTCGAGAGTTCCACCTGTCGTTGCATCTGCAGCCAGGCCGTAATCAGCGGCGGTCGCCGCATCGTCAGCAGTGAAAGCGGTCGTGATGTTCCGACCATCTGCAGCCAGAAGATCCACACCAGACCCGTTGTCTACGGCTCGAACACCGGTAACGGACGATTGGGCGTTAATCGCATCCAGCGCAGCCTGACGATTAGAAGCTGCATCACCAGTGTTCGTAAGATTAATGGTAGTTCCGTTGATTTCAATCGAGTCTGCATCATTCAATGCACCAGTGACGTTCGAGGCCTGTCCAGCAGTTACAGTCTCGTTAGCGCTAACAACGAGGCCTGAAATGCCAGCTGAGTTTAATGCATTAGCAATTGCTTTCGCGTCATCGGCAACACTACCCAACTCGAACAACTGACCACCAACCGTGACTTCCTTCGCAACGGCAGTGTCATTAGCCGTTCCAATGCCAAACGCAGTCTCAGAGAAACCTCGGAACTGGCCCAGGTCTGAAGATTTAGCACTGGCGATACTATCTATGGTGATGGTTTGGCCTGCATTCGCACCTACCTGAAAGGCCTGCGCGTTGAAGCTGCCGTCAACTATCTTAAGACCGTTAAACTCTGTCTGAGTTGCGACGCGATCGATCTCTGAAACCAACTGCTCGACTTCAGCTTGCAATGCTTCACGGTCAGACGTGGAATTCGTCGCGTTAGCAGACTGAACGGCCAGTTCTCGAATCCGCTGCAGGTTGTTAGTTATCTCGTTCAGAGCGCCTTCGGCAGTCTGAGCCAGAGAAATGCCGTCATTAGCGTTACGCTGGGCCACATTCAAGCCACGGATCTGGGTTGAAAAACGCTCTGAAATCGCAAGACCAGCCGCATCATCTTTCGCGGAGTTAATACGCAGACCAGAAGACAACCGTTGCAGAGCCTGGTCGTTCATGCCCTGAGACTTGCTCAGCTGGTTCTGGGCGTTCAGTGAAGCGACGTTAGTGTTAATACCGAGAGCCATAATGCTTCTCCTTCGACAGATGTCGTTATTTCATGGAAAAGGTCTGGCGCCCGTTTTTTAGTTTGGGAGCGCCGCCCTGTTACTCTACTTAACGGCACTCCACCCGGTTGCTTTAGAAAAAATTCCAACAATTTTGTAAAGGAATGTAAAACGTGGAAGTTGGGGTCAGACCCCAGGGCATTTGGCGGAGTGAAATGTACGAACGCAACTCCACAAAACCGGCAACCCTTTTCCCTTCCCCACGTCAACTTTCCGGCACCAGGCAATCCCCTGCTCAAAACCTGACCTAAAAACCATCAATTAAAACAGCAATATAACGCCGATTTCTTAAAACTGGCACACCCTTCGCTTGGCATCAGGCAAAACGGCAATTTAACGAATTTCCGCCGGCAAGGGTTCCCCTTTCAGTGGGCACCAGGCTACCGGCACCTCTGAGCAGGAGAATAGATATGCCTCAGGTCATCAACACCAACATTGCGTCGCTGAATGCTCAGCGCAATCTGAATGCTTCGCAGGGCGATGCCAACGTGGCACTGCAACGGTTGTCTTCTGGCCTGCGGATTAATTCTGCTAAAGACGATGCGGCAGGCCTGGCGATTTCCGAGCGGTTCCAGTCACAGATTGCCGGCCTTAACCAGGCCCAGCGGAACGCCAACGATGGCATCTCCCTGGCGCAAACGGCTGAGGGAGCGATGGATGAGATTACCAACAACCTGCAGCGCATTCGGGAGTTGGCGGTTCAGTCGGCTAATGCGACGAATTCTCAATCTGACCAAGAGGCCCTCAATCAGGAGGTGCAACAACGGATTGAGGAAATAAATCGGATAGCCAGCCAGACATCTTTTAACGGTTTAAAGATTCTTGACGGAACTTTCGACACCCAGACGTTCCAGGTAGGCGCCAACACTGGCGAGACCATCTCCGTAAGCGGGCTGGATTCTAGAGGTAGCCAGATCGGCTCTATCCTGAGTTACACGAACGGCATCGAAGACAATGTTCTTGATATCGATACGAGTGTGTTTACTACGGATGCGCTGGGCTTGACCTACACTGCCGGCGTGACCTTCACAACAGTTGAAATCGACGGTCAAGCACTCACTATTCCGGCTATAGCCGCAGATCCAGGCAACACAATTGGGGATGTGCAAACAAGCCTACAAAATGCGATAGACGCAGACTCCGAGCTCAGCCAGCTTGGAATTACGGTTGGGGTCGATGCAGATTCTCTCACCTTCACCAGCGAAAACGGCGAGGCTGTGCCTGTCAACCTATCGCTCACTGATGGCACCGCCACATACTCTCAAGAGTTCAATCTGGCAGCTGCGGAAATCACGTCCATTGGTTCAACGTTTGATGATAAGGAATCAATTGACTTTGTCGTGACGGTGAATGGTCAGGAAATCGACGTAACAGCATCATCGCTCAACGACATCATTGCAAAAGTCAACTCACAAAGCCCAGCGACAGGCGTCAAAGCGTTTCTCGACTCTGATAATGACGAGATCATTTTCTCGTCACAATTCGGTCAGCCATTTGAAGTACTTATTCAATCAGATACCGATGGAAACGGCGATTTCACCGATCCTTTTGACGTTAACCTCACCATCACAGGCGATGCATCAAACACCACTACGCTAAATGACATCGATATATCAACGCGAGACGGCGCGGAAGTTGCCATGATCGCCGTCGACTTCGCCATAGACACCATCAACGGCTTCCGAGCCGAGCTGGGCGCGGTCCAAAACCGCTTCGAATCCACCATCGCCAATCTGAGCACAACCTCAGAAAACCTCTCGGCCTCCAACAGCCGAATCCGCGATGCCGACTTCGCCGCAGAAACCGCCGAATTGGCTCGCACCCAGGTGCTCCAGCAGGCTGGTCTCTCCGTACTGGCCCAGGCTAATGCCAGGCCCCAGCAGGTGCTCCAGCTACTGCAGGGCTAACCTCCTGCAGCACAACCAAAACGGCCGGGCTATTCACCCGGCCGTTTTACTTTTGGGGTCAGACCCCAAGACATTTCACCCCATCAAATGTTCTGGGGTCTGACCCCAAATTCGTTTTCCTCGTTTCAGCCATGAATAGCCAACTATGCCTCCACACGCTAAACTAAGCCAGTTGAACTAAGCACCACCAAATGGAGGGCCACATGGAATCCGTCAACATGCACGAGGCAAAAACCCGCCTGTCACAACTGGTTGCCCGCGCCGCCAAGGGCGAAGCCTTTATCATCGCAAAGGCGGGTAAGCCGGTTGCCAGGGTAACCGCTTACGATTCTCCCGAATTAGGCCAACAGAAACGAATGGGTTTTTTGGCGGGCGAGTTCAAAGTGCCGGACGATTTTGATCGGATGGGGCAAGACGAGATAACCGAGCTGTTCGGAGGGTAACGTGAACCTTCTTCTGGATACTCACCTACTACTCTGGGCCGCAGCGGAGCCAGATAAGCTATCCCCGGAAGCAGCAGCTATGATCAGTAACGACAGTAACCGGCTGTACTTCAGCGCTGCCAGCATCTGGGAGGTAGTGATCAAGAACGGCTTGGGGCGGCCAGACTTTCATGTTGACCCACATCTCCTGCGGCGCGGGCTGGTTGATAATGGCTATACAGAATTGGCAATTTCATCACTGCACACCTTGGCCGTCAGCCACCTGCCGGAAATCCACAAAGACCCATTCGATAGAATCCTGATTGCTCAGGCAGAGACAGAGGGTTTTCTGTTGCTAACGGCCGATGACCTGGTTGCACGCTACCCCGGCCCTGTCCGCCGAATCTAATTTGGGGTCAGACCCCAAGACATTTCACCCCATCAAATGTCCGGGGGTCTGACCCCACCCTAACCCTTAGCAAACACCCCCTCAAACAAAGCCGTTCTCCGAAGCCGTTGCTCAGCCTCCTCGCGGAACAGCACTCGCTCCGGGTTCAACTCAATCAACCCCAACAGCCTAAACAGGCGGATTACTCTGGAATCCAGTGCCCAGCGGGTTTGTTGTTCTTCGCTGGCATACGGCCGCGGGAGCGCTGAAAGGGGCAATTGCGGGAAGGCCGCCAGCATGTCGTTAATGTAGCCATCAACCGGCAACCAGTCGCCGCCTTTCTCTGCCTGCAACCACAAGAAGAAGGGGCCGACGGTTTGTATATCTTCCAGCCCATCGTAGTGGTCCATCCAGGCCCAGTTGAATTCTGAGAACGCAGCGGCCAGCATGTCCTGGTACAGGGTTAGCCAGCCTTTGGTATCAAGGCGTTTGGCGGCGGCTTTCTTCAGCAGCAGGCGGCAGCGCATCAACGTCGCTCTCCGCAAACAGAGCATCCCGCTCTGGAAGCAGCTGATTGATCTCCTCCAGGTTCACAAACTCCGGATCAAACTCCCCACCCCACCACTCCTTCACATCCTCGTGTTCCAGGTGCGCGGGGTCATACATTGCATTCAAAAATTCGTGGTAACCGTGAACGCCGCCCACATCTTCCGGCGGGCACTGGCGGGCGGCTTTTATGCAGCGGGGCAATTGCCCTTCATCGCCTGCGGGCAGAATCTTCTCCAGCTTCACCTGGTGTTCCCAACTATCGCCAAAATCATACTCATATTTGATGGCCTGGCCTTCCCGCGTCAGAACACTGCCCACCCGCAAGCGGGTTTCATCCAGAAACCCCATCATGTCATCTTCATCCTCCGCCGGGTCGCCAATCAGCCGTCCATCCGCCGCCTGGAACAAATGCAGATGCGACGCCCGCCATCCCATGGCGACCTGGATAACCCGGTGTAAATCCTGAAACGTCGCCTCCGGCGAAATCAGTAAGCGCCGCCAGATGGGCGGCCTGATGCCAGAAAGCGTGACTTTAACCTGATAAACACCTTTACCCTGCGCACCCATAACCGATCCTATTTTTGGGGTCAGACCCCAAGACATTTCGAGGCTGCAAATGTATTGGGGTCTGACCCCAAATTCAAACACCAAACTGGCACACCTTTCGCAACACCTCATTCAAAGCACGGCAAACCGTCAAAAAACTGCAGACCTTTGCCGCATCGAATCATGGCTGGTAACGAGGTGTTCCATGCACGTACAACATCACAATGCTCATCTTCCCCGCTCGGTTCAGGCGCAGGCGGCGCGGTTGGTTTTGCAGGCAAATCTGGCGTATGGGGAGTCCAACAGCAACGGGCTTTCCTATATGGAGCGGCTGAAGGCACGGCGTGAATGCCGGGAGTACCTGGACCAGGCGCTGGCGTTGGAGGCGGAGAACGCGGCAGCCCTTGGGCTGTTGGGCCGGGTGGAGATGGACGACGGCCAGCTTGAGAAAGCCCATGCGCTGTTCAACGCCAGCCTGAACAGCCAGCCGGGGCAGGCACAGCAGTATTGCAACCTGGGTTACTGGGCAATGAAAAGTGAGCGCCCGGCCCTGGCGGAGGAATACTTCCTGCGGGCGCTGGAGTGCGACCGGCAATCCGCCGCCGCTTTCTGTGGTATCGCTCACGCCAAGCGCCTGCAAGGGCAATTCGATGTGGCCTACCTTCATTATCGCAAGCTTTTGCAAACCGGTTCCCACTGGGATTCGGTGTATTCCGGCATGCTAACCTGCGCGCTGCACCTGCAGATTCACAAGGCAGACACCGACCTGGCGCAGGATGCCATCGCCCTGCTACGCAAAGACGGCCTGCCGCACCAGGAAATCGGCCGGTTTGTCGGCGCCATCATCCAGCAGCAGTACGATCTGGATAACCCAAATGCCGAGGTATTCCTGGATGCTGCAGCCGAAGACGAACTGCTGATTCTGGCCCTGCAGAAAACCCTGATGCCCAACGCCGCCGTGGAAGAACTGGTGGTGATGCTGCGCCGCGCGATCATGGCGGAAGTGGCGCAAACCGCCAGCCTGCGGGACGAACTGCAGCCCCTGTGCCTCGCCATTGCCGAATACGCGGACCGCACCGGTTACGCACTGGCGGCCGAGGACGATGAAGAGCGCCTGGCGACCACGATCAACGACAGCATTGTGGCGCAATTGGCCGTACGCGAACCCCAGGAAGCCCTGATTGGCTCGCTGATGATCAGCGCTATGTATGGTGCCCTGTTCCATCAAAGCTTTGCCATGCAACTGGGGCAATGGAACCTGGTGGACTGGCCCCTGGCCATGCAGCCGATGATGGCCGCCAGCTATTACAGCCGCGCTGAAGAAGAAGCCATCAAACAGAATTTTGACGAGAAGGCGGAAGAGCTCTGCCTGGCCAAAACCGACGTGCCGCAAGCCTGGCCCGCGTGGAGCCAACTGGCCTACCGCACCGAAACCAGCCTGAAAGCCGTGATGGCCCAGGAGCTTGGCCTGAACACAGACAACCTGCCCTCCACCCTGCGCATTCTGGTGTGCGGCGCCCAGTCCGGCCAGCGCGCCATGGAGCTGGCGCAGTACCTGGATGACGTGGAAGTGATCGCGGTGGACGAGTCCCTGGCCAACATCGCCAAGGCCACGCGCATGGCACAAACCCTGAACATGGACAACATCGTGTTCTGGCCCTGGTCCATCGCCCAGCGTTTTGTGGCCGATGGCCATCAGGTGCATTGGGTAGAAGTGGGCCGCCTGCCCTCACCGGCCATGACTGAGCTTTCCCTGGCGGCACTCATCAACAGCGCATCTACCAGCGGCGCAGTCGTTCACATGCACACCAGCATGGGCGAGCAAACCGCCGGCGACAAGCAAATCCGCCGCCTGGTGCAGGAACACGGGCTGCAACCCACCCGCATCAGTCTGCGCCAGCTTCGCCGCATGGTGCTGGCCAACAAACAAGACTCGGTCTGGGCCAGCCTGTTGCAAGACGACGACTTCTACAGCCTCGGCGGCTGCCGCGACCGCTGGTTCCGCCCGCAGGACTCAGCCCAACTGAAAGAACTGCTGGCACTGGTCAGTAACGAAGTGGAATGGAAATTGATCAAAGCCCGGGACGAAGACGGCCACAGCCTGGCCACCGCCCCCGTGCAGCGTCAAATCCAGGCCGAAGCCCTGGGCAGTGAAGTGCAAAGCCTCATGGGCCAGAACCTCAGCGTCTACTTCCAACGCCGCAGATAAACGTTGGGGTCAGACCCCCGGACATTTGGCAGCATCAAATGTCTTGGGGTCTGACCCCAATTTTACAAATTTACATGTAGGGGATCAGGGATTCGCCGTAAAGGTGCAGGTCTTCCAGAATCTGCAGCTTCTGAGGGGGTAGTTCCGGGTCGGCGGCGAGTTTTTGTAGGATGCGGCCGTAGTCTTCCAGCGAGCGCCAGCCTTTCTTGGGGTGCATCAGGCGTTGGCTGCGGAATTCTTCCCAGCGTTCCATGTCTTCTCCGCTCAGGGTGCCGGGGTAATTACGGGCGCGGTAACGGAACAGCATGTCTGGCAGGCGGGCGTCTTCAAAGCTCACTTCCTGTTCGCCCAGGGTATCTGCCGGTTGGGTTAGCAGCCAGTTCAGTTTCTCGCGGTCGGTTTTGCTGATAAAGCCGCCGGCGTAGAGTTGTTCATCCGGGTCGGTCAGGTCGCTGCCAGCAAAATCCTGCTCGAAGGCCTCGGCGATGCGGGCCGGCAGGTCTGGTGCTTGCCGCAGTTTGGCGAGGTTGGCGCGCAATACATCGCCGTCCAGCTCCAGTTCCGCCAGCCTTTCAGGCGAGAGTGTTGATAGCATATTGGCCGGCGCCAGCACCGGGCACTTGTTCAACTGCACACCCTTCAACGGAAAACGGCTAACACCCTCACCCAGTTCTGCCTGTGACGTAAATACCCGCTCGCGAATCTGCTCTACCGTGGCGTTGATCAGTTCATTAGGGTCTTCCCGCAAGTCGTACACTATCACCTGGTTCTTGTTGCTCAGGCTTTCCGCCACTGGCGCCACCAATGCGCAGCACCCGCGGGTGGCCGGATACTTGGCGGAAATGTGGAACACGGGTTTCATGGCGGCGGTGTCGAACATTTGCCGGGCGGAGTGCTTGTCTTTGTTGTTCAGCACAAACTCGAACAGCTTGGGCTGCTTCTCTTTTATGAGTTTGGCCACGGCGATGGTGGCCAGTACATCAGACATGGCATCGTGGGCCGCTTCGTGGGCGATGCCGTTAGCCACCGTCAACTCCTCCAGTTTGAAACTGGGGCTGCCGTCTTCTTTTTTCGGCCAGTTGATGCCGTCCGGGCGCAGGGCGTAGGTCAGGCGCACCATGTCGATGATGTCCCAGCGGGAGTTGCCGTTCTGCCATTCCCGGGCGTAAGGATCACGCAGGTTTCGGTACAGGGTATGGCGGGTCACTTCATCATCAAAGCGCAGGCTGTTGTAGCCCACGGCGCAGGTGCCGGGCTGGCTGAAGGCTTCGTTGATCTGTGCGATAAACTCCGCTTCCGGAAAGCCGTCTTCCAGCGCTTTTTGCGGAGTAATACCGGTAATCAGGCAGGCTTCCGGGGAAGGCAGGTAATCGTCTGCCGGTTTGCAGTAGATCACCAAGGGATCTTCGATCACGTTCAGATCGGCATCGGTGCGTACTCCGGCGAACTGGGAGGGGCGGTCATGAACCGGGTCCACACCGAAAGTTTCGTAATCGTGCCAGTAGAAAGAACGGATCAAGGGAGCACTCCTGCCAAACGGATCAATGGCAGGAGTCTACCAAAATTCAAAACAACTTCGTCCCCATATCCACCTGATGAGTCCGCAACCGGTCTACACCCTCACCGGTCAACTGGCTCAAGTCCACCGTCATATTGGTGGGCAGGTTGATAAACACCCCCTTACCCACACTGATGGTATTGGCGCCATTCAGGCTTTGCCAGGCCACATTCTCATCACGCTGGAAACCGATGAAGAAGCCATCGGTAAAGGCAACCTCGCCCTCTGCCGCACCTTCGTCACCCACGATGATGGAACGCAGGTTGGTTAGCGGCGCGCAGTTCACGCCAGAAACACAGGACAAGGGCTCATCGCCATTGGGCACAATACCAATATGAGAGGCACGATAGTTGGTGGCGGTTTCGCCCTCACCGGCAAACAAGGCAGTGTCGTAAATGGAGCCCGACACTTCCTCCCGTACCTTAAGGCCGGGCAAGGCTCCACTAAAGCTGGTGGTATGAGAAGACACCGAACCCCGCGCCTGCTGGAACCCCAAACGGAAACCCGCCAGACCGCCGGCATCTTCGGCTAATTCGATATATGGCCGCTGGGCCTCAAAGGGAATAACCTCACCTTCGTTATAGGTTCGGCCATTGAATACTTCGCCGTCGGCACGGGCGATATGCCCAAGCGCCAGGTGGCTTGCGGAGAAGTCGGTGCCGCCATCAATCTGGCCCACCTGAATGTCGTCTACATTTACCCGCGTTTCTACGTCCATACCCAGGGTCATCCGGGTGAAGTCATGGTTTTCGCCGGCAATGATTTCTACCTGCATAAAAGCCTGCCCGGTCACCTCGCCCATTGCATCATCTGAAATGGGCTTAAGATCGGCCTGGGCAACGGGCGAAATACCCAGGCAGAACGTGGCAAGGGCAGCGTATCCATACGCTTGCGTCTTCATATTAGTGTCTCTGATTGTTTTTGTGAGTCAGTTTCCGACGCCGACTCATGCCGCCCGCTTATTTTGTTATTTCGGTGCTGGCATACGGCCACGTTATTCTTTGTAACGTTCTGTGTCTTTTTGACCGTCACCAGACTATAGCGGAGGCCCACGCGTACATAGAGTGACCAAAATCACATTCACCCATTACGTAGATGTCATTTCCCCGTTAAGCATGATCGCCATCACAGGATTACACTTATCCTCACCTGCCCAAAGCACGGAAGAAACAATAACCAGAGCACCGGAAATCAATGATGTAGCCTATAGATACATATCATCCGGCGCTGCTATACTTAATCACTTTACCCATGGCACTGATCAACCACCGATGTCTACCCAGATCCTGATTTGCGACGACTCAGCCCTCGCCCGCAAGCAAATGGCCCGGGCACTGCCTGCTGGCCTGGCGGACGACATCCTGTTTGCCACCAACGGCGAAGAGGCCCTGCAAATTCTTCGCGGCCACAAGGCCGAGCTTCTGTTTCTGGATCTCAACATGCCAGAAATGGACGGTTATCAGGTACTTGAACATATCCGCAAGGAAGACCTCCCCGTCTTGACCATCGTGGTCTCCGGCGACATTCAGCCCGAAGCCAGGGAGCGGGTGCGTAAACTCGGCGCCATCGACTTCATTAAAAAGCCCACAGATACAGAGCTCGTCGTAAGAATGCTGGAAGAATATGGCTTCTATCGCCCCGGCGAGCTGGAAAATGCGGCGCTGCAGGACACGACCCTCAGCAGCAAAAGCAGCAAACCAGCAGAAATCTCCGTTAGCCTGAACGACTACCTGCAGGAAATCGCCAACGTGGCCATGGGCCGCTCGTCTGATCTGCTCGCCCGCCTGCTACGAGTTTTTGTACAGCAGCCCATTCCAAAAGTGGCGTTTATTGCCAACTCAGAGCTGCATATGGCTATCTCCGCCGCTCAGAAAGGCGAAGCTTACTCCGCCGTTTGCCAGGGCTTCACCGGTGCCGGCATTGCGGGCGAAGCACTGTTGCTGTTCGAAGACGCCAGCTTTCAGGAAATGGCCGAACTGCTGCATTACGATGTGGTTGAAGGCGAAGCCGTTAACGTGGAAGTGCTGATGGACATGTCCAGTATCCTGTTCGGCGCCTTTCTGAACGGCATCGGCGACCAGCTGGACCTGAAACTTGGCCTGGGCCATCCTACCGTACTCGGCCAACATCGCCCCATCAACGAACTGCTGGAGCACCACAGCAAACGAGAAGAACAGTTGCTGTGCATTGAAATAAGCTACGCTATCGAAAACCGCGATATCCATTGCAACATGCTGACTCTCTTCACCGAAGACTCAGTTCCCTTCCTCGAAAAACGTCTTGAATACCTGGTGGATTGACCATGGCCTTTCAGAACCCGGAAGCAGACGCCTTTCACTGGCTGGTAGACATGCTCGAATCGGTCGAGGTGGGCCTTGTGGTGATGGACCTCGAGTTCCGTGTGCAGGCCTGGAATGGCTTTATGGAAAACCACAGCGGCATCACCGCAAGCCAAATCCGCGACCAAGTATTGTTCGATGCCTTTCCCGACATTCCCAGAGCCTGGCTCACCCGCAAAGTCGATGCCGTCGCCATGCTCAACACCCGGGCCTTTACCCCCTGGGAGCAACGCCCTTTCCTGTTCAAATTCCGGAACACACGGCCCATCACCGGCACCGAAGAATACATGTTCCAGAACCTCACCATCAGCCCCCTGACTAGCACTACCGGTGAAGTCGACAAAATCTGCCTGCTGATTTATGACGTGACCGAATTCGCCAGCAGCAAACGGGCCCTGGAACGAGCCAACGAGCAGCTCGCCAAACTGAGTATGACAGACCGCCTGACTGGCCTACTCAACCGTGGCACCTGGGAAAACCTGGTAGATGCCGAATACGAACGCTATCGCCGCTACGGTCAAGCTACCAGTCTGGTGATGTTCGATATCGACCACTTCAAACCGGTCAACGACAACTACGGCCACCTGGCCGGCGATGAAGTTATCCGCCATACCGCTAAGGTGACACGCAACAGCATCCGCCAGTCCGACAGCGCCGGCCGTTACGGTGGCGAAGAGTTCGGCATCATCCTGCCGGAAACCGATGCAGAGAACGCCCGCATGATCTGCGAGCGCATTCGCGAAAGCATCGAAAAAAGCACCGTGGAGACCAGCGCCGGCAACATCACCTACACCATCAGCATGGGCATCGCCCAACTCACCAACGAGCCTGACAACTATATGCAGTGGATGGAGCGGGCCGATGCAGCCCTTTACCGGGCAAAGAATGCTGGTCGAAACAAGGTAGTCGTAGATTCGGATTAATAGCGGGCCAGACCATGCGCTGACCCGCTATGAATAAACCTGGGATCATCAGTCAGAAAAGACGGCTGATGAGGTCTCTTATAGAACCCGTAATAGGTCCAAGCAAGCCGCCAAGCAAACTGTGAGCAGGCTCCAACACGTTACGATCTAGTTGCTCGGTCACTTCTCTTGTAACCGTTGCAAGACCATCCGACAACAGATTAGGCAGAATGACTGCGTTCTCGCCAATGTTATCCGGAGCCTGCTCCAGTAATAAAACTTCCAGGACAATTGAGTTCAACGCCGTATTAACTGCACCAACAAGCCCATCGGTTGCATTTGAGCTGTCAAGCAATGTCACCTGTTCCAGAGTGCCACCCACACCACGCAGCGTTGTTGCAAGAATACTCGTTACGCCCCGAAGCACTGGCACAGGTTCAGCCTGCCGATCAACCGCATCAAGAATGTTGTCAAGATTAATCACTAACTGGACAACGGGACCAACAATGAACGCTATGTCTTCAGACAAACCCTCACCCGAAGATTCACCTCCACTACCCCCAAAACCGATTGTGAAAGCTTCAAACGCATCTTCAAGGCGATCAAAGGGTGCCGGAAGTACCGAGGTATCTATAGCGTTCAAGCGCTCAGCGGCAGCCTGAACCGACAATGTAGCTTGGGCAAGGTCCTTGGCAGGCAATTGCTCTGTAAGTGCCGCACTCACTGAATCGATCGACATCAATAAGGTGTCAATACCGTTAATGAGCTGACCAACAACCTGTTGCGTTTCTTCATTGGGGTTGAGCGAATTGAGCTGGTTCAAACCACCTGTCAATTGTTGACGAAACGCCAGAATTGGTCCCACGAAATTCGGGTCAAAGCCCTCTCCTGTTGTCAGTGCGACCGGAATCGACAATGGCGTGCCTGTAAAATCACGCCCCCGGGCGATGTTAGCGGGGGGCGCCTTTTCAAGGCATTGCACATGCGCCGGCGTCAGATCACCGCTGGCATCCAACACTCCGAACCCCTCAATGTCAGGATCAACGGTGTAGGCTTCGAAGCACATTTGCGCAGGAACTCCCGTGCTCGGGTTACTCTCCGTAGCCTGCACCCAGAAAAATCCGTAGGTATCGCCCTGTTGGAACATGGCGCTATTTCGCTCAGGGTCAGTCAGAGAACGAAGCTTACCCGCAGCACCACTGACCACAAACCGGGTGCGACCGCAAGATTCAACCTCGTCGAGTAACTGCAGATCGTGATCATGGCCGGTCATGATAAAGTCCGTGTAATCACACACAGCCTCTTCAAGGAAATCTTTCCAACGCTGACCAGAGATGACAGGGAGAATAAAAGATGGAATAAAATCATAGTTGCCGGCATTGCCATGGAACCCGTTTGAAATGTACGGGTGATGAGCAATTGATATATTGAACAGCGCGTTCGAGGATATCAGCTCATCCTGAGCCCAGAACAACTGCTGCATACCATAGTTTTGCCAAGTGAATCTTGAGTCCGCATCCGCAACCAGCGAGGCAAGAGGATTCGAATCAAGCGACACAATTTTAACCAACGGATTGCCATCGCGAGTCAGGGGAGTATTGAGCGAAGGGATCTCCGTTGAATCAACCGAATAATATCGATCCGGCATGTTCCATCTGGGGCTGTTTCCCTCGTAATGGTAATCAACCTGAATGTCTCCGCGGCTGTTATTTGCACCGTCACCACCTACGTAACCGGTGTTATCGTGGTTACCTAACACCATGTAAAACGGGGTATCGCCCATCGGCTCGAAGGGCTTCTCAAACTTGTCAATAAACTGAGCATCCGCCACCGATGTTGCGCCGTCCTCGTAGATGTTGTCGCCAAATCCCAGCACAAATTCACAAGGTCCAGCCACTTCACCTTTGATCCGGCAGACATCAGCCATGGATTGACCCACTGCAAATTGCCCGGCACTGCCTGAACCGGAATCTCCCATGGCAATGAACTGCGTTGAGGCTACCGAACGTGAGCTACCCTCGTTCTCCGTCCCGCTGCCACCCGCGGTTTCATTGGGCTGCCCTTCGTTCTCCGCTGACTCACCGCCACCGCCACCACATGCGGTCAATAAGCCAACCAGCCCACCAACAACAAAAGGTTTGAAAATCTTGTTCATACTACCGACTCCTGGAAGCTGATCTGTTTTACAACGCCTGCAAGGCTCTGCTGATGTTTCCTCGTGGCCGGCGGTGCAAGCAGACTAACCTGCGCACTACGTGGTCTTGTGGGTTTCAAAATGTTCTGGTCAACAATTAAGCGGTAAGGCGCCCGATTCTGCTCAGACTTTGCATTCACCGCGACCAGCCGCCGCTTGCTGTCATCCAGCTCACCCTTTCGAGTCTCATCGGCTATGGTCGTCACATAATGAAACTCGGCTTGAGCTCGTTGCCGGGTCACATCCATTAAAATGAACCCTCGGGTTTGTAGCTCGCTGTACTTAACATGGGGGTTCACCACTGGAAGTGCAGCAGAGACAAGCTCTGCAAGGCCCGCGGGGAACCCAGGCGATGTGACCGACGGGCAGACAAATTCAACCGCTAATGCCTCACGGTTGAATAGGTCGCCCGGCAAGCTTGAAGGGTTACGGTAAATTTCGTTAGCCCAGGAGGTGTGGATATCCCCCGTGAAAATGACCACGTTCTCCACAGACCCATCGATCGCATCCAATATTCGCTCTCGACTGGCCGTGTAACCATCCCACTGGTCCATATTGATGCCCTGCTGAGTTGTTCCATAAGGCAGAAACGAAAGCAGTTCAGGCTGGGGCAACTCCGCCAGGTTTAACTGGCCAAACATGACCTGTTGACCGATCATCTTCCATACCGCACCAGACTCAGCCAGCCCGCTGGTCAACCAGTCCATCTGATTGTCACTGATCAACTTACGTTCTGGATCGGTTCTTTCCGAGCCGATCGGTAAAGACGCTTGAGCGTCACGACCCTCAATTCGCGTATCGAGCATCCAGAGATCGATCAAGTCACCGTAATAAAACCGGCGCCACAACCGCAGACTGTCCTCATCGAACGACCGAACCGGCATCCATTCGAAGTAAGCCTTCGCCGCTGCGAGCTTTCGTGTCTCCCAGTTGCCCTCACTTTCGGGCTGGTGATTCTCAGCTCCATCTTTGAAGGCGTCATTGGTGAATTCATGATCGTCCCAGATACAAATCATCGGATACTGCTGGTGTACCGCCTGCAAATCGGGGTCACGCTTGTATTGGCTGTGTCGCTCCCGGTAGTCCGAGAGCGACACAATCTCATTAGCTGGTGAATGAACGCGATTGGGCACACTGGCGGGGTCGTCGTAAGTTCCAGGCTCGTACTCGTATAAATAGTCGCCCAGATGCAAGACGAAATCGAGGTCTCGGTCTTCGACCCTGGCAAGTGCGTTGTATACCGAGAAATGCCCATAAGGGAAGTTAGAGCAAGAAACCGTCGCAAACCTTACACGGTTAACTCGTTGAGTCCTGCGCGGAAATGTTCTGGTACGGCCGACCGGTGAGGCCTCATTACCGGCCACAAAGCTGAAATAATACCAGGTGTCTGGCTTAAGACCCGCAGCATCGACCTTAACGCAAAAGTCATTCTTTTCATCCGCGGTTGCTGCAAATACCATCGGTTCTGCAAACTCAGGCGTCTCGCTGACGATGACCTGAACAGGGATTGAAGTTTGAGTCGAATCGTCCGGGGTGAATCTGGTCCACAAAATTACTCGGTCTTCCAGCGGATCACCAGACGCCACTCCGTGCTCGAATCTACCTGAAGAAACTTGCTGAAACTCATCAGAACGGTCCGAACCACCCCCGGAAGGTCCTGATTCACTCCCATCTGGCAACGACGAACCTGAGCCGCCACACCCCACCAATCCCGCCAAAGGAACACATGCGGTAGTCGCAAGGAAAGATCTGCGCTTCATAACTACACCCAAAGTCTAATTGAATCTTTGGAGTGTAAAGAAGGAATGTGACACTTATGTTTATATTATCGCATGACACACTGCATGCATAGCATGCAAAGTGTTATCAAACATATCATGTCATTAAAGGCGGCATACTCATTAAATCGACGATTTTACCGACTGCCCCAAGTTTGATCGCTTCGTTTGGCATCCCAAACACAACACACGATTTTTCGTCCTGAGCAAACGTCTCTGCACCTGCATTGCGCATCTGCAATAAGCCACGAGCACCATCATCACCCATGCCGGTCAGAATAAACCCCTTTGCATTGGAGCCCGCCGCTGTGGCAACCGATTGAAACAAAACGTTAACCGACGGTCTGTGCCGACAAACCGGAGGTCCATCTTTAAGGTGGGTATAATAAAAGCCACCACGCCTCTCAACCTGCAAATGTATGCCGCCTCGGGCAATGTAGACGTGCCCCGGCAAAACTCGCTGACCTTCACCCGCCTCCTGCACGTTAAGTTCACATAAAGAATCGAGACGTTGCGCAAAGGCAGATGTAAACTGAACAGGCATATGCTGGACAATGACAATCCCTGGAGTAGTCACCGGTAACGCACGCAGTAGAGCTTCCACCGCTACGGTACCACCCGTCGATGAGCCTATGGCTATGATGCGGTCGGTTGTAACAGACAACGGGCTTGCCTGAGCGGAACGGTCTGGCTTTCCTCCAGTTGCTGCCTCAAGCGGCATCGGTGTGCGCGTAGTCAACTTGACCGATGACTTAGCTGCCCCCTTAACGGCCCGTACCAGGTCTCTGGAGGCTTCCTCAAGATAACTTTTAAGGCCAGAAGTGGGTTTGGCAACGATGTCCACGGCGCCTGCTGCCAGCGCGTCGAGAGTAGTTTGAGCACCTTTAACCGTCAACGAGGAGCAAATAATCACAGGCAGCGGCCTTGTGGACATGATTTTTCTCAAAAATGTCAGGCCGTCCATCCTTGGCATCTCAATATCCAGGATGACGACATCGGGCCACTCCGACTCCATAAACTTCATTGCAAAGATCGGGTCACTCACCGCACTGATAACTCGAATATCGCCATCGGACTGAAGGATATGGGTCAGGGTTTGCCTGACAACCGCCGAATCATCCACAATCATCACCCGCACAGGGCCGTCTGCTGCCATAAAATCCCTCACAGGAACATCATTTAGCTTTTATGTAGACCGAGGGCTGAACCTGTTCCAGGCCATCTATCAGGCCCAGCACTGACTCAGCATGACCAACAACCAGCCTACCGCCAGTGACGAGACGCTCAGTCACCTTCTGAAGTATTCGCTTCTTCTTATTTGCATCGAAATATATCAAGACATTTCTCAAAAAAATCGCATCATAGACTTTGTTGCTATCAACATCTGACAAGAGATTCCGCTTGCAAAAGAAAACTCTTTTCTTGAGGCTCTCCTTAATCAGGAATTTATCCTGATAGACACCCTTACCCTTCAGGCAATATTGCTTAAGATACCGGTCTGGAATACGGTCAGAGGCTCGGAGCGGATAAAGCCCTTGCCTGGCAACTTCTAGCATAGACTCCGACAAATCGGATGCGTCTACTTCCCAAAAGTTGTTCCCCGAATACTGGTCCAACACCATTGCAATGCTGTACGGCTCTTCCCCGGAAGAGCATGCCGCACTCCACACCCTGAGAATCTTACCGGCATCGCGATACTCTTTGGCTAGCTTCGCTATCAGCTTGAAGTGATCTACCTCACGAAAAAAAGACGTCTCATTTGTCGTCAGAAGATCAACAACCAACCGCCTTTCTGATTCGTTACCCGGTAACTGAGTCCAGGCCAGATAATCTGCATAGTTCTTTTTTTTCGTAGCCCTAAGCCTGCTCTCAAGACGCTGAGCAACCAGGTACTGTTTGTTTGTTGAGAGGCTAATACCTGATTCCGTCTCAAAAAAACGCATAAACTCTTCAATCGCCGACTCATCCGATGCAGACATACCACTTTTTTTTGTTGTCACATTTAAATTCATCCAAAGATGATATCAAGCATTTGCAGAAACCTTACTGTTTTGACTGACGAAACCATTAATATCAGCCAGTTCCTCAACAGATAGAACCTTGTCTACACACAAGATAATAACAAAGCTCCCATTGAGCTTTCCCATTCCCTGAATAAAATCAGCCCTTATTTTTGCGCCGAAGCTCGGCGGCGGCTCGATATTATCGCTACTAATCGAAAGCACTTCCGAAACCGTGTCGACAACAATACCTATTTCCTGATGGCCATTGTCTGTGGGGACTTCCACAATGACAAAACAAGTGCGTTTGGTGGGAATATTTTTATCACCCCCAAACCGCACCTTTAAATCAACTACAGGTACTACAGAGCCCCGGAGATTTATGACACCTCTTATGAAGGGAGGCATTAAAGGAACACTAGTCAAAGCACTATATTCCAGTATTTCTTTGACTTTCATTATTTCAATCGCAAAAAGCTCTTCATCAACGGAAAAGGTCAAAAAATCAGAAACAGAGCTGTCTTTTTCCTGTTGCTTCTCACTCCCCTGAAACTGATCCAAGGTTTCTTTTTGTTGAGCGGCCATTATAAACCCCCGTAATATTTAAAGTATCAGCTTGCTTCAGCAGGTTCTTTATTGGCAAACCTTCGTATTAGATTGGCAAGATCGATAATCAATGCCACGTTGCCGTTGCCCATAATGGTAGACCCGCTAAGCCCCTCAAGATTCATAAAAATCGGACCTAAAGGTTTTATCACGGTCTGAAATTCGCCATGTAATTGATCTACCACCAGCCCGGCTTTTTTCGCGCCAGATCGGACAACTACAATATTCTCACGAGATTCAGGCTGCCCCGGAACCTGGAAAACATCTCTAAGCCTTAGAAAGGGCAAAACCTCTCCCCGAAGATTCATATAGTTCTGGTCTCGCCCGTTCTCACTTTTATTCAGATTGAGCTCGACACACTCAAGCACCGACTCAAGCGGCATAACAAAGAAGTCGTTCCCAACGCTCACCAGGAAGCCATCAATGATTGCCAGGGTAAGCGGGAGAGTAATCCGTATAGTCGTACCCTGATCAAGCACACTGGAGATATTAATCCTGCCTCCGATATCAACTACATTGCGCCGCACAACATCCATGCCAACCCCTCTTCCAGACAAATCGGTTACGGCATCTGCAGTGGAAAACCCCGGCTCAAAAATAAGCTGGAACAGTTCCTCTTCGCTTAAAACCTGGTCCTCAGAAATCAGCTGTTTTTCCAAAGATTTTTTGCGAATTTTCTCTGGATTAAGGCCCCGTCCGTCATCTGAAACTTCAATTACGATAGAGCCTGAATCATGAAAGGCATTAAGTTTCAGAACGCCGCCTTCCGGTTTACCTTTCGCAACTCGTTCCGCCGAAGATTCAATCCCATGATCAATCGCATTCCGGATCAGGTGCATCAAAGGGTCGCCAATCTTCTCGACAACCGTCTTGTCCAGTTCCGTTTCAGCCCCGCTTATTTCCAGCTGAATGTTCTTACCAAGCTCTCCTGAGAGATCCCTCACAACCCTTCTGTAGCGGTTGAAGGTGTTGCCTATCTGAACCATGCGCAATTGCAGCGCCGCGTCACGCACTTCCTCAATAAGCTCCGTCAGATTACCCATGGACTCCGCAATGGCGTTGTCACCCGATTCCCTCGCTAACAGCGAAACCCCAGCCCCGGATGTAACCAATTCTCCAATCAGATTAACCAGCTCATCCAACCTCGCCGCATCCACGCGTATTGATTTACCCTCTGCCTTGACAACTGCTTCTCCTTTCGCCGAGTCAGCCATGGCACCAGGCGCTTCTCGATCCGTCAGCGGAGGCGTCGTTCCCGCGTCAAGAGTCGCGCCTTTTTGCAAACTCTCAGCCTGATCAAACGATAAACTTTGGCACCGCACCCACAAGTCCAAAAGGTAATCATCGGGCTCCTGCAACGTGTCGAGTAGTTCGTGAAATGACGCCAAGGGTTGATCCGGCGCCAGTATGTGAATATCGCTACCCTCACGTACAAATTCAAAAACACTTTCAATTTGGTCTCGGGATACATCTGCTTTGAAACACAATTCGAACCCAAAGTAACAAGATTCAGGATTAAAGCTGTCTGGCGTGGGTAACCTTTTCTCAACCAGACAAATACCCACTATTTGCCCTAAACCAGCGAGATAGCGCAAAAATGAAAGCGGATCCATTCCGTCCCGAAAGGTATCCTCTCCGAAACGTAAGGAGATATGCCAGGTCTCTCTGGTTACGTTCTGAACAGTGGATTTTAACGGGGTTTGCTGCAATTCTGTTTCCGAATCAAAGTGGCTTCGAAGGTAAGCATCGAGCGGGTTATCAGTGCTGGTACTGTCCGCAGTACTTTTAGAGGAGGACGGTTCCGATGTGCGTTCAACTGCCCCGGCTTGATCTTGAAGCCCCGGATGCACTTGCCTCAATTTTTCAAGAAGACTTTGACTACGCTGCTCCGCAGAAGCGCTCGCACGCTGCATTCCGTCCGCCACTTCGTCGATCAGTGTTCGTAAGTGATCATTGCAGTGTAGAAGAACACTTATAATATCACCGGTCAGCGTCACCGTTCCCTCACGCAGATCATCCAGCCCAGTCTCCAACTCATGAGTAAACCGAACAACATCCTCCAAACCAAACAACCCTGCGGAGCCCTTTATCGTGTGTGCAGCTCTAAAGACCGAATTCAAATGCTCCGCGGTATTAGTGTCAGCGGAACTCTCCAGAGCCAATAAGGCATTTTCCATCTCTTCCAGCAACTCTCTGCTCTCATCTACATAAGTTTGCAGAGCATCTTGCATGTCCATAGACGGGTCCCCCGATCAGTAACCATTAGTCAAACCGATTTGTTATTGTTCTGTGCCCACAGTTTCAAAAAGTTGCTGCATCAAGTCGGGGACATTGGTAAGCAGGAGCTCCCCGCCATTGGCCTTGACGTGATTGCGGTATACCAGCAATATCTGAAGACCTGCTCCATCAATTTCTTTAATTCCAGCGCAATCAACTGAAAGCCTGTCATGAGCCAAATCAAAAATAGGCCTAAGACTTTTTTTCAAAGCCTCCGCGTTGTATATCGTCAACTCACCGCTGAGCTCGTACGCTCTTTCGTCAGTTTTGCTCAGGAACTCCTGCATGGGGCTCTCTCCCGTGGATCACATCAGTAAAAGCTTCTTGACCGCGTCCAACATCTGTTGAGGCTGAAATGGCTTCACAACCCACGCTTTAGCACCAGACGCCTTCCCCTCCGATTTCCGGGTCTCACTGGACTCCGTTGTCAACATGATCACGGGGGTGAATTTATATTCCGGCATTTTTTTAACCTCTTTAAGAAACGTCAGGCCATCCATAACCGGCATATTCACGTCGCTAATGATCAGATTCGCCCGCTTGGCTTTGAGCACCTCAAGTGCTTTCTTGCCATTTTCAGCTTCCATGGTTTCGTAGCCCGCGCTCTTAAGCGCCATCACGACCACTTGACGTAAAGAAGCAGAGTCATCTACAACCATCACCGTTTTAGTCATTTTTCTCTCCGTCTCAAAAACCTAAAAGAACGTAATTTCCTGACCACCGATACCCGGCGCTTGAGCACCCCTGTGATTTGCACGCTGTTCCGCCATGGCGTAGCTCCCTTCCATTTTGCTCAGCCATGTCTCCGGGTCGAGCGAGATTGAGAGCTTGTCCGGGTCTTCAACAGATTCCTCAAGGGTAGTCACCAGCTCACACATGCTCGAAACCACCTGCTGATTCATCTGGTTAACACGGTCCTGAAACTGAAGATCAACGAGAACATTCTGAAGATCTGTTTCGATGCTTTGAGATGTATCCTCCATGTTCCTGGAACTTCCTTTCAGCTCGATCAGAATCTGACCCATCGTATTGAGCACGTTCCGAATACTGGACTCAGACTCATCAAGGTGTGACTTTTCTCTTGCACTCGATGTATTGACCAGCGAGACACTTTTATTGATGGCCTCGTTTGCAGAGGCCACGGTTTGTGTCATGGCGTCTGCCGCTTGCCTGCTCCTGCGGGAAAGATTTCTCACTTCCTCAGCCACTACAGCAAAACCGCGACCATGCTCACCAGCCCTGGCCGCCTCGATAGAAGCATTTAAAGCAAGGAGGTTGGTCTGATCTGAAATTTCCACAACCTCTGTCGACATTTTAAGCAGTGACTGAGTAAAACCCGCCATGGCCTTTATTTCATCAACCAAACTCGCCCTGCTATCCTGAATCTGCCGAAGCCCTTTTATCGTCTGCTCAAGAGCCAACTCGCTCTGGCGAAACGCAGCATTCACCGACTCGCTCTCCGTCACTTGCCTTGAAGTCTCAATAGCATCCTCAAGAGCACTTCGAAGGTTCTCGAATTTAGCAACTAACCCATTGATGGAATCTAGGGTAAGCGCGTCAGCGCTATCGACCTGCCGACTCCAAATAGGAACTACTGACGTCACGAGTGGAACAAGTGGGTGCTGCTGAAAGCCTTGGTCAGCATGTTCATGCTTAGCATTCGCTTCTTTTTTAAAACGCGCATTATGTTCTCGCGCCTTAATATTGACCCAAAACAGGGCACCAATAAAAGACAATAGAAAAAATATGGTTATTAGAATAAACCAAGCAGGAAATAACCACACAAGTATTATGGAAAATGCACCAAAAAAGGTCAGCGCGGAAAGAATACTTTTACATCCGGCCAGATCAATGCTTGAACTCTCAGATGCGGCCACCTGCTCAAAGCCCTGTTTCATACCCGAACACCCATTCTTAGCATTGGTTAGATCTGATTATGGACTAGAAATCCAGTTTCGCAACTTCACCAACTTTTTTTAACAAACTGATATTTTTAGAAAAATGACAAATCCACAATCCCTAAAACATTTTTTTTTGTAAAAAATTGAAAAAAAGCCTCGAAAATCTGAAGTTCTGCTATTTATATAAGATACCAAGCAGACGTAATTGAAATTATGTTGCGAGCTAACAATCACATGATGTAGCCGCGCAATTTTCAGTTGTGGTCAGCAGCAATTATTTATTTGCGATAAGAAACAGGCGACCAAGACCTTACCCAGGTGACGAGGGCAATAAGATGCTTGATATGTTCAAACACAACAAGGGTTCTCAACAAACTCTTCTAGCAGCCACGGGGCGTTGGCTAAACTCAAAACTGGACGATACTCAGGCTGACCTGGAACAGCCTGATTTTTCCAAATTACCAGAAGAGCTCAGGCAGGCGCTGCTAAAAGTAGAGGCATTCAAAGCCAAATCTGAAGAGAATGCTCGCCTGGCGGAGCAAAGACTAAGCGAGTCCCGCAGAATCCGTTCAGCGATGGAATGCATGTCGTCGAACGTCATGATCGCTGACGAAGAGCACAATATTGTTTATACCAACCCCGCTGTCGTTAAATTTCTGACGGATGCAGAGGCCGACATAAAAGCCTCACTACCCAACTTCAAAGCCTCAGACCTCCTTACCAGCAGCATCGACCGCTATCACAAAGACCCCTCAGTGCAGCGAAAAATGCTGGCAGCGCTTGAGTCCACCTACACCGCCAATATTAAGCTCGGCGACAGGCATTTCCGTTTAATGGTGAATCCGGTCAAAGGCGAAGGAGGCCGAAAGCTCGGCCACGTTGTCGAATGGCTGGACAGAACCGCAGAGGAGTTTGCGATAACGCAAATGCAGGACGTTGTTCAAGCCGTGCAGGAGGGCGATCTCACGCGGCGCATTACAACAACGGCAAACTCAGACGGCCTGACACGTATCGTGGGTGAAAATTTCAACCAGGTACTGGAACTAATACTGGACCCGCTCACCGTCGCATCCACCTATGTTAAGCGCATCGCTGCGGGAGACATTCCTGAGCCGATCACCGATGAATACAAAGGTGATTTTAACGAGATCAAAAACAACCTGAATACCTGTATCAGCGCCGTCAATAAGATGATTGCTGATGCAGACCTCCTCTCACAAGCCGCCGTCCGAGGGGAGCTCGATACGCGAGCAGACGCCAGCAAACACGAGGGCGATTTCCGGCGCATTGTACAGGGCGTGAACGATACGCTGGATGCCGTTATCGGGCCGCTAAACGTGGCTGCGAACTATGTTGACCGTATCTCCAAAGGAGACATACCAGAACCGATCACCGACGAATACAACGGCGACTTCAACACCATCAAAAACAACCTGAACCGCGCCATTGACGCCGTTAATAAGATGATCGAAGACGCTAACCTGCTGGCCAAAGCCGCCGTCGAGGGGGCGCTCGACACCCGGGCCGATGCCAGCAAACACGAAGGCGACTTCCGGCGCATCGTCCAGGGCGTAAATGACACACTGGATGCCGTCATCGGGCCGCTGAACGTGGCCGCCGATTACGTAGACCGCATCTCCCGGGGTGAAATCCCCGAGCCCATCACCGACGAATACAACGGCGATTTCAACACCATCAAGAACAACCTGAACCGCGCCATCGATGCCGTGAATAAAATGATTGAAGACGCCAACCTGCTGGCCAAGGCCGCCGTCGAGGGGGCGCTCGACACCCGGGCCGATGCCAGCAAACACGAAGGCGACTTCCGGCGCATCGTCCAGGGCGTAAATGACACACTGGATGCCGTCATCGGGCCGCTGAACGTGGCCGCCGATTACGTAGACCGCATCTCCCGGGGTGAAATCCCCGAGCCCATCACCGACGAATACAACGGCGATTTCAACACCATCAAGAACAACCTGAACCGCGCCATCGATGCCGTGAATAAAATGATTGAAGACGCCAACCTGCTGGCCAAGGCCGCCGTCGAGGGGGCGCTCGACACCCGGGCCGATGCCAGCAAACACGAAGGCGACTTCCGGCGCATCGTCCAGGGCGTAAATGACACACTGGATGCCGTCATCGGGCCGCTGAACGTGGCCGCCGATTACGTAGACCGCATCTCCCGGGGTGAAATCCCCGAGCCCATCACCGACGAATACAACGGCGATTTCAACACCATCAAGAACAACCTGAACCGCGCCATCGATGCCGTGAATAAAATGATTGAAGACGCCAACCTGCTGGCCAAGGCCGCCGTCGAGGGGGCGCTCGACACCCGGGCCGATGCCAGCAAACACGAAGGCGACTTCCGGCGCATCGTCCAGGGCGTAAATGACACACTGGATGCCGTCATCGGGCCGCTGAACGTGGCCGCCGATTACGTAGACCGCATCTCCCGGGGTGAAATCCCCGAGCCCATCACCGACGAATACAACGGCGATTTCAACACCATCAAGAACAACCTGAACCGCGCCATCGATGCCGTGAATAAAATGATTGAAGACGCCAACCTGCTGGCCAAGGCCGCCGTCGAGGGGGCGCTCGACACCCGGGCCGATGCCAGCAAACACGAAGGCGACTTCCGGCGCATCGTCCAGGGCGTAAATGACACACTGGATGCCGTCATCGGGCCGCTGAACGTGGCCGCCGATTACGTGGACCGCATCTCCCGGGGAGACATACCAGAGCCCATTACCGATGAATACAACGGCGACTTCAACACCATCAAAAACAACCTGAACCGCGCTATCGGCGCCGTCAACAAGATGATTGAAGACGCCAACATGCTGTCGCAGGCAGCTGTCGAGGGGGCACTCGACACACGAGCCGATGCCACCAAGCACGAGGGTGACTTCCGGCGCATCGTTCAAGGCGTTAACGAAACTCTGGACGCCGTCATCGGCCCCATCAATGAAATCATGCGGGTTATGCAAGTAGTAGAAAGCGGCAAGCTCTCAGAGCGCATACAGACACCCTTCCGCGGCGATCTTCAGCGCCTGTCAGAATCCATCAACAACACATTGACTTCAGTGGTCGAACCCATCAATGATCTGATCGAAACAATGAGCGGTGTGGAAACAGGCGATTTAACCAGGCTCATTTCTGTCACCTGTAAAGGTGACATGGTTCAGCTCAAAGATGCCGTAAACAACACCATCAACAAGCTCGAGCAAATGGCGATCGATATGAGAGTGTCCGCCGATTCGCTCAACTCCGCCACGAAGCAGGTGAGTTCCACCGCTCATTCACTCAGCCAAGGCGCAAGTGAGCAAGCCTCGAACGTTGTTCAGACAACATCCTCCATTGAGCAGATGACCGCCTCTATCGCCCAGAACGCCGAAAACGCAAAAGTCACAGATGGCATTTCTCAGAAAGCGGCAAAAGAGGCGACGGAAGGCGGCGAGGCCGTTCAAAGAACTGTCAGCGCAATGAAAAGCATCGCAGAGAAAATCGGCATCATTGACGACATTGCCTACCAAACCAACTTGTTGGCATTGAATGCCGCAATTGAAGCGGCCAGGGCCGGTGACCATGGCAAAGGATTTGCTGTGGTCGCTGCAGAAGTTCGCAAATTGGCGGAGAGAAGCCAGGTTGCGGCGCAGGAAATCGGAGATCTTGCTTCAGGCTCGGTGGATCAGGCCGAGAAGGCGGGCCAACTGCTCGACGAAATGGTGCCATCCATCCAGAAAACCTCCGACCTGGTTCAAGAGATCAGCGCGGCGTCTGATGAACAGAGCATTGGTGCAAATCAAATTAACAGGGCGATGGACCAGCTAAACCAGATAACCCAGCAAAGCGCATCGTCCGCCGAAGAACTGGCGTCGACTGCGGAAGAAATGAACGCACAGGCAGAACAACTGAAGCGGCAAATTGCCTTCTTCAAGGTTAACAACAAGGCCTCTGCGGAGACTATTAGCTTAACCACTAGATCATCGGCACCAAGAGCGCCGAGAGAGTTAGATATGCCACCTCCGCAGGCTCTGAATGGAAAAAACGGGCACGCACATGATGAGTCTGAATTCGGAGAGTTCTGACCATCATTGACACCTCCACCCAAAGCTTCCCGCCTTATTTGAGAGCGGGAATGCTTTGGGGGCTTCTCCTCAGGTCGTGATTTAGCAGCTCTACGTTGTCGTTTAGGCCAATGGCCATTAACTGCGGCAGTGTTGTGATAAAGCAACACAGAGGAGCCAAACTCATGTCACACCGCATCTGCATTTTAATTTTCTTTGTGATCTCAGCCCTATCTACACCCACAATGGCTGGAGACGAATGGCAGCCGTACCCCGTCGATCTCGTCCAATACCATTATGAAGCCGATACTTTGCATCTTCACTGGCAGAAGCTCACCAATGATTTGAGGGGCCCACTGCCCACGGTTGAATCACTACGTGCCGATGTTCAACGTTGGCCTGCCCTCTATGACCACACAAAAAATCACCTTGCGCAATCTGTACACAACCACCCGTTAGTGGCGCGCCTCAGCGCGGAGACGCTCGACGATCAGCATCAGGAGTATGCACACCTTCTCAGACAAGCCTGGGCTCACCTATTCAACGGCGAGTTCAAACAAGCCAGAGATCTGGGCCTGGCACTCGGCCCGGCCGGCTACTTTCCCGGCCTTTATGCCCAAGCACTTTACGCCACACTGATCGAAACCGACCCAGAGCATCGTAAGTCGCTGCTGGAGGATGTCATCACTAAAACGGATGAAATACTACCAATGGCACCCGACCATCCAATGATTCGATTCGGAAATGTCTATGGCAAAGCCCGGATTCTCGAAAATCTATCCGCGACCGAAGCAATGGCAACCGGATACACCTCAGAAATCACTGAAGTGTTACAAAAACTACTGGAAGAGAACCCTGACAACATCTACGCAATAGTCCTGTACGCGGGCGTTCAAGCCGGCATCATCGAAAAAGCTGGCAGTTTCATCGGCAGGGTCACCTACGGCGCACGCAAATCGAATGTAGAGGGGCTGTTCCTACGGGCATATGACATCGCACCGGATTATCCTGGGCTATACTACGAGCACGCAAGATCAGTCCTAAAGCTGGATGAAAAATCTGGTATTCAGCAAGCACTGGAATACCTCAAAACCATAGCCACTCTGGGGGCGGTCTCGGCAGAGGATGAGCTTGTCAAACACCGGGCAGCCCTGCTCGCGGGTAAACTCACCCGCTGAGAGATTGCGCCACCACGGCATCTGCAATTAATTCACTTGCCTGAGGGCGGCCGAAGAAGTAACCCTGAAAAGCCGGGCATCCCAAGCTAAGCAGAATATCGAGCTCTTCTCGAGTCTCGACGCCTTCGGCCAATGCATTGAGCCCGGTGCTTCTTGCTAGTGCGAGCATCATCGAAGCAATGGCCTCGTCGGTCCGTTCTTTGGTAATTCCACGAACGAAAGACTGATCAATTTTTAATTCGTCAAAAGGCAAATCCTTTACATACCGCAAAGACGAATAACCAGTCCCAAAATCATCTAGCGAAAACCGGACACCAAGCTCCTTTAACCGGCGCATCTTATCCGCAACCTGAACCAGGTCCTGGGCCAGTGCGCTTTCGGTGACCTCAAGCTTCAGCCGATTGGCAGGAGCACCAGACTCAGCCAACGCCGTATTTATCTCATCAACGAAAGATGCTTGTTTAAATTGTTCCGAACTCACGTTAACCGCAATCACAAGGTCTGCCACGCTACGGTGACCAGCACTCCATACAGCAAGTTGCCGGCATGCCTCGTGAAGAACCCACCGACCTATGTCTAGAATCAGCCCGTTTGCCTCGGCGAAGGGTATGAAGACTCCTGGCGATATCATGCCAACCCCCGGCCTGTGCCAGCGTATCAATGCTTCAACGCCAATCGGAGTGCCTTTGTGATCAACTTGCAGCTGATAATTCAACTTGAACTGTTGCTCACTGATGGCCAGTTTGAGTGCTGAATCGAGATCTACACGCTCGTTTATGGCCCGCTGTAACTCTGTTGAAAAAAAGCAGCTTCGGTTTTTGCCATCATCTTTTGCCTTGTACATCGACAATTCTGAGTGTCGCAGCACTTCCTCAAACGTCGAAGCATAATTGTAAAACAGGGCTACGCCGATGCTCGCCGTTAGAGTCATATCCTGATTTTCAACCGAAAATGGCCGGCTGAGCATCTGATGAACCCGCTCTACCAGAACCTCCGCAGATTCCCTCGCACCCTGTTCGGTATTACTGAGCTGGGGTGTGGCAAACGCAAAAACATCGCCCTCAATCCGCGACAGTGCCCCACCAGGCGGAACGACATATTCGAGGCGGGACGCAACACCGGCCAGAAGCTTATCCCCCGTGGCATGGCCTTCTGCATCGTTAATAAGACGAAAATTATCCAGATCAATCAGAAAAAAACCACCGAAACACTCTCTCTCGCTACTGAACTCTATAAACCGACCGACAATATCCCGGAAGGAATGGCGAACCATTAACCCCGTCAACTCGTCAACAGCGTTGTCATCCCCTTTAATAATGTTGGTAGCTAATGCCAGTTCAGGTGTCGTGTCACCCTGAATACTTTCCGAGCCGTTATGGGCTCTTCGGTTAATGTCGTCCAGAGCGCACCCAAGCAACCCACCAACGGTTCTCAAATACTCCAGTTCAACATCGAGAGATTGGCCCGCGTCTACCTCTAATGCGAGAATTCCAGCCAAGCAGCCGCTTCGCCCCTGCAAAGGCGACAACAAAAGGTCACACCGTTGATTAGCAATACCACTGTTTAGACGGGTTACGTCCATATAATCCAGGACTGGAGACAGGCGCCTGAGCTCGGGCCAGCAATCGACCAAAGACATGTCAGAATGGTTGGGCTCTCCACGACTCCAAGAGGCCCTTACGGTCAGCCCTTCACGATCACCGGAGCCACACAACAACGCACATCGAGACGCGAGAAAAAGTTTTCCCAGCTCCGCACAAATAGATTGCAGCTCAGGCACGGCTCCTGTGTGCCAAAAATATGTGATGGACCTGGTTATGGCAAGGAATTCGATCGCGCCCCCATCAACGGGAGCGCCATTGTTGTTATCAATCATCCCGTCAGCCCTTTCGCCTACCCCAACCACCTCCCTGCGGCAGATGTGGACCTTAATAGATGAGAAAAACACTATTCCTTAGTAAAGAGTAGACGAAAAACGGTGATCAGCCATCACACAGCACCAAAAATACGACAGGTAACGCAAAGCTCACGGGGCTGTTCGTGCAACGGAGATCAATAGTTCCCTTTGCTCAGCCTCAAGGCGGTCACACATTCGTTGCGCAAAGCGCTGCTGAGCAATATCTGTTGCAGCGTCTCTCAAACTGAAATATTTGTCCTGTAGCTCCAGATTGTACTGCATGGAAAGTTGAAGGCCGTCGGCGTTTCCACTCAAGCCCTTAGACCAAGACATACTGACGGACTTTTCGCGAAACAACGAACGAGCAGGCTCCCGGCCGTTTTTTATGGCCATTACAATTTCTGTAAGCTCGACAATGGTCGTTATGTCCTCCGCCAGATAGTCTGCAATCAAAAGCTTAAGGCGCTTATCTGCAAAGGGGGCCGGCAGATCAGGGGGCACACCGTCCCACATCGCAGTTTTATAGGTATCGCTCCCGTAGCGATCACCAACCGCTTTCATGGCAGGCCCAACAACGTTAAACCAGGTGTCATCATCCATACACTCTGCAGGGTTAACACCCTTCAATATCAAAAACAGAATAGATACCGGCTGGTGATTTATAACTTCTCTGCCGCTGAGCAAAGCCGCACGGGCCTCATTGTCATCCGAGGAAACTTTGATAAGCCTGCGAGAGTCGTTTTTCTCGTATATCAGGTGAATGAAATTTTCCAAATCGACTTCGTATCGATCCAAGTATGGAGCGTGAGAGAAATATTCTCGTTCTGAATGGGCCATTTGTCTAATCCCCCAAAACAAAGTCAATTTGGTCTAACAGTTCGCTCCAGTTGTCCTCAGCGAGAACGCCAGCCTCAATACAAAAAGCACAATGACGCTTCCTACACGTTTCCGTATCGTGAATCAGAACGCCACTCTCCAGTCTTGGCGAAAACTCTCTGGTGTCTCGCTGAGGTACGGATTGCAGATACTCATTCAGCGCCGTTTCAGCCAACAACTCGGTTGCAAATGGCCCTAAGTCCTCCTCCTCTCTCGTCAGCGCAAACCAGCCGACAGATGTACTCACCAGGCGCGAACTGTGTGACCTGACGAATCTGGAGCGTTCAGGAAACTCTGAGGTTTCTGCGGCACTACTATTGACGTCCCTCCCGGAACGCTCTGGGGGCGGAGCTTGGTCTTTCGAAGAGTCTTTGCTTCGCCTCGAGAATAACTTCGCCATGTATCACCAAGGTAGGTTCATGAAAATGATGGAAAACCCAAATATCATTGCATAATACCCAATATGCCAAATATTTTACGAATAGAAAATAGTAATAGCCTTGCTTTGACGCTTTAGATAACACCAGGGCGGTGAGCTGAAAAGGAGAAAGCCCCCCACGTTCAAAAAAGGGGGGGGACGAATCGCTGCCAAGCAGTTGTTTCGACTACCTTTCTTTAGCCCGACAAACTTGCCTTAGAGTGAGTTCAGTCTTGCTGCCAACTTTGCACGGCATCCTTACCGTACTTTTCGCGCCACTCATTCAACGTTTTGTGATTGCCACCACGGGTTTTCACCACTTCACCGGTATGTGGGTTTGTGTAGGTCTTCATCGGGCGTTTGGCGCGGGTCCCAGAGGCTACGTCTGCTTTTACTCCGGCAATAGAAGGGTCAATTGCCACCAAAATCTGCAGTACATCCTTGGGCGATTTATTATATTCCTTCATTAAACCACGAACCTTATCTTCGAACTCAAGCTCACTTTTCAGCGCTTGGTCTTTCTCGAGCTTTTCAAGCTCAGCAGCCAGCTTTTCCATCAACTGTTTTTTCTGATAGTAGTCATTAATTTTTGCCATTTCGAAAAAACCTTATTCGTTTGGGTTTAATACAACATTGAATATGACGAGAAGTCCCGACAAATCATAATAAACAATTCACAAATTGGCAAAATAAAACGCTTACAGCCAATTAATAAAAAAGCCCGACAACAATGCCGAGCTTTCTATTCGGGGTCAGACCCCGATACATTTCATGCCATCAAATGTCTTGGGGTCTGACCCCAACCTTATAGACGCAAGTCTGCGTACCCTAATGGCAACACACCTTTCAAATCAAACAACACACCGCTGCCATTGGTATAACTACGTAATTCATCCGCATTCAAAGCCGCGTATTCCCTGTGCGGAACGGCCAGAAAGACAGCGTCATAGCTTCCTTTCGCCGGCTCTGGTACCAATGAAATACCATACTCATGCTCTGCTTCAGCATTATCTGCCCAGCAGTCGGTAACATCCACCTGGCAGCCATAATCCTGAAGTTCGCGCACCACATCAATCACACGGGTATTGCGCAAATCCGGGCAATTTTCTTTAAAGGTAAAGCCCATAATCAAAATACGGGAATCGGCAATGGTGTGGCCTTTTTTAATCATTGCCTTCACCAGGGCCGAGGCAGCATAAGGCCCCATATTGTCATTCACCCGGCGGCCAGCCAGGATAATCTCCGGGTTATAGCCAATGGCCTGGGCTTTATGGGTCAGATAATACGGGTCTACCCCAATACAATGCCCGCCCACCAGGCCAGGTTTAAACGGCAAGAAATTCCATTTGGTTCCGGCCGCGGCCAATACTTCATTGGTGTCGATCTTCAAACGAGCAAAAATCATGGACAACTCATTCATCAAGGCAATGTTCAAATCCCGCTGGGTGTTTTCAATCACCTTGGCGGCTTCCGCCACCTTAATGGAACTGGCCTTGTGGGTACCGGCGGTGATGATATCGGCGTATAAGGCATCCACTTCCTCGGCAATCTCCGGCGTAGAGCCGGACGTCACCTTCATAATCGTCGTCACCCGGTGCTCTTTATCGCCCGGGTTGATCCGCTCCGGGCTGTATCCGGCGAAGAAATCCTGGTTGAAGCTCAGGCCAGAGAACCTCTCCAGCACCGGCACACAAACCTCTTCGGTGGCACCCGGGAACACCGTGGATTCATAAATAACAATATCGCCCTTCTTCAAAACTTTACCCACACTCTCACTGGCCTTCACCAGCGGCGTCAGGTCCGGGCTTTTGTATTCATCAATGGGCGTAGGCACCGTCACAATGTAGAGCTGGCACTCCGCAATGCCCTCCAGCGAATCCGTGAAGGACAGGTGCTTCGCTGCCGCCAACTCATCCGCAGACACCTCACGGGTAAAATCCACCCCATCCTTAAGCTCAGCAATACGCTTGCTGTTGATATCAAAACCAACCACTTCGCGCTTCTCACCGAAGGCTGCCGCCAATGGCAAACCCACATAGCCCAAGCCAATAACACCAATCCTTTTCATAAAATCTCCCATTTTGGGGTCAGACCCCAAGACATTTTGATCGGTCAAATGTTCTGGGGTCTGACCCCATTATTTGATGTTCTGCTGATAGGTTTGATCTAGTTGCTGCTGGATAAGCCGAGTAGTCTCGGCGCTCACGCCCAGCGCCTTCGCCACGGCGGAAAAGCCGGCCAAGGCATCCAGGACACGCTCTATTCCCTGCCTCGCCTGTTCCCAGCTGGCAAAGCCTGCTTCGGCCGCCAACTTTTGCATGGCCTTCAATGGCGGTTTCTTACCAAACCCGGCGTAAGCCGTGCTGTGTTCGCCAAACCGGCCGGGGCTGAAGGTCACGTCATAGAACGGTGCAGGCTGCCAATCACCATCATCGCTTTGCAGAAACGCCCAGTTCTTGCTGTGATCATCCTGGTTTACTGCGAACAAATTAAACACTGCGCGCAAGAACTGCAGCTGCGCGGCGTTAACGCCACGGCATAGCTGAGCGCTGGCCTTTATCAAATCCTCATAATCCAAGCTGGGCGCGCGAAAATCCGCATCCAGCAAACCACAGGCACTGTGCAAATGAACACAACCGGGCACATCCTCTGCCCGCCATACCCGGTCAAACCGCTCAACCGCTAACCAGGCCTTGGCACCCGATGCCTCGGGAGCCGGCAGCAACTGCCAGCGGGGAGTCTGCAATCCCGCGCGTTCTGCCAAGGATAAATAAACTGCCTCACATAACCCTTCTTCATGGCCTAGGGGCAGATTGGCAGAAGTAAACTTAACCAGCCAGGCTTCATCACCAGCGATAGGCCGAGTACGACACACGCCGTACTCCCCTTCAGCAAAATACAGCTGCGCCTTGGGCCGGGCACCTGCGGAGCTTCCGGCGGCAACCAGTTCGGCCAACACATCCGTCGTTTGCCCGTCGAAAACGGCCTGAGCCTGAAGCCCAAGCTCCGCTGTTTCAATCAGCTTGCCATCGGCGACCGGAGCAAATTCCGCCACGGGCGTATAACTCAGTGCACCGGTACCCGTGGCACCCACAAACGCCAACCTGTCCATCGGCGTTATCTGGGCTGGCAGAATACCCTGCTGACGAAACACACGGTCCATCAACAGCAAACCCCAACCATCAGGCAGAGAATCCGCAAATACCCCCGGCAGCCCGCCATGGGGATCGCGGGGAGCCCGCTGCACAGTCGCATCCCACTTCAGCGCAAAGGGCGACAAAGGGCTAAACCTGGCCAGGTAATCTGCATCGTACTGAAAAAATACGCCTTGCCGGTTCTGCGCCAGGCCACCAACCCGGGCCCGCTGGCCATCGCTGAACGTGCGCCAAACCGCTAACTGGCGAACCGAGGCAAAGCTCACTGGGCAAGCACCTCATCCAGTGATCGCGGCATAGGCTTTTGCTCCGCGCTCGTCAAATCCTGCAATCGATGAAGATCGTCCACGCACTGCCACAACAGTAAGAACTGCCGCAAAGAAATCTGCCCCGTGGTTTCAAACTTTTTGATGGTAGGTGCCGGCACAGTACTGCGCTCCGCAAGCACCGCCCGCGACCACTTCAAGGCCTTCCGCCGCTCCTGCACATACGCTGCCAAGGCAACCTGTACATCCCGCCCTGAAATCAGATTCACCAAGACACTCCTATATCCAAAACCTAAGAAATCATACCAAAGCAGATACAGTAATATCCATTTTAAATTGGTGTCTGACCTCAAATCTATTAATCCGGTATCACCACGTCAGCGACGGGCACTAACTTTCGCAGCTTTGCCTGCAGCGCCCGCTTCGCCCCCTCATCCCCATGCACAATCCGAATCTCGCTTGGCGATTGTGGAATGCCCTCCACAAACCGCAGCAAATCCTCCTGCCCGGCGTGGGCGGAATAGCCGCCTACGGTGTGAACCTGGGCGCGAATATCGTAGCGCTCGCCGTCCAGCTCTACCCAACCGCCGCGAGGGCCATAGTTGAGAATATCTCGGCCCGGCGTTCCGGCTGCCTGATAACCTACAAACAATACATCGTTTCGGGCATCGCCCAGCATCGCTTTCAGATAATTTACCACCCTGCCGCCAGCGCACATACCGGAACCTGCGATGACCACGCAGGGGCGGTGAGATTTGGCCAGGTATTCGACGGCGTTTAGGTGGTCTTCGTGGGAATTGATGACGGTAAGCTGTTCGAAAGAGAGCGGGTGGCGGCCCGCCGCCACCAGGGCACGGGCTTCTTCATCCCAGAAGGGTTTGAGATCTCGGTATATTTTGGTGAACTCGGCGGCCAGGGGGGAATCGACAACGATTTCCAGATTGCTCCAGGTCAGGGACTCGCTACGGGGGCTGCTACCAGGGCTGCTGCGGGGTCTGTCCCCCTGGGGACTGACCCCAAGCGCACCAGCTTTCGAGTTAGCCGCTGGCAGAAGGGTGGGGTCTGACCCCAAGGGGTCAGACCCCTTTGAAGCCCGCAGAATCTCACTATCACCAAACTCCGCAATCAGCCCTTCAATCTCATACAAAAGCTCCTGAGTACGCCCAATACTGAACGCCGGTATCAACACCGTACCGCCATCTTCCAGCGCATGCTCCAGAACCGCTTTTAACCGATAGCGCCTGGTTTCCCGGTCTTCGTGGTTCTTATCGCCGTATGTACTCTCTATCACCAGGCGGTCAGCACGTTCCGGGGGCTTGGGCTCCGGCAGCAAGGGAGAATGAGGCGCGCCGAGATCCCCGCTAAACACAATACGCTCTGCCGCTGGGCCAGACACCGCATCGCATTCCACATAAGCCGACCCCAAAATGTGCCCTGCCCGCTGCAGGCGCACCTTCAAACTCCCAACCTCATCCTCAAACACCGAATGCCAGCGGCCATAAGGCAGCGGGACGATCCTCGCGCGTATCAGGTCCAAAACACGATTAATCAAAGCGCGATTCCGGGTAAAACCAATCTTCAGGGCATCTTCCAGGATTTCCGGGAGCATGATGGCGGAGGGTTCAGAACAGATGATGGGGCCGTCAAAGCCGGCGGCAAGCAGGTAGGGAATACGGCCCACGTGGTCGATATGAACGTGGGTGACCACCAGGGCGCGGATGTGGTCGATGGGGAAATCGATGGCCAGGTCGGCGGCGGAGGAGCCTCGGGCTTCTTCCTGGCCCTGGAACAGGCCGCAGTCTATGAGGATGCCAGGATGGGTGTTTGACGCTGGCAGAAGGGTGGGGTCTGACCCCGAGGGGTCAGACCCCTTTGTAGCCTGCAATAATCTAAGCTCGTGGCAAGAGCCAGTTACGCCGTTGACGGCGCCGTGGTGAAGTATTTTGATCATGCAACAATCCTTGTTGTAGCACTTATCCTAACTGAATAACCCTTCCCTCACTGGACTTAAGGGGCTCTCTTTGCCCGGCATTACACCAAACCAGGTCCGCCATATTTCCATTTGGCGCGTAGCCCGTCTGAGATTTGCAAAGAATCTCTACAACAGACTGGCAGTCAAAGCTCTGGCTAGCCCTAGTGAGCTTCAGAAGAGCCTCCTCGACGTCGCTCCAGGATAGTGAAACTTCTCGGGCCATCATAATTCTTGGATGTGCCGTGCCTTGGGGGTTATCTCCAATCAATAGTTCCTCGTAAAGCTTCTCTCCTGGGCGCAGGCCGGAGTATACGATTTCAATATCGCCTCCCGGATTATCTTCAGTTCGCTCTTCGAGGCCCATTAAATGAATCATTTTCTTCGCAAGGTCTGCGATCTTTACTGGCTCCCCCATGTCCAAAACGAAGACTTCACCGCCCTGCCCCATACTTCCGGCCTGGAGAACCAATTGGCTGGCCTCCGGGATCGTCATGAAGTAACGAATAATATCCGGATGTGTCACCGTAATCGGCCCACCGTCACGAATCTGATCACGGAAGAGTGGCACCACAGACCCAGAGGATCCGAGAACATTTCCAAACCGGACCATAGAGAAAATCGTCTCGGACTGACGCTGCGCAAGCCCCTGCAAAACGAGCTCTGCCATTCGCTTGGTAGCGCCCATAATATTTGTTGGCCGTACGGCTTTGTCCGTGGAAATAAGAACAAACTGCTCAACACCGCAGGCAATCGCAGCCTCCGCCATATGCCAAGTGCCAAGTATATTGTTCTGAACACCTTCTAAAACATTGTGTTCAACTAGTGGTACATGCTTGTAAGCCGCCGCGTGGTATACGCACTGAATATTGAAGGCCCGCATTACAGACTCACATCGGCGCCTGTGTGTCACGCTTCCAAGCAGTGGGCGGATCTCAACGCTCAGGCCTTCAATGGTGTTTATCGCCTTCAGTTCTTTTTCTATGCTGTAGAGCGAAAATTCCGATTGTTCAAACAGAACAAGACACTTAGGTCGATGTTGGATGATCTGACGGCACAATTCAGAGCCAATAGAACCACCAGCTCCTGAGACCAATACTGATTTACCAAACAAGCTGGCCGATACCTGCGCGTTATCTGGGCGGACAGGTTCCCGCCCCAGAAGATCCTCAATTTCAAGGTCGCGAATATCGTTAATGCGCTTTTGGCCGGCAATAAGCTCTGCCATGCTCGGCACAGTTTGTACAGGAATAGCCAACGGCTCTAACTGCTTTAGCAGCTTTTTTCGGTTGACGCCGGAATCCGGATCCAAAGCCAAAAGCAAACGCTTCACGCCATGAGTCCGAATCGTCCTTTCGATATATTTAACGTCATAGACCGGAACACCATTGATCAACGCCTTATGATTCGATGCCAAGAAACTAATAAACGCGACCGGTTGGTATTCGGTCCCTTGATCCAATGCCTGGCATAACTGCAAACCCGTCTCCCCGGCGCCAATAATTGCAACACGCTCTTTGCTAAGTCGAACAGGCCTAGACACCAGCATACGAATACTCATTCGGCTACCGGAGATGAAAATAAACGCCAACGCAGCATAGATAATGGGTACCGAGCGAGGCACCAATACCTCGAGCCAATAGCCAAGCAGAATCAACATTACCGCCGATGCCGCAACACCAGCGACGACCGTAATAAAAGCCCGATCATTGAGGTAACGCACTACGGCTCGATATAACCCCAGTTTCACGAAAACAGCGATGGTAAATACAACGGTCAACCCGCCGATCACGAGCTGCTCTTGGTTGGGAAGCCAGAACTTCTGCTCAAATCTGAGAGAGAAGGACGCCCAAAGGCTAAAAAACAGCGCCACTATGTCAGCAGACACCGATATCAAACGCTTGTAAAAACGAGGGAGACTAAGAAACTTCTGGAACATGACAATAATCCCTTGTGGAGAATACCAAGCACCTGCAGTGTCTTTGGCTTGCCCAGTATCAAATCACTTTCGTTTAAACCAACTACATCGGGTCCCTCAACGCGTCAATACTCTGAGTGCCCTCCAAAAAAGCAATCAGCGAAGCATTTACCAACCGTACATCATAACGTTCCTCGGCAATACGCCGCCCCTTTTTACCCATTGAAATCACTAGATCAGGATGTCTAATGAAATGAGCCATCGCATCAGCCAACGCCTGAGAATCACCAACGGGTACCAATAAACCGTTATCATTGGTTTCAACCGTCTCCCTACAGCCGGGCACGTCTGTTGTTATTACCGCGCGCCCCATCGCCATTGCCTCCTGCGTACTTCTCGGCAGACCCTCGCGATAGGACGGTAGTACAAACACACTGGCTTGCTTGATCCAATCAGGAACATCATCAACAAAGCCGGGGTACTCTACGATGTTTCGCTCCACTAACAACATGAGCTCTTTTTTGGACAACCCTCCGGGATTCTCCTCATCTAGCCCACCCAGAACCAAAAACCGCGTTTCCGGAAATCGCTCCTTGGTTAACCTTGCTGCCTCAACATACTCATGAATACCTTTCTCTTTTAGCAGCCGACCAACGAATAAAAAAGTCAAAGGATTAGTTTCAGGTACGGAATAATTAAAACGCTCCAAATCAAGCCCTATTCCGCCAAGAATAGTCGACTCTTTCACCTTGAGCCCATAATGCTCAACCAAGTCCTTTGGATCGTCTCTGTTCAAGAAAATCAATCGCTCTAACAAGGGCAAACTAATGCGATACAGAGCTACCTGAACATGGCGAAGGAGCCTATCCTTCAGACTTGTCCCGGCTGGATCATCAGTAAATACATACCCAAGCCCTTCAAGCATCCCAACCACACGCTTAACTCCTGCCAGCCTCGCGGCAACCGTTCCGAAAATAACCGGCTTCGCAAAATAGGTAAGCACAACATCTGGACGCAAGCGCTTTAATTGATGTTTTAGCCTGAAAGTGTTCAGGAAATCGCCAATCGGGTTCAATCCGGCCCGGCTAAAAGTATAGCCTACTGGCACAGCACCAAGCTCCGAAACCCTGACAGAGGAGGATTGGTCATAGTCCAGTGCAAAGGCATAAACCTCGTGTCCCCTTGCCACTAGCTCCCTGATCAATTCGCCACGAAAACCAATCACACAGGCAGCCGTTGTTCCCAACAGGACAATTCTCATCTCTCCGGTATAACTCCCGCAGAATAAATTTCATTCCAGCGGGACAGAATAACGTCTAAGCTGAACGTGGACCGAATATGGTCCCTTGCCGCACGCCCCAGACGCACTGCCTCATTGGGGGACATAGCTAAAGCTTTCTGAATTCCCTCTGCCAGCGCTTTGTGATCAGACGGAGGAACAAGAAATCCGTTACCACCCAGAACCTCTGCAACTCCTCCACAGTCTGTAGCAACGACCCGTTTTTCGCATGCCATGGCTTCTGCGACAACCAGACCAAAGCCCTCCCAGGCCGAGGACAACACAAACAAATCTGCGCGATTTAATAATTCCGGCACGTCAGACCGTATCCCAAGAAAGTGCACCCGGGATTCGATCTTGAGCTCTCTCGCCAAAGCTTCCAGTTTATTTCGCTCTGGTCCCTCGCCAACGATATCAAGCCGAAGCTCCCGATCGCCATGCTTGCGAGGCAAGAGGCAGAATGCACGCAAAAGATTTGGATAGTCTTTTTGGGGATGAAGTCGCCCAACAGCTAAAAGCACAAATTCATCACCGGTATCTACTTGCCGTTCAGTGACTTCGCCATGAAAGCGAGACAAATCAATGCCATTGTAAACAACGACCATACGTCCTTTTGGTACCGCGCCATTTTCGACGAACGCCTCTACAGCCTCGTCACTGACATTCGTAGAGAGATCAGCCAGGGTATCTGTAACCCGATAAAAGAAGGAGCACAACCGCCCCCCTTCAGACGTATTGTGCGCAGTAGAAATCAACCTTGGCATTGAGCAGGTCAACCGGGCAAACCTGACAAAAATGTTCGCATGGTACATGTGGCTGTGCACAACATCCGGCCGGAACGACTCGATATGTCGCTTAAGCGTCCTGACAGCCCCCCAGAAACTCAAAGGATTTTTTCCCATGCCCAACCCATCGACGGCCACCGCTGGCGACGCGGGCCGCACAACAGCGGCGCCAGTTAAATACAGCAACCTCACTTCATGCCCCAGACTATTTAGCCCATCGGCAAGATCGCAAACCTGCCGCTCAGCTCCACCAACACCAAGCCCTGTAATAACCAATAGAATCTTCACTGGGAGTTCCTCCAAGCGAACCATCTGCACTGGAGGTACCTAATCAGACACTTGGCTTTCATTACAAATTGTTTTTCTCGGCCGATCTGCGACAGGTAATGAATCCCAAACCCCCTGGGATTTTTCCTCAAATTACGCTTGAAGTTCCGCGAATACCCGTCCTCAAGATACTCGCAAATATAAATCGCCGTGTTCGGAAAATAGATAATCTCACCCTCATCGGAGATTTTGTTCCAGATGAATAACTCAGGGACGAAATTCTCGCCAGGAATAATCGGAAACGGATGAGCAACCATTGCTGACCGACGGAAAATATAGGCAAGGTCGCCCCGAAAGAGATGGGGAGCCTCCGCAGGGGTTGAGCGTACGCTGGTATTACCCGCCCAAACTACACCATTCATTTGCCCGGATGGGAACATCGTTCTAAAGCAAAGGCCAACTGGGGAATCGCTACCATACTCTTTTACGGCAGCAACCACTTTTTGCAACGCCTCTTCTACCAACATATCGTCGCTATCTACGATAAATACCCAATCACCAGCCGCAGCCTTTACCCCTTCGTTCAAGGCAGTGTGCTTCCCACCGTTCTTCTTGACCAAGCACCGCACCGGAAAAGGCGCAGCCTCACGAAAACCATTTATCAGCTCCGTCGTTCCATCGGAGCTGCCATCATCAATCACAAGCCACTCAAACCCAGAAATAGATTGTTTCATCAAACTGTCAAACAGTTTTGGCAAGGTGTGAGCACGGTTAAATGTAGGGGTTAGCACTGTGATCATGGAAAGCTCAACTTAAGTCTTGTGGCTGAGAACGTAAGAAGACATAGCAGCAGGAGCTCGCCACACAATAGGCCCCACACCATTCCAATAGCGCCGAAAACCGATGCAAAGTAATAGCCAACACACATTGCTACCAACGCAGAAAACATCAGACTATAACCTGCAGACCTGTCCCGCCCCTGTGGTATCAACACTGACAAACCGAGTGATTGGTTAAATACGCGCAGTGGAATCATCGCGGCGAACCAAGTGATCAAATGAGCAGACTCCGTAAAGTCATCGCCCGCTAAAACCACGATGAGCCATGGAGCTAATAATACCAGTAATGCAGCACCAACTGCGGCTACAAGAGTCATAATAACGACCAGCAGCCAGCCCTTTGGGGGTTCACCATCCGCGTGACGCTTGGCAAAGTAAGGAAAAAAAGCGGTTAAAACTGGCATAGCCATTCCTGCCGCAGCTTTCACTAGCTTTTCCGCAGGTACGAATATCCCCGTCTGGTATTTGCTGGACGCCAAGCCAAGAACCGCAGGTGACGCGCTCATCAACACATCGTTGGCACTCCGGTACATGAATGTGTGCCAACCGTTCTGGATCTGACCAAACGCACCGGCCAAGCTAAATTCGGGACGGCCAACTTCCCTGACCACCCACGCAGATGTCAGCCCTGTATTCAAAAAGCCAGCACCAGCGAGAATATACAACGCTAAAGCCGCATCGCCCGGTTCCCTGATGAATAGCCAGAGGCCAAACAAAGCAAACACTCGAAGCGCCAGATTCAATAGCACCGGGCCAATCATTCGCTCGGTACCCTGAAAGTACCAAAACGGACTGAAGCCAAACGCCAAAAAAAATAAACAAGCGGGTAGTAGAAGATCAACCGATAGCGCCTTCGGGGCTCCCAGAGTAACTGCAAGGAGAAGCAACACCGATGAGACTGCCACTGAGATGATCAATTTTGCGAGGAACACCTCCCCGACTATTTGAGCGAGACGCTGCGGGCTCCCTACCGACACTGCCACCTCGCGAGAAGCACTCAGATTAAAACCGTACTCCACAACCAGAGAGAGGGCCAAAGCCAGAGAGAGCGCGAAAAGAACACCGCCATAAACCTCCGGGCCCAACGCCCGCGTGAGGATCGGCAGTTCTAGCAGAGGAATAACAAAACCGGATAAATGCGCAGCTGTAAGCCACGCGCTATTAGACAACACTCGCTTCACGAGAGGCGCTCGCCCTCAAAGCGGTCTGTCACTTTGAACAACATTGCCAGTGCGGGCAGCACAATAGCCCATTCAGATATCTCATTGCTGACAGGGTGAAACAATCCACTGAACAGATAAATCCCCACAATTCCCAGTGGCAGAACATTCTGGTCAAACAGCTCCCAACGGGCATTTGATCTCAACAAAGTTGAGAAGAAATACCACAGAGGAACAACAAAAATCCCTACATAGCCCACAAAGCCAATCAACCCGGTATCTGCCCAAACCTGCAAATAGGTCATATGAACCACCATCGGAGCTTCGAGTCCTTCTGTTTGGGCAACTGTCGTTCCAAAACCACTACCCAGAAGGAAATGCTCCTGCACACCTCTAACCCCCTCGATCAGCATGGCAGTGCGAATATTGTCCCCCCCAAACTCCCGGCCGGCTTGAACAGAACCCGGCATGTGAGCGGACACCAACTCTCCAAGGGTGGCATAGACATGAATTATTGGGTTCCAGGGAGAGGGATTAAGCCCACCGACTAAAATCACCATCCACACAGCAACAATAATAATTCGCTTGAGAAACAAACGACTAGACCCATAGCGCAACCAACCCAAAGAAACACAAACCAGCCAAGTTATTGGAGCCAACAGTGCCGCCGTTCTGGACCCATCTAGCCCCACGAGAACACACGCAACAAAAAAGCTCCCCCAATGAAATATTGAAGAAGAGCGCTGATTCACCAAAAGCCAGCATAACGGCGGCAACAAAAAAATCCCGGCCTTCCAGAAAACACCCGGTGGCAAAAACTCCCAACCAAACCGCTTGGGTGGCAAAACCAGCCACTCGCTGAATCCAACAGCCCAGATTACTGCAAGGCCCAAAATACCCGCTAAAGCCAGCAGGTAAAGTCCGCGCACAACCTCACCGTTAGTTGGCACATACACAACGAGCAGCCAGAGAACTCCCACAAGGACCAAGTATTTTGGAATTGTGTACATACCAACCCAACCGTTGGCAGCACCAGCCACTAAAATACCGAAACAGAAACACAACCATGCACCCCAGAAAAATAGCAAACCGGGCTTCAGCGAGGAGAACTCTGTGAATTCACGAAGATTACTTCTAACGAACGGCTCTTTACGAAGGGAAACCCATGCGGCCAACGCAGCCAACACCAACAACCAATGAAGCGGTGCACCAATAACCAGCTTCAGACCCGCCATGCCTGAAACAGCTATGAAAACCGCAAAAGCCAACGACGAAGCTCGCTCCACTTTGACGGGAAATAAGGATAAATCAGCCGATAACATCCGGATCATTCTTTCCCCGGCACTCTGTCACCCGCGCCTTTCCCGTAAACCGTCATAAGAATGTACTTAAAGTACGCACCCACCGTTAAGTTCTTGAGCATCCTCTCATCTGTATCTGCCAGCAGAACCGGTGTAGACATATCAATGTCACTTACCTGAGCCAACCCGGTTATGCCGGGCCGAGCGGATAATACGCCTCGGCTCTCACGCTGTGCAATCAGCTCATCTTGGCTAAACAAACAGGGCCGAGGACCGACCAAACTCATGTCACCCTTGAGCACATTCCACAGTTGGGGGAGCTCATCCAGTTTGGTTCGGCGTAAAAATCGGCCAAACCGAGTGATGGCGTCTGCACTGGCCAAATGGCTTGCTACAGATGCGGTATCTCTCTTCATCGTGCGAAATTTAACCAGAATAAATGGGCGTTTATTCCGCCCTACTCTCTCCTGCCTGAAAATGGGTGCACCTGTGTCAAAGAACCCAATTATCACCAGCACCAGCAAAAGCGGAAAAGCCACCAATAACCCCAAAGCAGAAAATACAAGATCAAAAACGCGAATCAAAACCCATTCTCCGAGGTAAAACAACGGCGAAGCCCATCCTGCATTGAAACCGCTGGTTTCCAACCCAGTAGAGCCTCGGTATCAGAAATATCTACCTGTAACGAGCCCAGCAACCTATGGGCCACATCCCTTTTACCCAGCAGGGATGCCCCAAACATCAGCAATCCTGCGGGAATCGGCACCAAGCGCGCGGGCATACCCATAGCCTTGCCCAACTCACGCAGCAACTCGGAAGTTGAAATGTCGTGGCCATCGCTAATCATAAATACCTGATTTGCCGCAGCCGGATGATCGATACACGTCACAATAAAGTCAACCAGGTTATCCACCGCTACCAGTGATCGCTTATTATGAATGGAGCCTAATGGCAACGGCACTCCCTTGCGCACGAGTTTAACCATGCGGGCTAAGTTGCCTTTAACGCCAGGGCCATAAACCAAGGGAGGACGAACAATGACCACTTCCATTCCCGATTGCTTCGCAATAGCCTTCAACCCTTGCTCAGCCTCCCACTTTGAGATGCCGTAAGCATCTTCTGGAGCCGGAGAATCTTTGGGCGAGAACGGGGCCCGCTCGTTGGAAAGTTCACCGTTAACTTTCACTGAGCTCACAAATATAAAACGTTTAACACCCGCCTCGGCAGCCTGCCGGGCTAAGCTTAGCGTGCCGGCCACATTGACTCTTCGATACTCAAGCAGTGGATCAACCACGTGATCATTCATAACGTGCGCGCGCGCAGCGGAATGAATGACCACACTGACATTTTCAAGAGCACTTTTGAAATCAGTATTGGCACCAAGCTCTCCAGTAACAATGGCACGCCCTGCGGCACAGGGGCCAGGCTTCCGCATTGAGCAATACAGCTCAAAACGTTCTAGTTTCGCCAAGCTGGTGGATAACCGAATACCCAAAAACCCCGTAGCGCCCGTTAGCAAAATTCTCACGCACTTAAAACCTTAATCTGATTGAGCTGATGGTCAGCGAGCCCACCCTGGTCGCTTGAGAAGATGTGTTGTAACGACAATCTCAGATAAGTGTACAGCACACGCTCTTTCCATGAGTAGCTGCACACCCACTTTGTAGGTAAAAATTACTGCAGCCCAACCCTACTCCGAACCAAAACCAACAACCGCCAAACATGGCTCAAAGACCAATCGTAAAGCGCGAATAGCCCCACAAAGGCGGTGAACATCAACCATTCTGGCACATCAAAAAGTTCGCCTGCCAAGCCAATGCCGGCGAATATCAGGGCAACAATGGTGATCATCAGCAACGCTTCGCGATCTGAAAAACCGGCGCGCATGAAAATATGGTGCAGGTGGTCTCTGTCTGGCTTCATTAGCGACTGCCCTTTGCGGGCGCGGCGCACCATAATCGCTACCATGTCCATCAACGGAATGGCGATAATCCACAGCGCCGTTACGGGCCGCATGGCCATCTCCCCTGACTGGGTGGCGTTCACCAGCAGCCAAACCACCGCAAACCCGATAAACATGGAGCCCGCATCACCCATAAAAATCCGGTAACGGAACGGCGGAATTCGCAGATTCGCCATCATATAGGGTACTAACGCACACGCTATCGCGATGGCCAGCACAAGTTCTGCATTAAAACGGGCGTCTGCCATAAATACAAATGCCAGCGACACCAACGCCACCATCGACAAGCTACCAGCCAGGCCGTCGATGCCATCTACCATATTGAATGCGTTGGTAGCGCCAATCACCGCCGCGATGGTTACCCAGGGCCCCAGATAACCAAGGGGAATCTCGCCAAAGCCGAACAAGTCTCCGAACGTGGTCAACGAAATGCCAGAACCGAAGGTGAGCGCAGCACCCAACACCACCTGCACAGCCAGCCGAAACTTGGCCGGCAAATCACGGGCATCATCCACTGCACCCACCAGCACCAGCAAGGCGGCGCATAACAAAAAAAGGCTGTGGGCACTCGCCACTGGCATCCAAATCAGCCAGGCAGCACCAAAGCCCACAAACGCACTCAAACCGCCAATCAGCGGTACAGCGCCAGTGTGCAGTTTTCGATGGTCTGGCTGATCAAGAAGATTCACCCTCAGCGCAACCGGGCGCAGGGCGATCATAGAGAAGAGTGCAAAAATAGCCGCCAAGAGGCCGGCGGAGCTAGCCGCTTCCATGTGAAGTCCTGATAAAAACGTCAAGGTTATCGTAGATTCTGTGGTCTCAAGTGTCAAAAGGACAAATCATACTGTACACCAATTTGTTGACCTACACTTCGAAAAATGAGCACAGATTTTGTAACTTATCCAACACTATACCAACAGAATGACAGTCGAACTGCAATTATCCAAATGGGCGAATCCGCTGTCATAGCGGACAACATAACTAAGGAGACTCTGAATAAGTCTCCAAAATCAGCGATAATACGGCCATCGTCAACCGCATAGGATCGTTGCCACCATGGATCAGATCACCTTCTCCGAAGCCGAGTACCAGACCAAGAAGCGCAAAACCCGCCGCGAGATCTTTCTGGAACGGATGGACAAGCTGATTCCGTGGAAGCAGTTGGAAAAAAAGTTAGCCCGTTATTACCCCAAGGGCCAGAACGGACGGCCTCCCTATCCTTTATCTGCCATGCTGCGCGTTCACTGCATGCAGTTGTTCTACAACCTCAGTGATCCTGCTATGGAAGACGCCCTGTACGAGATCGAATCCATGCGCCAGTTCGCCGGGCTGAAGCTGGAACGTCTGCCGGACGAAACCACGATTCTCAAGTTCCGTCATTTCCTGGAGCAACATGGCCTTGGCAAGGTGCTGTTCAAAGAAGTGAACAAGCACTTGGAGAAAAACGGCCTGATGCTGCGTGAAGGCAGCATCGTTGATGCCACGATTATCTCTGCTCCCAGTTCTACCAAGAACCAAACTGGCAAGCGTGATCCCGAGATGCACCAGACCAGAAAGGGCAACGAATGGCACTTTGGAATGAAGATGCACATTGGTGTCGACGACACGCTGGGCCTGATCCACAGCATCGATACCATCGCAGCCAACGTTCATGACATTGTGCCCTCCGACAAATTACTGCATGGCGAAGAGCGTCGAGTCTTTGGTGATGCCGGCTACCTCGGCATACAAAAGCGAGGGGAGCACAAGCACCGTAAAAATGTGTCTTGGTTCATCGCCAAACGCCCGGGTTCACGGAAAACCCTTGATGCTGCCAAGCTGAAAGCCGAGAAAATCAAAGCCAGCATTCGATCAAAAGTGGAACATCCGTTCCGCTACATCAAACAGGTGTTCGGCTACAACAAGGTTCGCTACCGCGGCCTGGCGAAAAACAGCAACCGGCTGCACTTGTTGGCCGCGTTCAGTAACCTGCTGATTGGTGAAAAATACCTGCTGGCGTAGGGCCAGTGTGCCTGTTTTCCGCCAAAATGGCGGGAAGCGGGCAAAAAACATGCAATCGACGGGAGTATAGTGTCTGAATTCTCGGTTTTTTGCCGGCTTATGCCGATGCCAGTGAAAATTGGAGGTTATTCAGACCTTCCCTAGTTCCAGCATGGCAGCAATGCTTGTTTCGTTCGGCTGAGGCGCCCTGACCTCAAAAGGGATGCCGCTGTAATTAATAACTGCCCGGGCAAACAATTTGATGGCCTGTGACGGGCTAAGGCCACCCTCGTCACAAATATGCGAGAACGCAACTTTAGTGTCGTGGTCTATACGGGTGCTGAGCATCTCGGTTTTCGTGATGCGCTCCATTTGTCTTACGTTGTCAGACAATGTAACGCAACTGGCGAATAAATGTACTAACCACCCCTTATCCTTTAACTCTTTAGTGTCCTTTCGTGGATTTCGTGGCAAAAAAAATCACAAACACCCCAAATAAGCCCCAACCACCAAATCCTCACTAAACTCCCGCTCCATCCGCCCCCGCGCGGCATCCCCCGCCTGCTGCAGTTCAGCAGCCCCCATCGCCATCACCCGCCGCATCTGCCCCGCCAGGGACTCACCACTGCGCACCTCGCACAGCCACCCGGTTACCTCCGGCTCTATGGCATGGCGGCAGCCGGGCACGTCCGTGACAATCGCCGGGCGGCCCATGGCGGCGGCTTCCAGAACGGTGCGGGGCATGCCTTCTCGGTACGAGGGCAACACCAGCACATGGGCCTGTTCAATCAGTGGGCGAACGTCGTCTGTGGCACCCGGGTAGTCCACAATACCCTCAGCCTGCCACTGGCGAACCTCCTGTTCCGAAATCGCCGTGCGGTTACTCACCCCCAGCGGCCCCACCAACAAACAGCGCACATACAGCCCCTCGGCTTTCAACTGCCGGCAGGCTTCGGCATATTCCCGAACGCCCTTATCTCCCAGCAAACGGGCAATCATAATAAAGGTGAACGGCCCGCCCTCCGGCAAGGGCGAAGCCTGAAACCGCTGCAAATTCACACCGGAGCCGGGCAGCAGGGTATACGGCGTATCGCCCAGCAACCCCTTATCCCGAAAAACGGACAAATCTTCCTCATTCTGGAAGAACAGGTGCCGGGCCCGGCGGTTCACCAGCCCATACACCTGCCGCACCCGCCGGAACAGCCAGGAATCGTGAATAAACGCTGTACCCAGGCCGGAAATGTTGTTGGCGAACGGAATCTTCTGCAGCGCACACACCAGGCCGCAATAAATGTTCATCTTTACGGTAAAGTTGAACACAAAATCCGGCCGGTACCGGCGCATCGTCTTCCAGATAAAGCGCAGGCTGCGCAACTCCTGCACCGCGCCCGTGCTCTTGCCATCCAGCGGCAAGGCGATATGCTCCGCCCCCAGCTCATCCACCAGCCGCTGGCTGAAATCATCCGCTGGAGACAGGCAAATCACCCGATTGCCCTGCTCACGCAACGCCTGAATGGTGCTGCGGCGGAAGTTGTACAAATACCAGGAAGTATTAGAGGTAAGAAAAATCAAAGCCGCAAATCCGCCTCACCCAAAGGCAAAATCCCCTTCAGATCAAACCACACCCCACCGACCTTCAGATAGCCCCGCAAATCCCCCGCACTCATGGCGGCATATTCGTTGTGGGGCACGGCGACAATCACACCGTCGTACTCGCCTTGCCCGGGCTGCTCGGTCAGGCTGATGCCGTATTCATGCTCCGCCTCAGCGCTGTCGGCCCAGCAGTCGGTTACGTGCACCTGGCAGCCGAAGTCCTGCAGTTCTTTCACCACGTCAATCACCCGGGTGTTGCGCAAGTCCGGGCAGTTTTCTTTGAAGGTGAAGCCCATCACCAGCACTTTGGCGTTGGCGATGGTGTGGCCGGCTTTGATCATGGCTTTTACCAGTTCCGACGCCACATAGGGCCCCATGCCGTCATTGGTGCGGCGGCCGGCCAGGATGATTTCCGGGTGGTAGCCAATGGCCTGGGCTTTGTGGGTGAGGTAGTACGGGTCTACCCCAATGCAGTGGCCGCCCACCAGGCCGGGCTTGAACGGCAGGAAGTTCCACTTGGTACCGGCGGCGGCCAGCACTTCGTGGGTATCAATGCCCAGCTTGGCGAAGATCATCGCCAACTCGTTCATCAGCGCAATGTTGAGATCCCGCTGGGTGTTTTCGATCACCTTGGCCGCTTCCGCCACTTTGATGGAACTGGCCCTGTGGGTACCGGCGGTGATGATATCCGCGTACAAGGCATCCACTTCCTCGGCAATGGCCGGGGTAGAGCCGGAGGTGACCTTTATAATGGTGGTTACCCGGTGCTCCTTATCCCCCGGGTTAATCCGCTCCGGGCTGTAACCGGCGTAGAAATCCTCGTTAAACTTAAGGCCAGACACCCGCTCCAGCATCGGCACACACACCTCTTCCGTGGCGCCCGGGTACACGGTGGATTCGTAAATCACGATATCGCCTGATTTCAGCACCTTGCCCACGCTCTCACTGGCCTTCACCAGCGGCGTGAGATCCGGCGTTTTGAAGTCATCAATGGGCGTGGGCACGGTAACGATGAACACCGTGCAGTCTGCGATGTCATCCAGGCTATCAGTAAACGACAACCCACCAGCCCCCGCCAGCTCCTGCGCAGACACTTCCCGGGTGAAGTCCTCACCCTGCTTCAGCTCCGCAATGCGCTTGGCGTTGATATCAAAACCCACCACCGGGCGCTTTTCACCGAACGCCACGGCGAGGGGAAGCCCAACATAACCCAGGCCGATAACAGCAATCTTCTTCATAAGTTAATCCGTAACAAATCCAGCAGTCTACAAAGAGGTCTGACCCCACGGGTCAGACTCCCTACACAAGCCAGCGCCATTCACCAAACAGGCGAAACCACTCAGTTCCCAAAATACCAGGGCATAGCCTTAGCAATCCCCTCCCGAATCCTAAACTCCGGCGCATACCCCAGCTTACTGGCCGCCTTACCAATATCCGCCTGGGAATGCCGAACATCCCCCGGCCGGAAATCCCGATACACCGGCGCTTTCTCATACACCACACCATTCTCCGCCATCGCACTCTTCAGCGCCGCGAACAAGTCATTCAACGTGCTGCGATCACCCACCGCCACGTTGTATACCTCATTCTTGGCCGAATCCTCCGCCGTGGCCGCCAGTAAATTGGCCTGCACCGCGTTCTCGATAAAGCAGAAATCCCGGCTGGTGTCGCCATCGCCGTTAATGAACACATCCTCTCCACGCACCATGGCTGCGGTCCATTTCGGAATCACCGCCGCATAGGCCGCGTTCGGGTCTTGCCGATTGCCGAACACATTGAAATAGCGCAAACCGATGGTGTTAAAGCCATAACTACGGGCAAACACATCAGCGTACAGCTCATTCACATACTTGGTGACCGCATAGGGCGACAGCGGCTTACCGATGTTCTCTTCCACCTTGGGCAACGCCGGGTGATCGCCATAGGTAGAGCTGGGCGCGGCATAGGTGAAGCTCTTCACCCCCGCATCCCGCGCGGCCACCAGCATGTTCAGAAAACCGGTGATGTTGGCCGCGTTGGTGGTGATGGGGTCGTTCAGGGAACGGGGTACGGAGCCCAGAGCGGCCTGGTGCAGCACGTAATCAACGCCCTCACAGACCCGGGCACAGTCCTCCAGGTTGCGGATATCGCCTTCAATGAAGGCAAACCGCGCCCATTGTTCCGGGGTGACCAGAGACTGCACCTCATCCAGATTGCGCTGGTGGCCTGTGGCAAAGTTGTCCAGGCCTATTACGCGCTGGTTGAGTTTCAGCAGGTGTTCGAGGAGGTTGGAGCCTATAAAACCTGCTACTCCGGTGATTAGCCAGGTTTTGGGTTGTCTGGGGAGTTGGTCGAGAAGTTGCGGGTAGCGGAGATTATCAGCAGAGAGCATCAAAGAACCTTTAAAAATTTATTGGCCACTAAAGCCACGAAAAAACACGAGAAATAAAGAATGGATTTTTAGCGCCCCACCAGCCGGCCGACAATTTCCCTGATCGCCCGACTGCTACCATCCAGCGCAGAAGTCTCAGGAAGCAGGTTTCGCCACAGGGGCCGAGACAGCACCTCGTGATCAGTTGCGACCGGAATAACCTCCAGGCCCTGGGCCTCGAACAATCCCTTCGCCCTTGGCGGGTGATAAGCAGAAGTGACCAGCAGAATCCGGTTATCGCCCGCCCCTGCCAGTATCTCCGCCGAGTACGCCGCATTCTGGCTGGTATTCCGGCTACGCTGCTCCAGAACAATGGACCGATCGGAAACGCCGCGCTCAATCATAAACTGCCGCATGGCCTCCGCCTCCGAGGTCGCACCATGGTCAGGATCATTGCCACCGGTCAGCCGCACCCGCGGTGCTTTCGAGGCATGGAACAACCGGGCCGCATGCCAAACCCGATCCGTACCGGATTCCAGGTTCGAATACGGCTCACCATGGCCCGCAGGCGCTACTCCACCACCCAACACCACAATGGCTTCTGCCTGGGGCACGGCTTGAACCATCATCAGTGGATGTTGATCCTCCAAATAGCCACGCAGCCAGTTGCTGGCTGCAGGTAAAGACCAGAACCACAACCAAAGCAATGCCAACACACCGAACCAGAAGGCCAATCGCCTGCGATCAACAATGCTAAGAAGTAACGCCAGCAACCCGCCGAGTAACGAAGCGCCAAGCGGTGAGGTCACGGCCATGGCTAATTTGGCAAATACGAACATAGTGTTTTCATCAGGACAAACATTATCTATCAAATGTTGTGTTCATCGAAAAATAATACGGAAACCATATTCGAAACTACATATAGGAGAGATCAATTAGGGAGACTCTGAATAAGTCTCCAAAATCAGCGATAATACGGCCATCGTCAACCGCATAGGATCGTTGCCACCATGGATCAGATCACCTTCTCCGAAGCCGAGTACCAGACCAAGAAGCGCAAAACCCGCCGCGAGATCTTTCTGGAACGGATGGACAAGCTGATTCCGTGGAAGCAGTTGGAAAAAAAGTTAGCCCGTTATTACCCCAAGGGCCAGAACGGACGGCCTCCCTATCCTTTATCTGCCATGCTGCGCGTTCACTGCATGCAGTTGTTCTACAACCTCAGTGATCCTGCCATGGAAGACGCCCTGTACGAGACCGAATCCATGCGCCAGTTTGCTGGTCTAAAGCTGGACCGTCTGCCGGATGAAACCACGATTTTAAAGTTCCGCCATTTTCTGGAGCAGCACGGCCTTGGCAAGGTGCTGTTCAAAGAAGTGAACAAGCACCTGGAGAAAAATGGTCTTATGCTTCGTGAAGGCAGCATTGTTAATGCCTCCATAATCTCTGCTCCGACCTCCGCGAAGAATAGCTCTGGCAAGCGCGACCCAGAGTTGCACTAGACCAGAAAGGGCAATGAATGGCACTTTGGAATGAAGATGCACATTGGTGTCGACGACACGCTGGGCCTGATCCACAGCATCGATACCATCGCAGCCAACGTTCATGACATTGTGCCCTCCGACAAATTACTGCATGGCGAAGAGCGTCGAGTCTTTGGTGATGCCGGTTACCTCGGCATTCAAAAACGGGCCGATCACAAGCACCGCGAAAACGTCTCTTGGTTTATCGCCAAGCGCCCTGGTGCACGGAAATCCCTGGATGCCGACAAGCTGAAAGCCGAGAAAATCAAAGCCAGCATCCGCTCAAAAGTGGAACATCCGTTCCGGTACATCAAGCAGGTGTTCGGCTACAACAAGGTTCGCTATCGCGGCCTGGCGAAAAACACCAATCGGCTGCATTTGCTAGCCGCGTTTAGCAATCTTCTGATTGGTGAAAAATACCTGCTGGCGTAGGGCCAGTGTGCCTGTTTTCCGCCAAACCGGCGGTAAACGGGCAAAAAACATACAAATAACGGGAGGAAGAGCGTCTGAATTCTCGGATTTTTGCCGGCTCATACCGATGGTGGTGAAAATTGTCGGTTATTCAGACCTTCCTTAGAAATATAAAAAGCCACAAGACACTATAAACGTATAAAGCCCAACCACCCAAAAACTTGGTCAGACACACCTAACCCGGAATTCTCATAGGTCCCCAGCAAGTCTCGCAGACTGTGCGGGTTATCGCCATGACCACTCATTTGCGGCCGTGATTGATTAATAATCGATCAATTCCTTTTGTCCGGACACACAGCCCCCTTTCCCCCATTGAGTCGGGCCGGGGGAGCCCGGGCCTCTATCCCGGAACCAGTCGACGCACCAGGCCAGAGAGTTCGTCTTTGTAAGGGTAGCTCTCACTCATCAGCACCAGGATTCGACGGGTATTGCGTATGATCACCGCGCCAACCTTGATCAGCTTCAGCCGCAGGTTACTGGCGCTCATTCTCTCGAAGGGCGTCTTTTTCAGGTGGGCCCGTAATCGCTCGAACAACGTGTAGGCAAAGCCCGACAGGAGCAACCGCCACTGATTGGTCCACCACAGCGTGCTGGAGGTACGATCTGCGAACAGACACAACTGCTGATCCTTGATCCGGTTTTCCATGTCACCCCGGGCACAGTATTGCTCGTAGTAGAGTTTAACGCCGTCGTCGTAACGGGAACTGATGATGAACCTAGGGTTGGCACCCAGTTCGCCTTCTTCCAGCCGGGCGACCACCCAGCGGGGGTGTTTCCAGGTGCGGGCCTGGTATTGGAACCGGTAGGTGGCGGAGACTTTTTCACCCAGTTCGTTGTGAGCCTTGCGAACAAGCATTGAAGGCGCGTCTACCTCCTTGAGCAGTCGGCTGTTCTTACTGATACCGACCAGATAATCCACCTGATTCCGGTCGCACCAGCTCAACAATCGAGGACGATAAAAGCCGCTGTCACCCCGGAACACGATGCGGGTATCCGGCCAGAACTGTCGGATGAACCTCACCAGCAGAGCCAAGATGGCCCAGCTGTGGCGGCTGTCGCTTCGGTTGCTGGTGCGCAGGTAGCTCACCAGCAGATGGCGACCGCAGAACACGTACAGCGGGAAGTAACAATGGTGATCGTAGTAGGCGTTAAAGAACTTGCCGGGCTGGTCGCCATGCACTGGAATGTCAGTGCCATCGAAGTCCAGCACAATTTCCTTGGGTGGAGTCTCGTGCTGTTCAATGAAGTGATGCCACAGCAGTTCGTGGGCTTTGACCACCGCCTGCCGGTCCACGCGCTGTTCCATGCGGCACGAGGTCGATTTGCCCGCCAGAATGGCATCTTCGCCAGTCGCGGTCTGAAGTGCCTGGTCAGCGCGTAGCGTTTCGTGATCGTTCAGATCTTCGTATCCGGCGGCCACGCCAAAGACCCGCTGCCGGATCATGGTCTGAAGCTTGTGGCGAACCAGTACCGGATTACGGGCATCGTTCAGAACCGTAGCCAGGCGCTGAGTGAGCTGGTGTTGTTTGTCGACTTCGCGAAGTAGGAGCAATCCGGCATCGGAGGTGATGTGGCCACCGGAGAAGTCGGCTTCAATTTGACGGCGAGAGAGTGGCGAGAAGGTCAGTTTTTCAGGTACCATTTTGAATAGCGGCTGTTGGTTCTATGGTGATGGTGTAAGGCCCTGGAACTATAGCACTTTCAGCCGCTTTCTTTTATCCCGTCATGAAAAATCCGGGCTAACATCGAAAAGCGCACACTTTAAATCGAAAAAAAGCCGACTTGAAAGCCTTTCGATAATACTCTAATCCCCACTCAGAGAAAATAATACTGATCGATAGGGCAGCCACGCATAAGCGTTACTAGCAAACAAAAGCCATACAGCCTGTACAAGTGCGTAATATCCAACCACTGAAATAACAATTAAACCTCGTTGCCTTGGATCGGCAACAACAAACGGAAGCCTGGAAAACACAAAAATTTGCAATGGTATAAGATACAAAGCGACTCTATCTGTAGCTGTCGAAGATATTAAAACCAAAGGTATACAAACCAATGCAAAAATTGCAATCCAGCGCCAAAGTTTCCACTCACTTTCTGCTAATATCATATGCCGACCAAACGCAAAAAGAATTAAGGCTGGAACGGCATTCATAAGCACGCGTATTAGTCCCCCTTCTGAGTGATAGCCGGACTCAACATAGTTTTCCCATAGCTTTTCCACAGAATCAAACAAGAAGAAAAAACCACCGATTATGGTTATCACTGCGATCCAAAAAAAGCTCCATAAACGATTATTTGTAGATGCAAGAGCCGCTATCGGAAGCATCAAAACTGCGGACTTGTGAAATGCAGCTCCGAGCAATACCCAAACAACAAACGCTCTTACTTTCGCCTCCTTGAGTGATACCAACCCAATCAACAGGAACCCCAGAGCTACGGATTGCCGAGTATAACCCATAGCCACAACAATCACGAGATACGGAATTGCCACTAAAAGTGCCAACCAGGGAAGTGGCTGATATTTACAAAACCTAACCAAGCCTGCGGAAAAAATTCCTGCACAGAGCAAATTTATTAAGTGTACAGACCCCTCTATTTTTGCCACTAACCAATTAATCAAATAATAAAGAATATCACTACCAGAAAGAATCTCAAAAAAAGACTTGGTACCATATACTTGAAAGTGCCGAACATAATTATACCAGTCGCCGCCGACCTGATGACGGAGACCAATAATTAAGGTTAAAAAAAACCAGACAACTATCCAAGCGGAACGCTGGCTTTCTAAATTAAGTCGTCGTCCAGACAAGACCACAAACAACGGGATCAAGAAAAAAATCCAATAAAATACCATTTAACGAACCCAAAAAATCATACGAAAGGTTATCTTCCGTATAGCTCCAACCATCTACTAGCAGCAGACTCAATGGAGAAGTTATCCTGAACTCTTCGACGCGCCTCAACCCCAATCCGCCGTCTAGTATCCATCGGGAGTAATAGCGATTCCTTGAGGGCTGAGGCCAACTCTGTAGGGTTTTTAGCTGGAACCAGCCTTCCCGTGTCACCTACAAACTCTTGAACCCCTCCACAATCGGTAGCGACCACGAAAGTCTGACAAGCCATCGCCTCACCCACCACCATCGGAAAGCCCTCCCATGCTGACGACAAAACAAAGATATCGGACGCAGACAACAGCATATTAACGTCACGTCGAATTCCTAAAAAAAAGACAGTATCATCCAAGCCCAATTGGTTAGCCATTTTTTCCATATCATTCCGAAGAGGACCATCTCCAGCAATGACAACCTTGACTCGGTCCATGCTCGTTATCAAACAAGCAATTGCAGTTAAAAGGTTCGGATAGTCCTTTTGATCACAGAAACTTCCAACAGCACAGATCAACCTCGTTTCTTCTGAAAAACCAAACTCGTTCAACACATTGACTCTAGCTGAATCAATATACTTAGAATCCTCACAATTAATACCATTATGAACAGCTATCAACTGCCTTGAATCAGCTACTTTATGACTAACGTAGGAAGCAACAGCTTCCTCACTAACATTTGTAAAGCAATCAGAAATATGATTTGTTAAGCGGTATAAAAGAGCCCTAAATGCACTACTAACTTTTGTATTATGCGCCGTTGTAATCAATCGTGGAATGCCAATAGATAGCCGAACCAGGCGCGCGAGAAAATTCGCGTGATCTAAATGACTGTGAACCACATCAGGACGAAATTTCTTGATCTCCGCCCTCAACTTAAAATAAACAATCGGCAATCGAAAAATTGAATTTAAACCTAATCCCTTCAACATAATCATTTTACTTTTTGGAAGGGTAAGAACTGGCTCTTTCAAATATATAATTAATACGTCATGACCACGATTTGACAATTCATCCGCCAGGCTACAAACTACCTTTTCCGCACCACCGACGCCTAATGCGGTTATCACAAATGCTATTTTCATCAAAAAAACCCTAATTAACGGTGCAAAACTTCTTGGACCATTAAAGCGAAGTCAAGAAACGAGTATTCTTTCCATTTTCTTCAAAGAAGCATCATAAGAAAAATTAGAATTATAAATAACCCTGAGCTCATCACTATCGAAAACTCTTGATCTATCTAGAATCATAGAAATTGCACTTTCAAATTCTTCTGGATTATTACAAACAAAACCTGCACTTTCTTTAACGCCCTCATATCCTACAAAAGCTTCAGATGTAGCTATAATGGGACGCCCGTACATCAAAGACTCAGCTACCTTAGTTTTCATTCCTGAGCCATCAAATATCGGGGCAATAGCAAAACTGGACCGATAGTACCAATCCTCCAGCGATTCTACCTCTCCGACAATTATGAGATTTTCATGACGAGAAAATTCTTCAATATATTTCTCAAACCCTCTACCCACCACATATATCGGACAAGAGCTTCTTGCCAAATTATTCTTAGCCAGCCAACGAACTGCCTCAACGTTTGCATAAAAAGCTCCCCCAACAAATAATCCAAATTGCTGTCCCGAACTCGGAAGCGAATCAGGCTGCTGCACCGAAACCTCAACTGGCTTGACAACAGAAATCGGGACAACATGATCGCCCTCCTTCCCATAAAGGCGACCAAGAAATTCTTTGTCTCTTTCTGTCAGGCATATAACTTCGTCACTATATTTAACAGCTTTGCGCTCTGCAAAAAAATTGGCAATCAATACTCCAAGGGCTTTCATACTTAGATTCTGACACAGCGCTCCCCAAAAAAAACGAGATTCAACATTGTGAAAAAAACAGACGACTCGACATGAAGGACAGTTACGCTTTATCAGCTTTGCCAAATGACCGTAATTTGATCCTTCAATGTAAACTAAGTTACATTTTTCTTCTCGGATAGTATTAATGCACTTACGTACAAGAGCCGGATTTAAACCATCTAGCCAGCCGAGCAATTGGACTAATTTTTTGACCAAACCCTTCTCGCCGGCAGAGCGAGCAGTAATCTCAATTAGTCTACCTCCAAAAATCTCTCTAATCATCTTGGAGTTATTTTCGGCTAACAATTCTCGACCGGCCACCTTTCCATCCAAGCGCACATAGCTAAACTTCAAAACTCTTTGATCATACATTTCGTTACACACACTAGGGAGGGTCTGATTAACGCCCGATTTTTCGTGGATTGCGTTCCGGATTGAAAAAAAACTGTTCAAACGCAATTTGGGCATGATTACCTCCTCTGTTTGTTCGTTTTTTACCCGTTTTCCGCCGTTTTAGCGGAAAACAGACACACCGGCCCTACGCCAGCAGGTATTTTTCACCGATCAGCAGGTTGCTGAACGCAGACAACAAGTGCAGTCGAGTGGTGTTTTTAGCGAGACCGCGATAGCGGACCTTGCTGTATCCGAAGACCTGTCTAATGTACCGGAATGGATGCTCCACCTTGGCGCGCACACTAGCTTTGATTTCTTTGGCTTTCAGCTTGTCGGCATCCAGTTTCTTCCGGGTGCCAGACCGTTTGGCAATGAACCAGGAGACGTTTTTGCGATCCTTATGTTCATCCCGTTTCTGAACGCCAAGATAACCAGCATCACCGAACACACGTTGCTCGTCACCGTGCAACAACTTACTGGCGGGCACGATGTCGTGAATGTTGGCCGCTGTGGTGTCGATGCTGTGAATCAGTCCGAGGGTGCCATCAACGCCGATGTGCATCTTCATACCGAAGTGCCACTGATTCCCTTTCTTCGTCTGGTGCATTTCCGGATCGCGCTGGCCACTTTCCATTTTGGTGGAACTTGGCGCAGAAATAATCGTAGCGTCAACAATTCTGCCCCCCCCGAAGCATGAGGCCATTTTTCTCCAGGTGCTTGTTCACTTCTTTGAACAGTACCTTGCAAAGGCCAGGGCTCTCCAGGAAATGGCGGAACTTGAGGATGGTGGTTTCGTCCGGCAAACTGACGCATGGATTCAATCTCGTACAGAGCATCTTCCATGGCAGGGTTGCTGAGGTTATAGAACAACTGCATGCAGTGAACGCGGAGCATGGTGGACAGCGGATAAGGCGGCCTTCCAGTCTGGCCTTTGGGATAGCGGCGGGCTACCTTTTTCTCCAGCTGCTTCCAGGGAATCAGCTTCTCCATCCGGTCCAAAAAGATCTCGCGGCGAGTCTTACGCCTCTTAGTCTGGCACTTGGCTTCGGAGAAGGTGATCTGATCCATGGCGGCACTGAATCCTATGCGGTTGACGAAGGCCGTATTATCGCTGATTTTGGGACTTATTCAGAGTCTCCCTAGCCCGGAATTCTCATAGGTCCCCAGCAAGTCTCGCAGACTGTGCGGGTTATCGCCATGACCACTCATTTGCGGCCGTGATTGATTAATAATCGATCAATTCCTTTTGTCCGGACACACAGCCCCCTTTCCCCCATTGAGTCGGGCCGGGGGAGCCCGGGCCTCTATCCCGGAACCAGTCGACGCACCAGGCCAGAGAGTTCGTCTTTGTAAGGGTAGCTCTCACTCATCAGCACCAGGATTCGACGGGTATTGCGTATGATCACCGCGCCAACCTTGATCAGCTTCAGCCGCAGGTTACTGGCGCTCATTCTCTCGAAGGGCGTCTTTTTCAGGTGGGCCCGTAATCGCTCGAACAACGTGTAGGCAAAGCCCGACAGGAGCAACCGCCACTGATTGGTCCACCACAGCGTGCTGGAGGTACGATCTGCGAACAGACACAACTGCTGATCCTTGATCCGGTTTTCCATGTCACCCCGGGCACAGTATTGCTCGTAGTAGAGTTTAACGCCGTCGTCGTAACGGGAACTGATGATGAACCTAGGGTTGGCACCCAGTTCGCCTTCTTCCAGCCGGGCGACCACCCAGCGGGGGTGTTTCCAGGTGCGGGCCTGGTATTGGAACCGGTAGGTGGCGGAGACTTTTTCACCCAGTTCGTTGTGAGCCTTGCGAACAAGCATTGAAGGCGCGTCTACCTCCTTGAGCAGTCGGCTGTTCTTACTGATACCGACCAGATAATCCACCTGATTCCGGTCGCACCAGCTCAACAATCGAGGACGATAAAAGCCGCTGTCACCCCGGAACACGATGCGGGTATCCGGCCAGAACTGTCGGATGAACCTCACCAGCAGAGCCAAGATGGCCCAGCTGTGGCGGCTGTCGCTTCGGTTGCTGGTGCGCAGGTAGCTCACCAGCAGATGGCGACCGCAGAACACGTACAGCGGGAAGTAACAATGGTGATCGTAGTAGGCGTTAAAGAACTTGCCGGGCTGGTCGCCATGCACTGGAATGTCAGTGCCATCGAAGTCCAGCACAATTTCCTTGGGTGGAGTCTCGTGCTGTTCAATGAAGTGATGCCACAGCAGTTCGTGGGCTTTGACCACCGCCTGCCGGTCCACGCGCTGTTCCATGCGGCACGAGGTCGATTTGCCCGCCAGAATGGCATCTTCGCCAGTCGCGGTCTGAAGTGCCTGGTCAGCGCGTAGCGTTTCGTGATCGTTCAGATCTTCGTATCCGGCGGCCACGCCAAAGACCCGCTGCCGGATCATGGTCTGAAGCTTGTGGCGAACCAGTACCGGATTACGGGCATCGTTCAGAACCGTAGCCAGGCGCTGAGTGAGCTGGTGTTGTTTGTCGACTTCGCGAAGTAGGAGCAATCCGGCATCGGAGGTGATGTGGCCACCGGAGAAGTCGGCTTCAATTTGACGGCGAGAGAGTGGCGAGAAGGTCAGTTTTTCAGGTACCATTTTGAATAGCGGCTGTTGGTTCTATGGTGATGGTGTAAGGCCCTGGAACTATAGCACTTTCAGCCGCTTTCTTTTATCCCGTCATGAGAAATCCGGGCTAGCTTGGAAGCGCAAAATTCAGTTCAAAATAAAAAATTGGACGCAATTGATTAGTTCACGAGCTCGATAAATTCTTTCACAATTTTCCCAGGGTCAAAATCAGCTGCACGCTGTTTCAACATCGCCATGGGAATTGGATTATTGTGTAATTTTCGTATGCCATTAGCGGTAGAAACAGGGTCCTGGAGTGGAACAAGCACTCCCCATTGACTATCGCCCAGTATCTCTCGAGGGCCGAAATCACAATCCGCTGCCACAACTTGTACACCTGCGGTGAGAGCCTCAGCCAAGTTTAAAGGTAACGCCTCACTCAAAGAAGCCGAAACCAATATATCTGCATGCTCTAAAAATAAACTTGGATTTGGAACAAAGCCTACGAATTTCACACGGCCCTTAATCCCCAATCTTGCTGATAACTCTTCCAAGGCATGCCTTGAGGGCCCCTCTCCGGCAATCAAAACCTTTGGGTCTAAATCCTTTATTGATGTAATCGCATGAAGAACTGTGGGAATATCTTTCAGAGGATCAATTCGGCCTAAAACTAAAATCCTCAAACCACTTTCATGCCACCAACTTATCTCTTGATTGAAATCATCAATTTCATCAGCAGCAACAACAATCGGATTATAAATGACCCGAACATTAACCTTTTCTCGTCGAAGCAGATTTGAAATACCATCGCGTGCCTGAGTTGTTAGCGATATGACTTCAACACTTTTGGTAAAAAAAAACGGCACTAAATATTTAAGGATGAGTTTTTTTCTTAACGGGAAAGCTCGATCATCGAGATTGCGAAAAATATTAATATGATTTACCACTGCAATTTTTGTCTGAGAAAGGCTTAAAATCCTAGCCACCTGAACCAACATTCCTGGCATAATATTTGAGACGATCATCAAATCCGGCTTTTCCGTCATTAGGAACCGCAATACAGAAAAAATTATACCGAATGCCCGCCGCTTCCCAATAACATGACACTTTGCACTAGCATGGATCTGATTCTTACGGGGACCATCTAAACTGATCATCACCAGGTTCACTTCATGACCTTGTTTGATAAATTCGTTTGCAAGATCCAGGTTTGCTTTTCCGATACCACCAAATTGAGGGCCATCAAACATCAAGGCAATTTTCACAGCTTTACCCTTTAGGTATTTATTTAAACTCAAATTATATTAAACACTAACGAAGGCAATCATTACTTCTTAAAAACACTTATCTAACAAAATAAATACTATTTTTGTTTTTTTCACCAATCCAAGTTCGATCAACTCTTGACAGGTCTTTATTTTCTCTAAATTTCAAAAGACGCGCAGGGTTTCCACCATAAACTCCATAATCTTGAGTGCTTTTTGTAACTACTGAACCCGCGCCGATGACACAATACTTACCGACAGATACCCCTGGCAAAATAATTGAATTATTTCCTATCCAACAAAACTCTGAAAGAACTGTCTTCTTGCTTACATTTTTGCTACTAAAGGGCAAAACGTCCTGCCCAGGTGAATCGTACTCATGACTTGAACTCATTATTTGAACACCTTCACCAATCACAGCACCCTGTCGGATCTCTATTGAACCATACGAAAATATCTTCGTTCCGGGCCCTACATATACGTCATCATATATCGTTAAAAATTCTGGATTAAAAATCTTCACCCCATCATGGAGAAAAACCCTTTCTCCGCACGATGCAAAATCGCTCCTGTAATAGACCAGGTTAGAAATCGCCAAGCGGATGATGTTTATTGCTCGTTTAACCTTCAATATAAATAATTTCATAATAAGCCTAACCTAAGGAGACTCTGAATAAGTCTCCGAAATCAGCGATAATACGGCCATCGTCAACCGCATAGGATCGTTGCCACCATGGATCAGATCACCTTCTCCGAAGCCGAGTACCAGACCAAGAAGCGCAAAACCCGCCGCGAGATCTTTCTGGAACGGATGGACAAGCTGATTCCGTGGAAGCAGCTGGAGAAGAAGGTGGCCCGCTATTATCCCAAGGGTCAGAACGGACGGCCTCCGTATCCGCTGTCTGCCATGCTCCGTGTTCACTGTATGCAGTTATTCTATAACCTCAGTGATCCCGCCATGGAAGACGCCCTGTACGAGATCGAATCCATGCGCCAGTTCGCCGGGCTGAAATTGGACCGTCTTCCGGATGAAACCACGATTTTGAAGTTCCGTCATTTCCTAGAACAACATGGCCTTGGCAAGGTGCTGTTCAAAGAAGTGAACAAGCACCTTGAGAAAAACGGCCTGATGCTGCGTGAAGGCAGCATCGTTGATGCGACCATTATTTCTGCTCCCAGCTCGACCAAGAACAGTACCGGCAAGCGCGATCCAGAAATGCACCAAACCAGAAAGGGCAACGAGTGGCACTTTGGCATGAAGATGCATATTGGCGTTGACGACACACTGGGCCTCATCCATGACATCGACACCACCGCTGCCAATGTCCATGACATTGTGCCCTCCGGCAAACTGCTGCACGGCGAGGAGCAGCGGGTCTTCGGTGACGCCGGTTACCTCGGCATTCAAAAACGGGCCGATCACAAGCACCGCGAAAACGTCTCTTGGTTTATCGCCAAGCGCCCTGGTGCACGGAAATCCCTGGATGCCGACAAGCTGAAAGCCGAGAAAATCAAAGCCAGCATCCGCTCAAAAGTGGAACATCCGTTCCGGTACATCAAGCAGGTGTTCGGCTACAACAAGGTTCGCTATCGCGGCCTGGCGAAAAACACCAATCGGCTGCATTTGCTAGCCGCGTTTAGCAATCTTCTGATTGGTGAAAAATACCTGCTGGCGTAGGGCCAGTGTGCCTGTTTTCCGCCAAAATGGCGGAAAACGGGCAAAAAACATACAAACAACGGGAGGATAGTGTCTGAATTCTCGGATTTTTGCCGGCTTATGCCGATGCCGGTGAAAATTGGCGGTTATTCAGACCTTCCCTAAAACTACGACAAATAAAATTTCACGGGAGTCTGAGCAATTTGTCAAAAAATCGAGGGATATAATAACCAATCGAGGACCGCTTATTGTTCAAAAAGCTGTGTCCATCCACATAAAATAACTGTTTATCTTTATCCCACGTAAGTGTGCCCTCTACTCCATCGCCAATCATATAATACGATGCCACACGCAGTGCATCCGCCTGAGGCTTAGCCTTGATAGATTTTTTTAGAAGCTCAGAGACCTCTTCTGGAGTTTCTACGTGATAAGCAATGTCTAAAAATTCCCACACCGCTCTGCCTACAAGTATCGATGGCTTTTTCGCGTACGTCGCCTCGATACCAACAGAAGATCCAAAAGTTAGGACTACGGAAGCTTTATCAATCAGTTCATAGGTTGACTGCTGGTCCCTAGGGCCGATCACTTCAACTAGGCTAACCTCTCTAAGTTGCTTTTCTAAATACTTAGCCGCTCCAGTATAGTCACCAGCTTGGTTAGGGTGCATTCTAACGACGATTCTGTAATCATCCTTTATAAGTTCATTTAATGCTCTGATAAAAATATGTGGATTTTTGCTAGCCTCTGTGAACCACTGGTCCCCTAAAAATTCAAACTCATCAGTGCTACTCATGAATACAGCAAGGATAGGCTTTTCTGTTTCTTTAATCATGCCTTCCTTTTGATGATTGACGAACGATATGGTGTCGGTTCTTTGCCCTGCGCGCCTCGACTCAAAAAATCGTACTCCTTGGTCTTCCTGGCTTAGTCCTGAGCTAATAAACTCTCTGAGCGCGCTTTGACGATAATTCAAGTCGTGTATGCTATTATTCTTTACCGTTAATATAGACCGCGTTATACCTGCCACTTCAATTATTGAAAAATCTAACCCAAAATCTACGGCTGACTGTAACAATGCATAATTGGGAACAATTCGTCCATTAAAAAACTCTAGCCTAGATATCTTTCTATTTCTTAATACGCTCTGCGATTCAGCGTAGATCGTTTTTGAATATTCAAATAAATTGCGTTCCAACCGAGAAATCAAGAGTCTTCTAATATCATATTTATTAAAGCTTATTTTTTTTCTTCGATAAAAAGTTAGTACAGTAGAGTCCACACCGGCCTTAATATTTTTTAAAAGCTTCTCAGAAAAGCCATTTTCGAGGCTATAATTTTCAGAATTTTTATTATTAACAGATATGCGTTCGCACGAAAGGCCCAAATGCTCTATCGCAGAGTCCCGCACCTTCTTACAATGGTTACATGTTGATTTTATGTTGAATGGGTTCGCAACACAGCCTTTTACTTCACCATCACACTGAATAATCTCTACGTTCTCGTTGACTTTATGTAAATCGGCAACTCTAGCCAACACGATTTCAAATGACTCGGTCAGGGCGCTAGGTAGGAAAACACCAATTTTAGTCGGTTTGAAATGAGAACATTGTTTTTGCGGGCTTTCTGAATTTTCTTTCATATTAGCACTTAATTTTTAGTCGCTGTAGTGTTTAAGCGAATATTCCGAATATTTAAAATCATTAACATCATCAATATCAGTGGAACGAGACTTAGGCATCAATGACGCTCTAATTTGCGGCGTCAAAACCGCATTTGCTTTAAACAAAGTACTGATGGAGGCAACATAAACCGCCCCATTCAACCGATACTCCTTCCGATAATCCTGAGAGCGCTTCCCAGAGGGCGCTATCCCCTCTAGCAGTCCACCCTCACTTATCGTCCCAACCCAGGCTGTCGGATGATCAACCTCACAAACCGTCACAACCGTATCTTCACACCCACCTTCACGATAAATACTCAAAGCAGCCCGAATATCATCAGCATTACGAAGGGGCGAAGTCGGCTGCAATAAAACCAATGTTTTCGGATCATGCCCTGCCCCCTGCTCCGCTTGTACCGCATCAATCAGTACATCAGCGGAAGAAGCAGTATCGGTAGCCAACTCGCCCGGCCGCTTGTAGGCAATCACACCCTGACTTTCATATTGCCGGGCAATCGCCAGAATCTCCTCATCGTCGCTGGTCACCATAATCCGCGCGTTCAGCTTCGCTTCCAGCGCCGCTTCAATCGTCCAGCAAATCAGGGGCTTCCCGCCGAGGGGCAGTACATTCTTGCGAGGGAGCCGCTTACTCCCGCCCCGAGCGGGGATTACAACGAGAATTTCGCCTGTATCAGCCATTCAATCGGTCCTGCACTTCCGTTTGCGCCTTATGAAAATCATCCATCCGCCCGATATCCAGCCAATACTCATGAATCGGGAACATGTTCACGGCTTTACCGCCGTCAATCTGCCGTTCCAGCAACGTTGGCATATCAACCCGGGTGCCAGGCTCCACACTTTTCACCAGCGCCGGATCCAGCAGGTAGATACCCGCGTTTACAAAGAATCGGTGAACCGGCTTCTCAACCATGGAATTAATCTGAGTGCCCTCACCGGTAATCACGCCATAGGGCACTTGGTGCTCGTATTCCCGCACACACATGGTGGCCACACCGCTATGGGTCTCGTGGAATTCCAGGAAGCTGTGCAGGTTCAAAGAGGTCAGCAGGTCTCCATTCATCATAAACAGCGGTTGGTCAATCTCATCGTGCGGAAGCAAGCCCAGCGCGCCGCCGGTGCCCAGAGGCTCTTCTTCGTGAACGTACTGTATGCTCACGCCCCACTTCTCACCGTTGCCAAAGTAATCACGAATCACTTCCGGCATGTAGTGGGTTGAGATATAGAAGCGATGGAAACCGGCCTCGACAAAGTTCAGCAGGATTTGCTCAAGGATCGGCTTATCCCCCACTTTGAGCATTGGCTTCGGGCAGTTTTTGGTCAGTGGCCTCAATCGCGTGCCGAACCCACCCGCCATCAAGAACACGGGGTTGTCGTGGCGGTGCTTGTTCAGGATGTCATGTAAGTTGGCCAGTCCGACAAGTTGCCCCTCGCTATCGACAAGAGGAAGCTGCAGCAGCTCATGCTGCTCCATAACCGCCAGAATGCGGTTCTCCGTCCAGGATTGCTCGGCCGTCTTGGGCTGGGGATTCATCACCTGAGTAACAGGCGTTTCCAACGGCAAGTGTTTAAGCAGCGCTCTACGCACGTCACCGTCAGTCAGGGTTCCCAATAATTTGCCGTTTGCATCCACAACCAATGCGATACGCAGGGCTGCCCTGTCCAGAACTTCAATGGCCTGTTCCAGGGTAACGTCACTGTTTACAAGGGCTTTGCGCCAGGGCTTCATGGATTGCTCCGCGGGTTACGAGAAGTCATTAACTGACAGGTTATAAAACTGTTTCTTGCGAATGTTTTCCAGAGGGAACTCTGCCAGCACGTTGACGATGGCTTCACTAGCTCCGCCGTTCCCGTACGGATTTGAGACAGACGTAAGGCCAGATTGAAATGCCTTTGAATAAAGGGTTTGCAACGCAGCCTGAATGGACTCACGGTTCGGCTCGCAGTCAATCACACTGTTCGCTTTTAGCCGACCTTTCTGGCGATCGCCGATATTCACCGTGCCGATGTTGAAGGATGGCGCTTCGGCCAGGCCACTGGAGGAGTTTCCGACTACCCCATCTATCTGCGCCAGGCAGGAGAAGTAGCGGAGTTGGCCGAGTGACGTATACACCTTCGCATTCGGGTGCGCTTGGACGAACTCCCGCACCAGGGCACTGAGTTCCCGCCAGCCAGTATCGGCGTTCGGCATGGTAAAAATCAGGGTGGTATCTTTCAGCTCATCCAGCGCTGCCAACAACTCACGCATCTGGCCCGCGGAACTGTCGTCCCCCTCAAGCGTCACCGGGTGGAAGGTAACCAGCAGGTTTCTTTCACCGAGGGTAAGCTCAAGGGACTTTTCCAACTCTTCACGGCTGAGCAGTTTGATGCGCTTGATCGCATCGATCCCCATGCCACCAACGTTGAACACCCGGTCCGGATGCTCCCCCAGTTGAATCACCCGCTGGCGATATTCATCTGCCGCTACAAAGTGAAGGTGGGACATTTTGGTAATGGAGTGGCGAATGGCTTCGTCAAACGCACCTTCGGTGGTCTCGCCACCATGCAGGTGGGCAACGGGAAGGCCTGCAATCATAGCGGCCGAGGTAGCCGCGAAAATCTCGAAACGGTCACCCAGCACCACCACAATATCCGGTGCCAGGCGCTCATAGGCATCGGCAAAACCGATCACACCCAGCCCCATGGATTTAGTCACCGCGGTGTTGGTGTCTGAGCTCAGGAGCATTTCCACCCTTGCATCAATCTCAAAGCCAGCCTCTTCGATTTCGCGGTAGGTGGAACCGAACTCGGGAGACAGGTGCATACCCGTCGCAACCACTTGGAGCTCGAGTTCCGGGTGGTTTTGAATTTCGCCCATCAGCCAACGCAACAAGCCGAACTCCGCCCTTGTACCAGTGACAACACAGATCTTGCGAGTCATAACTCGATCAACTCGTCTTCACTGAAATCACGAGGCGCCGTTCGACCGATGACTGCATCCCACTGCATGGGTGAAATGCCGGTGCCCGGGCGTTTCACCATCAGGTTATCTTCGCTAAACGCTTCACCCGCCTTGATGGGCCGAGCTGCCACCAGGGATTTGCGGGCAATGGGTTTGTTCTTGAGCTCACTGGGGCTTGGGCGCTTTATACCATCTCCCAATGCCCTCTCAATATCCCGGATGCCTTGCACCATGGCTTTCAGCTCATCGGGCTCCAGGCTGGCGCGATGGTCCGGCCCTGGCAGAGTGCGATCCAGCGTAAAGTGCTTTTCGATCACTGTCGCACCCAAGGCTACCGCTGCAATTGGTACTTCTATACCCGTCGTGTGGTCCGAGTAACCCACGGATACACCAAACGCTTTGCCAATGTTGACCATGGCGCGCAGGTTTACATCTTCCATAGGCGTTGGGTATTCGGTGGTGCAATGCAGAACGGTGATGTTGTCTCTCGGTGTGCCGCCCTGTTCCAACACATCTATTGCCGTTTCAATCTCGCCCAAGTTCGCCATGCCGGTTGAGAGCAGCACGTGCTTCCCGTGGCGGGTTAGATAGCGCAGGTAGGGGAGGTTTGTGAGTTCGCCTGAGGGCACCTTAACAATCTTCGTGCCGCCCAACTCCTCGAGCAAATCAACGCTGTCTTTGTCAAAGGCTGTAGAGAAAAAACCGATACCTTGTTTTTCGCATTCCGCAATCAGCTCAAGATGGTTTTCGCGGGTTAACTCCAGTTTGCGCACCATGTCCTGCTGAGACTCTTCCGGATCTGTGGCACCTATCTGGTACTCAGCCTTGGGCGCGCTTCGGGAGATGATATTGGCAGCGATAAATGTTTGAAACTTTACGAGATCCGCTCCGGCTTCTGCAGCAGCCGCAATCAGTTTTTTTGCCAGCGCCATATCACCGTTATGATTAACACCTGCTTCCGCAATAATAAGCGTTCTCATTTGACCCTCTTTGCAGGTACACCCGCATACACCGCATTTGCTTCGCAATCTCGAGTAACAACCGCGCCCGAACCCACCACGGTGTTTTCGCCAACCACGCGCTTCACGGTATTGTTGCCCTGATTAATAACAGCGCCTGCGCCTACCCAGCTTCCTCTGTGTAAATGAACATTGCCTGAGAGGTTTGCACCCGGCGCCACGTGAACATAACCATCCACAATGCAATCGTGGGCGATGGTCACGTTCTGATTGAAAATGCAGAAATCACCTGCGGCTATGCCGCTGGTGAAACGCGCGCCAGCGGCAACAATGGTACCTTTACAGCGATCAAGCACTTCCCGCTGTCCAAAGCCAAAGGTCGCGCTGGGGTGTATCAGGTTGGTGAACCCAAGCGTGTCTTTAAAACGTTCTGCAATGGCTTTGCGGATGTTATTTTCACCGACGCCAATCACAAAGGGCATATTGGCATAATGCCCGACATCCTGTTCCAGAATAGCCTGCGCTGAAAAGCTCCACGCACGTAATTCAGCCTCATCCCGAGCTACATAAAAAGGCTCAAGGCCGAGAGCCCATGCAATATCGCCAGCCTCCCGGGCCATGCCGGACGTTCCAAAAATCCCGATCCGGGTCATCGACGTCATTTCGTTACAACACTACTGGGTAAATTAACCACCCGAGCTTCCAGCCACTCCGAATTACTGAGATCACCACGGCGACAGCTCTGATACATGGCAAGGTGGTTCATCAATGCCCAGATGGGCCGGGTCATTACCCCTTGCTGGTTGGTGGTTTCAAGTAACTCGTCTCTGTGTGCTTTGTCCTCACAGATAACGGCGTTCAGCCAGTAATTCGAGCGGCAGTCTGCGGGTTCTTTTACGAACGCCAGGTTTGTGTCTGCGAAAAACGCTTCGTAGGCCTTGGCTAGCGCCCGTTTCGCCACAATTAAGGTTTCGAGCTGTTCCAGCTGGGCGCATCCCAGTGCCGCGTTCAGGTTCGGTAAACGGTAGTTGTAACCCAACTCGTCGTGAATGTACTCAAAGGGGTGAGGCTTCTTGGCGGTGGTGGTCAGATGCTTGGCGCGAGCGGCCAGCTCTTCACCGGCGAGAATCATACCTCCGCCACCGGTGGTCATGATTTTGTTGCCGTTGAAGCTGAGCGTGCCCACTGTGCCGAAAGTCCCGGTGTGCAGCCCTTTGTAAAAGCTACCCAGAGATTCCGCTGCATCCTCTACTAGCGCGATATTCCAGCGGCGGGTTACCGCTGACAGGCCATCGAGATCTGCGGGGTGACCGAAGGTGTGCATGGGTACGCAGGCCCGGATAACCTTGTCGTCTACGCGAGCACGGCACACGCCCGCAGCATCCAACATTGCATTCTCGTCCAGCCAGGCTTCAAGTGCCTTGGTAGACAACCCCAGGGTATCGCGGTCTACGTCGATAAAAACGGGTTCGGCGTTGCAGTAGGCAATGGCGTTACAGGTGGCAACGAACGTAAGCGGTTGTGTGACAACCAAGTCACCTGCCTCTACTCCGGCAAGCTTCAGCGCAATGTGTAGTGCCGCAGTGCCGTTTACCGTGGCCACGGCCTTTGGGGACCCGGTGTAACCAGCCATATCCTGCTCAAACCGGTCCACATAGGCGCCCACGCTGGAAACAAAGGTGGACTCGATGGTGTCTGCCACATATTCCTTTTCACGGCCAAGAAACACCGGGGCGTGGAGCGGAATAAACTCGCTGGTTCCGAAATAGTCTCGGACAAATCGGATCAGTTGGTCGCTCAAAGCTGCCTCACATTTTGCTGTCAAGATATTTGCCGGTTTCTTTATGCCCGAAATCGGGAATCATGCGGTAGAAAATATCAACCAGCTCTTGTTTGCCCCAACTCAGGTCTCGCTTCATCGAAGTGATACGCTCTTCAAATTCGACCAGCAAATGCTCGTCAAAGTCTGCCTCGTTTTTGATGATCCCGAGGCTCTCGAAACGAGCCATGTCCAGAGTTTCCTGATCGGTGAAAAATTCTTCAAAATCTTTTTCACCCGTCGTGTCGCTGCCAGTAAACAGGCACGGCCATTTTCCTTGCTCCGGAAGCGTTTTTGCCAGCTCCCGCGCTTCGTCCTCTGTATTGCACAACACCGGCTCATAGCCCTTCGCTGCAAGGTATTTCACAGCAATGTCGGCAAACGAGATCAAGTGAAGTTCTTCGCTGAGTTTCGGGAAGAAAATGTCTCGATTGTCTCCGAAGATACAGGACATCAGGCACAGCTCACCGGATTCCTTTGGCGTGACAAAGTAACGACGAACATCATTCGGCGCCACAATTGGCTGACGTTTTTCCAGGCGCTGGTTAAAACCATGCAGCAGAGAGCCATCAGAAAACGCCACATTGGCGAAGCGCGCGGTGGAGATGTCCATTTGCAGGCTTCTGCGCATCAGGAACATTTCCATGATGCGCTTGGACGCGCCCATCATGTTGACGGGGTTGGCAGCCTTATCGGTAGAGACACAGAAATACTTCTTTACCCCCGCATCTATAGCCTGGCGCAGGGTTTTGTCAGTATTGAAAACGTTAACATCCACCATCCGCATGAGGGTGTATGGATCTTTCTCGCTGCGCACGTGTTTGAGGGCGGAGAGGTTCAGGATGTAATCGTAACCACCGTCTGCCTTGAAGAAGGCATCGTACTCAACTGAGCCGATATCCAGCGCAAAGGTACGGAAATCTCCGGGGATATAGCCGAAGCTGCTTCGGATATCACGCACAAGTTCGACCAGGTTGTTTTCGCTGATGTCCACCACGTGGAGCTTGGCCGGATTGCGTTTGAAAATTTCTTTGGTGACAGCCTGGCCTATGGAGCCGGCACCGCCCAGGACCAGGAAGCGGGAGTTGCTGACGATTTCAGATAGCGGGTTTTCTTGGGCTTTGATGTCGGCGGAGAAGAGTTCTTTTTCTCGGCCGATTAAGCTTAAAGTTGAGTCCATTGTGTTCCCTTAAAACGCTTTATATATTGTCCAGCTTTATATATTGTCCAGCTTTATAAAGCATGCTCGGCCATACGTTGGAATATCGCGTTTCTTAAAGCAAGTTCATCGTAGGTGCCTTGATCGGTTACTTCACCTTTTTCCAGTAAGTATATGGAGTCGCACTGACGAACAGTGGCAAGACGGTGGGCGATCATGATGATAGTTTTCTTGCCTGAGAAATCGTGGATAGCGTCCATTATGAGCTTTTCCGTGATGCCATCCAGGGCACTGGTGGCTTCGTCCAGAATAAGCACATCTGCATCATGATAAAGAGCGCGAGCGATACCAATACGCTGCCGTTGCCCCCCTGAAAGCTGCACTCCCCGCTCCCCGACCCGGGTATTCAATCCGTCAGGGAGCTCCGCCAGTAGCTCATCGAGGTGAGCCATAGTGGCGGCCCGCTGAACCTTCTCGTCATCAACCAGTTCCGATGGCAGGCCGAAGGCAATGTTCTCGCGGATGCTGCTGTCTGCAAGAAAGATGGATTGGGGTACAAAGCCCAAGGAGTTCTGCCAAGCACGCAGTTGCTGCTTCGTAATCGGGTTACCATCTATCAGTAGCTCACCTTTTTCCGGCTGAATCAGGCCCAGTAGGAGATCAATCGCCGTGGATTTACCAGAGCCGGAGGCGCCGACCAGACCGATTACTTGGTTGGCGCCAATGGTCATCGTTAAATACCGGAGCGCTGGTTCTGTCTTACCGGGATAGGTGAACTGTACATTCTTGAGCTCTATGGACCTAGTAGGCGTTAAATGTTCGGTCGTATTGTCAGCCGGCGTTAGCAGCCGTGTTGCGGTTGAACTGGCACTCAAGTCGTCCCGGAGCCCTTCGAATGCCGGTAAATTGCCCCGTATGACGGATATGCTACTGTAGATCTGCTGGAACGCCGGCAGTAGTTTGAACCCTGCCAAGGCGTAGACTGACAGCAGGGGCAGAATGGTCCCTAGGTTGCCGTCGTGAGCCGCCAGCAGATAAAGAATCAGGAAGATTACGCTGCCAAAGGCCACCAACTCCATAACGAAGCGTGGCACCTGGCTTATTACCTGGTTTTTGCCTTGGGCATCAGCAAATCGTGTGCTGGCCTGGCCAAACCTGTCAGTAAATGCCTGTTGTCGACCGAGCAGAAGCGCATCTTTGATGCCACCGAAGCCTTCACCCATGAGTTTGAACCGCAGGCGCTGGGCTGCGGTAATGGTTCCGCCGTTTCTGATCAGCCGATGGCGTAAGATTCGGTACATGGCCATGTAGGCCACAGCGAAAATGACTAATCCTGTTATCGCTACAGCCGGGTTGAAAATAAAGATGGCAATCGCCATCAGTGCAGCCATCACGACACGGGCATTCATCTGCATTAAAGGGTGGATGATTCCGCCGGTAATTCGCCCACATTCCTGTGCGATCTGGTTGGTGAGCTGGCTGCTACTGCCGCTGGCGTGGAACAGCCAGGGTTGGTGCATGTAGTGCTTGTAAAGCCGACTGCTCAGTTCCGCGCCCACCCGTGCGCCGTACATAGACAGGCGCCAGATGGTGAACATGGAGATGAGTGCGGCGATGGTCAGCGCTACCAACACGCCGATGCCTGTCCAGAACAGGAAGATTCTGGGGTCTTCAAGGCCGCTTAAGCGGTACAGGTCGCCGACTATGCCGTCGCTCTGCAGTTGGCTCATGTCACCCACCAGGGCCATGAAAGGGCCGATGGAGAGTACGCTGCCCAGCTCTGCGAAGGCCATGAGGACTACCAGGAACTGGAGCCTGCGGAGCTTTTTGCGCTGGTCTTCGGTTAGGAGGGAGTAGAGTTCTTTTAGCTGACTGAACATTAGTGGTGCTTTTTTTGGTGATTGGCGCTGGCTTTGGGTGGGGTCTGACCTCGTAGGGTCAGACCCCTTTATAGATTGCTGGTTGTGGGGGTTCTGGTCTTTGTCCGTGAGCGACTGTGAGCGTCCGTGGCCGAAAAGCGTTTCTTTACGTGTTTTTCCGTGGTTTTCGTGGCAAAAAACGCATTTAGTCCAGATTCACTGCTGAGCGGAGTCTTTGCCTACTACATTAAAAATCGAGACGTCGATGTTGCCGTTTTTCAGAGTTTCTCTCCCGCTCATGGCGACTCGGCTTTCGTTGACAAATGCGACCATCACTTCATCAAAGATCTCTGCGAAAACGAACATACGTGGTCTTTGTGATCGGAGGTCTGGCGAAGAGTGAACCTGAAGTTGTCGCGGTCCATTTCCGATGCCAGGCCTTCCAAGGTGGTGATTTATTCTTCTTTTATTCTCACGGCCTGAAGCACTCGTTTTACGCGCTTGGATGTTTCTCTGCCAACCCGATAGGTTTCATCAACTTTCTCTAAAATGGTTCCGCTCACCTTAAACTCTGTAACAATGCCGGACAACAGTGGCACCAGTTTTTTCAGCGCTTCCAGAAGCTCAATTTCGAGTGTTTCGAGCTCGGAATCGGTATCGTCAGTGCCTGACGCACGGCGAATAGCAAATTCTAGGGCACTGCCAATTTGAGGCATTTCCGCATCTGCGTCGTCTTGTAGTAGGCACTCCTGCAAGTCTTCAGGAAGACTGAACGCCACTTCGAGCTTGTTGTAGGCAAAATGTTGTATGGGCAGATCGTAGAAACGCAATGCCGATTGCAGGTGAGGCCAAAGCATTCGCCCTTTCTCTGGCAATACGGATTCGGGTAAGCCACTCAGGGTTGATCGCCAGGCCTGTTGAGGGACCGGCGCATGATTAGCCTGAACACTCATACTATGAGTTGGTCTACCGCTCTTCGGACGCTGACTGTGCCCTTCTCAAGCTGGCTGACAATTTTATCGCTGGTCGGTGCCACCAAATATCGGGCATGCTAATCATCTTCGTCTACTAGCATCACCAGCGATCTATACGGACCGGTTTCAGCAGTGAACAGTCTTGGGCCGTCAACGTCTATCGAAACATCCGGAATTTCAACTATTTGAAGATTACCGGGGTCACAAGTAAGAACTTTGATTTGTCAGTCCGTTGTTAAACCTTGCAGCTATTAGTGAAGGCGACGAGGCCCTTGTAGATTATTCAGATTGGAGCTTTTACTCGGATTTATAGGAGTAGTTGTAGTAACCGTAGTAGCCGTAGCTTGTTGCGGCTTTCTTTTCCATGGCGTTGAGAATCGTACCTTTTAAGGTAACGCCACCAGTCGCCAGGCGGTTTTCGGCTATCTGAATTTCTTTTGCCGTATTTTGCCCGAACCTCACCACCATGAGCGTGGTACTGCATTGTTTGCCGATAATGGCCGCGTCAGTTACCGCAAGGATCGGCGGGGTATCGATAATAACGAGATCAAAGTTCTCGCTTAAATAAAACAGAAACGCAGTGAACCTTGCGTTCATGAGTAGCTCTGAGGGATTAGGTGGTGCACTGCCGCGGCTTACCCAGCTAAGACCTTCAACGTCCGATTGGCGAACGGCTTGATCGAACTCAAGCTTGCCAGCTAGCACATCAGACAGGCCATTCTGAGAATCCTGCTTAAACGTGTCGTGCACATGGCCTTTACGCATATCGGCATCCACAACAACAACTGTTTGTCCCGCCTGCGCGCAGACGGCTGCCAAATTAGCAGAGATGAAGCTTTTACCGATGCCTGGACTGGGGCCAGTGACAACCAAAAGATTATCGCTACCATCCATCATCGCAAAGTGCAGCGATGTACGTAGTCCGCGAATAGCTTCTATAGAGAGATCTGCGGGATTACGAGCAGCCAAAAGGCCTTGCGTTGCCTTCCGTTTACCCCTTTTAGAGTTGCGAAGACTCTCTTCCTCAGAAAGGGGAACAGTGGCATACACGGGCAGATCTATTTCCTCCAATTGTTCTGGCGACACGATACCGCGGTTAAACGCCGAGCGCAGCAGCACAATAACCATAGCCAGCAAAAGGCCGCTCATGCCAGCTACAGCGACAACCAAGTTACGTTTTGGCGCCACCTGGCCTTGTACCACAGCATCATCCAGTATTCGAACATTGCCGACAGTACCAGCCCGAGCCAGGCGTAGCTCCTGCATACGGTTGAGCAATTGTACATAGATTTCCTGAGTGACCTGGACATCTCGGCTCAGGCGGAGAATTTGTTGTTGCGTTTCCGGAAGGTTCTCGGTGCGCTCCTCAAGTCTCGCTTTTTCTCTCAGCAGTTGTTCTTTCTTCTCCAACAAGGAACGATACACCGGGTGATTAGGGGTGAATCGCCTAGCCAGTTCCGCTTCCTGGAGCTGAAGCTCATTCAGGCTTGCTTCGATACTGACCAAACCATTCAATGCATTCTGAGTTTCAAAGCTTAGGTCAATACTGTCGCTTTGGAGCCGGTATTCGTTCAGGCGGTTTTCTGCTTCATTGAGCTGAGCCCTTACCTGCGGCGCCTGCTCTTCCAAGAACTCGAGACTTTTGTCGGCCTCCGCTGCCTGTCGAGCAATGTTTTGGGTTAAGAAAACATTGGTGGTGGCGTTCAGGCTTTGCACCAATTCGCTTTGATCTGGCCCACTAATGTTGAGCTGGAGTATGCCGGTGTCTCTTCCTCGGGGCTGAATGGTTAATCTGCTTTGTAAATTGCGAATTGCTGCAAGTTGGCTTCGCTTTATAACGGTGAAGGTGGCACCGGCCGGCGCATTAAGTTCACTGACCACCAATTCGAACCAAGGACTCTCCAAAGCAAGCTTTTGGTTAATCAGGCCCCTGCCCAGCTCATTACCCTCGGCGTCCGATAACGTATACCTGCCTGCGCCCTCGGAACGAATAGTCAGTTCCAGAGTATTGCTATTGTGGCTCGTTACAAGTTCGCGAATTTTGAGAGTTTCACCGGACCATACCGTGGGGCTACCCTCTGCAAATCCGGGGCGCTGGATTCCGCGGCGCAAAAGCCAATCGCCAATTACCGGCCAAGTATGGGGTACGATCTGTAGATCCAAGTCTGTCTGACTAACAACTTGGCCCAGGATAAGGCGAGACTGGAGTATCTCCACCTCAGTGTTAGTGCTCGGCTCCCTATTTCCCAACACTTGTGCCATATCAGCGCCGGGAATGGTGCCGGATTTCTGCTCTACCTGCACTAACGCATCGGCCCTATATATCGGAGTAGAGAGAGCCGCATAGGCTAAACCAGCCACTGCAAAGATGACAGTCAGGGCGACAATAAAATATTTGTGGTCCCAAAGACTGCCCAGCAAAAAGCCGATGTCGATTTCGTCGTTATCTTGGGCCGGATCGCGACGGTCTGCTGGTGTCTTACGTGCTTGAGTCATTCGGAGCTCTTAAAACTATTTCAAGCGGGGAAGCCAAGCATTTACAGCGTCATCGAGTAATTGATGAACGTGCGCAAACGCTTCGCGACTTTTTTTGTAGGGGTCTGGAATATCAGGCCGGCCAGGGAGCCAGTGACCAATCAGCATCGTTTTACCGGAGGCCGCTGGGTCCTGCTCAGCTACCCGAGTTCTCTGCCCTTCGCTCATTACCAGAATTAGGTCCGCATCCCTGAACATGGATATCGTCGCCTGCCGAGCGCTATGCCGGCTTACGTCCAAACCTGATTGCAGAGCCAGCTCGGCCGCGATAGGGTCTGCCGGGTGGTCCACTAGCGCGCCCAATCCAGCCGACTCTATTTTTTTACTTGGCAGACCCGCCCTTAGCATGGCCTCAGCCACTGGGCTGCGGCAAATGTTACCGGTGCAGAGTACAAGTATGCGATTAAACATGCTGATGCCCTACTCAAACAAGTTGACGGCGCGATCGCCGAGAAATAGGGCCGTGAAAGAAGGCACGAGCAGAGAGACCACTCGGTTCCAGCGGGCCAGAGGTGCGGCTGTCACGTACACAAGATCACGATTTTCCAGAGTAAAGCTATCCGCCACAACCATAGCAGTCGCGTCTTTCAAATTAAGCTGAAACAGATCAATAAGGTGATCACTGTCGAGATTTGCCTCCGGAGAGCGCCTTATGACAAAGACTCCGGTCGCGCTCGACTGCCGCTCGTTCAACCCGCCAACATTTGATATTGCCTCAGCCAGCGTGAGGCCGTTGCGCCCCATCGGCAGCGTCCGGGTTCTATTGACTTCGCCCAACACGAAGACCTTTCGATCATCGCCGAGCGGAACGTTGACCACATCCCCGCTTTTTAACAACACGTTATGAGAAACGTCGCCCCGTTCAAGCACATCTTTAAGGGAGAGCCTATAATCTTTACCCTTGCGGGTAAGGATGACATTTCTCCAATCACCGTTCGGCTCTACACCGCCTGCTTGGCTGATTGCATCCACAAGACGCGTTGGCACGTTCGTTAACGGATATACCCCAGGAGTTTCCACAGCGCCGCTTACATAGATACGCTGACTACGAAAAGCCGCGATGGAGACATCGACCTGAGGATTTTCAAGGAACCTGCTAAGGCGATTGGAAACTTCTTCTCGCACTTCTTGCGCTGTTCTGCCTTCAACGTCTACATAACCGATGTACGGATAATAGATACTGCCGTTTTCGTTAACGACGTTTCCAGATTCCTGACTGCTGCGTTCACCACCGGCTGGAATAGTCAGTTCAGGGTGATCCCAAACGGTAATCTGCAGCACATCACCAATACCAATACGGTATTGGTACTGGCTGTCGTCAAGGAGAATTTCCTCTGGAGGGGGGGCAACGCTTGCTGCGACTGCGTTTTTCAGATGCTTTGGCCCAATCCTCTCGACCCTGACCAAACCAGTTAGAGACTCGGATTCTGGCACCTGGTATTCCGGATTCCAGCCCGACGTGTTTATGTGAGAACCCGGAGCGTAGGCGCACCCCTGCAAAACAAACAAAGCGAAAACCGGGAGAAACGATAACTTCATGGGACAAGCGGACGGTTGGCTGATTTTTTGATGGGGCTGATGGTAACCCGTTTTCTTACAAAACACACGTAAACGGGAACCGATCCGAGAACTAAGCGTCAAAATTGGTACTGCCAGGTTGCGGAAGCTGCGACTCGATCCAATTTTCCACCAACCAGTTCGATGCGATCATCCGCAACCTGTACATTTAAAGACAGCTGGCCTGCCGGCAATGGAGTTTTCACGCCAAAGTCTAACAAGAACAGCTCTTGCCCGAGTGCTGGAATCACATAATTCACTTGAGGTTTTGGCCGAACGGCTCGTGAAACTCCGTCTCGGTTTAGTTCAGCGTATGTTAGCGATGCAGAAAATGTCATGCCTTGGGGGAGGAAATGATAGACACCTAGCGTTGTGGCAATCGCGTCGCCGTCAACGCTGGCGGCCATGTTTCGGCCGTAGTATCGGTACCCCGTTCTGTAATTGAAGTGCTCGTATGAAATATTCGGCAGAGAATCTCCGAGAAAATCGTCTGCCAATGTGTTCACATACTCAACAAACCACTGCTGATTGGCACCGAACACAGAGGTTGTCCAATCCAGACCAAACAGCCATGATTTCTTGCCAGGAAACGAACCCGCTTCGTCCTCACCCATCATTTGAGTATACAAGCCTGCGGATTGATCTCCGAGTGCGAACCCATAGCGAAGGTCAATACTGCCAAGCTGATTACCCGGGTCGTTATCGCCACCATCTTGGCTATTATCTCGCCCAATCAGCGCATCCCAAAGCGCTGAACGATCGTTTGGCCTGCCTTCACCGGCAAACATGATGGTCCTTGACAGGCCGATGTCCAGCCCATCAACCGGCCGCATAGTAAACCGCATTCCAATCAGAGCTGGTTCGGAAACCGCTCTTTCTTTCTCGAGCTGCCCCACAAACGCTGTGAAATTCCACGGCCCAATCCACCTCAACCAAGACGTCTCAGGCTCTGCATCTGTTTTTCGATTTACCCAGACGGAAGGCACTGGGCGAGCGTTGTTCGACAAAATCAAACTGCTTTGCCAACCAGGGCCCCACCAGCGATCTATAGCACCTACACCGACAACTAAGTTCCCTAAAGTGCCGGCAAGATAGGAACCGTCGAGGCGGAAAGATTCATCGTCTTCTGGGTCTGCGACGCCGGTGACATTCACACCAAGTGCCCAATGGCCCTGCTGTATCTCATAGCCAAGCGTGAGCTCTCCATCATTTTGAACCGCTGGTTCGAAACCCTGCACTAACTTTGGTGCGCTAGCACCGGACAAGCGCACAACGCCGCGGCTTCCGTTTGCAAAGTCGCTTGCTTTCAGTCTGGAGAGTCGCCCTCCAACCAGTGCACTAGAACCAGAAAGATCAGCAATAGCCACTTTTGAGGAGGCATTAATCGCGGGCCACATGATCGGCCAGGTAGAAGTGGTCAAGGAGGCATCTCCCCGATCAACACGCTTTTGAAGTTCGTGCCTTGCCTGCGCATCTCCCGGTTTGACCCAGGGCGCAGACAAGACAGATTGAGATCCCAAGCACGCTACCGCCCCACCGACCAGAGCCCAGTGTTTTAAGGACAACATAAATAATGTCTCGCAATTGTTGCGAATGAAATTAGGGGGGAACGGGGAAGCACAGCGTGATTTTGACCGTTCCTTGTCAAGCAAACCGCTTAAAAAGCATACAGCGGTGTTTCAAAAACGTGACGATTGTAACAATCGTAGCATTACAAGCAAGTTACAAACCCGCCCTCGGTGCTTGATACGCAACAACACACCCGCACCAAAAAATCCGCGAAACCGCGGGTTAAAATAAGGTCGCAATAAGGATGCACGTTTGCGGAGGGGTTAAGGCCAGCACTCCTCCAAGCCCCCGTTTCGCACTGCATAAGCATTGTCATACGATAAGCCAGATATGTCCACCTCCAATACTCGTTTGTTGCCAGGTTATTCCGGGTTGAGAGTTAGACTTTGGTCGAACCGGCAATTTTGGGCGTTGGCATCGCACACATCAAACCACAGCGTGTCTTGGGATGGCACAACGCCGGGCACGAGGAATCTAGATTCTGTACTTTCAGCAATGAGGCGTTTGTTGCCTTGAGCGTCGCTTTTAAGTACCACGTAACGTTGGTCGCCCGTTAGCGGCTCGTCGTCGACGGTTAGCTCAAATAACGCATTGAAGTCCACATCGCCAGGCTGATTGTTAATGTAGGGCAAACGGTTGCAACGCAGGGGGCAATCCCAAATCGGCCGCAACCGCACATTGGGCGCCAGCTGCTCAAATATTACCCGGTCCAGGGCCAGGCCGGCGTCTGCTACCCGGCGGGTGCCCGTGAGTAATGAAAGATCGATGCCAAGCAAAGAATCGCTGGCTGGCCGGGCGGTTACGGTTAGGTGCTCGGCAAGCGCTGCTGGTTCCAATGCCGCGTTTTGTTGTTTCAGCAACGCAGCAATGCCAGCCACAAGCGGTGAAGCGAATGAGGTGCCACTCACGGCGATGAGCCGGCCACGCTGGTCCAGAGAGGTTACCCGAACCCCCAGGGCAGCCAGGTCTACGTTATCGCCGGTGTTGGAGAACTCCGCAAGCTGGCCGTCTGCCTGGACTGCCGCAACGGTGAGCACGTTAGCGCAGTTGGCGGGGGTAAAGGTTGATGCATCTGTACTACTGTTACCGGCGGCCACGACCACCAAGACACCCCGGCTATGGGCGTAGTCTATGGCCTCTTGCAGGAAGAAGGGGCACTCGGGCACACCCTCGCTGCCAAGAGAGGCGTTGATGATATCGACCGGCGCGGGGAGCGCCGGCACGCCATCAATAGAGGGATCCCCTGCCAGCCAGCGTATGCCCAACGCGGTGTCTGCCAACGAGCCGGCTACCTGCCCTTGGTCGTTGCAGCTGAGTACGCGGGCGGCCACCACATTGGGGGCGACGATCCCGGTGATGCCCGTATTATTATTGGCTATGGCCGCCATGACGGCGGTTACCGCGGTGCCGTGAGCGCCGTCACACACCGGATTGATCTCCGGTTCCAAGAACATAGAAGAAAGGCCCTCCGGGGAGGCCAGGTTGAACCCCGTTTGGTAATTCAAATCCCGGATGTTGTAGAAACCGGAATCCAGCACACCGATGCTGGGTTGTTGGCTAATGAAGACGCGCAAGTACGCATCCAGGATGTTCTGCACGCCCGCCGTCAGTGCGCCAGGTGCCTGCCAGGACGTTTGCCGGCTAAACCCCGGATCGGTTGGTTCGGCATTGGTAGCTTGTGGCGTGACGCCAACGCTGGCGCCTGCGCTGTCGTCAGGAGCCAGTAGTTGGGGCGGCTCTGGCTGCGGCGGTGTGGTTACTACATGATCCTGCGCAATCTTTAGTACGCCCGGTAAGCGGCGTAGCTGAGCCATCATGGCAGCCTCGTTACCCGGTGCTACACGGGTTAGCCCAAGGGCGCCATGGCGCTCGAAACCCGGAGGCAGCTGCACTCCCTCTTCAAATTTTACCAAGATGCGCCCAGTAGGCTGACCGGGGATAAAGGTGAGCCGTTTGGCGATATCAGGGAGGTTTCCCGGCAACTGGGGTTGCTGGGCCAAGGCATGGGTCGCGGGCACTAACGCCAAACAGAGCCCGATAAAGATTTGACGAAGGCCCATTACAACACCTCACACAACAGGTTTTGGGTGGCTCTAACCCGCACAAGGCCGTTTAGTGCCAAAAACGCCTCTTTGAGGAGGAACTCGCCGTCTTGCCATTCACCAAACCGTGAATCGATCACAAAAAATGAGTAATAGCCGCCCTCCGGGCTGTAGGCCATCGGCCCCAGAGTCGCGACCAGTTCAGCCGGCAACCCTAGTGTGGTAAGCAAGTCTTGCTGGGTTTGCAGCAGGCGTTTGGCGTAGTCTCCATGGTTTTCGATGGCTTGTTCGGCATTATCGAGGGCTTGCTGTAACAGCGGCAAAGTGAGTTGGCCAATGCGATACAACCTAAGGTTGGTATCCAAATTCACCAATGCCAGGTCGAGAACAGGGTGTGTTGGCTGATTTTCCGGAGTAAATTGCGCGAGCTGCTGCTCTTTCTCGTTAAAGGTCTGCAGGCCGGTGAGGTAGGCGTAGTCTTCCAGAAATCGATACAAAGCCAGCGGTTGCTGTAACTCGAGCAAGATATCTCTCTCGGCCAGAGTCCGCTCAGCCTGGGTGACCACAGCGCTTGCGATGCTATCAGGCTCGTCTGGGCCTGGCGCTGGGTCGTTACCGGGCGGGGGCGATGCTGTGCGGTCGCCGCCGGTTGTTACGTCTGGCTCAGGAGGCGCGTCACCGCCACCCCCTCCTCCTCCACAGCCGGCGAGTGCGAAAAGTAAGATAATCAGAGTCAATCGTTTAATAAGTCACCTGCCAGCATCGCATATCACCATCTATCTCAGCTATAACCCACTCGCTCCTTCAGGCCAACTATAACGTCTGTTTTCGCTCAGGCTTTGTATTGCCCCAACTGCTTTTGAAGCCGCTCTGCCAGATCTTGCAAGGCCTCGGCCGCCTGGTTGGTGGCGCTCGCGTTTTGCTCGCTGGTCAGGGCAATTTGGCGTATGTGATCTAAACGCTGGTTGATGTCTTCGGCCACCATGCTTTGCTCTTCAGCGGCACTGGCCATTTCCACATTGGCGCCACGAATGCTCTGCACGGCCTCTCGAAGGGATTCAATGGCAACGCCGGCTTCCTCAATTAAACCACTGGTTTTCTGGGCCAGTTGGCTGCCGGTGTCGATCACACCGACCACTTCAGCAACGCCGCCTTGCAGCTGCTCAATTTGGGTATGGATTTCCTGCACAGATTCCTGGGTTCGGCCAGCCAGGCGGCGCACTTCGTCTGCCACCACGGCAAACCCCCGGCCATGCTCTCCTGCTCTGGCGGCCTCAATGGCGGCATTCAGAGCCAGAAGGTTGGTTTGTTCGGCAATGCCTTCGATCACCGACAAAATACTGCCGATGCTGGAAGAGGCTTCTTTTAACATGGCGCCTGCCTGGGCGGCGCTTTGGTTGTTGTCCAGCTGGTTTGATATCGCCTGGGTTGTCTGGTCTATGAGTGTGCGGCCGCTCTCTGCCAGTGAATCTGCCTGGGTAGCGATGTTTTCAGCACGGCTGGCGCTTTCGGCCACGGTTTGGGCGGTCGCTGTCATTTCGTTCATGGCGGTCGCTACTTGCTCGGTTTCCTCGCTCTGATCGCTGATTACGGAGGAAGACTGGCCGGCAATGGTTTCCAGCTGTGTGGCGGAGTCCAGCAACTGGTGAGACGACGCCTTGGATTCTGCAATGGTGGTTTGCAGCCGGTCCAGAAGCCGGTCAAAGCCTTTGGCCATCAAGCCCAGTTCGTCGGACTTTTGAGCGTTAAAACGAATGGTCATATCGCCCTCGCCATCCGCAATGTCTTCAATGGCGGCAATCATGGTTTGGAGCGGGCGACCCACAACCCACTGCACCAACAAGGCCAGAATGACGATTAACACGACTCCGGCCACCACAATCCAGAGCACAGAGCGCAACACCTGGCTTACGACCATGCCAGACACTTCCTCTTTGGAATAGCCGGTGATGATCTGGTATCGCCAGGGCTCGAAGGGCACCACCCTCAGTTGCCATTGATCTGGCCGGTTCTCCAGTATCGACGCCAGCTGCTCTGTTTGAATGTTTTGTGAATGGGTTCGTACCCTGCCCCGGTCGTCGACAACAGCAACAAAGCCGTTTTGCAGGAGACGGGCCGCCGATACGACTTCCTCCAGTTTAGCGAGGTCTGCGGTGTATCCAACGTACCATATGCCCACTACCGTGCCGGCTGCATCTTTCAGAGGAACATAGGCGGTAATGTATGGGTTACCAAGAATGTCTACCTGGCCAAAATAAGCCTCGCCACGGCTGATGGCCTGACCGGCAGCACCGTTCATGTTCAGCTTGGTGCCGATGGCCCGGGTACCATCTGATTTTTTTACGTTGGTCGATACCCGGATGAAGTCGTTGCCCTGGCGGACAAACACAGTGGCTGTGCCGCCCATTACGCGGGTGACGCCATCCACCAGCGTGAAGTTATTGTTGATAAGTTGGTTGCCGAGATACAACCCAGGAGCGTTGGTGCCCCCCACCGCAGAGGTGCCGAGAACGCTAGCCGGGCCCAGTGCCTCTCCTCTTTCAATCAAAAGATTAAGCGAACTACGCACTTGCGCTGACATTAAACTGTTGGTGATGTCCAACAACTTGTGGACTTCGTCCGTTAATAAATTACTGGTTTCGGCGACATCTTCCGATATGTCCGAGCGGGTATCGACGGCCGAGACGACGCTCACCACAACGGCAAACGTAGCCAGCAAGCCGCATACCGCAGCTATAAAGACGTTACGAATAGACATCGTGTGTTCCCTCAGTTTCTTATGAGTCTTTGAGTCGGTATTGCTCTGGCGTCACCGCTTACCGTTAATCCTGTGATCGCTGAGATACATCGTTCAAGGCTCTGAGCGATCCGGCCAGGCTTTCGATACGGCTGTTGGTTTCGGTGACCAGTCTATTTATTTCATCGGCCGACTGGCTGGATTTTTGAGCCAATTGGCGAACTTCATCTGCGACCACTGCAAAACCCCGGCCTGCTTCACCCGCCCTGGCTGCTTCAATGGCCGCATTCAGAGCGAGCAGATTGGTTTGCTCGGCAATCTGGTTAATGGTGTTAACGATGTGTGAAATGGAGTCTGAAGACTTGAGTACCGATTCCATTTCCCGGTCGGTGACTTCGACGGCCTGCATCTTGGAGTGCACATCGATACCGTAGGCCACGAAGTATTTGATACTGCCTGAGAAATCCGCGATGGGGCATACTGTCAACTCAAACCAATGATCCTGGCCATGCCCATTAGGCATCGCGTAGAAGCCTTTCAACTGCTCCCCACCAAGAAGTTTGTTGAAATCGTCTTGGCCAACGATGGATTTCAGGTTTTGAATACGGGCTTTGGTGGCCGCCTCGGAGGGGTCGCCCAGGCTGGCGAGCATGTATTGGTTGGCACTGGTGAGGGAGCCGTCTAACTGCCATTCGGTCACGCCGTTGCTGTCGCTAATGGCCTCAAACCGGCGGGTAAACTCCAACGATTTTTCTTTGGTGTCTGTTACATTGGCCTGAATGGAAATGTAGTGCGTGAGCTGGCCTTGGTCGTCAAACACCGGGTTAATGGCCAGCGATACCCAATACGGTTGATTGTTGCGGTCGTAATTCAGTATTTCGTTATAAAACGGCTGATTGTCACGAAGTTTTGTGCGTATTTCGTCAACGGTCGCCGGGTCTGTATGGGGCCCTTGTAACAGGTCTCCGGGGCTTTTGCCCACCACTTCATCAAGCGTGTAGCCTGTCAGCTGGGTAAAGCCTCTATTAACGTAGGCAATGGTGCGGTCGGGCTTGGTGATGATCACGGCATTATCGGTTTCGTTGGCCACCATAGACAGCATTTTGAATTCGTCGCGCCGTTCCACTTCTTCCGTAACGTCTTTCAGAAAAGCCGTGTACAGGATTTTGTTGTCCAGCCGGATTTTAGACAACGCCAGAGAAGCCCAGCGGCGGGTGCCATCTTTTCTGAACACCGGCACTTCGCGGGTAGTGCCAACGATTTTATCGACGCCGGTGTGGCGATTGGCATCTACCAGGCTGTCGTGACGGTCGCGAATATCATGGGGCACCAACATTTTGACGTTCTCGCCCAGCATCTCTTCGCGCTGGTAACCCCAGAGCTTCTCAGCGGCAGAGTTCGCAAAAATAATGCAGTTGTGTTCGTCTATGGTGACTACCGCATCGAGGGCCTGCTCCAGGGTTTGGTTGATCATTTCCCGTGAAGCGCGCTCAGCCGTGATATCGCGGATAAATGCGGTGTAAGTGATGGAACGGCCGGAGACGACTTTGTTCAGCGCCAGGCTGACCCACACCTGGCTGCCGTCTTTACGTGTCATGCATACATCGCGGCTGGTGCCGACGATCTTGTCGGCCCCGCCCTTGCGGTTGCGATTGATGTGCTCATCGTGATGCTGCTGTATGTCTGACGGCACCAGCATTTTTACGTTGTTGCCCAGGACTTCTTGTCTGGAATAGCCCCATAGCCTCTCGGCGGCCGCATTGAAAAAAGTCACCTTGTTGTTTTCGTCAATACTGACGACGGCGTCTAAGCACTGCTCCAGTACGCTTTGAAGGGAGTTGGACCTGCGAAACATGTGGTTATCAACCTTTGCGAAATCTAACAAAGTAATAATGACTGATTTGCCTAAAATTTCCATGAGTGTAAAGCGTCAAAAATGTAACAACCAGTAAAGAAAACGTGAAAAACTGTCGGCTTTTTCTACAAAAACCGCAAATTTCGTTTGGATCTTACCGAATTTGGTGATTACAATTTTGTTAGGTAATTTGGAAACTTTGGCGGAATGACGATGACCACTCACGCTCGAATGTTATGCTGTTTCGTATTTTGCATGGCTTTAATCCACCCGCAAGCTCTAGCAGACACGCTTACTTTTTCTGCGAACGGCCAATCTAGTTTGCTCACAAGGCTCACTCTAGAGCAGTTGCCCCAGACCACAGTGCGAACCAGCAGCCCGTACTTTGAGGGCGAGCAAACCTTCACCGGGCCATCCATGGAAGTTCTATTCACAAGCCAGGGGGTCGGTAAAAGCGGCGCCGTAACTTTAAGAGCCTTGAACGATTATAGAATCACGACCAGCATTGAGGAACTGGTTCGCCTGGAGGCCGTTGTTGCCACGCGCAGAGAGAATGACGTTATGAGTATTCGCGATCGTGGGCCCTTCTGGGTTATGTTGCCGTTGTCTACGCGCCCCGAGCTCGATGAAGAGCTGTATCACCGGTTGATGGTGTGGCAGCTGTCCGAAATCATTTTGGAATAGCGGTTATTTAACGCATGACGCTGTCCAGCAAACTCCTATCCAAACCCGTGGTCGCGGTGTTGTTTCTATTGATCACCGTGCTGCTGGCCATGAGCTTGGCCACGTATGTTAAGGATCGCTCGCTGCAGTCAAACACGTTTTCCTCCCTTCGCATTGCGTCTTGGAGCCTGGCACAAATGGGACGTGAAGCCAGCGCCCTGAACCTGGAAGTCGCGCTGGCTGCTAATGGCGCGGGCTCTCAGGAAAGACTGCAGAAGCGCTACGACATTTTGTGGAGCCGCTTGGATTACATCCTTAACAGCCCGGAGGCAAGCGTTGTCCGATCCCATGCGGACAACAAACAGGCCGTCGATGACATCTTTCGTTCTTACCGTGCATTGGAGCCTATGATTTCAGCGCTCATCGGCACTGATGAGGCGAGCACTGATCAAACCGTTAAACGCTGGCAGGACTTACATGGAACACTCCAGCGCCTGATTACCGATAACTTTGTGGGTGACGAAACCGCTTTTCTGGCGGTTGAGCTTGAGCGGTCCAGAGACCGACTGGCCAATTTAAGATTTTTTACCCTGAGCTTGTTGTTGGTGACTTTTGCTTTTCTGGCAGCCGCTGTTTTCATCGTAAGAAAGCAGAACCGGCTGAACTCGGTTACTGGGTTACCAAACCGGGAAACACTGCGTAATGTCAAAAAAGCAGGGGCTGAATATGCCGTGATCTGTCTCGAGATCGCCGATTTTGATCTTGTTCTCAGTGATTTCGGCACCGAGGCAGGTGACGCATTGCAAAGAGATATTGCCGCAAAGCTTCGCGGTTTGGTGGACAGTCAGGATGAGATTATTCACAAGACCCCGGAAAGCTTCGTAGTATTAACCTTGTGCAGATCTAGAAGCATTCTTGAGGACAGGCTGAGAAGCCTGCGCGAGGTACTATCGTTCGATTGGCGCTGGGGGTCTGCCGTGACCGCGATCAGGCCCTTCATGGGTGTAGACCCTTCAAATGAGGGACTGTGCCCTGATTGGACCATCCGTTACCAGCGCGCTCACCGGGCTTTGGTGCAGGCTAAACTTGAAAATGAGCGGGTGGTTGTGAGTCAGGAAGACTTGCGTAAAAAAATCGACCAGGAGCGCCGGCTTCACGCGGAATTGCTAAGGGCTTTTAATCGTGAACCTTCTACCCTCACGCTCAGTCTCGTTTACCAGCCCATCGTACCAACCAACAGAACCCGGTTCGTTACCGGCTCAGAAGTTCTTTTGCGATGCTATGACCGTAACTATGGTTTTATTCCACCGAACGAGCTGGTTGCAATCTGCGAAAAATTTGGCTTGGGCGAGGCACTTGGTCAATGGATTTTCAGCAGAGTCGTCGAGGAGAATGCTGATCTTTACGTCAATCAACAGCTCGGCATGAGTCTTTCGATCAACGTGAGCCCGTCTATGCTCTCGCCCCGACTCGTGGGTGATGTGCGCTCCATTTTGCTGGCGTCCGGTATTCCCGGTGATTGCCTGTATCTTGAGATTACTGAGGACAATGCAGCTCTGGAATTTGAACGCATCAATAAAATCATTCTGGAGCTTAAAGATGCCGGCGTTCGTTTTGCGCTGGATGACTTCGGCACCGGGCACTCGTCTTTGGAGTATGTTCGCGAGTTGAAAATTGACCGCATTAAAATAGACAGGTGCTTTGTGGATGGCATCGACACTAATCCCAGCCGGGAACGTTTTTTGAATTCGATTATTTCGATGGCAGACACCGCCCGTTTGAACTGTGTTGTCGAGGGCGTAGAGACGCTCGCACAGCTGGAAATAATATCGAACGCCGGCGATTGCTTCGTTCAGGGGTATTTCATAAACAGGCCAATGACATCAGCAGCTTACAGGCAGCTACTCTTGGCGCCTGACACTGAAGTTCCAGATATTAATGGTTGCCTAATGGCCAGCGCGTGCGATTCACAACAGGCCAAGCCTGAAACTTCCCAGTTGACCGGATATAACTCATGATCACTCTGTACATCCGGCGCGGATACTCTCACATTCTTGCAGACCACCAAAACGATCCGGATATGATCTTGCGGAGTGGTAGTGAAAGCTCATTCTGTCAGCACTGCCCGGGCGAGCGTCGTCAATTAGCCTGATGTCCGCGTCCTCATAACCTTGTTCTCCGGGTTGTTTCAGCCATCGATCAAACCAGGCCACGGTATAGTAAGTAATCGAGGGTCTGCCCCAACCGCCCGCACAAGACCCACTATTGACGTCTGGGCACCATGATGATGCCGGAAACAATGGCAGCAATGAAAAGTCGAAATGCGTCGTGCCCTGAAAACCAACGGTATAAGCAGGAATTCCCGCTGCACGCCAGGCATTGAACGCAACTTTGCCACCCTGTGAATCTGGTGGTGCCAGGTATGGTAAGGGAGCAAAACCGTAGTCAGCAAAGATCGACATGGCAGGGACCCTTGGGGCAAAGTCCGGCAATGTTCCTTGGGTTACGGCCAGTAGCAAAACATCGTATAAAGGTGCGGGAAGCTGCAGGTTGCTTGCTGTTGTTAAACCCTCGCCCTCGGGAGTAATGAGACTATCCCATGCTACGGCCACATCCACCGGGTTTTCGTCGTCCAGAAGCCCTGGCCATGGGGCTGCTCCAGGAGCACCATAACCTTGCACCACCGATACCCCAATGGCCCCAAGTGAATGCCCGGCTATTCCCAATCGTGAGTGGTCCAGGCGCGACCATTGCGGGTTGTAATCAAACGTTCGGGTAGGTTGTTTGTCTGCACATGATGCGGCATGCGGGTATGGGATGTCCGGCGTTGACCGGAAAAAATCAATAGCATCAACTTGCCCCTCCCAGAAGACTTTAGGGTTGAGGTTACTCCCCTGTTCAAGCAGGGGTGTGAACAGGTCTGACTGGCCCTGACCACGGGGGTCGAAAGTAAACACTGCATACCCGGCTCTGACCAGCTCCTGGGCCGTCCATGTATAGGCAGTTTGTGGCGCCTGCACAGAACCATTAGTGATAACAATGGTAGGAACGGGACGGGTGTTACTTGCCGACTTTGGCACCCACACCTTTCCTGCGAGGCGTGCGCACTCTCTATCATAAAAAACGACGTCTGTTACATCCGCTTCTCTCTCGAAAAACATGGTACCGTCTGGCCCCATGGCTTGTGGGTACCGGTATGGGTCACCCGTGCAGGGCAAGCCATAAGTTGCGCACAATGGGGTAAGCGGCGTGTTGAGTGTGAGAGAAAGCGGGGGCAGAACGGTATCTAGGGAGATGGACAGTAACCAGGAGGGATCAAGCAGTGAGCGTTCTACCAGCTCCCCAATGTTGAAAAAAGTTTGTTCTGAAAGCCGGCGAACGAATGGAATGGACAACTGTTCGGTAGGTGCATCGAGCGTTCTGGCAAAGTTCGCGGACTCACAATCAGCCCAGGTTGCGCTCAGGCTATCCGCGTTGTCACAACGCCTATCTAAATTCACGGGAGTGGTAGGGATTAATCTAAGTTCGAGTTCCGACTCGGTTTCAGGCAACGCACCTGGAAGGGCCGCTTCTGTAGAGCCAACGTTATCTTTGCGGCCATCGCTTTCCGAGCCGCCGCAACCAACGAGTGACAAAGCTAACATAACCATTACACGGTATTTCACAAACAACCACCACTTGTTCGCAATTTTGAAAAACGTAGCGCCCAAAAAAAGCCCGCAACAGAGGGGGCTGTGCGGGCAAGTATAGAACAAGCGACTCTAGTCCCAGAACACGGTGACTACCGAATGTCACATTCCGAGGAGACTAGGTGTACTGGCGAACCGCCATGAAGGTAACGGTTGAGGCCGGAACACCACACCAGTACACATAATTTATACTATACTATATTTTTTCAATATCAAGTTTCACTGATGACATCTTCGTGTCAATAAAGGCCATCAAGGATTAACGTTGAGCAACAGGTTTGGAGACCCGTTCAAGTTGGTCAGCTGATTGCGGCTGGCCTGCGCGTCCAATTGCTGAGCAACCTGCTGAGGCGTGAGACTTGGATTCTGCGCAAGCAACAAAGCCACGGCACCCGCTACATGGGGAGATGCCATGGATGTGCCGCTGATGGTGTTGAAGTCTGTATCGCCAGTATGCCAGGCTGCAGTGATGTTGCTGCCTGGCGCCATAATGTCTACGCACTGACCATGGTTGGAGAAGCTGCTACGGCGATCCCGGTTATCGGTACTGCCCACGGTAATGGCCTCCGCTACGCGGTTAGGGGAGCCGTTACAGGCATTGGCATTGCTGTTACCCGCAGCAACCACAACCGGAATGCCTGTCGCCACTACTTCACGTACGGCATTGTCCAATGCAGCGGAACTGCCACCACCGAGCGACATATTGGCTACAGCCGGCCGTTCCGCGTTGTCGACCATCCAATCCAAGGCCTCGATAATGGCGCTGGTAGCCCCAGACCCATTGCATCCGAGAACGCGCAAGCCAATAACCTGACTCTCCTTGGCGACACCAAACAACGTACCGGCGGCACTGGAAGCCACGTGAGTGCCGTGACCGTTGCAGTCCTCCGCAGAGTAAGCAGATATGGTGTCTTCGTTACCGAAAGGCACCAGGCCACCGAACAGCAATCCAAGCAGGTCGCCAATCAACGGAAGGCCACCACCGCCACCGCCACCGCCGCCAAGACCGCCATCGTCATGAAAGTTAACACCGCTCGCTCTGCCCTGAAAATCGGCATGGGTGGTTCGAATGCCGGTGTCTAATACATAAACGTTTACGCCCTGTCCTGCCGTGACGGGGTAGGTAAACTGGTTATCGAGCGGCAAGGTAGTTTGATCAACCCTGTCCAGGCCCCAGGTGGCATCTGTCTGGGTCTGGGTGGCGGCAGTGCTCATCCAGCTGTCTGGTTCTACCGCTTTTACACCGGGCAATGATTCCAGCAAACGGGCCTGGCGCTCTGTTACCTGTACGGTCGCGCCTTGCATCACGTTTTGATAGACGAACAGAATATTACCGCCACCCACAGCGGAGAGGAGTTGCTCGATACCACCTACCAAGCCACCGGAAACGCCAAGAATGGAAGACAGTGAGGGATCGACTGTCACAATATAACGTTGCGCTATGGTGTTGTCTGGGGCTTCGGAAACCTCTTCCTGAACTGGCTGACTGGGCTTGCTGAACAGTTTTGAAAACAGACCCGCCTGCGCACTCAGGGGTGCTGCAGCCAATACAAGGGCAACGGCTGACGCCGCAGTTGTCCTGGCAGTTACATGTGACATATTCGCTCCTTGGTTTCTTGGTTTTTATCGAATAATTAAATTTATACAAACTATATGCAATTTCAATCTTTTTTGTTTGTGGGCGTCAGTCTTAAGGGGCCAGTCTCTTGGCCCCGGCACTCAGAACAGAGTGCCCTGGCTTACCTCCAGCGTTGTCATGATACGATTACCACGAGAAACAACCTCGACTATTCCATTGAACGCCGAATCACCCAGAACCAGTTCAAACCGAGCGGGCATAATGAAGCCGTTCGGGCGCCCCAGACGAGCGCCCATCGGCTCGCCATCAATTCGGAAATCCATTCTTAACGCATTGAAGTTTTGAGCAACTGCATAGAAACGCCTGGCCAGCCAATGGGAACCAGATCCTGCCAACCCACGGATCTTGGTGGCGCATACACGGCATTTTGAGCTACCAGCGGAATGACTGAAATGGCTATCAGACCAAGGGCAAACCGGCGACAAAACCAGCGCTGGAGCTCTGACAGGTATGTAGCTTTTGAAGGCTTAGCAATAGGGCCGATAAAACGACGGAGGCTCAAAAGCTAACAGCGATGCGTGACAGAAAAGTTACGATAAATTGCTATATACGATTTTTTATCCCCTTCAACATGATCATGGCACGATCACTTCACATAGAATATGCTATACGATTATCAAAGCTAGACGCTCATTAAGGCCATTTAAAAATCCGCATTGACTCTTAAAAGGACGAACAAAATGAATACAAGCATGTTTCGTAAAGCTGCCTTGGCAACGGCTATCGCTGCCTCGCTTTCAATGTACGGATGTGGCGGTGGGTCTGGTGGATCTGGAGGTGGCAACAATGACCAACCTCAGGCTCAGCAATCTGTCAGTGGCAGCGCGGTTAAAGGGGTTTTGAAAAACGCGCAAGTAACAGCATTTGAGCTTGATAGCAGTGGCAACAGGCTTACACCTAACGTGGGAACCGCTCGCACAGACAATGCCGGGGAATACACGCTAACCTTGGGACCGAACTATCAAGGCGGGCTGATTGAGATTGTGGTGAGTGCAGACAGCGCCACCCGTATGGTTTGCGATGCCACAGAGGACTGCAATGGGGTTGCGAGCGGGCAAGAAATCTCCAGCGGCCTTGATGGGCTGACCCTGGCGAGCCTGGCTCAACCCACCCCCGGCCAAACCAATATCAGTGCCCCGGTGAGCGCTTGGACCACCCTGGCGGCTAATCGGGCCAAAAGCCTCGCGGGCGATGAAACACTTGCTACCGCCATTACTAAGGCTAACCGGGTAGTTTCCGAAATTGTCGGCTACGACATTAGCAAGGTGCAGGCCAAAGGGTTGTCTCAGTTGAACGCCAACAGCTCACCAGAAGAGGCGCAGTCTGCTGCGCTGAATGCTGCAGTTGCCGAAATAATATTTGGCAACGGCGGCAACTTTGTCAGCGCCCTGGCCGGTTTTTCCGAGGAACTGGATGATGGGAAAATTGAACTGGAGGGCATCTCGAACGCTCTCGATAAAGTGATTGCTGGCTCAGGGAACGCCATCGCCACCAATGTGCTGGACTCGCTTGCGCAGCGATCGCAAGAACTCAAGCTAATAAACGAACTTAATGCCGAGGATATCGAAAGCTCCGTCACAGCGCCCGATGCTCCGCTCGCGGATAAAGTCCAAAAATTTAAAACTTTCCTCACACAGGTTCGACAACTTGGTGACGGCTTGGGAGCCTTCGGCGACAGCAATGCTCTTGATACCGCCCTGGGTGCTGACGAAGCCACGCTCACCGCAATTTTCGATGCGGATACGGTCAACACACTGCTGCTGAGCTTCAATGTCATCGGGCAGGCTCTGAATGCTGTGATTGATGATCCGCAGAATCAGACAATAAATCTAAACGACCCTGCCGACGGCACTAATATTGGATCCGCTACGATTACACTCGATGATGAGGACAACTCATTTACCCTCGAGCTCATAGGCATGGCCACCGGCTCAACCGGCCAGTCCTTCCTGCCCTTCGATCTAAGCGTTACCGTGCCGGTTGCGCTAGCGGTGCTGACCGACGACAACACAGACCTGACCAGCTTGGGAGAAACGGCCACGCTGCAGGTTGACGGAACGGTTGGTGACCAAAATACCAATGTTTTGATCGAGCTAACGGATCTCAAGGCAACCCTCACTTTGGAAGAGGCACTGGCAGGCGATAACGGCGCAGCGCTGGATGGTGAGACTGTGCTGGCGGCTGCGCTTGACGGCGAGCTTTCTGGCGCATTGAACATTACGGCCACAGATAACTCAGACACTTATACTTTCAGCGGTGACATTCTGGGCCGCTTAGTCACCTTTGATGACGATGCGCGGATTTTTGACAAAGAGCTGCCGGTGTCGCTGGAGGAAATCAGTTTGTCTGGCGAATTCAGCGGTTCTGATAACGATTCCTTCGCCGCCAGCGCTTCGTTGAAGGTTCGGAATGCCCGCCAGTTCGATGTGTTTGGATGGCTGGATTTGAGTTCGCAATCCGTCACTGAAGGCGGTTTCTTTGACGAATTGCCATCAACCATCAAAGCCACGATCGAGAATCTCGCGAATGGCCGGGATTACTCAGGTGACATATTTTTCGACTCTGACAGCATTTTCTTCAACGACATACGTCTTATCGATAGTAACAACAATGTTCAGTTTGTCAGCGCTGCTTTCGGAGATGCAGAGCTACAAGAGGCTCTGGGGCTCGTGAACGATGCCTTTGAACAAACCTATAACCTCGAAGGCCTGGAACTCGACGTCTTACACGCGGAAATGGGATTTAACAAAGGCCAGGGTGGCGGCATTACGGCCGTGGCAGATGTCGAGGGACTGGATAATGCAGACAGCTTCCTAAACGCAACGATTTCGCTGACAACCGACATCAACTATGCAGGTTTCAGCGGTAAGGCAGTTGCAACGGTCAGTCGCAACTCGCTCATCGGCGGTAACCTGAACGTCAATTTCATAGCACAGGGTGTGCCCAATGCCACCGCCCAGAATCTGCGCTTGCAGGTCAGCAGCACCGATCTTGAGGGTGCGGGCAGTGCGGATATTACGTTCTCCAGCCCTGCGGGCTTCCGCCTGGCGGCAACGGTTACCTTCGATGATGATCAGGAAATTACCGCGCTGACCGGGGACGCCTTTGTGGGTGACGACGACATTGGTGACATAGAACTACGCAACGGAGTGCCCTTTATTGTTTACGCAGAGAACAATGGCGAGACTAATTTTGAGTCGCTGTTTTGATGGTGAGTTTTAACGTCAAACCTCAAGGGCGGCGCTTATGCGCCGCCCTTCTGTTTTTAACCGCCAGCCCAAGTGCTGCTCTGGCCAACAATATCGAGATTTTCGGACAGCTGACCATTCGGGCTGTTGACGAACTTGAGCCCATCAAAACCAGCATTGACGACTGGGGAAGCCAGTTTAATGAGGGAGAGCGCCAGTGGATCCGAGCCCGGGCAGAATTAGGGTTCAGAGTAAACCAATGGGAACTGTCGTTTTTTAACCGGGCGCTAGCGGATTTGAGGATGAACGAGGAAGCCGTCGCTTTTTACGGCAAAATCGCCCGGGGCGAATCGTTTGAATCTGGCCAGCAGATACCGGTGAGTGTTCAGGCAGAATCCTTTACCGCAGAGGGTCTCAGACTGGGTTATCGCTTTACCTCAGACACACTGGTTGTGCGCACCGGTTTATCCGTGTTTCGCTCCGATTATCTGTACTCTGGTTCGCTGGATGGCACCTTCTCCACCACAGAGGGTGATACGTTTGATTTGCAAGCAGAGGTCGATTACCTCTACCATCGCGATATTCTGTTACGGCGCCCGAACGTAGAACCTGCCACCGGCACCGGATTCTCTCTGGATGTTCATGCCACCTGGCAAGCCATGCCGGGGCTGCGTATTGAGCTGGGCGCGGAAGACCTGGCTGCCAGAATTCGCTGGCGCAACGCTCCGTTCACCAGAGCGACCGCGAACACGGAAAGGCGCTCAACCGGAGACGCCGGGTTTTCAGGGCTCCAGCCCACAATAGAAGGCGTGGAGGGGTATCGACCGCGTTACACACAACGGCTCTCTCCGAAGTTTGATGGCGCCCTTGAATTGGGCGAAGGAACCTTTCGCCCGAGAATTGAACTCGTTCATCAGTTTGATGACACCTACGCAGGTATTGGTGGTGTTCTAGCTTCCACCAATGCCCATCGGTTTGGGCTGATGCTGTACCCCAAATACAATTCTGTTGGGTTTCTGCTGAAATTCAGCCAGTTTTCCGCAGAACTTTCCGCCGACGATGTTGATGAGCGGAAAATCGGCGCGGTCTCACTGTCTTTATCTTTTGGCTACTGAATCGCACGCGCTGCTAAAGCTCCTTGAGTAAAGTTTGCGCTCGTTCGAACAGGTCCGCAACGGGCAGATTAGCGCTGTGGATATGAATAACCGGCGAGTTGTTCTCTGCGTAGTTGGCCGTGCTGATGCCCACCGGGATCATCAAAAACACAAATATCATGGCGCGTTGTACTGCCCTGCTCTTGGACGACATACACAGCGTGATTGTTATCCAGAAAAACACCGATAGTAACCAGAGGGTACCGAGCATAACCCATAAGTCGACTATCCAACTGAGATCTACAAACGGGATATTGGGAACAGGGTATGAAAACGTAAAACTCCTATCCAAAAAGCTGTTTACAAAATTATTTTGTTTTGAAATGACGTTATCGACTAACCAAACCATTGCTGCAAAGACACTGAAACCAGCAACTACCGAGTGGCGCGTCATGGCATGCTCTCCATCAAAGGTATTCCTGGCGTCCGTTTGGGATGTTCGCCAGGCACCCTTGCCTGGCGTGGTTGGATTGCAAAACTACAACAGTGGCTGAGACCGATTAAAACGGCAGTTCTGGGCCCGGCTATCGCAGATATCGATCCACAGTGGGTCAGCGTTTGGATTTACGTTCCTCAGCAGGAAAACAGGTTCACGGCTCTGGGCAATGGCCACTTTGCTACCCGTGCGGGTTGTCTGGAAAACGATAAATCTGTCCGCACTGGATAATGAACCCGCTCCTCTCACCGTCACCTCGAAAACGTTGTCTAACGGCGTATTCAACGGGTTGTTTTGTAAGAATGCTTCCGCCGGGCGGCGCTGCGGGCTGCTCAGAAACGGCTCTATACTGGCGAACTCGTTACCGCTCTGTTTTTGTATACGGTCCATCGCCGATCTAGCATCAACAACAGGTATACGACTTCCGTTTGACTGAGCAACAAGCCGTGAAGTAGACACCAACAACTCGGTTAGGGCATCAGCCGCCAATGGTTCTACCGAAGATTGTTTCAATAGGCCCGCTATTCCGGCAACAATCGGAGCCGAGAAGGAGGTGCCGTCCCAAAAGGTCAGACGGCCGAGACGATCCAGCGAAAGTACTTCTGAGCCAATGGCTGAAACGTTTACGTTCGAGCCGGTATTGGAGAAACCGGTCACGTCTCCGGATGAACGCACGGCACCGACTGTAATTACCCTTTGGCAATTAGCCGGGGCTGTATTGGCAGCATCTTGCCCGGCATTGCCCGCCGCAACCACGGTCAGAATTCCCCGGCGCCAGGCGTAATCGATGGCCTCCTGCAAATACATCGGGCAGCTGCTTACCTGCGCGCCTAACGAGGCATTGATCACATCGACTGGCTTTTGAAGCCTGGGTGCTTGTGATACCGAAGGGTCTCCGGCCAACCAACGAATCGCCAGGGCCGTATCCGTAAGTGCTCCTCTCACTCTACCGCTGTCATCACAAGTCAAAGCCCGAGCCGCAACGATATCAGCTGTCGCGATACCCGCAATTCCAGTGCCATTATTGGTGATGGCTCCAAGTACACCGCTTACACCAGTGCCGTGGGCATTCAGGCAAGTTGGTGCTACTTCGTTCTCAAGAAAACGCGGCCCGTAGCCATCGTCTGAGGCGAAATTGAAACCTTGAACATAGTTAAGATCATCTAATCGGTAGAAGCCGGAGTCCACAACACCGATTCGAACTCGTTGATCGGTATTTGACCGCAAGTATGCCGAGAGGATGTCTTGCACACCTTGCTGGCGAGACGTTGGCGACTGCCACGCAATCTGCGAGTTGAAACCCGGGTCTGATGGCGTTGCATTGGCGCTGAACGTACCTTCAAAAGATTGTGCTGAAATCGCCACAGTGCCTGATTCCGCTAATCGCGGGGCAATGGGCATGGTTGGGTTACTTACCCAGACATCTTTCTCTACTGCCGCCACATCAGGCAGGCTTTCTAGCTGAGCCTTGATGGCTTCTATGTTTTCGTCACCAACCTCAATGATTTCAGAGTTCGCCATAACTTCCCCGACAGACAGCGCTGACACGGTGTTGCGATAGGTCACCACCAAACGACCCGGACCCTCCGCAGATTCCTCGGCAACCAGCTGATTCGGTGCCGCTGCCGTTGCAGCAAATGCAGACAGAATCATCAGTGAATACAATCTGTTTTTCGTCATCGTGTTGTCTCTCTCACTGGCAGGATCGTTATTAATTGAACTGCACGAGCGTTTCTAAAGCGCGGTACTCCGGGCGTAGCTGTAAGCTGCCTCGGCTTGCAACCACGTAGCGATCGGAACTCATAATCCTGGAATAGGCACCTGCGCTGGACACATATTCCAGAGTGCCCGTGCTCAATCCACCTGGAGCGATAGCCTCAACAAAAGGAGCAATCTCAATGAGCTTGTCTCGGCCGAAGGTGCCGTGGTTAGCGATCATTCGCTCAGCAAACTGGAGTTCGCGGTTCAAAATCTGTTCGGAGACCAACCCCTGGCGGTAGCTGTCTTTTACTTGAGTGAGGTTGTCCAGAGCAAAGTTGACATCGAAAGACCACGGGCTGTTCGCCGGGTTAAACCTCTGCAGCCGGGTTTGAAGGCTCTGATGGGTGACATCGCCCCTCAGATAGGCCATTTGCAGAAAAAAATTGTAGAGCAATGCGTCTTCTGCGAGAGACACCAAGGCACTGCGACTATTGATCGTGTTAGCTACCTGGTTCTCGAGACCCATAGCAGAGGTATTCTGGATGGAAATGTTTACCTGTACCCTGTCAATTTGGTCCTGGTAGCGAAAGTTTAGAGTGACCGGCTCATTGACAGGCCGGTCGACTTCGCCAAGCGTCAGCGTCAGGCGGTTACTGACGACAGACGAAACAGAAACCAAACCACTTGCGCTCGTAACCGACACATTTTCTGGCTGGTCAAACTGACCGGTGATCGTCAAAGGCTGTGATTCAGGCCCGGTGTAAAAGGCATTCGGGAGTTTCACAAGTCCTTTGTCTGACTCCACGCCCCGAGCGCCGCTGTCGGAACCTGTTGAACTGGAATTGCCGGAGCCTCCACCTGAACCACCGCCGCAAGCGGAGAGCCCCAGAGCTACTGCCATTATTACAAGCCAATTTCTCTTCCAATCTGCTTTTTTCACGATGGTGTCCTCGTCACTGGGTCAGGTCGCCAAAATTCGGGCGCAGTTCAGCGCCTGTTAAAAACCATAAAGCGCCATTCATTTGACGAAGAAAACTACGGTATTCCGTCAAAAAAAGATGTCGGCCAGTTCACATCGAAAACTTGATGACGGGGAAAACCCTGCGAGATAAAGCGAGCAAGCTGAAAAATCGGAAAAACAAGAAGGGTAATTTGATTATTTAAATCAATGATCTATGAAAGCTGCGGCACACGCGGAGTATAGATAGGTTCAGCAACGGGGGTATGATTGGATGATTGTAAAGTAATGTCTGAAATCGTCAGCTTTATTTACACATTTAATTACATGCGTAAAAAAAGCTGACACAGGCTACGCTGAATACAACGTCAGTTTCCCAGCACCTCAACCGGAACTACCGGAAGAACCAGGCTGGACGGTGTATCTGGCCCAGTGTGGAGCGTCATCACGCCCAAAAGGGATGGCAGGAGGGTTGTGAGAACCGGTGCAATACCTTGAGCGACGTTCGAGGTGTTAATAGAAGCTCTCAATGCACTACCTGGCGGCACAAATGCACTGCTGGAAAAAATTTCCACGGAAACTTTTCGCACCTCATGGCGCTCCAGCATTGAGCGGTCCTCTACCCTGAAGGTATGCCAGGGCTGAATCATTTCACCGTTTACAAATCGGGAACGGCTTTCATCGAGCGAATTCATACTGGCAGTCATCAAGCCGTTGGTGATTGGGCTGGTGGTCCCGTTCGGATGGACGAGATCAAGCCGTACTGAAAGCTGAACATCCCTTGCGGTTGAAGAAACCCATAAATCAGCCTGCATGGGCCCATTCAGGTACAGCCCCTCCTCCCCGGCTGGTAACTCAAATTTGATCGCGCCGAGCTCAGAAAAACGGTTATCTTCCAGACACGGTAATGGGATCAGCCCGGTAAGCCCGGCAGTCCACTGCGTGGTGCTGAACGAGCACAGGCCATTCAGGGGCTGCTGAAGCACCTCAATTGTCTCTGTGGCTAAAGGCTGAGCAGAGGTTATAGCGCCTTCGGGGCCAAGATAGTAACGCCGAGCCTGCATTTGTGGGTGAGGCCAATGGCTCGCAGTTTCATACTTTTCCAGGCCCAAAACATACTGCGTTACATTAGGCTGGGCTTCTGCGCCAGCGTCTAGCCCCATTACATACTGATCAAACCACTGAAGGCGAAGAACGTCCAAAGGCGGCACTCCATCTCTAGGTAAACCGTCACTGGGAACACCAGCCGCCTCTATGTGGGTCCACGGGCCGATCAGAAGTTTGACAGGGACACGACCACTCAAACGCTCGTACCAAAGCGGCTCACTTCTCTGGAACAGGTCGAACAAACCACCCACCACGAACGTAGGCACGTTTATCTTATCTACGCCCTCCATGGGCGAACGAATTTCCCAGAACTCCTCGTCAAATGCAGTTTCTTGCTCGCCCAATAGCGCTTTGAGGATGGTAGGCACCTGAAAATCCAGCAGGGTACCAGTCAGCCGCTCTGGCACTGCAGTCAGAAATGCGCCCGGATCAGTTGGCAACAACTCGAGGGGCAACAAACCCAACCCTGTGACCAATGCCATCCATGAGGGAATGAAGGTGGCATTAACATTGCCACCGGTGAAGACAATATCGCGGTAGCCGTCACCAATCGGCACGATGGGAAAAGACGCTTTCACAGCGGGATGGTTCTGTTGCGAGGTGAGAACCGCGGTAATCCCCAGGTAAGAGATACCCTCAAGCCCGATAGCAGGGAGGGCCCAGGGTTGATCAACCACCCAATTAACAACTTCCGCGTAGTCTGCCTGCTCTCGTTCGCCGAACGCTTCCCAATTACCACCTGAATTGCCGGTACCGCGAACATCGACCACCACATGGGCATACCCGCGCGTAACCAGGTATTCATTGGCGCCGCCCACCTGCGGCACGAACTGCCCTACCGACGTGTTATAGGACGTTTGGGTTAATACAACGGGGAAACGCCCGTTCGCGGGAGTATCCCGGTTAAAACCCGGCAATGTCACTTTTACAAATAGCTTGGTGCCATCCGACATTTCAATGGTTTGATCCGGCAGCGAGACCGCATGCGTGTGTGTGGGCGCTCGCTCATAAGTACTCCATTCTGTAGAACCTTCCAGCACGACCGGCACGAATGTTGACTCAGTGCTACGGCTGCCAAGAGCCATCATTTCACGCACCGCTTTCGGCTGCTCGGAGTGAATCTCGGGGGGCTCAGAATTCGGCGAAGCAGGCGCGGAGCTGGACGGCTGAGAGTTCTGGTCTGATGAACCGCCACATCCAACCAGCAGGAGGGCAGCGCTGATCATTGCTAAGTAGAGCGAGGCTGTTTTTTTCATTGTTTATCCCAAATAAGACTGCATCAGGATAAAGGTTGCTCTACGATAAAGCTTGAGGCATTGGCCAGAGAGACAAACACCTGCGGGCCATTTCACCATGTTGTCATGGCCCGCAAGACGGCTTAGCGACGGATCACTCGCTCAAACCCAGACGCTTCATTGTTTCAATCGTGATGGCGCCGGAGGCGAGGCCGTTTTCGATCTGGTATTGAGACAGCGCATCTATTGTGCGCGGGCCGGGCAAACCATCCTGTTCTCCCGGGTTGTATCCGAGCTGGCTAAGACGTGACTGGAGTTTCCGAACCATGTCTCTTGTCAAATCTCTATCACACACGGCCTGGCGCGCAACAATCTGGGGGCGACCCTCAAACCTCCGAACATTTACCTCCATGGTTTCAGCGGGCACTTCCCTTTCGATGGTTTGGGCGGGTTCAATCAGTTCCGCAATTTCAAACGATTCAATCTCGTCATCCAGCTCTACCGGAACCACTTCAGCGGGCTGATCAACCACTTTACGAATAACGGTTTTGAACTCTGCAGGAATCACTTCAGTTCGGGTAGTTTCAGGTTTAACCAACCGGGTGACAGTGACCGTTTTTGTTTTTGCGGGGATCTCTTTAGCGCAGAAACCGAAAACGGCTGACGACGCTCCATAGGCCGCAGCGCCTGAGGTACGGCAAGGTTCCAGTTCTGTACGTGCTTGCTCCAGAACCACTTCTTCTTCGACGTCCCGATACTCTGCCGGCTCAACAACCAAACGAGTTGTTTCTGGCTTCACCAGCACACGCTCTTCAATCTCTTTGTAAGTTGCCGGCTGAACACGGAAGGTTTTCGTGCCTTCTTTGGTGACTACTTGTTTGAAACCACGACGAAATTCGGCTGCTGTCACTTCTAACCTTGTCTCGGAGTCGCGGACCTTCACGGTCACGCTATCATCGACAGGACGCGGCTGAACCTGAGCGTACACCCAACATTGCCCTGGTCGTATATCAAGTTCTCCATTGCCTGACTGACTGGTGAGCAAATCCGCCGTGCCGATAGATTGCCCTACTCTCGGATCCCTGACGGGAACCGGAGAATCCCCTTCAACGGACGAGGCTTGAGGCTGTGACTGTTCAGGAAGCCGGGCGCTTTGCAGCGGTTCTGCTGCCCGAGTCACCGTCGTTGCTTTCTGCTCGACCGAGGGTGATTCGTTCATCCCGAGCTCGTAGGTGTACAAGCCACTCACTCTTGGTGCCGGTTGCGGCTCATGCAGCGCGCAACCTGTTACCGAGAGGCTCAGCAAGGAAAACCCAATGAAGTGCTTCACAGAAATTGGTCTGCTCATGGGGCCCCTCATGATTGAGCTGTGAATTGTCGCGAGAACTCGATGCCAGCGTCGATCGCCTGATCACTCAGGCCTGTTTCACGCTGAAGCTGTTCAACCATTTGATCGCCACCGCGAAGGTAGTATGCCGCCACCATGCTACGGGCAACACTCTGCTGCCTGCCGGAAAGCTCATAGGCCGTTCTTAACTCGAAAGCCGCCTGACCAAACAATCCGCCGCGCATCAGCGCAATACCGAAGTCATTTCGTATTGAGGCTGAGGCGGGATCCTGGTTTTTCGCTTGCTGTAGCGAACCCAGGCCTTCCTGAACCCGGTTCGTCTTGAGATAGACGACACCCAGGCCGTGATAGGCGGCAGCGCTACCACATGCCTGGGCAATTTGTTCGAAGGCATCCTCAGCCTGTGCAGACTGCTCTACTTTAGCCATTAACTCAGCCCAACGAAGCCAATGTTGCTGAGTCGAGAAAGACAAGGTTTCGAGGCGAGCAAGGGCGGCGTAATTCTCTGATCTGGCCATCAAATCATCGATTGCATCCAGCTCAACTTGTTGTTCTGGCGTCACATTGTTGGAACAGACGATAGGAAGACTGTCATTGGAAGAGGCAGTGTCGGCATGACCATCCTCTTCGGCTTGCATAGCGGCACAACCGGCCAAAAACGTGGTCAAAGTAACGGCCAGAACCGGACGGGCGATCGCGTTCCAGTACTTCATTCAAATCTCCTTCATGAACAGGTGCGGTCAGCATATGACGCCAGTATACCCGAACCAGTGCCCGGTGCGAGCGAGACGGCTAACACAAAGCGATGAAAAAGTTGAGATGCTCTATTGCGACCGCCCCAGACCATTCAAGCAATGTTTTTGTGGTCTTCGGGTAGCGCTCGCGTAGACGACGAACGTGTTGATTTATTATGATATAGACCACATTATACTAATTGTTGCATATCGTTTTATCGTGGTAGCGATTCGGCTCTCTCAGCACGCTACTGATCGGGACCTTAATTATGTTGAAATCTGAAGCTCATACTTCACATGCAGGTGTTTCCGAGACTGCTCGTTCGGCTTTGCACTCGAGGGATGCCAAAGAAACTTCGATGCCGTCCCGCGCCCTCACCGGCAACGCTCTCACGCTGGTCAGGCCATCAGACAGGCTGCGAATGCTGATAAAAAACCGTCAGGCGTTTGGCCTCGACCCGGTTTTTAACCACAACGATATAAGACACTGGTTCAAGGATATGAGCGATACCGCTCTGAGGGTTATGGTGAATCGGCACTGCGCCAAAGGGGACGTCATCAGTGCTGTGTGCCATGGGGTATATCAAGCGATAGACCTGGCATGGAGTTCGAGGCAAATTCTCGTGGCCGCCGCACTTAAACTCCGAGGCGAAGATAGCACCTATCTGACCATGCACAGTGCCCTGACCGAGTTCAAAAATAGCCAGAATTTGCTCGTTTTCATTACAACTGGCAGAAATTTTATACTCAAATCTGAGCCACACGGTGTTGTTGCCATCAAACACACTCAGGTGCCATTGACAAAGTTACGCAAGTCGTTGATCTGGGATACGGAGTTATCTTGCTATAAAGCAATTGATCAACAGGCTGTCTTTGACTACCAACGCCACCACCTTGGGTTGAAATCTCTCATGAGGGAGGCAGGGGTTGGTGAGGAGCTACCCGATATCTCTCAACTGGGTGTCTGCTAGTATGAATACAAAACATCCCCAACCAGATGTACCTCTTATCGTCCGTGCCGCAGATCACTACGCATTGTTGTTTGCTGAAAAGCCAGAATGGCTTGCGGAAATCGGGATACCGAATTTTGAAGTGTACCTTGAGAGGCTCGATCCTTCTGTCGCAAGCCCGTTAGATGCTTTTCAGGGTCCAAATGGCGATCGCGTTTTTCGAGCGAATATGAGTGGTGAGCAAATCCCAGAAAACCGGTATGCTCTTATTATGCACATGCCGGTTCCAACCAATCTGATCGACAGACTCCTGGCCAACCGCATGTTTCTCCATCAGATGATGCGCGCATGTAGGCTGTATGAGATAGAGGCCGTGCCAGTACTGCATGAAAATGCCTCTGTTGCTCGTCCTGATCGCCTGGAAGCAGCCAATCAACTCAAGCAGATTCCAAGCAGTAAAGGAAGTGGTGCGCGAGCATCCAACAGCTATCTTGATCAGGCCCTGGCTCAATATCAGCGGCAGGCCCGCCGTCAGTAAAACTCATTTTCATGCGGGGCGATGAAAAATGGCCATCGACTTTTATGACTTCGGGGATCTGCAAAGTGGCTTTGCCGGCTGGAGGGTTGGAGGCACGATCCGTGGTAAACGCTACCAGAAATACTTTTCACTGAAGAACCCCTACGCCTCCATTGATGATGATATTTGGCGGGAATATCAAAAGTTGAGGGCCAGGTACTATGAAGCAAAAATGCTGGCAAGGTCAGCCGCCTGTCAGTATCGGGACTTCATCAGCACAAACCATAAACGCACACTCCCCTTGCGCGGCCTGGGGTTTCAGGGTATGACGCTCGCCATTCTGCAGAGCCCGGGAGCGAACTTTTACCGCTGCCAGTTTATTGTCAACAATCGAGGAAAAACCCGTAGATTTGCGATAACCGAGAACACTGACTTTGATGATGCGTGGGATGACGCCGTAACAGCCTGGGGAGAAATTTTTGGCATACGGCAAAAAGATATACAGATGATTCGCGACACCAGAAAACCTTCACCGTCAGCATTCAAAGAGCTCAGACGCTACATGAACGCGTGCGAGGGGCAGTCAATACCGGTAGACGCATTACATCACGTATTCGCGAAACAACGAAAACAGTTGTCTCAGAGCAAATGTTTCGCAAACGTCAAGTGCCGTGCACAAACAAAAAGCTCATATGATGAGTTAACACAACAGTTGTCGTCGATGTTCGCCACCGAAATCCAACAACTTCAGGCATCGGAAAGACAACGAGATCAACAGTAAATTGCGCGCCTCAGCCCAATTGACTTAAAAAGCCTGGCGACTCGTCGTTAAGGTCATTTGTATACTTTTGTAACAAGGTGTATTTTTAGTATAAATTAGTCAATACGACACAGCTCCAAAGGAGTTACATCATGCAACCAGCTCAACACGAAATCAGCATTTCTGAGAGGGTCTCAAGACTTCAATCGGTGATAGAATCTCAGAGTTTTGAGCTGGCCTTTCAACCAAAATTCCGGCCCTCAGGTGCTATCGGCGGTGTTGAGGTATTAGCACGCTGGCCGAACGCAGTGGCGGCTTGGCAACAACCGGATGAGTTTGTCAAGTTGGCAGAACGAGAGAGCCTCTCTGTTGAGCTTGATCTTCAGATCCTTGCCCAGGCAATGAAGCTTCTGAACTCTCTGCCTGACGTGATACGTGATCAACTCACCCCGATATCAGTTAACGTTTCAGCTACAAGCATTCTTAGCCCGTTATTTTTGCGCTCCCTGGCGCGTTCGCTTTCGTCTGAACAGGCGCCCAAACTAACGCTCGAATTAACCGAGACTGCACCCTTGCAATGTCTTAAAAGAGCCAAGCGAGTTTTTGACCGTTTAGGACGACTTGGGGCGTCCCTTTCGATCGACGACTTTCTACATGGTCACAACGATATTGATGTTTTAACAGCCTTGCCCGCAAACGAGTTAAAAATTGATAGAAAAGACGTCGCTTTGATTCACGAACGTGCAAGCTTCCAACGCGTGGCCGCAATCATTACCCTCGCAAAACAGCGCAATCTGGCCGTTACCGCAGAGGGTATTGAAAATGAAGGACAATGGACCTTGCTCAAGTCGATGGGATGTGACTTTTATCAGGGGTTCTGGCTCGCGCCGCCGATGAACATCATAGATCTTGAGGCGTTTGCTTCACGAAGAGCTCATCACTCGAATATTGCCCCTACACATCAGCGGGGCAGTATCTGTGGTAAACATTACAAAGACTTAAGCCTCAAGCCCGGGCTTGCGCCGCATTGATTTATAAAGCATCATAAGTGCAATACTATTGTCTAATAACAAATAAAATAGGATTACATTATGCCACTTTCAGAAGTGCTTAATTCCCTAAAAAACCTCAAAAACAGCGTCGTTTCAGCCACTTCGAGACGCGTATTGATAAGCACCCTGGTTGCGACTGGCCTTGCAGGCTGCTCAGCAAACCCTGTGTACACGACCACGGGAATTGTACTTTCCAATTATGCGGAGGCAGAAGCGACGCCTTACGTACTCGAAATGAGAGACGCACGTATGGCCTGCGCTCTTGGCCAGTCGCTGGACCCACTGGTTTACTCCTTCAGTCGCGTCACATCACCACCTGACACTACCGGCTCGTTACTGATGCTTTTGGCAGCCAACTGCTCTGAATATGAGCTTATGGAGGCCGAACTTGACTTCCTGAGGGCGAACTTCGAAGGTAATGCCAACGCCGCCAGGCATACCCGGGAGCGGGTTAAACGGTTAAACGCAGAAGTGGCCAATCGGCGCGTTCTGGCCTTCGATAGAGCCATGTCTGCTTTTGACTTTAATCCGGCGGCGGAACCGTTGGAATGTCCGTTTCTCTTCAGCGATCAAGATGAGCTGACGTTCATGCTGGGGCTGGTCACGGGCTTGCAAGCTATTGTTAATGATGCCAACTCCGGTGCCGCCGCCGGGGTGCCCCGTAATATTGCGCCCCAAGCGGAGCGAGCAATCCGATGTATCGACAACGAAAAGTGGGGAGGAATTCCGAATGCAGTTCGGGCTGTTGTGTGGCTGCTACTCCCGGATACCCGGCCCGATCTCTCTCCCGACCCGTGGCAGGTATTAGAAAATAGCAGCAAGCTCGGATTTGAGCGTGGGTACCGAGTGTCGAGCGCATTGGAGATAGTGGCTGCTGAAACTTTCGGAAGGCCGGAGGTCAAAGCAAAAGCTCTTGAGAAAGCGGCAGAGGCAGAAAAAGTAATGGAAGTATCCAGCGACTTCCCGTTGCTCGACTCCGTTGCCAAAATAATTCTTCTGCATGCGTCTGACAAACATTGGGTCACTGAGTATGGTTACAGGACTCCCTCAAACCAGTTTGGCAGTATGTCACCGGTTTCACAAAGGGCGCCTGTTCAAACGATGGATCTGGATGGGCTGCTCTAAGCCGTAAATTTGCTCACAACAATAGTCGGAGTATTCTATGCGTAAACTTTTCGCCGCAACCGCTTTGTCTGTGCTGATTCCAGCGACAGCGTCGGCACAGTCACTTTCTGTATGCGTGTTCGATGTGATAGGGGCCAATGGTGACGTTTTCAACGTAATGAAGGACTATGCCCTTGAAGTAAAATCGTTTGGGGTAACGCTCGACCTAAAGCCCTATACAGATGAGGGTGTTGCCGTCGGCGATTTCAACGCCGGCCAATGCGACGCTGTTGCCGCCACTGATTTGCGCACCCGTCCCTTCAATAAGTTCACCGGTTCAATAAGCGCCGTTGGTGCTCTGCCTTCCTATGAAAACCTCGAAACGCTGCTCGCAACGCTCGCTCAACCGAGAGCAGCCCAGTTTATGACGAGCGAGGGCTACGAGGTGCTCGGCATCTTCCCTGTTGGCGCCGGGTATCTCTTTGTTAACGACCGTTCGATCAACACTGCCGGGGCCCTGGCAGGTAAGCGCATGGCAACGCTTGAGTACCAGCGCGATGCCATCCATATGGTCAACTATGTGAAAGCAACCGTTGTACCCTCCGACATCACTAACTTTGCCGGTAAGTTTAACAACGGTTCTGTTGATACTGCATATGCCCCCGCCTTTGCGTATGAGGCGCTTGAGCTTTACAAAGGCATTGAGCCAAACGGTGGTGTTGTTGAATATCCTCTGGCCCAGCTTACGGTTCAGTTAATCGCTCGGGACGGTATTCTTGATGACGAGCAAGCGCAGAAAGCACGCGAGGCTGCCTGGGGAATGCATTCTCAGATAATGAACCTGATTGAAAGCCAGGAAGCAGCAATACCGGACAATAAATGGATTCGTATTCCGGACAACGACATCGTTGGTTATCAGGAGATGTTTAGGGAAAACCGACTGGAGATGCGGGACGGTGTAAACAGTGCCCCTTCCGTATACGATGCGCGCATGCTCAAATTGATGGCCAATATCCGATGTGCCAGCAACCCGGGTGCAGCTGAGTGCACGGCAGACAACAGAGAATGATGCGAGTTTGTAAGTGAAATCGCAAAGAAGCCGGGTGAGTACCCGGCTTCTTTGTTCATCTTAATGGTCATGGTTTGTCAGTTGTTTCATGGACCATGTGGCTTTTGCAGACGACTCTTCCCGTTCAACGCGTTCATTCAGATTCGCAGCACTGAAAGGGGAAAGCTCCAGAGAAAAACCTTGGCAAGCCTCTTTAACCGCAATTCTAAGCTCTGCCGGCATCGCGTACTGCTTCGCCACTGCCTGATTACTGCCCAGATCTCGCAGTGCCTGACCACATAGAAAAAACATTTCAAATCCACTCGCGGCCAGTAAATCGACCTCTGTTTTAAACTGTTTCTGGTATTCCTGGCGCATAATAGGCTCCGACTCGTTACACAAACAGTTCCAGTATATTATCCAACTTTGGCCATCGCGTTGACCATTGTCACATAATCCTCATAATACTTTACGGGCGTAATCCACTCTCGTCTCACTAGACCTTCGTCTATGTTGGCATCATTACGAAGGCAAGAAATAAGAATATACCCGTATCGTTCATAAAACTTCTTCAGCTCCCTGGCTTGACCGGGATCAGCGGCAGAATCCCAGTCTGCGTAAATAACATATTCTTCATCGTCCATATCGAAAGCGATCATTTGTGGCGAATTTGTACCAAACGATTCGTTCAGAAACACCGCATTCTTGGGATCACCACCATCCAAAGGCAAACCGTAGAGAAACCAGACAACATTTGCTACATCGCCGTTCTGGTCACGCTGTATGCCAACAGTTCCATCTAATACTATAGACATATGCCCCCCTACAAATCAGCTTTCCGCCCGGCGCTGAACAGCTTCCAGATACTCATCCATCTCTCTCTGGCTGGCAAAAACCGTCAAATCAGGCATGACTTTCACAATTTCAAAGACTTTCTTCACCCCTTTACTCATTTGAGTGACACTAACCTGCCCCCCCCGTGATTTCATGAGCTTTAAAGTCTTGAAAATTACTCGCAACCCGGCCGAGCTGATAAACGTAACACCAGCCATGTTAAAGGCGACCACTTTGGTAGAAGGTCCGATGATTTCTGACAGCTTTTTGTCGAGCTGGGGCGCTGTATCACTATCCAATGAGCCCTGCAGCTCCAGACTGACAGCTTCATCGGCATTGCTTCTTTGTACAATATTCAGAGACATGGTTCATCTTCCTTGGGAAATTCAGCGGTGTTGATCTCAACCGACAATGTATTAACTCCACTGCTGTAAGTGTAATCTAATTTATCGCTGAGCTGTGAAATGAGCGCCAATCCAAGCCCGCCAATACGCCTGAACTCAATCGACTGATCGATAATCGACACGGCGTGGGTTGGGTCAAAACATGGTCCTGCGTATTGAAATCTAAGCTTGATGACTCCGCCGTGATGACTCACACCCAACCACCACTTGAAGTCATCAATCTGACCGGCAACGTGCTCTCGCATGTTCGCATGGAATTCATCGATGATTGTACAACAATCGAACATTCTTTCACTATCAACGTACTCCTTGGGGAGCGCAGTTCTGACATAGGCCAGTATCGAGGAGACCGAGTCGTCCGGAGATATCGCTAATGTCATAGCGTTTGTCCATGGTGATGTATTGTCAGCATTGTTATGTCGTCCGACTGCGGAGCATTGCCAATAAATTCCTTAAGCTGATCTCTCATGTATCCGAGTAAAGGCTCTGTTTTACCCTCAGCCCGATAACCAAGGCCGAGAAACCGGTCATCACCAAACTCCTCTCCCGATCCATTAAATGCTTCGGTAACGCCGTCACTGTATAAGGCTATATATTGGCCAGGGTCTATCCGGGAGGGAACAACGGTGTAGGTGGCGCCCTCGTAAAGCCCCAGCGGTGGGCCTGCCTCAAAGTGATAGTATTCAGGCGCAGCGATGCCATTAATACCGAGTGGCTGGTTGTGGCCAGCGTTAAGCCACATCGTGTGGCCTGTTTTTAAATCAATGGTGCAAAGAATCATGGTGACAAACATGCAGGTATCGTTCGCCCGGCACAATTCATCATTAAGCTCCCCCGCAATTGCTCTGAGATCTCCGTCGCGGGCTCGCGCAAGCAAGTTCAGAAGACTCACTGTTTTTGCCATAAACAAGGCCGCTGGAGCCCCCTTGTCTGAGACATCGCCAACAGCAATCAACGCTTTGCCGCTTGGCAGTCTGATAAACTCATACAGATCACCACCAACCGCCTTTGCAGGTTGCAGCCAGGCTTCAATTGTCCAATTGCGATAGGTTTCTTTGAACTGGCCGCCACCAGGGACCATGGCCATTTGTATAGAGCGAGCGACACTTAACTCGCCCTCTAGTTTACGACGTTCAAATTGTTCGTTTTCCATGGCCTTGGACAAAGACTCAACCAATTGTCTGTTGAGAAGTACTGTTCGGACCAAAGTGCAAATCACTTTCAGATGCTCGATAACATCCTGTGCCAGATACACAAACTGCGACTGGATACCGACAAACCCAACCAGCGGCTGTTCTCGATCAATGGTTGCAAAAGGTATCACCAACACAGGCTTTGGTTCAGGCCCTACACAGATGTACCCATGCAACCGATCCTGATGGGTAGCGTAGTTCTCTGCCTGCCAGCAGGAGTCTTCACCAAGCCAGTCTTCGATCACGCCTTGCGGTACCCTGTGGTCGCTTTGGAGATCCTCAGAGGCGACATCGAGGTTCTTAGATGTGAACACAAGCGGGGCAAAGCCGTTACTCTCATTGCAACGTTCCCAGATGCCAATGGAACCTAGCTCGTAGTGAGCTGCAACCCTATGTAAAACGGCGCGCAGCTTTTCTTTGAAAGCAGCGCCAGGAGAAAGATTGAGCAACTCGACACCAAGTTCTCTCAACAGCCGTTCGCTCGAATAAGCCGACTCGAGATTTTCCCGCCACTGCTGCCGCTCTACGGCCAGTCCCGCGAGAGAAACAATTGAGGCAAGATCAGCGATTGCAACATCATCCGGATTTCTTGGAGTAGTGCTGAAAGCTGAAAATACGCCTAGCAGATTACCTTTTTGATCAATCACTGGCTCGGACCAGACAGCCCGCACACCCAGCTCCTCCGCGTGCTGGGAAAACCCTTGCCATCGGTGATCGTCAGCAATGATTTCACAAATAACCCTGTTCAGTGTGTATGCAGCTGTGCCGATCGACGTTTCACCGTAACGCGCTTTAACAACGGGGATTTTTTCGCGCCATTTTTTGGCAAACAGAGAGGAGCCAACTGCCACCAACTGGTCCCTTTGCTGGTCAAACAAAGACACCAGGCAGTGACTGTCTCGAAATCGAATCTCGGCAATTTTACAAAGGGTGTCAAAGACTTTTTCAAGCGGCGCGCCAGTGTTAATACTCGTCAAAACACGGTTTCTGAGAGTGTCCGCTATTCGGTCCATCTTATAACGATGGATGTTGTTCGCACTCAGGATTCGGGCAGCCTTGCCTTCGAACACCGTATTGCCAACAAAACAATCTGCCCAGACACCCTGATTGTCCTGGTCATTGAACAGCCATTCTTTTCTTTGGGAACCGCTCGCCTTGAGCGCTCCCATCCACTGTTCAAAGTCAAGCAGTGAGTAAGGGTGAGGCTGCCAGGCATCTGGGCGCATCAAGACCCTGTCCGAAAGCTCAGCTGAATTATCACAACCGAACAAATCAAGTGCCTGCTGATTCGCAAACATCAGTGTCAGACTATGCCTGTCGAACACCATGATGATAGAGGCTTCTTGGTTGAGCAGCGATCGGGTGTCAGAAATTGACGACCGAAGCCTGCGCTGGGCATTTTCAAGCGCCTTGGTCAGTTGCCGGTCTCTTGCCAACGATTTTTTACGCTCACGCCTCAAAGCCAGAAAAGTACCGACGAGGGCAATAGCTAACAGCCCTGCCAGCAGGATCTCCATATACGGAAGAATCCTCTCCAGAATGTCGGCTCCGTTCACTGCGATCATTCCCTGCGCACCTTTCTCATTGCACGAATACAGCTTGCTCCACTAACTGGGAGCCCGTTTGTTCTGCGCCGAGCACTCTCAGCTGCATACCCCCTAAATCCGCGCCAAGCGCAGCAAGCAGTGGCGACACGACCTGACGGATGACGGGTTCGGTTACGTCACTTAAGAGTGACGTTAACGGTGTGACCAAACCACTGATGACGCCACTGATCAAACCAGACAAACCGCCCTGACCGCAGTCTAACGCCAGGTTCCTTACCCGAACATCCAATCCTTGGAGACTACTGTCACTGGAATTCACCGTTTGGATGTCACACTGGCCAGACGGGCAATGCAGGTTGTAACTTTCCAGGACTTGCCCTGAAGCTGCCGAGGCCAGGTTTACCTCAAGGTCTGCATCCAGGCAGACATTGACTCCCGGTAGAAGCAATGGTTTAAGGCGCAGTATTGTCGCACTCAGTGGTGCCGGCGTGACAACGCCCGTTATGTCATTAACAATGCCAGTTTGTATGTTAGCGACACCATCTTGCACCAGAAAGTCAAACTCCGCCTCGTTCAGCGAACCTTTGGCGCAATCCGCATTGACCAGGGTTGCCTGACCACCGCCTACGCTGACCGCCAAGGGCACAGAAATGTTGTCCAACACCGAAAGCTGCAACAATCCCAACGACAGCGTGTTCACTAAACTCCCTAACACGCCTGTCGCCAATTCGACATTTACTGCTGCCTCAAGGGTAATATCCGACGAACGAATTGTTGTTAGCCACTCGCCCTGTGCATTCTGCCTTGCTGGGCCGATAACGATTTTAGTCGGTTCGTCCACAACCAGGCCAAGGGTTATATCAACATCCCCCAAAAGCCCGATAGACTGCACAAGACCGGCTAAAAGGGTTGAATCCGATGTGTCCAGTCCGAGAGTTATCAACGACGCCGAGGTTTGATTGAGAGCTCTCGCACTGTTGAGAACCACGCTGGTGACAAAATCGTAAAGCGGAAAAGACGATTGCGACACATCGGGTACCTCACCTGCCACCTCGAAAATGGCAGCCGCGCTCAATCCGCCAAGGCCGATTGCCCCGGTTAAATCATCCACAATAGCCCCTACCGGTGTGCCCACACCCCCAACCACGTTCACCACTGCCGACAACACGTCAAGTAATGGTTCATCAGCCATCTCGACCAGGCCGTTCACGCCCATTTCGGTCAACAGGTCGCCCACGTTAACAAGCGTGGACTCAAGACTTTGCAAACTGGTCGCATCAAGGGAATATCCCGGTACGCCTACCAGCTGGCCCACAAGTCCTCCCAACAGCCCACCTTCAACCGATGCAGTTGAGCCCTGTGAGCTGAGTATTGCGAACACCTCTTTTCTGGCGGCTGCTTCGGCGGTGAGCGTTATCGGGGGGAACATTGACTCAGGGAGTATGGCGGACACCGGCTCGGAACGGGTGTAACGGACCCAACTGGCATTTGTTTGAACCATTTCGGTCGAGGTATTTTTGCTGAAAAAGTTCATTGGGGATGTTGCTGTGGTTCCCGGGGCAAGCAACCCCGGAATGACTTCCAAGTCCGCGTCCTCACCATCAAAGCCTGCAGCTCTGGCGGCTTGCAAGCCTCGTGACTGCATGCGGGTAAAGCTGGCCGGTTCGCCACTACACGTTTGCGACTCGTCTGCGGCGGCGGTGGCAGCAGAATTCACGATCGATTGCATTTCCGACTTAATCAGCAACAGGCGTGAACCGTCAATAAGCAGGGTGGTGAATACGGCAATCAGCACCAGCAACAACGGCGTTGCAACCAGCAGTACGCCCCGCTGCCGAACGTTAATCATCACTTGTGGACTCTCTTATCCGTTCTGGAATTGGTCGCTCAAAAGAATCACTCAACCTTTCCCAGGATTTAACAACGATAGCAGCAGGTAACTCCCCCTCAGGCTCCACAGCTGTCCTCTGTTCGGATTGAATGCGCATGATACGCTGGGCTGGCACTTCAGACGGTTGGCCGAACGTGAGACCCATGAGAGGCTCAGCCGAACCATCGTTTTCACTGGCGAGCGCTGGCAGCGTAACAAAACAAAAGGCCAATAAACTCAGTAACTTCATAACATCGTACTCCAGTCTGCCCAGGGCTGTTCTTTTTGACTAAACTGCTGTTGTTCACCGTTGAAACGCATCCAGGATCGACAGCACGGCAGGCCCACCAATCAGCATAAATAACGATGGGAGCATGAATAACATCATAATGACAGTCATACGCGCTCCTATCCGGTTAGTTTCCTCTTTAAGCTTACTGCGCTCCTCGTGTTGCGCCTCCTGCACGATTTGGTCCAAGCCAGAGGCAACTTTGGAACCCAAGGTGCCGGACTGCTTCATCAATGCCACATAACTCCGCAGAACTGTGAGGTTTCTGTTTCGGCCTAACTCGTCAAGCGCGGCACTGCGTTCGGCACCACTTTCCATAACACGATTGAAGCGATCAATCCTACGTATAAGGCGAGGCATAATGTCACGTGCCTGGTTGGAGATAAGTCTCAGCGAGCGCTCTGGGCTCAATCCCGCCTCCATCAACATTCTTGTGAGCTGGCATAATTCTATAGCTTCACGATTCTGCATTTTCTCAGCGCTGGCACCCGCAGTGCGGACGAATCGCCTGGGAAGGTAGAAAGCTCCAAGCAATAACAGCGCTGCCGAGACAAATTCCAATCGGGTAAAGGCGATCACAGCAATGGCTATTGGTAACGCCCAACACCAGAACAGATAGTATCGCCGGGAAGCAGCGGCGCTCCGGCCCGTGGCGTCTAGGTAAGGCTCCAATTCCTGAAAATCGGATGCAAACAGCTTTTGATCCACCAACCAGAACACCAAGTCGCCGCCAGACTCCTCAGCTTCGTCTACCAAGGCTACTCGTCGATGATTTAGTCGCGCATGAATTCTGGCTTTGATGCTCCAGTTAGGAGCACTATGAAGCGTGACAACAGCCGCAAGGCCAGCCAGTGCCAGCGCACCAATAAAGATCAACTCAGGCACGCCCCACCCCCCGGATAAGATTCCAGATCATGAATATGCCAAGAAGCTGCAAACCACCCGAGACTGTCAGAAGCGTATGGCCAACGTCAGATTGCAGCAGTTTTTCAGAAAACTGCTCATTGAGAACCACCATATACACGGCCAGCGCTGGCGGAAGTAACGCAAATACAACTGCTGTAAAACGTGTTTCTGCGGTAGCGGCAAGAAATTCTCTGCGCAGCTCCTGCTGAGATCTTATCGCGCGGGCAACTTCGAACAGAATGGGGCGCACAGACGATCCGAACCTTGAGGATGTTCTCAAAGCAATCGAAACCTGAGTAAACGCTGGCACCTGATAAAAGCCGGCGAATGCATCCAAAACCTCGGTGTAGTCGCGCCCTTGGGCAACTGCATTGCGCAGGCGAAAAACCATGGGGTCGAACACGGGTGAAGCATCCGCGAACGCCATAACGATACTCTGCTCTACCGACCTGCCAACAGAAATAGACCGGAGCATATTATCCAGAATTGCGGGCAGCTCCTCATATATTCTTCGGCGCTGTTTTTCGAATTTGACCCGCCAAAGCGTCACCATGGCAGTGGCTATGAAGAAAACCAATACGAGCGCTTCAACCCAGCCTCGATAAATGAATGCCAGCAAGACACCCGTGATGATCAGTGCGGCAAGCAGCATCAGTTTTGCCCCGGAAATCCTTATCCCGGCACGAAGCAGCAGGTTTTGGATGGGGCCGAGGTCAATGACAGTTGATCGCTCCTCAGCAGCGTTAGTCTCACGCGCCAGGCGACTCTTAACGCGTTTTTTTACATTGGCACCAATCAACAACCTGCCAACGATCATCTGCGCAAGCATAACCATTAGGGCACCTGTTCCGGCCAGCAGGCTCAGAAACCAGAGGACCTGATCAGTCATGCATCTATCTCCCGCGCGGCAGACCAGTCCATCTCCGGCGATTTGTAAAGTGTCTCCATTCTGTAGGGGTCTGATTTTGAGGGCCTGAGTGCGACTACTTCGCTGACCAATCTGCGACCATTCGGCAATCGGGCAAGCTGCACCACTATATCCAAAGAAGAACCGATCAGGCGACCGATGGCCTTTTCTCCAGCGTCGTATCCGTTCACTGCAAGCAACGTTTCGATCCTGATCATGGCATCTTTGGCAGAATTGGAGTGGATGGTGCTCATCGACCCCTCATGCCCGGTGTTCATAGCTTGAAGTAATTCAATAATCTCCCCGGAGCGCACCTCTCCAACGATGACCCTGTCGGGCCGCATCCGTAATGCGTTTACAATAAGATCCCTCGCGGTAACCCGACCGCTCCCCTCGGTGTTAGCCGGACGCGTTTCAAGCCTTACGATATGAGGATGATTGAGCTGCAATTCAGCTGAATCCTCTATCGTAACAATGCGCTCATCTTTGGGAATGAATTCGCTCAACAGATTGAGGATGGTGGTCTTACCTGTGCCGGTTCCACCGCTCACCAAAAGATTGCGCCGTGACTCAACAACCTGAGCCAAAATATCCAGACACTCCCGTGTCATAGAGCCGAGATTCACGAGCTCATTAGCGGTAAGATGTTTGGAGGAGAATTTTCGGATGGACATGGAAGGACCATCAAGCGCTATGGGCGGAATGATGGCGTTAACTCTGGAACCGTCTGGTAAGCGAGCATCCACCATTGGACTGCTCTCATCCAGCCTGCGGCCAAGCGGTGCAAGTATACGGCGGATAATTCTTATCACGTGCTCGTCGTCAATAAAACGAGTCTGAACCTTTTGAAGTATGCCTGAGATTTCAACAAAAACGCTTTTGGCGCCGTTTATCAGGATATCGTTTATCTGATCATCAGCCAGCAAGGGCTCGAGCGGCCCGAAACCCAGCACCTCATCCACCATTTCTCTTACCAGCATGGATTGATCAGAGCTGGCCATGGGTATTCTGTGAGCAGCAATGTAATGCTCAACAACCGACTGAATGAAGCGGGCTACCTGATCTTTTTCAACCCGGTCGACTTCAATACCCTCCTCATCCAGCCGCTCGATAATATGTGAATGCACACTTTTCTTGAGGTTTTGATAGTCGTCATCGATTCTAGTAGGCATCTTAGCCCCCTCAGGCGCTGGCGCGTTTTAATATCAGGCTGGAGAAACCTTTCTCTTTCTCAATGAACTGTTTTCTAACAAAGCTTCGCAGAGATTTTTCATACTGAGTTTTTGCCGGTAACAGAGATATCGGAATACCCGCATTGATTGCGTCCAGCCTGTATCTCCACTCAATCGGGATTAGCAAATCACAGGATCGCCCGAGGGTTTTTTCAGCATCGGACAATGACAGATTGCTCTTTTTCTCGAAGCCGTCAACGATGACGAATACGCGACATCTCTCTGAAACCCAGTCTGACGCGTGCTTGATGATGTCATCGCTGGATTGAATTTGATCGACTGCCGGATGGGTCAATAACATGATGTTCGATACGTCCGAACCCAGCGCCCTTAACCAGCCTCCAAGGTGATCGGCTTCTACGCGAATAACGAGATGATCGAACAAGCTGGCGAGTTGTGTGATCGTAATATAAAGATCGGCGCCGGCGTCGCCTTCCAACGCTTTGGAATCAAGCTGCCCCGACAATAATCTTAAGCCTGGAGAGAACTCCTCAAGTGCGGTTTCTACAAAGGTGCGGTCAACATTGTCACCTCTGGATACCAAATCGTTGAGGGTCAACCTGTTAAGGTTGTCAAAGTAGAAGGTTCTATTTGGGTCTGAGCCCGAGTCTAGCGCAAGAATACTTTTGTCTTTTTGCGACTCACTGAGCTCATGAACAAAGTTCTGACCAAAGAAGCGGGTATCCACAACCGGTGAAGCGGCCGTTACAATCGTGATATTACTGTTTATTGCGCGACTCGACGCACCTCTTGCTGGCGCGGCCACGCTAGCAACTCTGGCCACCCGCTCTCGGGCAGAATCTGCATCTACGCCTGTAATCAAGCAGTCGCGGGCGCCAGCACGCATAATATTCAGCAGCAAGTCTTGTGATATGCGCTGAGACACTCCAACCAAGTGCGCCTCAGGGCAGGATTTCTGAACCGCAGAGAACACCTTTAAGGCTCTGCTGGCCTCATTTTCGTCGATCGCCACGATGACGACAGCTGCACCAGTGGCTTGAACTAACCGGCTGACACGGGAGAGATCTGACGAACTGACAAGCTCCAGATTCCAATCAGGCTCCAGGACGCGTTCAAGCCAAACACGAACGCCAACGTCGTCAGCAACACAGATAATGGTATCGCTCATGTTTTACTCCGTTACCAACTTAGACCACTTTCGATCGGCGCTCCGGCTTTACCGGGGTTAATGGCCATGTCGAGCCAGTCTGTGCTGCTCTGTTCGTACTGACGACCAAAATTTCTGACTTCAGCAGGCAACCGGTTCATAGCGGTTACAAATCTGGGTGTAACCACCATGATGAGCTCTTTATCCTCCGATGACACTCGGTCAGAACGGAAAAAAGCGCCCAGGATCGGAATATTGCCCAATCCGGGCAGCCGGTCGCTGTTATTTGTGGTTGAACGGCTCACCAGGCCGCTGATAATAAAGCTCTGCCCCGGAGCCATTGAAACCATCGTTTCTGTTCTGCGAATCCGTAAACCAGGTACTGAAACGCCGGCTGTGGTTACGCCAGCTGAAAAATCCAGTTCGCTGACTTCGGGTGCGACCTTTAATATGATTTGGTTCTCGTCAATCACCGTGGGAGTCAGTGCCAGGCTAACGCCAAACTCTTTAAACTCAATCTGGACATCGCCATCCCGGGAGGACACCGGTATGGGAAATTCTCCGCCAGATAAAAAAGTTGCTGTCTGGCCGCTGAGGCTTACCAAAGAGGGCTCGGCAAGTGTGTACGCGAATCCGCCCGACTCCAACGCGTTGATAACGCTGAGTGAGTTAGAGCCAAAACTGAAGAGATTGAAGCCTTCAGCTCTGAGGGCACCAGGGACAGATGGAGCAGAGCTCGCTGCACCGGTGCTGGCCGAACCGGGCGGCGCTATAGTTACGCCATTGGCACCGCCATTAAAAAGCCTGGAATAGTACACGCCCAGCGTGTTTAGCTCCGAGCGATTGACTTCAACAATGCGTATGTCAGTTTGAACCTGCATCGGCGTTTGGCTTTTAACGCCGCCAAACCGTGAAACCTGATAGCTGGTGACTTTCGGCAATGGCGCACCCTCTAGCCAAACCCGAACCGTTGCGGCACCGGGTGACTCAGCGGTGACAATAACCTCGTTCTCACCCGATGCTGTTACGGAGACCACTCTGGGGTCCGAAACGGAGATTTTAGCGAGGGGTTCCGGAAACTGCAGTACGTCTTGCTCTCCTTGTCCAAGCGAGACTGGTTTTCCTGAAGCAAATGCGGATGTGGTAAACGCTAGCATTAGACCGGGGACAACATGGCAAAACCATAAACTAAAAGCTTTTACCCAACCGGTTTTATTGAACATAAACACTCCTTGTAGAAGAACCCTCGAATACCTGAATCTGCCTACCCTCTGGAACTTCTGGCTGCGCCTTTGCCTCTTCGGCCATGGCTTGGGGTGGCTCGTCCGATTGCTCTCTAGCGGGGCGGATATCATTGATGAATGCCAGGCGCGGAGTTTCTGATTTCGACTGCGTTTCCTCAGCCATATCAGCGGCGCTGGCAACAAAAGACAACCTTGATTCTGCCGAAGCCAGTAAAAGACGGGCCACTTCGTCCCTCGGGACCAAGAGAACGAGGGTTTGGTTACGCCGCTGATTATCGTTCGCTTGTTCTTCAGCTGGGTCAGTTGAGCCCTGAACTGCCAAAACTTCGACCTGGCTCAAAATTTCCACTGTGACCGCCTCCTCGTCTGATACACCTCTGAAACTTCCATATATATCGAGATGATCGCCAGGTAAAACGAGGCCGCCAATACTCGTTAACGGGGTCAGTTCCAGAGCCAGTGCACGCTTGCCCTCGGTTACTAACGGTTGAAGCCGGGTTGCAGGCTCGAAGTAATCCGTTGTTAAGATCTCGCCTACCTTTAAACGCCTCTCAAGTGGCTGATCATACGACAGGTCGTTCGCTGAAACTGCAGTTTCAATGATCGCCGTCGTTTCAATCGTTGAAACCGACTCTGGATCGAGCGTATCGCCCGCATCCAAGGTTCGTACAGCTATAACATAAGATGCTTTAAGCTCAGATTCACGTGGCTCTGGATCTTCAACGAGATTTGCGGCTTCGGTGGGGAGCCCTTGATCAGTTTTCTGCGTTGAGATCAAACCATAAATGGCTAGTCCGATCGCCGCTGACGCGAGCAGTAAAGATGGTAGGGCGTATATAAACCTTGACCTCATATGTCATGTCCTTTGCCGGCCAGGATGAAGTGTGTCGTTGTTCAGAATGCTACGGATGAGCGCACCGTCAGCGAAGTAGGTAGCGGAGGAAATGTGCCCAAACCGAATACGTTTACCTGAGGCAAAAACCCTGACTCCGTTGCTTCGGCGCGAAGCGTACACTCCAAAAGGTCGAGACCTCCGTCTGTACTTATGGAACATTCACTTTCAACAACTCTCTCCGCCGCTGCCCTGGGGAGACGCTGCCTGAGCGCCTCCAGAACTTGGTTACTGTGAGCGACGGCGTCATCCGAGAAATCAGACGACGCCCTTCGGTCAAGCGAGAAAACAGCAGAAGATGCCCTATCAACCGCCACCTGCATTTGCGACTTGGTGAAGAATAGTACCCCGTAGCCCGCTGCGCCATATATGAAACCCACCAGGATTGGAAATATGAGCACGAACTCCAAGGTGATCACACCTCTCGATCGGATCGCTGCCATGACGTGTAGCCCAACGCTGACTAGGTAACGCTGTTCGCCAGAAGACAAGCGTGAAATTAGTACCAACTGGCAAACTGCGAATAAATTCAGGGAGTTGCCGCTTCCTCAACATCTCCGAACAGATTCTGAAGCGTGGTTGAAATGGTGCCGGCAATGTCATCGTTTAAACCAATCACCGCAATTAGAATGGCTATTACGACCGCACCCAGCATCAAATATTCCAATGACGATGCACCCTTTTCGCGTTTGAAAGCCGCTATGCCGGTAAACTTTGCAAACATCTTTTTTGTCCTCATTTTTGTCTCGCCCCGATTGATGATTTACACGATTTAGCCCGCGAACGATCCGAAACTGACACGTTAACGTAGACTATGCGATAACAATACCAACACGGTCAACTCAAGGGTAGCTCTCCAGAGACCAACTTACACCGTCACTTCTGCAAAACTTTGTAAATTTGTAAAGCAATTGTTTGACTATTTGTGCCAACGGCCATCTTTGGCAAACTGCTCTGGATCAATGCCGCGAGCCTCTAACTCTTCTTCTACACTCTCTCTGAGCAGGTCGTAAACCGGTATACCGGCTTGAATACCAACCCGAAAAATCATCGACAGTCGTCGAGCGAAAAATGGGCAAGGCGTATCAGGATTCGCAAACTCATAGCTCATTACACGGGACGCACCAAAAAGTGGCGCAAGCTGGCCAAGCTTGAATTTTTTGTCCTGCTGCTTCAGATGAGCCAGTATCTCGTGCCCGGCCATTGGCTCTGAAATGAGGAATCGAATGTCTTCAGGGTAGCGAAACAGATATCGCAGCAAGATAGCCGTCGGCGCGTCTATACGCTGCTGAGGGCGCTGACGAAAACGGTAGAAAGCCTTAACCTGCAAGCCCAACACCCAGTATGCTTCAGCACTGGTTAACCCGAAACTCTCCCTGAACAACGCAAACAGGCTGTCGCTCCGCCCGAGTATCGGTCGGCAAAATCTGTCGTAACTGAGAAATTTATCATCGCTTACAGGCAAGTTGTTAACCCACTTTCCCCTTACGAGCGCGGTGAATGGGTCAAGATCCCTGGATTTCGCTTCATCCCGCAATACCGCCAAGTAGCAATCATTGAACCATTGACCAAACAACTTGTGCACTGCAGATTCGAAACGCAGATGTGATTCGTCATCCAGCCAGTCCGTCAGCGAGTCTTTCTCACGAAGTAATGCCCACCCGTCATGGCACTTAAGAGCATTAACCACATAGCTCGGCGCATGGTCTGACGCGGATACAATGCCCTGCAGTTCAGCCTTAAAGATCTCTGCATATTTACCAACTGCAAGTAATTGAAGGCGCGCAACTGGCAATCCGGCATTCTGGATACCAGTAGCTCCCTCGCTAAGCATCTTATATGAGGAGATGTAGGAGCGGCCGAAGAGGGGGGCAAAGCCGGATTTTGCACCCGGCCGGACCGACTGCCCCTCTTCGAGGGCGTTAATGAATGGCTGCAGCAACTCAAAAACTTCAAAGCTTGAAGGCCGGAGCGGGATAGGAACCAGCTGAGGGCACCTGAGCAACAATCTCACTAATACAGCCTGGCTCGGCCGGATGCCAGGAAGCTCCGCATCATCGTCTCCGACCGTATCTTGCTGCAAGACACTTTGCTCGGCAACTCGACCGACTGTATACACAGAGGACTTGGCTCTCTTTAGCTGGCTTAACCGATTAAGGGGAACATTCATGAGTAACGCAAGGTCAAGATCGCGAATTTCTCCTCCACCCAGGTAGCTTTCCAGGACAGCAGCAAGGTTCGACAGCGTGCGACCGTTGACAGGCTCTGAAGGATGAATCAATTCGTTCTTGAGCATTGGGCGTACTCGGACTCGTTGAAATTTTGTTAACTTTCGGTGGCTGGTTCACAAACTACCGCTGTTATATTCTCTGCTATAAGTTTCAATGTTACCATAGGATCCTGAATTTTTGCTTTGCAAATAACACCATATCTGCTGACTTGAACGCACTTCACAAAGGATGGAACTGACCGTGTCTGCAATCGGAACCAAAACATTCTTCTTCTTTGAGGGTGACCGCCAGCCAGACACTCATAGACTCGGATATCCAGATTACTTTCAAGGACCTGAGTTGCAACTTCCCCGTAAGGGACTGACGCTGTTGTATGGAAATAAGGGTCCTGGCAGCCTGATTGGCGCAGCAGTGCGGGAGAGCGCATCGACGGGTAGGGGCGTTTGCTTTGCCGACATTAAAGTCGAAATTGGCGAATGGGACAGCAACAAACAACGACTAAATACGTTCGAGCACTGCAGATTCCTCAATCTCCCCCTGAGGGCCAATAAAGAAGTCCTGGATGACATTAACGCACACTGGAACCGCTGGCTGGACGAAGCATGCCTTCCCAATGAAGATTTCCCGAGAAGACCGTCAAACAGAATGGATCTTCTGGACAAACTGGTCACAATTGAGCCTTATTGCCACTTGAATGCGATCGCCTATGACGCGACTACTCGCTTTGGCATTGCTAAGTTTGTGACCATCTTTAACCGAGATGCCATCCTCTATGATCAGATAAATGTGATCCCGCCACAGACAAAAATCATAGTGGATTTTCCCGGGGCCTGAACGCTTCGGCGCCCCCCCAAAAAATAGTCCGGCACCACCAGCTCTCCCTGCCTATAATCATTGGTATGCGACCAAACCGTAAAAAATTGTCAACACCTATTTTTTTATCGCATAATACAAACTATACTCTTTTCTGAATAATCGATCTGGAGGGATCAACGTGCGCAAAACATCCATTGCAGCCTTATGTGCTGTTTCAATTCTGCCCTGCACAGCCTTTAGTGCGGAAAACTTTCCTCTTAGCTACACAGCCGTGGGCGTTGAAGCCAGCTACATCGATGCCGGCAACTCCCGCAACAAATCCGCCGTTCAAGACAATCTGAGCAATTTCTACCAGGGTGGTCTGAACCTTACTCATCAGTTCAATCCGAACTGGGGGCTCTTCGGCCAGGTTGGCTATGCAGAACCAGAAACTCGTAACGGCAATCTGGACACAGACCTGATGCAGTATTCATTGGGTGGACGGGTACATCCAGCAAAATTCAGATTGGCCGGATGGCGCCCCTTTGGTGGCCTTGGCTATAGCTACACTGACATAGACGTAGATGCAGGTGGCGGTAAAAATGAGGACTCCATTTACTTGGAAGGCGGCTTTCAAAGAATGGTTGCGCCACGATTCATGGTAGAGGCCGGTGTAAGAGCTCGGACCGAGCTGGAAGATGGTTACATTGATGGCCAGTACTTTGCCGGTATCCATTACCTATTCAACAGAAAGTTCCCCACTGCACCGAAGCCAGTGGTTGTAGCAACTCGTCAACCAGCTGTAGTACCACCCCCTGTCGACAGCGATGGCGATGGCGTTATTGACCAACTCGATAAGTGCCCGAACACCCCAATGGGCGCACTGGTGGACTCGCAGGGTTGCCCCAAAGAGCTGACTAAAGAGATTCGCGAAACTCTGTATGTTGAGTTTGAGCTGGACAAAACTGAGGTTCGCCCGCAGTTCTTCCCGGAAATTGAGAAGCTTGCAGTTGTTTTGAAGCAATACCCCAATTCCACCATTTTGCTGGAAGGCCATACCGACAGCACCGGCTCCGCCAGCTATAACCAAAAGCTTTCGCAAAGCCGGGCAGATGCGGTCATGAAAGTTCTCATCAATGAATTTGGTATCGCAAAACAGCGGATCACTACTTCCGGCATGGGCGAATCTCAGCCGATTGCAACCAATGAGACTGCTGAAGGCCGCGCTCAAAACCGTCGGGTAGAGGCTATTGTCTCCGGCGAATACTCAGAAATCATCAAGAAGTAAGCAGAGGACGCAATCATGATGTCATTCAAACACTCTTTGCTGGCGTTGGGGGTTGCCTCAACATTTATCCTTACCGGCTGCGGTGGCGGCGGTGGCGGCCCTGGCGAGCCGCGCCTGAACGTTCCACAGGACCCAACTCGTGATCAAACAGAGCAACAGGGCTTCTGTGATTCCTCAACAACCGCGTTTTCGGTTACAGAATTCGTTCCAGTCGGCGGCGCAACCGATGTTGCAGTCAATACCAATGTGCGCATTACATTCAATGCTAATGTTGATGCGGAGAGCGTACCTGGCAACGTGCGTTTGTTGATTGACGGCGCTAATGCTGTTGCGCTCGAGGAAGGTAGCCCTAGGGTGCTCGGCTCGAGCATTATCCTCAATCCACTCGGCGATTTGGCTGCCGAATCTTCCTTCACGATCGAGGCAGACTCTGGCTTACGTGCTGACTGTCCTGAGCCGAACACAAAAACGCTTGGCTCACAGAACACCTCTACGTTCACAACCGGTTTAGCAGATAACCTTGACGAGACAGGTCCGACAATCGTCGCTGCGGATCCGGAGAATGGTGAGTCCCTGGCACCACGGAACACTCGGATTTTTGTGCAGTTTGATGAGCCTATCGACCCATCTACCGTCAATGCTGATAACTTCGTGGTTACTCAGTTGGACACTAACGGCAATCCGGTAGGAACTGTCTCCGGCGCGATCAACCCGGTTGGAAATTCAATTGAGTTCACACCCGATGGCGATCTCGCCGGCCAGACATTCTTCAGAGTGAACGTCGGGACCAGTATTGAGGATCTAGCAGGTAACGACCTTACTGAAGCTGGCGAGTTTACTTTCCGTACCGGAGGCCTTGTTCTGGCTCTCAATGACGGCGTTGTGGATCAGATTCCGGGCTTAGGCGACGGTTTGAATGCACTGGTGGGCACGCTGCTTGACCCTCTCGCATTTGGTGACTCGGAAGATGGTCTGAGCAGCCTGGATAACGCTGTCATACTCCAGATTCCACTGATCGACGGTCTTCAGAACCTGGATCAACTTGGCACACTCCCGACTACATCAGTGAATGGTACAGACTTCACCGAGTTTACCTCAGCACTGGTCGCCGTTTGTGATCCGAAATCAGTAACCAGCTCATCCGATGGGACCGGTGGTATAGATGTTGATTGTGCATTGTCGTTGGATCTCGGATTGGATATAACACAGCTTGCTTCCCTTGCAGATGCATTTACAGGTGGCAACCCAGAGCAAGTACCTGACCTGCTGCTTACATTCCTCGAAGGCCTCGGCTCCGGTGATCTGTCAGCCGTTCCGCCAGAGTTTGCTCAACTGTTTGTGCAGGGTGATGGATTGGGCATTGATCTGTCATTGCTAGAGGACGGCTCTATTCCGCTCCCAGCACCACTTGAAAACGGTTTGGTTGAGCTTTTGGATACCCTCGGCCAATTGCCTGTACTGGGCACGTTAGTGAGCCAGACCGACAATAAAGAACTTGTTAACCTTAGACTGCTGGAAGGTGAGTTGCTGGGTGTAAGCGCTGGCGATCTGCTGTCAATTGGTGTTCTCGAAGGCTTCGAAACCTTTGTAGGCCCTAACGGTGTACTGAATCTTGGCGGGGCAGCTTTTGACGCTTTGCTAGGTCTGTCTCCCATCGGCGGCGGGGACGGAACTCCCAGTCCGGAAGACCTTCCTCTCATTGGCGACCTGCTGTCGTTCCTGGATGCAGAGAATTTCTTTGACGGCGGCTTTGACCCTAATAACCTTCCAATCATCGGTGACCTGGCTAGCCTTCTGGATATCGGAGGTGATTTCGGAGGCGGAGACATTCCCGTATTGGGAGAGCTCCTGTCTCTGCTAGACCCAAGGACTATTACCGATGGCAATTTACCCATCATCGGCGATCTCTTTGAGCAATTGCTCGCTCTTGGCCAGGGTGATGAAACACCTTTGGATAGTCTGCCACTGGTTGGTGATTTGCTCGGGTTATTGCAGGGTGGTGCTGCGGATAGCCCTCTGGGTGACATTCTTGACCCGTCAGCACTCGAAGCGATTCCGGTCATTGGGACACCTCTGAGTGGCCTTCTTGGCGGTCTCCTTGGTGGTATCACTGGCTGATAACACGACGACAAAAGCGTGCGTTCGTTTCTGAGCGCACGCTGACAACCAAGCTCTCCAGATCAATTTCAAACCGCCCTCGGGCGGTTTTTTTCTGTACAAAGCACAACAGCGTTAGCCAAAAATTGGTCATAAGTTTGTCATGTCAGGGCATTACCCTTGACGAAAACGTTTCAGCTTAATGTAGGCGATGGAATAATTTATGGCAGATTTAAACCTCGATAGACGACGCTTTCTCCAGATACTCCTGGTCAGCGGCTCCGCGGCCGCCTTGGCTGCATGTGGGGGCTCAGGTGACGGAGCACTGCAGATTGATCAACCCTCACCGGCTGCGCCAATCCCAGATACCCCGACAAGCCCTGAAGCACTGGCCATGGAGCTTCCGCTGTCACCGGGCCCCCTGATGGGTATCGGGCCGCTGCAAGATAGCGGAGTTGACGGCATCAGGATCCCAGCCGATTTCAGCATCCGAAGGGTAGCCGTCTCTGGTTTGACAGCCGATACGCCAGTGCCTTTGCCGTCACTTGGTATTATTAATTACCCTTGGCACATATTCCCTGATGGTGGCGCGGTATTTGACCTTGATGACGGTGGCTGGATCTACGCCAGTAACAGTGAAATTGTGCCCGGAGGGGGCGTAGGTGTGCTCAGATTTGATAGCGAAGGACAGATCACCGACAGTTATCAGATTTTAAGGGGCACTCGACGTAATTGCGCCGGTGGCCCTACCCCCTGGCAAACCTGGCTATCTTGCGAGGAAGTGCCTGACGGAAAGGTATTCGAGTGCGATCCTCTTGGTACACCTGATACCGCGCAGGAGCTCCCCGCGCTGGGCATCTTCAATCACGAAGCTGTCGCCGTTGATATGACAACCCGCACTCTTTATTTGACTGAGGATGAGGGCGACGGTCGCTTGTATCGTTTCCGTTCTTCTGGCTTGGTAACGTCTATCAACGGTCGCCAGGGGCTTGATATGCAAAATGGTGTTCTGGAAGTCCTCGAAATTGAGGGCTTCGAGTCTGGCGGTTATCAAGAGGATCTCCGTCAGGCCAGAACGGTAAAACGAGTGAACTGGGCTCCTGTGGTATCGCCTGAGAGAGCTCAAGGCCAGGTTCGAGCCGAGTTTCAGCGTACCAATGGCCGGGGCGCCCCCGGTACTGTTTTCCGTGGCGGAGAGGGAATCTGGATCCAAGAGTTCAAGCAAGATGAACGCCTGACTATCAGCGGCGCCCCCAACCCTATGCGTGCTGTTGTGTATTTTGCCTGCAAGGGAGACAACCGGGTATATGCTCTGGATGTAGACAACGATCTGATCGAAGTTGTTTTTGACAATGAACAGCTGATTGCTCCCGACATGGCCTTCGACGACGTGGACAACCTCACGGTGTCTCCCATGAATGACATCATTGTGGCAGAAGATGGTGAGGCGATGCGGCTGATGGTCATGAACCCGAACGGCCCCTCGAAAATACTCCTCCAAATTCCCGGCGGTGGAAGTGAGCTCACCGGGCCGGCATTTACAAAAAACGGTAAATACCTCTATTTCAGCAACCAACGCGGCAGCGCCCTCGGCCCTGGCATCCCCGGCTTGGGCACCACCTACGAACTGGAAATTCCAGATAAATATCTGACAATGATCTAAGCACCATCCATCAATCTTGCCCTTACAATCTTTGGGGTCAGACCCCCTGACATTTGGCACCATCAAATGTCTTGGGGTCTGACCCCATTGTTTATTTTTCAAGCAAACCCTCCGATTTCTTTCTATAACTGTACTTAAACACTTCCTTACAATTTGATCTTGAAGAAGTCGGAAGTCGTCCCGATGTAATTACTTAGGAATGCCATATAACAATATTGCGCTTTGCGGAGTGCTCATGAGAAAAAACCTGCCCGTCACCAATAACGAACGTACCTTTTCCCCCAGCCAGAAGTTGATTTCTTCCACTGACCTGAAGGGCAAGATCCGGCACTGTAATAAAGCATTCGTGGAAATCAGTGGCTTCAACCGAGAAGAGCTGATTGGCCAGCCCCACAACCTTGTGCGCCACCCGGATATGCCGCCGGAGGCCTACGAGGAGATGTGGGGGTGCCTGAAAGCCGGTAAACCCTGGATGGGATTGGTCAAGAACCGGTGCAAGAACGGCGATTTTTACTGGGTGAGCGCCTACGTAACACCGGTAACTGAGAAAGGGGAGATCATCGGGTACGAGTCGGTTCGCTCCTGCCCCGCCCGGGAAGATGTGGCCCGCGCCGAGAAACTGTACGCCAGCATTCGTGCGGGTAAGCAGGCGCTGAAGCTTCGGGGCTATGCATCCGCTATTCCGCATATCCTTGTCGGCATTGCGTTGGTCGCGGCAGCTCTTCTTTATGGTGCCGGGCAGGTTGCCGGGGCGGCGGGCTTGCTGACATTCCTCTTTGTTGGGCGGCATGTCTGGGCAACGGTGTCGCAATCGAATCTGGTCACCTCTGTAATGGAACAAATGGGCAAGACCTTCACCAGCGATCTGGCGGCCCGGAGTTATACCGATGATGGACTGAGTCTCGGTAAGCTAAAGGTAGCTGTGATGGCACAGAAGGCGCACCTGGACGCGGTGCTAACCCGGCTGGAGGATTCATCTGCGGCGATGAGGTTGCACACCACCCGAGACCTCGAAATAGCCTACGACACCCAGCAAACCATGCAGGAACAGCAGCAGGAAACCGAGCAGGTAGCAGCGGCCATTCATGAGATGTCGGTGACCATCGGTGAGGTGTCACAGAATGTGCAACTAACCGCCGACAAGGCGGACAACGCCCGCCAGGCGTCTGACCAGGGCGTTGCTACCATCAACTCGACCCGGGCTGCCATTGAGGATTTGAAGCAGACCGTTCACAACATCGGCCAATCGGTTAACGATCTCGCCCAGCAAACGCACCGGATTGCCTCTGCCGCGAAAATGATTGAAGACGTTGCCGAACAGACCAACCTGCTTGCCCTGAATGCCGCTATTGAAGCAGCACGGGCCGGTGAACACGGCCGGGGCTTTGCGGTGGTGGCAGACGAAGTTCGCAATCTGGCGCGCAGAACCCGGGAATCGACCAAGGAGATTCATGCTGTAGTTTCCGAGCTCATTGGCAAATCCGAGCAATCAGTGCAGGTTGCCGAAACCGGCGTGACAGCCGCTGATAATGGCCTGGAAAAGATGCTCGAAGCCCAGGCAAGCCTGTCAGAGATAGCCGAGTATGTGGTCACCATCGCTGAAATGGCTCTTCAAATGGCCACCGCCGTTGAAGAGCAAGCGCAGGTGTCTGATCAGATCAACGAACAGGTCGGACGCATCTCAAATATGGCGGAACAGAACCTGGTCAAGGGCGAGGAATCCACCCAAAGCGTGCGGGAGATGGGCGACATCGCCAAAGACCTCCACGAGCTGGTCGTCCGCTTCAAATAAAAGTTGGGGTCAGACCCCAGGACATTTGGTGGTGCGAAATGTCCGGGGGTCTGACCCCAATTTCATAGCGGGGCGTTTTCGATGCGTTCCCACATGCGCAGGTAGGCTTCGGCCGAAGTGAAGAGTTGGTTGACGGCGTCGTCGATGAGCTCTTGCGGGCGGTCGGAGTGGAGCATCATGTCGGCGATCTGGTCTGGGTAGAGGCCGTAGTGGGCCACGCCGCGGCCGTCGTAGAGGCCGAATTCACGGTCGCCGGTTTTCTGTTTGTGGAAGACCACGCGGCCATCCACGGAGGTGAACGGATAAAGCCTGGCCTCGTCTTCGGCGCTGCCGGGGTTGTTGGCAAGCTGGGCGATGCCGTTGACGTCGGAGGCAAAGCCCGCGCCGCCGAAGGGGCCCACTTTCTGGTCGTCCGGGCGTGGGCGGTTGCCATCCCGGACCAGCTTATCGACCCAGTCTTCACGAGTGCCACCGAACGAGGCGGTGATGCCACCCTGGGCGGCGATGCGATCACGCAGGGCTTCGGTGCCACCCCAGCCGCCGTGGCTATTGATAACCGGATAGTCGAGCTTTCCGGTGATGTCGAGGATGCGAGCGGCGGCTTTGCGGCTGATGTGGTCGGTTTCGATCATCATTTTTCGGCGCACCAGCTCCTGGATGAGGAAGTCGCCCAGGTCTGTGAGGCCACGACGGTTACACAGGCGTTCAGTACCCTGGCGTGGGTCCAGCGCTTTGAGTTGCTCAGGAGTCTCCGGGAAACGGTCCCCAAGATAATCAAGTTGGAACAACAACTGGTCCAGTATGCCAAAGGGTTGCAGAGCGGCGTTCTGGTCTGTCTCGTCCCCCACAAATTCAGTTCCTTCCGGGCACTCTTCAAACTCAATCAAATGACCGGTTTCAAGCAAGTTGCCCGCATACAGTACGGCTCCGATACCGACGCCGGAAGAGAGATCCGGCAGGTGGCCGCCAAAGGCGTTATCAAACTTGTGCACCGGGAACATGTTACGAACGCCCAATTGGTAAAGTTGATCAAGTCGTTCTACCACATCCTGAGCTGTGCATTCCGGCACGCCCATGAATTCGCCACAGCGCATCACTTTCGACATCTCGATGCCCAGCACCACAGCCATCTTGCCCTCACCGATCACTTCCCTGGCCTGGGCCGGGCTGGTGACAATCTGGAACCAGCCTTCACCGGGGCCGCCATGCTGCGCGTCTATGTAGTTCTGCATTTCATACATGCGCTGGATCTGCAGCAGGATGGCTTCCATCGGGTCACAGTCGTTCTGCTTCTGAGGGTTGATGCCGCACAGCACCTCGTTGTGTACCAGGTGGTTGACCAGGATTTTCATGCCGGAGTAATGGGCTCGCTCTAACCAGCGGTAGTAACTCTGATGGTGTTGCAGGGAATTGAAGCGAGGCCAATCGTTGAAGGTTGGCCATCCCTGGGTGTCGTGGGGCCCGGTGCCACTGGTAACGAGCTCCAGGAAGCCTGTGGTACCCCAGGGACCATGAGCTACCTCACAGTTTTCTAGGGCATGGGTAACGCCGAATTTATGGAACGGAGCGCCATAATTAACGCGGCCGCCGATGAATTCATAGGCCGAGATGTGGGAGTGAGTGTCGACGTACCCGAAGATATCGTCGTTATCAATGCCTTCGATGTTCTTGAAGCGGTCAACCTCTTTCAGGTACACCGCCGGGCCGCGCTTGTCGGCCACTTCCAGGCTGAGGTCGGCTTCCGGGTAATCAGCACAACCTTGGGCTGGCTCAAAAGTGAAGGCATTGCTGGTATCACGCAACGATGGTGACGACAGGGTTAAACCCTCTTCCGAGGTGCCCAGAATCAACCCGGTGACGGCAGAGGTGAGCGTATACTCACTGTCTTGCAGCTTGTTGAGCTTCCAGACCGCCAGATCGTTCGGACTATCTACCGTGGCCAGCGCCGGGCGTACATCCGTGTTGGCCAACTGGTCTCCGGCGAATTCCAGGCTTTCACCCAGTTCTCGCAGCAACCCGCCCAGCGGGGCAATCGGGTCTAGTAATATATTAGTGGTATCCCCCAACCCGGCCACCAGATAGCTTAGCTCGCCAATGAACATGCCGGTGGTATCCAGAAATTCGCCACCGGGATCACTGATGCCCAGCAGTTCAAATTGCCCTGCTTCGCCGGCCTCGCGCTGATAATCCGGCATCAGCAGGTAGGCACCAAGCTCCGTCGGCCGCAGATAGAAACGGGCGGCCTGACCCGGGTCGCTGGTTACTCCATATACTTGCCCCGAGCCATCAGAGATAAACCGGCCATCGGCCCGCAAGCTGTAACAGCCGTTGGCAAAGGCAAAGCGGGTGTTTTCGTAGGCGTAGGGTTTGGTTGTCTTGCCCGGAGGCAGATCGGGGATTGAATTACCTGAACCCGGGCGCTGCTCGTTATTTGGGGTTGCCGTTGGAGCAGAATCACTACCGCCGCCACCACAGGCGGACAGCAGAAGTATGGAACTTGCACAAACCGCCGAAACCAGCAGACGCTGGCGCGCTAAAATGGCCACGTTATGTCTCCTTTACGGACTTCGAGTCCTTCTTGTTTTAGTATCGCACTACATATCTTATGCTTAATTATTAACCAAAAATAATAAGACGTCACGTCTTACAAAGAGGCATTGCGGGCCAATCTTTTAAGCACGGGAAAAGTTGATGAACAGAGAGGGGGAAGGAAGAGCCCGCCCCGACCGGGGCGGGCAGAAGGTATAAGACGGCGAATCTGTTAACGAACACCAGCCCGGCGCAGAGCAGCCGGCGTAAAGTCATTGGAGCGGGCCGTGACACCATAAGTGTAAGGGTCGCTTTCCTCGTTGGTCAGTCCCATAACCAGGTAACGGCCTGACATCAAGTCATAGAGGGTTTCGGCGGCGTAAGCCGGAACATCAATGTCATAACCTTGGATGTGATGAGCCTCTGCGACACGCCACAGGTCGCCACGGCCATCGTAGTGATCTACAACAGCAATTTGCCAGGAATCCTCATCCACATAGAAGTCCCGCTTGGCATAGATGTGACGCTCGCCATCTTTCAGGGTGGCGCGCACATGCCACACACGATGCAGCTCATAACGGGTGATGGACGGATTGATGTGACCCGGCTGGATAATGTCGTTGTAGCTCAGGTCACGGGACGCCAGGCGGTAGGAGTTGTATGGGATGTACATTTCTTTCTTGCCCACCAGCTCCCAGTTGTAACGGTCTGGTGCGCCGTTGAAAAGGTCCAGGTTATCAGAGGTACGCTGGCCGTCTGCTGCGGTACCCGGGCCGTCATAAGCTACCTGGGGTGCCCGGCGAACCCGGCGCTGGCCGGAGTTGTATAACCATGCTCGGCGACCTTCTTTTACCTGGTCCAGGGTTTCGTGCACCAAAAGCACGTTACCCGCCAGGCGAGTCGGTGCCGTGATCACCTGTTTGAAGTAAAACAGTACGTTTTCGTCCATACCCGGCTCATAATCCGCCAGCCTGACACGATCAGTCAGGTGCTCAGTGAACTTTACAGGACTGAATTCGCCGTTGGCCTGGGGCGTTACCTGGGCCACGTTACGGATGATGGAACCACCGCGATAGCGAGTAATGTGGTTGAAGATCACTTCCTGCCCCTTCTGGGGGATCGGGAAAGGCACGCCTTTCTCATAGTTCTGCAGGCCGTTTCCGTCTGGCGTCAGCGACACGGTGGTGGCATTCTCCTTGGCGAGATTCATCAACTCTTGTGGGTAGGTTGAGGTACGGCGGGTCTCATATACCGGAATTGAGAAGGTGCTGTAAGTTTTGATCATCGCCACCTGGCCGGGGGACAGGTTGTCTGCGTATTGGTCCACGTTGCTCTGATCGATCACAAACTTCACTTCGTCGTTGGGGAACGGGTCCGGATAAATACCCTGCTGAGGCTGATTGACACCCGGGTCGGTCAAACCACCATCCCAGGCCGGGATGGCGCCGCCGTTGCCGGCCTTTTCAGCACCAATTGGCGTCAACTCGTTACCCAGCTTGGCTGCTTCAGATTCGGATACCGCAGCCATCGCTGCAGAAGTTCCGAACAGGGACAGCGCAATGGCGCCGGCAATGAGGTGTCTCTTATAGGTTTTCATGGTCGATACTCCTGTTATTTTAGCCATCAGAATGAGTAGGAGATGCTGGCCGAAACGAAATCCCGGTCGGAGATTTCGTTCCAGTCACCTCCGAAGTAGCTGGTGTAGTTGATAGAGCCCGAGTAGCGGTTCTGGTAGTTGGCATCAAGGCCGATGCTCAGCGATTTGTTGCCTTCCTTGAAGTTACCGCCCGGATCTGGTGCGTACCCTTTGACATCGTGGCTGAAGAACAACTTGGGCATCAGGTTGATGCCCGCAAAGGCGTTAGCATAGTCAAGCGCAAACAGTGTGCGGTACCCCCAAGAGAAAGACGTGGTGAAACCATCGTTCTTACAAAAGGTGGGGTTGATGTTCAGTCTGGAGGTTTCATCACCCGGCCCAGCGCTACAGAAGTCCCCGTTAAAGCTGTCGCCCTCGAGGGGGACCGGGCCAACCCCAAACATGCCTGAGCGACCGTATCTGGCCTCGCTCTTGTCTGGCAATTCGTGTACGTACGTTGCCCCCACTTCCGCGATGGTGATAAACCGGTCAGCGCCGAAGACACGGTCAACGAAGTGGATAAGCGTGGCCTGGGCTTGAGATATGTCGTATCGATCAAATCCATCCACGCGCTCCCCAGCGTAATTAACTCCCGGATTGGCGTCACGGAAACGCTGTTCCAGTTTGCTGATTACTTGGCCGTCTGGTCCACGTTGCTGCAAGCCACCGTAAATCAGTTCGAAGGTATTCCATTGAACAGGTGCGTCTTTCTTGAAGCTGTACTCCGCACCCAGTGAGGTGCCGGTTGGCAAGGTGGTGTTGATGCTGATGCCATAGAGTTCGATACCTTTCGGGTAATCAATGTAGTAACTGGGAAAACGGGATTCTGGTATTTCCGGATTGTTGAACTGGCTATCAAACTCCGGCTCAGGATTGGCTACAACGCCGCTGATCATTGGCAGGCGGCTGTGGTAGCGGACGTAGTAGAAACCGAGTTCGGAATCGAGCGCCGGTACGTACCAACGCAACGCAACGCCAAACTGGTCTTTGTCCCCGGGTTCTACATCACCTTGTCGGGGCGCTACGAACTCTTCGTCAAACGCTTGTGCATCAGGCACCTGACCGGCAAGCAATACCGGGCCGCAACCGGGGGACGCCACGTCTGCTGATGAGAAATAGGTACCGCAATCATCAACTTTGAACGGCTCCCACTCCAGCTGTGCATAGGCTTCAAGGGTGATCTCCGAGGTTAAGCCTATTGAGGTATAGACCATATTTACCGGCAGCAGGGCATCTTTCAGCTCGGCACCAGGCGTTCTCAGGGCAACGACATCAATGGGATTGGTTGCATTGATGCCACCCTGAATGAATGTGCTCTCCCCCCAGCTGACTACCTGCCGACCGGCTCGGACTGACACCGGCGTATTGCCCAAGTACCAATCGGTAAAGATATAGGCATCGAGCAGGTCTACGCCTGCAGCGTTGTCTTTAGCCTTACTGTTAAGTTCACGGCGCTGCCCTACCGGGTCCACCGCTCTTTTGTTGTCTTTGAGTTCATGATCATAGTAATAGGTACCACGCACCAGCGCGCCGATACGGGTGAGGTAGTTGCTGTTCGGACTGTAATCCAGGAATAGCTCGGAGCGGCCCCGGAGGATCTGTGAATACGGGTCGCCTTTGTCGAAATTGAGGTTACCGTCATCAAAGTTATTGGATGACGCCCCGATGTTGCTGTAAGCAAATTCTGGCCCCAGATTACCCTGGGAGATCAGGTTTGGATCACGATCTTCCACGCGTACCGCAATACCCGCAGTCAAGGTGGTGCTGAGGGACGCGTCAATACCATAGAAGTTAAAATCAATGGCGGCTGCCGGAGGCGCGACCAATGCAGCAATCGCTGCGGCAAGGCCGGTGTGCTTTCCGGCGAACCGGCTAATCGTTGTTTTTGTCATTGATATGCTCCTGTGTCTGAGCTGTCCCGGCCACTTCAGGGCCGGGCTCATTATTAGCGAGTAGTCTGTAGATCAAGGCTTTCGGATGGCGTGCTTCAGCCGCCGCTGAATGCCCCGAACAAACCACCGACCAGTCCTGAGAACAGCCCACCGACGGTGTCTGTAAGGAAGTTGCCAGATCCATCAGTCTCAACGGAATCGTCATCGCCGTTGTCGACAGGATCTCGACCTCCATCCGTAAGACCATCACAGCTGGCATCGCCTGGATTGGCGCCAACGCCCTGCACGACACATTCGTTTTCAATCGAAATCTGTCCGCTCAGGAACAGCCCCCGCATTTGTGCAATCATCTCGTCGAAGACCGCGCTGGAGCTGAATGGATCGGCACCTTTCTGGCCAGCGGACACGGGGTTGCCATGGGAACCTTCCAGGAACCGGGTAATGACCGGTCTAGAACCATCGTTAGCGGGACTGCCGGTATCAACGGCACCCATATATCTGGCGAGTGGATCGGTACCTGCCAGCGGCGCTGGCAGGCTCCTGATCTCAAAACCGCTATCCAATACCCGATTTAGCGGGCCTTGGTCGTACAGGTCACCATCAGCCGCGTTAGGGATAGTGCCGTCGTTCGGGCGGCCCGGGTCTCCCGGCATTCCCACAATTGACGTCAGCAAGGTAGCGTTGTTACCGGTCTGGGCGTATAGCGGTGCAAAGGCGACGGGATCTGTTGAGTCCAGCAACGCCTGAAACACGTTGAAATAGATATTCAGCTCTGTACGGCCCTGAGCCAGCACGCCTTTTGAAGCTTCTGCCAGGGTAGGCAGAAGCACAGGAGCTATGGTTTCCCGGGAGTTCTCGGCCAGCCGACTGAAGTGTCCGCCGGTATTGAACAAGACTGAGGCGACAATCGGGTTCAAGTCCGGATTGTCTTGCGCTGCCAGGTTGTTGATCACCGGGAAAGGCACTCCACTCATGCCACTGAGCGAGTGGCTGATAAAGTGCACGCGGCTGGTATCCATTCGAATCCCGTTGCTGCACTGGCCACGGTCATTGCAGTCGTTAATAGCGGTTTCAATAGCGGGTAACAGGGCGTTAACATGCAGCAGATCAAGCACGCCCTGGCGCATGTTGTCACGAGTATTGGCAAAGTTGGTGAAATTCAGGAACAGGCTGCCGGATTCCGGGTTGGGTACGGTGCTTGCGTCAACCGGGCTCATCGCTGGCCCTGCGGTGAAACCAAAGTGACGCTCTGTGGCATCGGGCGAGCTGCCTTCTTGTTCGGTAATCGCGACCATACCGGGACGGCCGTCACTCTGATCTGATGTTGCCGCCTGTCCGAAGACACCGTTCAAGGGCAAGTCAATGCCCACGGTGATAAAGCAATCTCCGCTGTTCTGGAGTGGCACACCCTCACTCAGACATAACAGACCCGCAGCAGTCGCCATCGGGAGAATGGCGGAGCGGTCTTGGGTAGCTGCGTGTTGATAGATGATGACCGGGAATTCGAGCGTGGGGTCAAGGTTTGAAATTTGGCTAGGATCAGGCGCGGCCACAATGATGGGAACTTTCACGTCACCCTGTTTTCGCGCAAAGGGGAAGCGGTAGCTGACACGATCAGATGTTGCTTGTGGCAAATTGGGATTGGAGCTGAAATCGGCCGGCAACCAGGAGCCAGTTTGCAATGGCGTGCCGTCGAATTCATCCGGCAGGGGCTGGTAGTAAGGCAGCGTGATTTCACCTTCGTAAACTCTTGGTGAAACCGTCACATCCGGAAGGATTGGAATCTCGAGTGCGACCTGTTCCAGCGCCGGGTTGATGTCGCCTCCGCGTTTCTCACTAAAAAAACGCACGGGCGATTCATTTCCACCCTGATGAGCTTTGGGGAGGTCCAGCAACTCTGCGGCCTCTTGTGCCAGCTGATCTGCCAGGCCAGATACGTCTGTCACAGCCTCAACCGCCTCCACGGCAGCCGTCTGCAAGGTATAGGCCAATTGACGGTTTGCCCCGCTAGACTCTACCAGGTCGCGGTAACGCACTGTCATGCCTGTGGCATTGGCATCTTCCAGAAGAGTGGCCAGTTCTTCGTTAAACAAACGGAAGTCTTCATCCGTCAGCAAACGGAACAGTTCCGAGTTGATCAGCTGGTCTTCTTGAGACACACCAGACAGAGCTTGCCCCGACACATTTAAGTTTCCTATGATCAGTTCTCTGATCACCGCCTGCTTGCGCTCGGTCAGCAGGTGCTGCCGGAACCAGGCAGCAGGCGCTGCATTCGCGAGTAAAACATCCTCTACCGCCGTAGTGGTGAAACTTATAGCAAAGGTGACGTCATCAAAGGTGGTGGCTTCTGCTTCTGGCCCTGCTTCCTGGCGCTTGAACTGGAAAAACTCGCTGGCCCAGGCCCGGGCCGGCAACACCGACATGCGCAAAGGCATTAACTGGGGATTGCCGAGCACAAAATCCGGATTGGATGCGGAGTTAAAACGGTTTTCTGCAACCAGGGGGTTGCCATTCCTATCGACAATTTCGTTGCCTAGCGCAACGGTGTACTTGGTTTTCGGGTTGAGCGGTAGCAGCGGCTGAATCCGGATGGCATTGTTGGGTGCGCCGCCGGGCTCACCGACCGGCCCCGAGAGATCAACAGTAATGATTTCGACCCTGAAACGCTCTTCCAGCAGCTGCTGGAAAATTTCATCCGCTTGCAGGTTACGGCCCTGCGTCCTCAGGCGTTTGGCCAGCCGGTAGCGGTCGATGTCGACAATTCCCGCCACCTCATCATTTTGAGGGAATACAGCATCGCCGGATGGAAAATCCATCTCCAAAATGAAAACGTTCTGATCCGGGTTGGGCACCACCTCACCGTCGATTTCAACGAAGTTGCGGGCGTCCAGTGTCTGGTTTGGGTCGAGGCTGTCGCTGATCTTGATATCGAACGGCGCGAGGATGGAATTACCGTCCACAAAACCCAAGCCGGTAGTGACCGGGTTGGTGGGGTCGGTGCCGTTGAGCATGGTGCCGTCCAACTCCGGGTTCAGGAAGAACAGCGGATCGCTGGGAAGCGGAAACGCGGTTTCCAGCGGCCGGAAGATCGGCCGGGTGCCTTCGGCAATAATGTTCGGGTTGCTGATATTGAAATTCGGATTGGCGTTTTTGTCAGTTTGCCCCCCGCTATCGAGGCAACCTGTTAGCGTTACGCCAGCCACTAATGACGTCAAAGCAGGCAATAGGTGTCTGTGTTTGAGAAGCATTTTATTCCCCGTTTTTTGTTTTTTGCGATCACCAACACTACGTAATTTATCGCATAGACATCCCTATTCAAACACACAATTGCACTTAAGTTGTAAAAAACTGAAAAACTTGTCTTCCCGGGACAGGTATACTGCTTCGTATAACTTAATTTCTATTGAACGGTTAAAACCCAAAGGATACAGTTCAGAGGGACTATTTCGTGGGGGGGGGGAGCCATGGAAAAATGGCAACACTGTCGAGTTTCAGGCTTCTTGCCTGTCGGAATCTATGATGGGAAGAAAAGAATTTTCCCGCGAAATCGACTACGCCCCAGAAGGCTACTTTCAGTGCCGGCGTGGTAACCACGCCCAACACCGTTTGACCGTATCTAACGCAATAGTAGCAAATTTTGGGGTCAGACCCCCGGACATTTGATGGGGCCAAATGTCTTGGGGTCTGACCCCAATTTCCAACCATAAATTTCACTTTAGTCGCGAAAACTGAAGACTTTTCTAAAAAAAACACTAACTCTGCGCATGTGTTTATTACAGACAATAGGAGCTATTGCGGTTTATTGATCAGGGCTCTGTGACTTGACAGCCTTGATGATCTCATCAATGGTCTTTAGGGCTTCGCCATAATCAAATTGTTCGAGATGTGCCTGCAGACTTTTGATGCGTTCGCCTTCCTGCGATCTACCAATTTGACCTTCCAAGGTGTTTATCAATTTTGCGGGAATGTATTGGTTCCCTTTTATGGACGCCCTCAGGGTCTGCAAAAATTCTGGCCCGAATACAATGTCTTCCCCAGTCTCTCTGACGAAAGACTCAGAAGGCGGCCCACTGGTTTTGATTAGGGAATCGGTTATCTCAATCAACAGTAACTCGAGCGATTGTTTCACCGCTGCCAATGCTGGTTGCCAAGATGTTTGGTCCGGCGTGGGCACTTTTGTTATGGAGTTCACAAGATCGTTCGCTCCAATATTGGCAGCACCTCCTTTGAGTTTGTGTAAAAGACTGCTTACAGCCTTGAGATCTTTCTCTTTCTCAGCAGTATTAACCATTCTTGACCAGTCAGCAAAATCATTACGAAATGCTCTGATGCATGCGGTGTAGAGTTCTTTTCTGTCACCGAATCTGTGTTTTACCAAAACCGGATCAATCGACTCGGGGAGCTGCTCCGAGCTAGCGTCTGGATTGCTGACTGTGATTAATGATGGGTGATCGGCATGTGGAGAGGGCTCTCCGTTAGCAGTCGAATTCGAAACTGTAATGTGTCTGACAAGTATGGAAGCCATCTCCACGACGTCAATCGGTTTGGAAATATGGTCGACCATGCCAGCTTCGCGGGCCCTTTCCTTGTCACTGTCCGTTACCGCAGCAGTCATTGCAATAATGGGAAGGTTTTCGATTGCAGGCAGTTGTCGAATCAACCTGGCCGTCTGGATGCCATCCAAGTTGGGTATCTGAATATCCATGAGAACGCAATCAAACGCTTGTTCCGACAGTTTGTTAATAGCCTCGTTACCATCGTTAGCTATCGCTACCTGCATGCCTAATTGGGAGAGGAATTCCTCAGCAATGAGTTGATTGTTCTTTACATCTTCAACAACAAGTATTCTTGCACCACGACAAGGTCGAGCAATATCAATTGCTGCCGCAAGCGAGTCACGATGAGATTGTATGCCCACGCCATCTGGATGCTCAGTGTCGAATGCTTCAAAAAGCCGCCCGGGGGTCGGTGGCGAGTAGATAAAACGAGGTTTAAATTCTCCGTAACAGCGTCCCAGAATATCATCACTGTATGACTTGTGGATAAGGATTATGTTTTGACTGTTAACCGGGTTTGCTTCGTTCCAGGCTTTCAGAAAGCGTAAAACAACTTCAACCGCGTTACGCTGACCAAAATCTGCCAGCAAATAATCAAAGCTTTCGTCCCCCTGCTCTAACAACAGCTTGGCCTCCCTCACATTTCTACAAAATGTAACAGATGCAGACCACTCCCGTAGGAATTTTCCAAGTATATTTCCCTGACCTACGTTATCGCATAGCATCAAGACTGAGCAGGGTTTCAATCTCCAAGCAGATATCAATGACGCTTCTTGCCCAAGGGCCAGAGTCAATCCGAAAGAAATGTAAGTACCCCGCCTCTGATAACTGTGTATCTCCAACCTGCTATCAAAAAGGGAAAGTAAATAATTGCAGATCGAGAGCCCCAGACCGCTGCCCCCAAACTCTTTACACATTCCCTCATGACCTTGAACGAATGGAGCAGTCACAACGTCGATTTGTTCCTGGCTCATTCCAATGCCAGTATCACGCACAGAGAAATTTACAAATACAGAGCCATTTGAGGGAGTATCAGCAGATACTTGAAGAACAACCGAACCTCGATGTGTAAATTTAATCGCATTACTGACCAGGTTCGACAAGACCTGGCCCAACCGAAAACTGTCTCCAACCATCGTGTCAGGCAAGTTTGGATCAACGTCTAAAACAAACTCTAAGCCCTTCTGGTGCGCCAGTGGAGCAAAAAGATCAACCGCCTTGCGAAGCACATCTTCGAGCTCGAATGCTTTAATCGAAAGGTTGACCTTGCCAGCCTCTAGTTTCGAAAATTCAAGAATATCGTCCAAAACATTCAGCAAGCCACTTGCAGACTCGTGAGCCGTTTTGACCAGTTGGACTTGACGATTGTCTCGGGAGGAGCGCTCAAGCAGCGTCAGCAAACCAAGCACAGCGTTCATCGGCGTACGAATTTCGTGACTCATGTTCGCAAGAAAATCAGCCTTTGACCTTGTTGCTGCCAAGGCACGCTCATTAGCAATTTCCAGAGCCTGCTGCGTTTCAGTCATTTCTGTCACATCCCTGCAGACTCCAGTGAGGCATATGACATTTCCGTCATCGTCACATTGCGCTCCAGCAACCAATTGAAGCCATCGAACCTCTTCACCTAGCATTATTCGATAGCTGCATTCGACACCAATATCACTGGACTTAGCCCGATCTACTGCCTGCTGCACTAATTTACTGTCTTCAGGATGAATAATTTTTAACCAGCTCTCGAAGTTACCACTTAACTCTCCGAGAGCAATGTTGTGAAGCCTGTGGCTCCACAAATCCAAGCTCAGGTAGCCCTTGACTGTATCTAGCTCCCATATCCCAAATTTCGCCACATAGGCAGCAAAGTCAATACGCCTCTGGGCTTCTATCAGCCCGTTCTTAAACTGCCCTTCTTCTGAAATGTCACGCACGCTGACCACAGCGGCTCGACCTTGAGCCGAATCAAAGAAACCACGCCTGACAGAGACCTCCCGATTTTCGCCATCCGCAAGTTTGGCATAGACCCTGTGCTCCGGTTCCGCTGTTAAAGCTCCTGGGGGTGTAGGTATCAGATCTTCAAGTTTTTTCCCTACTATTTGATTGCCATAGCCGAAATAGGTTTGAGCAGTCGCGTTTGCCCGGAGTATGTTACCGTCATCATCAACCGTCAAAACTGAGTCTGGTGCTGTTTCCAGTAAAAGATCAACTGCCTTCTTAGAATCATCTAAACACACCAATAGATTATTCATGCGTCGCAGAAGGAGTAAGAAAATACAGCAAAGAATCATCATGGGAATAAAAAGATATGAACCCATGAGAATGGCCTTCCTAACAGACCCTATATTCCGCTGTAATTCCTGTTCAGAATTCGAATATTGGTCTTGGAGTGCTAGCTCAAGCTTTTCTAAAAGCTGGAAAATCTCAACCTCATCAATTTTAAAAGTCTGGTCAACAAGTTCCGTTGCCCAGCCTTCATCACTTAACTGTTTTATCAACTCGAAATCCGTACGGTTTTCGGTAATTAGAATACTGATACGATTAACAATATCGAGTATATCAGGGTCTTTTATGAGTCGCTTCAACCGGCTTTCAACAAGCGCGAGCAGTCGGAATGTGTATTGCAGCCGTTCTTGATGTGACGTGTCGCGGTGCTGTACGAAGGCGTTGTAATGATGAATCAGGCCCCCGTGGCCCATTACCTGGCGCAACGTGAGCGCAGCTTTCATCATTTCGACCATTTCTTCGCGTTGTTGAAGGGTTTCCCGGAGCTCCCTTTTCGCATCGAGGACTTTCCAACCCCAAAAAGCACCGAGTAAAGAGACCGCAATAACAGAAAAAACTGTTATCAGGATATATTTTCTTTGCGTGTTCACGTTTTTTTGATGCCCACGATCTGGTACCTTCAATTAGAGAAGGGTCACAATGCGCTAAATAGTCACATTTTATGGTCCTGCTGTATCAGTTTATGATCAATTGCAAACCTAACAATATCTGCATCTGTTCTGAGCCCTGTTTTAAATCTAATACGCGCTTTATAAGTGCTGACTGTTTTCGCACTCAGGCAGAGCTGCTCCGCTATACCGTTCACGCTTTTACCCTCAGCCAGCAAAAGCAGGATTTGGTGCTCCCGATCCGATAATCGCATCATAGCGTCATCAACATTTTCCACTTTTGACTGCAGTGCACCCGCCATAAGTGTCGCAACGTCTGGAGTAATAAACAGATCGCCTACTGAGACGCGTCTGATCGCATTCACTAATGTTCCGGCAGCATCCTCTTTACATAAATAAGCTGACGCTCCGGCTTTGATGCATCTCACAGCGTACATCTCCTCCTTGAAAGTGCTCAGCACTATAATGGGGGTGTTGCGAAACTCTTGCTTAAGTTGCCTGAGTAATTCCAATCCGCTTCTGCCGGGCATATTGAGGTCCATTAACACGACATCAAAGTCACTCTCTCGTAGGGCATGAATCAGCGCAGCACCATTACCAACTTGCGCACTGAGCTCCATATCTTGCTCTGCTTGCAAGAGATGTTTCATACCCTCGCGAATTAATTCGTGGTCATCAGCAATGATTACTCTAATAGTCATAAACTTAATTTTCCAGAGGCCAAAATATCTTAACGGTAGTGCCCTGATCAGCACGTCCCTCGATTCTAAGATCTCCTCCAAAAGCCGCCACTCGCTCCCGCATTCCGATCAAGCCAAGAGAGTTCTTTCCGCTGGAACGGTCAGAATAATTAAAGCCTCTGCCATTATCCTCGACAATAATGAAAATATTTTTCTCCTCTAAATCGACATTAACTCTCACAAGTGTCGCTTCCGCATGTTTGGCAATATTAGTCAGACACTCCTGAATTACCCGGAAGACTGTCGTTGCTTGGTCTTCATTCAACCCGTCTGGTTCAGGCAAATTTAATGTCGACTTGCACTCTATTCCAGTACTTCGGCTAAATCCAGAAAAGTGATTTTCTAGGGCAGCACCCAGCCCCAAAACATCAAGCATGCCAGGTCTTAGGTTTTCTGATATCGCTCTGGCAGTTTCAGAGGCCTGGCAAATAAACGATGTAGTACTTTCCAAAACCGTCACGAGAGCATGATGCTCCTCAGGTATAATATCCATCATTCGCCGCAGTTCTATTTTTGCCAAACTCAATGTCTGACCCAATTCATCGTGTATTTCCCGGGCAATACGTTTACGCTCTTGCTCACGCACGGTTTGCAAATGTAAGGCAAGAGCACGTAATTCATGTTTCGACGCTATTAAATCTGCTTCAATTCGCCTTCGTTCCACGATTTCCGCAGTTAATTGTTTTGTACGTGTCTCAACCTGTTGCTCGAGTTGTGTCTGAAGTGAGTGAATTTTGAGGTGGATACCAACCTTCAACAATATTTCGTCTTGCTGGTAAGGTTTACTGAGAAAGTCTGCAGCGCCAGCCCGTAGTCCCTTAATGCGAGTTTCTGAATCAGTGTGCACTGACTGAAAAATAACGGGAATCTCGACAAATTCTTCACGGCTTTTGATCGTCCGGCAAAGATCAATACCGCTGATATCAGGCATACTAACGTCAAGCAGCACCAAATCAGGTTTCAGCGTCTCGAGTAGCGAAAGGGCCTCAGCCCCGCTTCGTGCACAGATAACGCGATGCCCCTCAGAAGACAGCAATTCCGCCAGCCAAATCAACGAGGAGCGGGAATCGTCAACGACCAGTATTTCAGAACTCATGCTTAGAGTATCGTCAGTCACTGCCTGGCACCTAAGAACGTCTGCGGCAGACGGATTTTAGGTGGTTAACGACTAATTCAGGCAAATCATCCAAAGAAGCGATGGTATCGACTGCGCCCGACTCAATCGCTACTCTTGGCATTCCGAATATCACGCAGCTATTTTCATCTTGCGCGAAAGTTTGCGCTCCATTTTCATGCATATTCAAGAGCCCGCTGGCACCATCTCGCCCCATGCCCGTTAAAATCACCCCAGTTGAGGCACTCCCACATGACTGCGCGACACTATCGAACAGAACGTCGACTGAAGGTTTGTGTCGACTTACGGGGGGAGCGTCGGAGAGCCGACAAATAAAATTGATGCCGGAACGCTCAATTTCAAGATGAAGCCCACCTGGAGCTATATAAACGTATCCAGGAATTATCTTATCGCCGTCTTTAGCCTCGCAAACCGATAATTGACAGAGACGATCTAGCCTTGCAGAGAATGTCCTAGTAAACCCCGCTGGCATATGTTGGGTAATGACAATGCCTGGCATTTCGGGGGGCAATGCTTCTAAAAACGCCCTGATTGCTTCGGTTCCGCCGGTTGAAGCACCAATAGCCAAAATGTGTCTAGACTGGTCACCTTTCAGTCCCCTAGGTACGCTTCTGGCTTTTACATTTGCCCGCCCTTTGCGTCTAAGGGCCGGTCCCGCGGCGGCGGCCGCACGAATTTTTTCAAGCAACTCCTCGCAATAACCTGCAATTCCCTCGGAAACATCAATTTTGGGCTTGGTTAAAAAATCTACCGCACCCAATTCCAACGCCCTCAACGTTGCATCAGCCCCCTGCTCTGTAAGAGTTGACACCATAATTACAGGAGTCGGGCGCGCTTTCATTAACAGTTCCAGGAATGAAAGACCATCCATGCGTGGCATTTCAATGTCTAATGTTATGACATCCGGAGCATATTTGTTGACAAAATCTCTGGCTTGGTAAGCATCCTCGGCTAAACCGGCTAATTTAAATCCCGGTGCCGTTGAGATCATCTCTCCGAGCAACTGCCGGATCAAAGCCGAGTCGTCTACTACTAACACGGATATTGTCATAGTCTAGCGCTTAGCCTCTCATGTGAATAATTCGATTGTACCTGCGGGATCCTCCCGGGACACACGCTCGCAAAGTTTTTTCTCACGAGTATTTAACTCGGTGTTATTACTGAATCTGATCTTCTTTACTAAAACTTCTCCAGTATCTGGGAAAAAACAAACCTTGCGCGGAAAGGCGTCTCTTAAATCGCTGGCTAAAATCGGAATGCTCTCATTGATAAGATACTGTTCAACAAACTCAGCATTGCGATGACCTACATCGATGGAAGCGATTCCGGGAATCACATGCCCCCCACCAAACACTTTCGCTTGCAGCCTCTGACGGGAGGCTCCCATTGACAACAGTTTGTTAATCAGCAGTTCCATGGCAAATGCGCCATAACGGGCAGATGCACTATCGTTAACGCGATGGCAGTCCGGAAGCAGGAAATGATTCATGCCACCGATGCCATTTTCGGGGTCTCTGATACACGCGGAAACACAAGAACCAAGAACTGTTACAATCATTTCGCGACGCGAGGTGGCATAGTATTCCCCCGGTAATACCTTTGTAACAGGACCATCAAATTGATGATCGAAATAATGCTTGCGGGCTAAATGTAAACTTGCATTCACCGTTGCTCGTCTCTCACAACACGATAAGTCGTTTTTCCAACGAGACGAATCATCTCGGTGGCATACGTGAAGTTCTCAGAGTGCCCCGCAACGTATAGCCCACCCTCGGAAAGCAGCGGAATCATTTTTTCAACGATGCGTTTTTGGGTTGGCTTGTCGAAATAGATCATAACATTCCTGCAAAAGATCAAATCATAGGGCGGTTCAAGCGGCCAGTCTTTGTCCAGGAGATTAAGCGTAGCGAATTTCACAATCTGTTGAACTTCAGGCCGAACCTTAATGAAACCAGAATTGTGGCCATTCCCTCTTAGAAAAAAGGATTTAAGTCGTTGCTCACTAATCGACGAAGCGCGATTCAATGGGTACACTGCTTTCCTGGCTGTTGCCAGTACCTGACTGTCAATATCGGTAGCAAATATCTTGACTGGTGGCCTTGGACCGAGAGCCTCGATAGCCGACATTGCCATTGAATAAGGCTCCTCCCCCGTGCTGGCAGCAGCACACCAAAGATTAAACCGTTTACCCGGTTTTGCGTTACTTCTGAGAAAGTCGGCCAGAATCTCGAAGTGATGTGATTCTCTAAAAAACGAGGTAAGGTTTGTGGTCAGTGCGTTTATGAACTCCTCTTGCTCCCCCTCGTTACCATCGAGGTACTTTAGATATGCCTCGAAAGATTTAACGCCAACTGCCCTCAGCCGCCGAGCCATGCGGCTGTATACCAATTGATTCTTACTTTTAGAGAGATTAATGCCAGCGGCTGCATGCAGCCGCTGGCGAATCGCTTCAAAATCGGAATCGGTATACTCAAATTCCCGGCTGGCTTTAGCCGCTGCGCCACTGTTCATAGTGACTCGACCCTCTTGAAAGCTCAAAAAGATTCCCAATCCGATTCCGCATCAGACTGCGAAGTTTTTGGCTGACTTGATGCTTTAAGTTTAGATGATTTTTCTGAATGTTCCGCTTTTTTAGCACCTACATGCTGCGGGTAACTAGCCTCCGGAGACCGTTTCATGTTCATAGACGCAGAAGCTCCGTTACTTTTCATTGCATTTGATGCAGAAACCCTTAATGACGTATCTGCATCACTCAGGCGGAAAGCGCTCAAGCTGGCGGTTAACCCCTCCGCCTGGGCCTGAAGACTCTCTGATGCTGCGGCAGCCTCTTCCACCAAAGCCGCATTTTGCTGCGTCATCTCGTCCATCTGATTTACAGCAGTATTTACCTCCTCAATACCACTTGCCTGTTCAACGGAAGCAGCGGCAATCTCAGCCATCATTTCAGTCACTCGTTTGATCGACGTCACGATTTCTTGCATGGTCTCTCCAGACTTGTTTACAAGATGATTACCGCTTTCAATCCGGCTGACGGAGTCTGAAATAAGTTGCTTGATATCTTTTGCAGCATCGGCACTCTGCTGAGCCAGAGTTCGCACTTCTGAAGCGACAACGGCAAAACCTCGGCCCTGTTCGCCCGCCCGAGCGGCCTCTACAGCCGCATTAAGGGCCAGGATATTAGTCTGGAACGCAATGCCGTCGATTACACCGATGATGTCACTGATTTTTTGCGCAGATTCGTTGATGGAGCCCATTGTTTCCACAACCTGAAGAATCAACTCCCCACCATCAGATGCAATTCCGGAGGCTTGCTCAGCAAGAACATTGGCTTGTTTGGCATTATCCGTGTTCGTTTTTACGGTTGAGGTAAGCTCTTCCATACTGGAAGCCGTTTCCTCAAGATTTGCAGCCTGTTCTTCTGTGCGTGTGGAAAGATCTGTATTGCCTATGGCAATTTCCGAGGACGACGCATAGATAGTATCGGCAGCATTCCTTACTTCACCGATCATCTCGGTCAGGCTCTCGGTTGTTTTGTTGCAGTAATCTTTAAGCTCCAGGAAAATTCCACTGTAATCTTCCGTCACACGTTCTGTCAGATTACCTTCAGAAACCGCCTCCAAAACCCTCGCAATATCTTTTAGCCCCCGATTCGTAGTTTCGGTAAGTTTGTTGAGTCCCTCAGCCATTTCGAGGAAAAAGCCGTCTTTGTCTTCCGTCGACAATTTCGAACTGAAATCACCTTCAGCAGCTGCCTTAACAAGGCCGGTAATTTCGTTAGCCGCCGTCAATTCCGCAATCCGGTTAGTCCACTCAACGACAGTACCCAATCGAGTCTTGTCCTCACCGAAAATCGGGTTAGCGACCAATCCGAAGACCTGAGTTCCAATCTTGATTTGTGCTGTATGAGTTCCTTCAAGACGGTTCAGCATGGCCATTTGATGGCTAGGGTCTTTGTGGAACCGATCAATACTTGCGTTGAGGATGGTATCGACGTGAAAATCAGGCAGATCTTTCCTTATTTCTGATTCTGCCTTGCGTAGCATTTCCTCAACGGAGGCATTCATGTACACAACGTCTCTGTTTTCGTCTGCAATCATTAAATTTGTGGTGCAATTGTCGATTGCCTGGCGAATTCGCTTATTCTCAACAGCCAGTTTTTCAGCTTTAATTTCAAGTGTGCGGTCTTTCCACTCAACAACAGTACCCAACCGTTGGCCATCTTCTGAAAAAATGGGAGTGGCCACCAATCCAAAGGTGTTGGCCCCCAGTCGAATGTCTGTGTAGTGAGTATCTTTGAGAGCATCCAGCATGCTGATTTGATGCCGTGGGTCTTTATGGAAGCGATCGATACTGCCGTTTAAAATGCCATCGGCTGAAAAGCTCGGAAGATCCTTTCTGATCTCGTTCTCGCAACTGCGCAACATTTCGGTTACGGCTCGATTCATGTAAACGACTTTGCGATCCGCGTCAGCGATCATAATGTTGGTCGTTGCACATTCTACAGCTTGCTTCAGCCTGGCTGAGGCCTCTGCCCCCGCGTCAAACGATTGCAAAAATGTTTTCAGGCTCTGCAGCCTTTCCATGAGGGTTAGAGTTCCCCCCCCTGCTTTACCAGTTGGATCCGGACCAAGGTCTTTGACCACTGACAATAACTGTTCAGGCTCCGCGCCCAAAGGCGAGAGAGTTCGACGAATTACTATAGAGGCAACCGACACACCGGCAAATCCCGTAATTAACACAAGACCTGCAAGCGTTTGACTTAAACCAGCCGTCTCAGCCCAAAGTAAGCCTCCGAGACTTAGCACCACGGCCAACACCAGAGGAACAATGGCTACAACATAAATAAAGCGCGATTGATTCATTTTAAAAACTCCAATAAAAAGTCGACGCAACCATCAAACAGATTGACCATACGCTATCCTGTTCCATACACGGGGGATCGACACTTTGCTCCCCCTGTATATGCCAATCATCGTTAGTTTTCATCACTAACCTCCTTCTCCGAGTCAACCAAGCTAAGTTCGTTGCTTGACACAAGCGCCTCAATATCTACCAGGATGATCATTTTATTTTGAAGCTTTGCTAAACCTACGAGAAATCGACTATCAAATGCGACGCCAAACTCAGGTGGTGGCCGCCTTTCCTGCTCTGAAAGTGATACAACATCTGAGACCGCGTCTACGACAATTCCGACCAGGCGGTCATGGATTTGGATTACGATAACAATGGTGAATTCGTCATAGCGCGCCTCGCCAACACCAAACTTGATTCGAAGGTCTACAATCGGAACGATTTCCCCTCTTAAATTGATAACGCCTTTTATAAATGAGGGGGCATTAGCAATACGGGTAACAGCTTCATAACCTCGGATTTCTTTTACAGACATAATGTCAAGCGCATACTGTTCCTCGCCCAAAGAAAACGTAAGGTACTCTTGGACATCTGTTCGAGATGCGGAATCTTCCTTCGCCTCTAGCAGATCTTTATCAGCATTCATAATGATTCCTCCGCCGGTATTTTTATGGCATCAGCTAGCGACTCGACGTCTAAAATTAATGCAACACTGCCATCCCCCATAATGGTAGCCCCTGACGTTCCAGGTACTCTTCGGTAATGCTGCTCAAGACTTTTTATAACTACTTGCTGCTGCCCAACCAAATCGTCGACTAGAAGCCCATATCGACGTTTACTGGTTTCAACCAAAACAACAATGCCATTGGATGGGTCTAAATGTTTTGGAGGAGTGTCCATAACTTCATGGAGCGGCAACAATGGCCAGAACTCCTCGCGCACATGCAAAAGATAAGACCCTGCGAGAGAACGCAAACTATCTTTAGGTGGCTGCATAGATTCAACGATACTTACCAACGGAATAATAAAGGTCTGGTCACCGACGGATACTCCCATGCCATCCACAATGGCAAGCGTGAGCGGCAACTGGATAGTAAACGTTGATCCAACGCCCTCAACACTGGCAATTTCAACTCTGCCGCCGAGTTTCTGAATATTCCGGCGTACAACATCCATGCCGACTCCACGACCAGAAACATCGGTTACCTGCTCAGCTGTCGAAAATCCTGGCTGGAAAATCAAGTTCCAAATATCTTGATCCGAGGCATCTTCGTTAAACAGCAAGTTGTTTTCACGAGCTTTAGCAAGGATTCGATTTTTACTGAGCCCTGCGCCATCATCGCTTATCGCAATCAGGATATTACCGCCGCTTTGTGAAGCGCTTATTTTTATCTGACCGCGAGAGGGCTTCCCTTTTGCGAGTCGGACATCAGGTGTTTCGATGCCATGATCAATACTATTTCTGACCAAATGCGTAAGCGGGTCTACAAGCTGCTCTATCAGACTCTTATCCAATTCTGTGTGGGCACCATCAAGAACCAGGTCCACTTCTTTTTCCATTTTGCTAGCAAGGTCCCTAACCACGCGTGGAAATCGATTGAAAACAAGCGAAACAGGAATCATACGAATTGACATAACAGATTCTTGAATTTCACGCGTGTTGCGCTCCAATTCGTCAAGAACCGCGGTCATTTTCGAAGCATCCAATGCGACTGGATCATCACTCAAGACTTTTAGCATTGACTGAGTGATAACCAGTTCCCCGACAAGATTGATCAACCCATCCACTTTGTCTGTATCTACTCGAATGGTGCTGGATTCATGTGCTGCGGTGTTTTTGACAGGCTTCTGCGCGACACTGCTCTTATCTACACTTTGAACAGTGATATTTTCACTAGGATCCGAAGCCGGCTCCAATGCCGGTATATCATCAAAAAAACCATATGCCTCTTGATTCTCATTGTCGGAACTAGTCTCAGACTCCGAAACGTTCACAGGGCCCTGGAGAATTTTTTCGAAAGAGAGGATTGAATCTCTTACAGACTCATTGTCTATCTGGGTTTTTGACCTATAGCTGGAGACAAGGTCGCGAAGAACGTCGACGCCCGAAAGCAAGGAATCAACAAGCTCAGGCGTTAAAACTCGCTCGCGCTTCCGAGCTTGATCAAGCAAGTTCTCCATAACATGCGTGACGTCGGTCAACGCTGTGAATCCAAAAGTTCCGCTACCACCTTTTATGCTGTGCGCAGCCCTAAAAATGCTATTAATGTCCTCAGGGTCTGGTTGACTTTGTTCAAGATCAAGAGCCATAAGCATATGTTCCATATTGTCAATATGCTCAACGCTCTCCTCGAAGAAAACACCATGAAACTGCTCTAAATCAATACTCACGCCATTTCCCTCGTTTATCAGGGCATCACTTTGGCAGCAACTTCAAGTAACTTTGCTGGATCGAACGGCTTAACCAGCCAACCGGTTGCGCCAGCGGCCTTACCCTTGTTTTTCATTTCTTCACCGGCCTCCGTCGTCAAAACCAAAATTGGCGTTCTGGCAAACGATGACATTCCTCGCAAGCTTTTAATCAAGGTTATGCCGTCCATGCGGGGCATATTCTGGTCCGTAAACACACAGTCAAAGCGACCGTTCTGACATAGATTCAGAGCGTCTTGGCCATCATTAGCTGTAGTAACCTGATATCCACCCGACTTGAGTGTATGTTCAACCATTTGCCTTATGGATGCAGAGTCATCCACGATCAATACATGTTTAGCCATTTCCAAACCTCTCTGGCTTACAGATGAAAACTAGAAAAGGTCGACTTCGCCACTGTTCATGGATTGCTGAGTGACCGGACTGTAACGAAATTGTGTGAGTGCTTCGCGTGTTTCTGATAAAGTTTCGAAAGAACCATCTGTTTGTTGCGCAAAGCCCGCTGAAAGCCGACCTAAAATCTGCAGACGTTCCCGCATATAGTCAACTAGTTGGGTGTTCATATCTTCGAACTGCAACCCTCGTACTGCTTTGGCAGACGCTTCGACAAGCTGTTCAGAGGTGTCATTAATTTTTTGAGTAAGACGCTGATCCCTGGCCGAAAGTAAACGCAAGTCTGAAATAGACTGTTCAGCCTTATATTTCGCATTCTCCATTGCGTCGGTGTCCTGTTCGGCAACCAAACGTATATAATCACTAAGTTCAGTAATTGACAATCGCATGTTATTCAGTTTAGTGCGTATATCTTTGCTAAAATCACTTGATCTTGCCGATAATGACCGCACTTCGTCCGCTACAACTGCAAATCCTCGACCATGTTCACCTGCTCGAGCAGCTTCAATAGCGGCGTTTAAGGCAAGTAAATTCGTCTGGACGGCCAGCTGGTCCATTTCTTCCAAGGCACTTATGACTAGTGGCATTTGTTCGCTAACGCCCTCAGATTTCTTAACCAAAGAAACTAAGTTACTACCAATTTGAAGGGTATTATCAATGAGCAAATCTAGAGTGCCTGTGGTTGCCACTGAAAATTCCTCAAACGTAGTCGCCCGCCCGTCATCACCGAGTATCTCTTGCAATGCATCCTTTTGAACCTTTAAAATCTCGTGAATCTCAGCGAACGAGGCTTGAAGTAGTTGTGTACCGTCCGACACCACACTCTTTAAATTGGCCAGTTGTTCCTGATGAAGCTCAAACTCTGTGAGTTGCAAGCTACCGAACTCAACCATGAGCGTCCGCTGCTGGTTGTCTCGGCTAGCACATTCACCGTCATCGGAGGTTAAAAGAGAAGCCCTTTGGACATCAATCAGCCAAAGCACTGCTGGAACAGCAGCCGTAATAACAATGGCGAACCATTCCGAGGTGAGAACATGGATAACAAAACCGCTGGCGAACGCGATTAAAAAGGCACCGATTGCTTTTGCAAAAGAAACATTAGCTGTGGCCATCGATTCCTCCACGCCCTCAAAAGTTTGTACACATTCAAAACCCCAGGAAACGATCAAAAAATCAAACTACACATAACACTTATAGAATGAATCATAATCGGAATAGTGCACATAGGAACAACGCTTAAAATAGTTGTAGGGATTTTCTTACAACGGATCACAATTTGAAGTATCTTCAGAATCTTTTTACTTAAAATTTTCGTAATTCTCAGCAAAAAAAGAACCCGAATTAATGATAAAAACCAAAAACTGTATGGTCAAAAAAAAGAGGCCAATAAAAAGCCTCTAAAAATATAAGTGATAACAAACATTCGATAAATTTATAATATCACTATAATTCCAAATTAATACAATCCGAAAACATGAAATTTATAAAATAATATATCCGTCTCGATCTCTTTTAATCCTGGAGATACCGGGAGTTTCACGCTCCAATTTGTCAATGACCGATTGAATCTCAATTACTGAGTCTTTAGAATTTGAATCGTCTGCAATCAAAGACTTCAAATCCAAATAGGAATTATGAAGCTTAGCAGCATTATGTATGACAGACATGATAACCTTATCATCCCATGGTTTAGTTAAGTAGCGAAAAACACCTGCAGAATTAATCGCCCTAATCAATCCATCAGGATCAGTAAAAGCGGACAATATAATTCGAGGCGTACTTGGTGCTATAATTCTAGCTAAAAGTAAAAAATCTACGCCATTTATCTCCGGCATTCGATAATCGGATATAATAACGTCCACAGTGTTATGCCTTAAGAAGCACAAGCATTTGGTAGGGTTAGTAAATGAATTACAGTCAATCTGATGAGACCTGAGTAATCGCGATAAAGCTTTCAGTACTGAATTATCATCATCCAGGCACACGACTTTAACCTTTTTGTCCATACTATGATCCCTCTACAGAACTGACTTCCGAAAGAACATGGGCCATTAGGTTTATAGAGTCTAGTTCACACATCTGCCTAAGTTTATGAATGTTCTGTTCAGAAAGATAATTACCACTTGAAATTAGGAGTACACCTCGGTCTGTCACAAGATCACGTACCAATTTCATTCCTGGTCGAAGATCCTTAACGCTCAGAACAAGTTCGCTTCGAACGGAGTCAATTTTTCCGAGACTTAGTCCCAGAAGCGCATCTACAACCGCTGGGTCAAACTTTTTAGATTTATTTTGAATCAAAAAATTCTTTGCGTCATCGACAGACATTGGCGAAGTTCTGAGAAATTCAGTTTGAAGACCTACAAACCATCTACAAACGCATAAAATTCTTGAACCAATAGGAATTGAAGCACCAGATAAACGATCAGGGTACCCGCTTCCATCAAAGAGTTCGTTATGGTGCCTTATGATTAACGCCGCTGGCTCCAAGACCTTCACCGGTGACAAAGCCATTTGGCCAAGGAGTGGGTACTGGCGATATTCATCAAGATCTCGATTGGTGAGACGCACCTCGGATCTCGATAACACATCTTCAGAAAGGCTAAGCTTACCAACCTCATGCAAGAGCGCCGCGTAATAGATGTGTTTGGCATCAGCACCGGTGATACCTAACGAGTTGCACACGGATTCGCATAGGAGTGCCACTTCCTGGGAACATCCTTTGATCATATGGCTTTGACTACTAATAAAATATGAAAACACTTTAACAAAATTGCCATAACTATGATCAAGCTGTTTAAAAGCCCTACGAAGCATTTTAGTTCGATCTTCAACCCTTTTTTCCAAAGTGGCGTTGAGCTCTTTCAATCTCTTGGCTTGTTGTTTTGTCTTGATATTCAGCATTTTATGCTCTTGCCTTAACACTGAAAGCTCAAGAGCAGCCTCAATTTCTCCTAAAAATTCTTTCTCATCCCAGGGTTTCTTCAAAAATTTGCTAATTCCACCATCATTGAGAGCGTTAACTATTGCGTCAATATCTGAATGTCCGGTTAACAAAAACCGATTTACGTCCGGGTATTTTTCATGAACCTTAGCCAAAAATACATCCCCCGTCATCTCGGGCATCCTCATGTCAGATACAACAAGATGAATTGGGGTATTTTCGAGTAATGACAGTGCCTCTTCACCGCTAGTACAGAAAAAAGTTTGATATGGTTTTTTTCGAGTTAATCTTCGTATCGATTCTAAAATTGATATTTCATCATCTAAAAATAAGACACCACACTCTGAAAGATTCATATTGATAACTCCAAGATTTTCTCAGCAGGTTTGTCTATAGAACGAATAGCTCTTGTTTGCAATTAATATAGCTTCACTCGCAACACCGATATCAAGTCCTAAATTAATATTAGAGGAAAAATTTAGCCTCAAAGGTAAATTACGAAAGTCAACTGATCCAGTTTGATTTGCAAAAATTCGTGAATAAACAATGAGCAAACGCTTTCCAGTGGCAATAGAATCCAATTTCGGGCAAACCAAACTGTCCAATGTACTAATTATAGGCTGAGGAAAACGCCAATTTTTAACAATTAATAAGCTAAGTTCAGGAATTTTAAAACCAATAACGTCATCAATAGCTGATATATCTTCTCCACAGACCAACAACTCTGTTATTGAATCATATTTTCTATTTTCAGATACTGCCAAAACAACTATCAATCCAATGTCATAAAAAAGTGATCCTAGAAATATTACATCTGGTTCACTTATGGTTGATTTTGATAATTCTTTGGCAATGTACGATGCCAATATTTCTCTATCCCAAAACTGCTTTATTAACTCCCGTCTTTCAATTGGAACTGTTTCTAAAAACCCCTTAATTGAATGGGACAAGACCAAGCATTTAACATTTTGTGTTCCGATAAGCATGATTGCTTGTTTAATTGAACAAACATTATTTTCAAACCCAAAAAAAGGACTATTTGCGACCCTCAAAATTGCTGACGAGAGTGAAGGATTTTTGATAACAAAATGTTCCAGGATTTCATATTGATCAGTATTTTTTTCGAGTGCACAAATGAGCGATAAAACGTCCGGATCAAGCTGGGGGAGCGCCTGCTCATATTTATCATAAAATTCGCTCACTGTTGACATGAAGCCTCCTCAACTTGTATTAAGACAATACCCTCAATTCCTTTATCAGCAGATAAATTAATTGCCCTAAAACGTAATTTGCCTTTTTTAGTATCAAGCGACGCAAATTCAATAGTTTTTTTTGTTCGCGCCTCTTCTATCAAAGAAACGAGTTCATAATGAGGATATTCAGCAATATAATCACCTAGGGAAATCTCAAACAAGCTTTTAGAATAATTATTTTGGAAAACAATCAAACCGCTGGTATCAACTGCAAAAACAGCAAATGGTAAAACATCAATCAATGCATAACTAATTTGTGATGCTTTGAGATGATGTTTTCCAAGACGGGATTCTTCTGACAAACGTTGAGACAATTCCCTGTTGGCTTTCTGAAGTTCCATGGTTAACGTTTTATTGTTTTCTTTGAGCCGAAAAATCTCAAAAGCTTCGCTAATATTTCTTATAAGCTTTTCGTCATCCCAAGGCTTTGTCAAAAATTTAAACACTGCTCCATCATTTATTGCAGACGTTACACTCTCCAGCTCAGTGTATCCACTCATGATTATTCGTATGCAATTTGGTCTGATCTTCTTTATCTCACTCAACATATCAGAACCAAGCATCCCAGGCATGCGCTGATCGGAGAGTACTACCGAAATCTCATTTGTGCGTACATACTCCAAAGCATCTATAGGAGATAAAAAGCCAACAACTTCATAGTCTTCTTTTCTGAACAACCTTTCTAACGACTTAATTATATGCTCTTCATCATCAACGATAACAAGTTTCTTTATCATTATGAATCTCCGTTATTTCGAGCTTTAGGTATAGTTAAAATGAACTTTGAACCCTCACCCCTGGTACTTTCAACCTCAATTCGGCCATTGTGCCGATTGACAACAATGTCATAAGTAATGTTCATACCCAGACCAGTACCTTGGCCAACTTTCTTCGTTGTAAAAAACGGATCAAAGATTTTCCTTACAGTGTCGTCAGACATTCCAATACCATTGTCAGAAAAAACTATTTTAACGTTATTTTCGTCTGAGAAACCTGTGATCTCAATTTTTCCTGGACGCTGTGCGTCGTTGACAGCGTGTACTGCATTTATAACGAGATTTGAAAATACTTGTGTCATGGGTCCATAAAGAATTTCCGCAGTGCAATCATCAGAAAAGCTAGTTATGACCTTGAAGTTATATTTTAATTCGTTATTCAAAAGCCTCAACGTCTTTTTAACAAGATGCTGAATGTCGTGCGATTCAAATGAATCGCTCGGATCGTCAGCGCGTGAAAAGTCTTTTAAACTTTGAACGATATCCTTTACTCTTTCGCCACCCTCTTCGCAATCGCTTATGAGAATAGGTATATCTTTGGCAATATATTCAAACTCTTCTTCATCAAATTCAAAACTACCACTCTGTCTCGATGAATCTTTATTTTCTAATTCAACGCGCAGGATGTTAATCATTTTTATTAATTCACTGGAATATTCAGATAATCTATTAATATTGCTTAGTATAAATCCCAACGGATTATTTATTTCATGGGCAACACCTGCTGCAAGCTGTCCAATCGATGCTAATTTTTCCTGTTGACTAAGAACTTCTCTTGTTTTTTTAATCTCTTCCATCGACTGGCTTAACGCATCGTTCGTCCGAGAAAGCTCTTCTTGATTTTTCAAAAGCGTTTTTCTAGTATTTTGTTCTTTTCTCAATGCCCGAAATAAAGATTTCTTAGAACGTTCAAGCGCTTTAGCCCTGTATTGAATTTTATCGAGCAACAATTTTCCACCATTCACAAACATTTCATGAACAACGTAAAAGGAATGGTAAGAAAAGAGCAGAATAAAAGTAACTAAGCCTAAGGCCATCACGTTTGCATACTCTGATGCAACTCTCAATTGATCAATCGATATCTTTCTGTCATTAACTAATTTCGAAGATAATTCAGTATGCAATGACTTTATATTTTGAATTTTTTTTACAGCTTCATTTATCGTTTCTTTTAATGAATTTCTTTCGTTTTCAATATAGGAGTGCAAATCAAGAAGTTTATCATCCTCATATACAAGCTGTTTAATTTCAGATTTCGTATTTTTTAATAAAACAATTTCATCACTTAGCCCGGTTATTCTTTCGATATCTCGATTTCGATCTATCCATAGTAACGAATCATCAATTGCTTTGATCATATCCGAAATGACAATCCGGAAACTATCTTCGGGCATTGTATAATCAGCAGCCTCAAGAGATTGCTCCGCCCATAATAAAACCGCATCAGCCTGGTTAAGGGTAGCCACTGACGCCGAAATCAATTTCTCATCAGCGTTAGTATATGAATGTTCGATCATATTTATAATAGATTGACCCGCCTTATTCAAAGATTCGGATATTAAATCTCGATTTTTTTCAAATAGTATTACGAGTTCATCGTATTTTTGTGCTTTTTCTTCTATTGCAACCAGAGTTGTATCGATAGATTTTATTTCGTGATCATACTCGTAATATGGGCCAAAAGCATGGTTAAGACTCTCTCTATTCTCAAATCTCAAAAAGCTTTCATCAGTTTTGAATTCAAACGAACTATTCTTTAAATTAAAGTACATCCGATCAATTTGATTCTGAAGTGCTGACAAATTAAAATCGAATTTATTTAACTTTTCTACTTCTAACGACTTTTCAAGAATCTCTTTATTCGTTACTTCGTTACCATAATATGTTAGGGCGAAATATACCATTATTACTGCGGCTATAAAAACTAAGTTCACGGCTAAAATTTTTCGAATCTGACGCTCATTCCTAACTGCGAACAATTCCGTACTCATTTTCTACCTCGCCAAGTGAACAATTTTTACCTAAATATTTGTAGAATGTTTTTTGTAACACTTTTATTAATTCTTCAAAACAGCCAACTACTTCTCACCGCTGTTAATTCATCTTGGTTTTCTAAATGACTTAAAGGAAAGTTCTGTGAAATCGCTTCAGAATCTATAGGCAATATAATAATTTCTACTCGCCTGTTTCTTTTCTCATCTGTTATATTTTCGTGCTGAATAAGTGGTCTTATATCTGCAAAGGCAACGATCCGTATTCGTTCAGCACTAACCCTGCCTGTGCCAATTAGTAGTTCACCGACAGAGACAGCTCTTGCAGCTGACAAAGCCCAGTTACTTGAAAAACGATCATTATTTATTGGTACGTTGTCAGTATGACCATGAATCTCGATTGGTGATTTTAAGGGCTCTAATAATTTTGACAACTCAAACAGCGTATCAAACAATTCATATGAAAGTTCTGCGGAACCACTATCAAAATAGCCACTTTCATTCAATCTTAAAATAATGCGTCCATCATTGTATGATAAAAGTTCAACAATCCCATTTTCAATTTGAGAATAAAATAAATTTTCTATTTCGCTTAGAAGTTCGATATGAGTGGTCTCTAGGTTTTTTTCTAATTCGTATGCATTTGCCCTGCTGGAGGACTCCAAATTCCCTCCCTGGTTACCTTCTTTTTCAATTGGAGATGGAATTAATTCTTGCTTGCTAGGAATGTAATTTTGAAAAATTGGGCTAGTTCCTTTCGGTGGATCAAGCACCGGAATTACTCTTTGTACACCAAATGCTTTTGAAAGCTCACTTGCGATTTGTTTAAATTTTGTTGCGTCAATTTCGGAAAAGGCTAGCAATAACACGAAAAAACACATTAATAGGGACATAAGGTCAGCAAAAGTAACAACCCAAGCAGGAATACCCCTTTTTTCCTCTGCGTCTTCACTCATGACTAGGCTTCCGAACTCTCCCCCGAATTCACACGTTCTTCTGGTGGAACATAAGATGTTAGAAGTTGCTCAATTATCCTTGGGTTTGTGCCACTTTGAATGCCAATTAGTGCATCTAAATATAAAGATTGAATTCTGTTTTCATCTTCTACTCTTAACATCAGTTTGTCTGAAATAGGTAATGCTATCATTGTTGCAATCATCGCCCCATAAAGAGTGGTAAGAAGCGCGACTGCCATTGCAGGTCCAATTGATTTTGGATCTTCCATATTCGATAACATTTGAACCAGTCCTATTAAAGTACCAATCATACCCATCGCTGGTGCTACGTCTCCTAAAGCAGAGAATACTTTTGAACCTTTTCTATTTCTTTCAGCGTTAAAAGTTTTTTCTTTTGCCAAGACGCTCTGAACAGTATTTGCATCCTGTCCATCGACAAGCATCTGTATACCTTTACCTAAAAATTCTGACTTAGTTTCAAATCCTTCAAGACCCAATACACCTTCTTTTCTCGCAATATTTGCAATTTGTAATACTTCTTCAATACCTTCCCTGCATGATGGAACTTTAAATTTAAAAGCACGTGCCGCTGACTTGAAGCTTCCCAGAAACTCTCCAATACTAAATTTTGCAAGAACGACAAACAATGAACCACCGACAACGATCAATATCCCTGCAGGGTTTAAAAAAGTTCCAGGTGAAGCACCAAGTAATATTGCTAGAAATATTAGTGCCAAAGCGCCTATTAGCCCAACTATAGTTGCTAGATCCATTGTTTTTCCTTTCTACCCATTCAATATTTTGATAGCCATTTCAACAAGCCTTTCAGGAGTAAACGGTTTCACCATCCAGGCAGTTGCTCCGAGATCTTGAGCTGTTTTCACAAGATTCTTATCAGTTTCAGTTGTCAACATCATAAACGGAATAACTGCAGTTTCTGACTTATTTTTCACTGCTTTTAACAATTCCATACCAGTCATGTGTGGCATATTCGAATCACTTATAATTAAACTAATCCTCTGATCATTCAATTTGTTAAGAGCATCTAACCCATCAGTGGCACAGATTACCGTATAACCAGCATCTTGAAATGCCATTTGAACAATGTATCGTATCGACGGTGAGTCATCTACTATTAAAACTTTTTTCTCCACCTCAGCCTCCAAATATTATTATGTTATTTTTTTGAACAGACCTTTTAACCTCAACACTTGTGTCAACTGACTCTAAGTTATTATTGCGATGGTTCTCTCTCTCTATTTCCATCGAATACGATTCGTAAAGGTTTTGATTTATTCTTGACACTTCCTCCGCAGATATCAACCCGTCTGAACTTATTAAGCTGCTTCCTAACTCATCCAAAGCCTCTCTCACATGGTGCAAAATTTGGCTCACCCTGTCCTGAAACTGAAATTCGACGAGTGAAGCGGATATTTCTTTGTTTATTAATTTAGAACTTTTACTCAAGAAGGTTTTTATTTTTTTGAGACTTTCATCATGAGTAGAGAATTCTTTTTTATCTTTTTCACTTGAAATTTTCTCGTTTATTTCATTGAAAACAACTAACGCTTTGTTGATTTTGTTGATTAGTTCTGTTATTCTTCCGAATCTTTGACACAACACATCTACAGAGCTATTTCCTTGCTCGGTTATATAATCTAGCTGATTTCTTACATTACTAAAAAATGACACGAGTTCAACGCTTTGATCCCCATCTACTACCAATGATTTATAGCTCTTTTCAATTTGCGTGACCTCAAACGAATCCATGAAATGTGTTTCAAGAACTTTCAAAGGTAGATTCGACAGTAATTTTCTGTAAAGAACGAGACTTGTAATCGTCGTTAGCAGAACCATGCTTATCAATAATACATTAAAATAAAATATCGCTTCATTTTGATGTGCCTCATAAGTCACGAACAAAAACAAACCGATAACTAATGCAGCCAGAAGAATCGCAGCATTCATTGTAAGAACTATCATTTGATTAATTTTTTTAAGAGGCATATCCTCGGCTCCACTTTTTAAACGGCTCCTAGTTAAATACGTTATTCATCCCGCCGTTATTTTCTTAAAACCATGACTGCTCGCCAAATCGATTTTAAACATATTACTATAATATGCTTGTCGCTCTGACATTCGGCCCTAGTCTTTAAGGTTCTTAACACTAAGTATTGCCTTTTTATTGAAATTTGCCAATATTTTCGTTAAAAAAAACACCTGCATGGTGAATTTTTGCATTCTTTCATACTTTACAAGATTATTAACTATTGTTTCTTTTTGTGTTTTCCGTAGCGGTTTTGTAAATTTTTTCGAAATTCGAAACATTTATAGCAGAAGTGTGAAAATAATAATGATTTGGTAAAGGAAGAACATAATGTTGCTCCGAAGCGAATGAATTTTCCCGCCGAAGCAGAACAAAAGACCAACTGTAGTAGCCCCCATTTGAACTGGACACCTTGGTAGAAGCAAAAGCCTAGGCATAGACCTAGTACAAAGGAGTGTCCAAGGTGGAGAGAATCGAAGTCATAACCGGATAGCAGCGCCGTCGCCGGTATTCTGCGCAGGAGAAGGCATTCATGGTTGCGGAGTGTGAGCAGCCAGGCATGTCGGTATCGCTTGTAGCCCGGCGTCATGGCATATCAGCAAGTCTGTTGTTCCGTTGGAAGAAGCTGATGAAAGACGGTGGCATGTCCGCGATTGAATCTGGTGATGAGGTTGTAAGCGTATCCGAGGTGAAAGCCCTGAACAAAAAGGTTCGGGAGCTGGAACGGGTGTTGGGCCGCAAGACGTTGGAAGCTGAGATACTCCGGGAAGCCCTTGAGGTGACTCAGTCAAAAAAGTTGATCTCGCGCTCCAATCTTCTGGATCGCCTTCATGGTCGCCAGAAAGGCCGAAGCCCGAGATACAGCAAACAGGGCGATGACCGGCATTTACCGTTTATCCGTGAGCTGTGCGGGGCCCGTGCTGCCAATAGCTATCGAAGGATCAAGGCTCGACTGAATCGGTTGCTCGCAGCCAACGATGAGCGAGTAAACCACAAGCGCGTGTACCGACTGATGAAGCAGGATGGGCTGCTGTTACCCCGGTTTACAGGGCGACCTCAAGAGCGCTGCCACAATGGCCAGGTTATTACGTTGAAGCGGGCCATCGCTGGTGCTCAGATGGTTTTGAGATCCGCTGCTGGAACAAGGAGGTTGTCCGTGTAGCCTTCAGCCTGGACTGCTGTGATCGCGAGCTGATGCGCTATGTAGCGACCACGGGGGCATCACCGGTGAGATGGTTCAGGACCTACTGCTGGAAAGCCTGGAATACCCCCTCGGCCAGTCAGAGCGGGTGCCTCATCAGCCGGAATGGATCGAGGACTATAACCGCAGCCATCCGCACAAGGGGCTGAAAATGAAATCGCCCTGGGAGTACCGGGCGGAACTGGCATCAAATGAATGAAATGGTGTCCGGTTTAGCGGGGCCAACTACACTGTAGTTGTCGATTTTCGGTGATGCCAATTTACTTGCACTCAAAATCTGGACGATAAAAAATATTTTAATGGATTCTGTTCATGACGTTTTTTCATTTTTAATATTGTTTTGCTGTCAAATTAAATAAATCCATTCGCTTTGACTGAAAAAATTTACGCAATCACCCTTGCTTACTCTTGGTTGTATTTCGTATGATCCAACTTATATCAAAGTTTTTTGAGTGTGACTGATTTACAAATTTATTTTGGAGAAAGTCATGGAGAAAAGGCAACATTTTCGGGTTTCAGACTTTCTATCCGTTGAAGTTTTTGACAAAGAGAGGCGCATTTTCCCGCGAAATCGATTGCGTCCTAGCTCGATTGTGCAAGGCAAGCATGAAGATATACTCAACGCTGTTTTGAGAAGTTTACGTAAAGCCAAAGAGGCAGGAAAACTCAGCACTGACGGTTTAAAAGCAATCCTGTCTCTCGAACTCGCAGATGCTTACATGTGTACCGAGGAGAACCCTAACCTAACCACGACCGACCCGCGGCGGTGTCATGTGTCGATCAGCGAAGGTGGCATACGGATAGACATGCCGGAACATGATTACGATCCGGCACACACGACCTTTCTAACTCTGGCGCTTCACCTTCCCGGAGAGAATAAGCCTTTATGCGTAAACGCTTACGTTAGAGGGAGTAACCGCATTGCTACTGATGGTTTGGTATTGCTCAGGTTCGAGTTTTCAGGGATGTCAGAGCATGCCAGGCAAAGGCTGTTCCGCTATATTTTAAAGCTACAATCGCAAAAGGTCCGCACGACCACAACCCCAGATAGTGCCCCGCAAGCAGCTGGAAGACGTGCGCTTTAGCCAGTTGTCACTACCTGATTCCTTCCTTGTTGCTTTGCCTTATACAATGTGATGTCCGCTCTCTTGACCAGAGTGGTGGCGGTATCACCTCTGGAATAACAAGCAACACCGGCGCTGATAGTAACGGGTTTGTTGCTCTCATAGACGTCAGACTCGATCAAACGACGGATATTTTCGGCTACATGCCTGGCGCTCACGAGGTCGGTCTCTACCAAAATAATCAGAAACTCTTCCCCACCCCAGCGTCCGATGAGGTCCACAGCTCTGATCGAAGCCTCAGCGCGTCGTGAAACTTGTCTCAACACTTCATCACCGACATCATGACCAAACTGGTCATTAATCTGTTTGAAGTGGTCAATATCGAACAGGATAACAGCGAAATCATTGTCGTATCGATTTGAACGATTGATCTCTGAGACTAGCCTTTCCTCTATACATCCCCGATTTAATAATCCCGTTAGCTGGTCATGGTTAGCACGCCTCTCCAGTTCTCGCAAAAGATTTTCTTTACTCAAGTAGCTCGCGATGCTGGGTGAGACCATATTCATTATGTTGCCATAGGCAGCGTCTGGAATATGGTCTCCAGGTAAAGCAAAAATCATTAAACCCACCCGGTCAGTTCCCAGCAGTAATGGAGAAACAAAGAAAGAAGCATTGGCCGAGTTTGAGCAGATGGGTAACGCAGCCGACACTTTAGTGGCCAAGGCGCTCCCCTTTTCAACCAGCATGGCCTCCATAGTCATATCGTTTTCCTTTGGTGAGATGATATCAGAACAAAAAGCCTTTAGTGATAAGACGCTTAGTCCCGATCGACACGCTCCATCGGCGCTGGTATTTTCGAACAAACTTCCAATTATCTCGGCCTCATCTTCACCGGAATCATAAATTATGCCGACGTTACCATCCGATAACGGAGTTGCGGTGGTCAAAAAAATCAAACACTCATCAAGTGTAGATGAGGTTGCCCCACCCTCCGCAATCATCAATCGCTGGCCAACCTCTTTAACCGCCTGGTCTAATCGCGCTTGCCGAAAAATAGTAGAAATGGCCACTTTGCGCTCCAGAAGAACGGCGACCACGAATAAGAAATTGGCGACAGAATCATCGCTTGGAAAAGTATCGAACCCATCAAAAAGATAAAAATCGACGGTTCCGAGGGGGGCCCCATCGTTAGATAAAACCGGGTAAGCGCGCCAACACAGAACACTCTCAGGCACAATAGGGGGCTCATGGCGCGCGCCAGGCGAGTTGTATTCTTTTGTTACCGGCGTTTCCGTCAGTAATGCGTTGGCAGATGGAAAATCCCCAAACACCAAGGGGAGACTCTCTACGAGCTCGACAACTGATGAACCCAGACCTTTGCCCCACACCAATTTTAATGTTTTGGCGGAGTTATCCAGTAACGACACTGAACATGCCAATCCATTCCCGAGCTGGCAACGCAACAAGTCCGATGAGTTGTCTAATGCGGTGGGTAAATCAGTTTCGTTAAGAATTGATCTAATAACCGTAGCATCTGACCTTTCTCTGCTTTGAGGCAATGGCTGATGAGACGAGGTTTCAAACCACACACAGACAACCTCCTCCAGAACTTCAATCCGTACACCTATTGAGTGTTCGGCCCGAAAGGTTGAACTGTCGAATGGAACTTTAAGAGTATCTTGGAAAGTTCCGGATTCTATCGAGGTATCCCCAAGTTTACTACTGAGAATCGGGAGGAAATCTGGGTGCTTTTCACTGTTAAATAGATAGGAGACCAACGTTTCCGGTGTCTCGGGCTTTCCGCTCAGCGCCTCTATCCAGTTGGTAAGGCATTCTGACGGCTGAACAAATTTTCTGTCTTTGCGCCCCACGACAAAAGACATGGCGGGTATAAACTGTACACAGGAACGAAGGTCGTTTTGATAGCGCCTGACGGATTGATATGCGACCGCTTGGCGCTTTGAGTACTCGCGCAGTGCATGTTCGGCCTTAATTCGCAGCGATCTGTATCTCATCACCATAAAGGTCGATATAAGGATCACCGAGACGGTCAGAGTGATTGTCAGTAGCTCTCCAATAGCCGTCAATTTGTTTCACCGGAGTTCTGAATTTCTAGCGCTAACACGTCTCCATACACTTCTGAGAAAGAGGCTCCTCTTGAAGTCCTCAAGCGGTATTTCACCGATACCACCTGTCCGGCAATCAACTTACCGAGTTGTGATGGGGCACAATTTCGCCAGAACATTTCGAAAGCTTCCCCAGCCTCGTTGATTCCTTTGCAGTGGTCATCTACCAGAAATCTCTGATGCGTATCCATCAAGACCGAGCTGCTCCGAACCACGAACTCCTGCTCGAATATTGGCTCGGGGAAAAGCCGCCCCCAGGCCTGCTTCTCAAGCCATTGAGCAAGTGCGGTTACTCGTTGATCTGCTGTAAGCGGGCCATCAATAATAGCTACGTCCTGCGAGGCAGAACCGTGAGTGCAGCCGCGCAAGTAGCTTTCCAGTTCTTTTTTGAACTCACTGTAGGCACTCACCTCTAGTAGAAAATCCCCTGAAAAGGCATCTGCCCAAAAACTAAAAGTAGATTCAAAACCCAACTTAAAGCCAATATCACGAAGCGTATCATTGACGTTTATATGGTCTGATCTCAAGAAACACCGGATGAACTCATTACCCACTTGAGATCGGACAAGCTGGGTCCTGCCTGTTTGCGCGTAGCATCTTTCTGCATAAATTGGGAACAAACGAGCGTCATTCTCGAACTCACGCTCTTCATAATCAACCAGTGACTTTGAATGTTGCTCCGATACCTGGTCAATCTTAGGATTTGCACCAATGAGCCCTGCTAGATGTTTTAACGATGGAAAATAGGTCTTAGCCTTTAAAAACGACGCCCTACCTGCCTTTTCCGAAGCAATTTTGGTTTTATCCGCCAGTAGACATTCAATGAGCGTTTCGGGGTTCTCGGAATAGCATACGCTGCTGAAAAGAGGAATAAGCCGCATCTGCAACTGCTGCGTTGTGAAAGGGTAACTTGCCTCACTTTCAACCAACAGATACCTCAATCCATAACACAAAATGCCTCTTGAATGCGAAGTCCTGGGCTGCAAAGTCCAGCCGCGGCTGATCCTATCAACACCGCAGCTAACAATGCTTCGCACATGAGGGGCCATAGGCATATCGTCACAAAGATAAGATAACGCCACGAAGGTCTCGTTAACCTCCAAACCGGCCGTCTTGAGCTGTGCTGTTAATGCTTGGGTTCTGGGATGTTCAGACAGGAGCTTTATGAGCCGTTCTCTGCAACGCAGCACAAGTTCATGAGCGATAGCAGTCACGGTAAACTCTTTAGCTCTATATGGTGCTGTATCCTCATAACTGGGGCCCACCCGCAGAGCATCGGGCACGTCCATGCGATGGGTCACCAGAGCGACGATATCGGCTGATGCCTGTTTGCTCCTGATTCTGGGAATCAGTTCGTAGGCTGGATCTAATGCAATAATCAGATCAGGAGAATTCGCCAATGCTTCATCCAGATCACAATTTGCCTTGGGATTTCCGGATCTAGCCGGACCACAAAGATAGTTCAGATTGAGCCGACTAACATCACTGTTGAAACCGCCGCGAGACGTCTGAATAACATCCCTGGTTGATTGAAGCCCTCTGACAATAAGGTTTAGTCCGCGAATCAGCGACGATACTGCTAGAATGTGATCAGGGTTGGGCCGACAAACAATGAGTACATTTGCCCCACCCAGCAATGCCGAGGCGATCTTCTCTTCCGCGATTTCGACGCCGACATGATCCAGTGCAGGCTCACCAACCGGCCCTTTTTGGCCACCAAGACGTGCCTCAAGAATTTTATCTTTAACCGGGTCAATGATTGAAAGTAGCTCTTTGCCGTCTCGAACTTTCATATGCCTTCTTATTAGGTCATTGGAGTTTCGATCGACGTATTTCATAGAGAGCCCACCATGATGCATTGTCATCTCATAATTTGCCGACTAATCTGACGATCAATTGCCGCGCCAAGATAAGGCTCCAAAACGCGAACACATTCGGCATCACCACTCTGCTTCACAGCATGGCACACAACTGACAACGAGGAAGAGAAAGCATCGTCCGGGCCATAATTCAGAAGGGTAGCGAAGAGTCGATCACTCTCCCTTTGCTCATGCGCTAACGTAAATAACGCCAACGCGAGGTCGTAATCATACCCGAAGAAATCCGAATCAGCCTGATAGGAGCAGATCAGGCGGATGACCTCACACTGGTTGCCAGACGCTGCCCAGGAAACAGCCTTTTTATCAGACAGTAGTTTTGAGGCCATATAGGGAAGTTGTTCCCGCATACCTGAAATAAAGAAGTCTACGCGAGCAAGGTCTCCGTCAAAACAAGCCCTTCTATACGCTCGCTCGAGGTTCAATTCGAGAGAGCCTCTGGCAGCCCGACTGATATCGACCAGGGATTGCGACAGAAGCTGCGGTAGACTGGCGATCGGTTCTGCCAATAGGTTTTCAACCGTCGGCACTTTTGCCGTTACCATAAAATCCGCCTCGAAAAGTCAAAAACTAGTAGTCTATACTATAACCTCAGGGAAACCGAAACAACAACAGCCTTGCAAAAGATGTTGAACATAGCGATGGTCAACCTACGACATCACCAAATGCAATGTATTGTGGCGAAGAGGCTTATTGAGGCTTAACAGAGGCCAGCGAAACTTTAACTTGATGCTGTCGTTGCATAAAACTGACCAGAACAACAGCCCGCTCCTCACCATCGTAGGCCTGAAAGATAGCGCTGATACCCTTGAACGGCCCTTCGTCCAGCTCAACCGGCTGGCCCGGCTTGATTCCGCCCTGCTCCGCGACTTTATCCAGGCTGACTTTGATGTGCTCAATCACCTCATCGGCGATGGCGGCCGGCTTGTTGGCAAATCCCACGATACGAGCAACTCCCCGGGTGGAGCGAAGCTTCGACCACATGGGATCGGTCTGCTCCAGGTTCACAAACAGGTAACCGGGAAACAGCGGCTCCAGCTTTCTGGTCCGCTTGCCGGCCCGAATCTTCTCCACCTCAATCTTCGGGTAGAAACAGGCCACCTCCTGATTCTGCAAATGCTGCAGCGCCCGATCCCCCTGCGCTGGCTTGTGTTGTAAAGCATACCAAGTCATGAAAAATCCATCTTTGGGGTCAGACCCCAGAACATTTGATCAGGTGAAATGTCTTGGGGTCTGACCCCAACTTCAAAAATACCAGCTACCCGCTGCAATAAAATGTGGATTCAGAACGTCTTGCTTGCCGTATTTCAGTGGCTCGCCCTGGGGCGTTTGCACGTTGCCGCCGGCGGCCAAGAGGATGGCGTGAGCGGCGGCGGTGTCCCATTCGCTGGTGGGCCCCATGCGGGGATAGATGTCGGCGTGGCCTTCCGCAATGCGGCAGAACTTCAGGGAGCTGCCCGCCTGCACGGTTTCGTGGTCGCCAAGGCTATCGATAAATGTGCGGGTTTCCTCGTTCAGGTGGTTTTTACTAGCCACCACCCGCAAGGTTTCCCGGGGTTCCACTACGCGAATGCGGTGTATGCGGCCAGTGCGATCACGCATGCTGGCGCCCTCGCCTTTGATGCCCCAGAAGGCTTCTTTCAGTGCCGGCGCGGTAACCACGCCCATCACCGGTTCGCCGTCCTCGATCATGGCGATGTTGACAGTGAACTCACCGGTGCGCTGGGTGAAATCCTTGGTGCCGTCGATCGGGTCAATCAACCAGAAACGACGCCAGTGTTTGCGCTCTTCCCAGGGAATCTCTGCGCCTTCTTCCGACAGGACCGGTATATCCCGTGTGAGGTTGCGCAGCCCCTTCACGATAATGTCGTGGCTGGCCGTGTCGGCCGCGGTGATGGGTGATTGATCTTCCTTGTAACTCACCTTGAAGTCAGACTGGTAGATGTGCAGTACCTTCTCGCTGGCTTCATCAGCAATTCTGATCACTTCCGGAAGAATCGAGCTGTAATACATGTTTGCATCCTGCTGGCCATATCTACCGCAATAATAGCAAATTTTGGGGTCAGACCCCCGGACATTTGGTGGGGCGAAATGTCTTGGGGTCTGACCCCAACTTGAATTTTTGGGCGGGTTGCGGCACATTGTTGCGGTTACAAATCAATTCACAAGGACTGTGAGATGCCCCGCCGACCAAGGATTTGTCCGGCCGGGATGCCCCAGCATATTATTCAGCGGGGGAATAACCGGCAGGAGTGTTTTCAGGATCTGGCCGATCGCGCCACTTATGCGACCTATCTTTCCCGCTATCAACGCGAATTTCAGGTGGATATTCACGCCTGGGTACTGATGAGCAACCACACCCATCTGTTAGTGACGCCCAACGCTGAGGGCGCGCTTTCGAGCCTTATGAAGGCGGTTGGTCAGCGCTATGCCCAGTATTACAACCACAAGTATGACCGCACCGGAACCTTGTGGGAGGGGCGGTTCAAGTCTTGCCTAGTTGATACCGACCAATACTTTCTGCAATGCCAGCGGTATATCGAGCTGAACCCGGTGAAGGCGGGCATGGTGGAGTATGCCGGGGACTATCAATGGTCAAGCTATAACTGTCATGCCTACGGGATGCGCTCGGGCATGCATACACCGCACGACTGCTACCTGAACTTTCAGCCCGATGCCGAGAGGCGCTTTATCAGCTACCGCTCATTCGTCGCCAGTCCCAGCCCCGACGGAATGGATGAGCAGATTCACTATGCGGCGATCTCCGGCAAGCCTCTCGGTTCTGCAGAATTTCGGGAGCGGATTAAGGCGAAATTCGGAGAGTTCTAATTTGGGGTCAGACCCCAGGACATTTGGTGAGGTGAAATGTCCGGGGGTCTGACCCCAATTTTATATTTCGACTTCTTCGAAGAGTTCGGGCACTTCGGCGGGCCAGCCGAATTTCTCGGTGATGCGTTTGCGCATGGTGTCGCTGGCGACGGGTTCGCCGTGGGTGACGTAGACTCTTTCTGGCTTGAGGGTGCCCTGCTCCAGCCAGGCCAGGATTTCGTTGTAGTCGCCGTGGGCGCTCATGGAATCCAGGTTGTGGATTTCGGCTTTCACCGGCCAGTATTCGCCGTGGATTTTGACAGATTCGGCACCGCTTACGAGTGCATCGCCACGGGTTCCCGGCGCCTGGAAGCCGGCGAAGACCACGCTGTTGCGGGGGTTTGGCAACAGGGTTTTCAGGTGGTGCAGCACGCGGCCACCGGAGGCCATGCCACTGGCGGAGACAATCACGCAGGGGTAGCGCACGGCGTCGAGTTCGATCGATTCCTCAACGGTTCTGACGAATTCAGTTTTCTCATCCATCAGCTCACATTGGGCGCGGTTAAGTTTATGCTCTTTGTGGTGCTGGCAGAATATTTCCGTGGCTTTGATGGCCATCGGGCTGTTCAGGTACACCGGCAGTTTCGGGATCTTGCCCTGCCCCATGAGTTTGTGAATCACGTACAGGAGCATCTGGGCGCGGCCCACCGCAAACGCGGGCATTAACACGATACCTCCCCGGCCAGCGGTTTTGGTGATGATGTCAGCCAGGTCGCCTTCCGGGTCTGATTCCCCGTGAGTTCGGTCGCCGTAAGTGGATTCGCACACCAGAACGTCCGCATGTTGCAACGGCTCTGGTGGTCGCATAATGAGATCATCCTGGCGACCCACATCACCGCTGAACACCACCGTGCGGGCGGCACCTTTGTGGTGAACGTGCACGCAGGATGACCCAAGAATGTGCCCTGCCGGAGTGAAGCTCACTTCAAAGCCTTTCACGGGTTCGAACTTCTCGTGGTAGTGCATCGACTCGAAATGCTTGAGGGCTTCCCGGGCGTCTTTTTCGGTGAACAACGGCTCGGGTTTTTCGTGCTTGGAGAATTTCTTCCGGAACGCGTACTTGGCATCTTCTTCCTGCAGAAAGCCGGCATCTGGCAGCAGCACTTTGCACAGCTCATGAGTTGCCTTGGTGCAGTAGATCTTGCCCTTGAAGCCGTTTTTCACCAGCGCAGGTAGGTAGCCGGAGTGATCAATGTGGGCGTGGGTGAGCACCACGGCATTTATGGTTGACGGGTCTACCGGAAACGTCGCCCAGTTTCGCCGCCGCAAGGTTTTTACCCCCTGATACATGCCGCAATCCACCAGCAGGCGGTGGTTTTCATCAGAGAGCAGATAGCGAGAACCGGTGACGGTGCCTGTGCCGCCGAGGAAGCGAAGTTTCATAGACGGGTAAATCCTTGTCTGGTGGATAGTATTTCCAGCTTAGCGCAAAAATACTAACGGGTCTGTCCCCAACGGGGACTGACCCACTTTTGCCCGTCTGTTGCACAGAACCTGAGCCCATGGGTTCCAAAATGGGTCAGTCCCCGTTCGGGGACAGACCCTAAACAGCCCCCCTAAAACCCTTACCAACCAGATAAACCTCCCGCGAGCGGGCTCGGGAGGAATCGGGTTTTCGGACGACGACCTTGGTGAAGACTTCACGCATGGCTTTAACGTAGTCGTCATAGCCTTCGCCGTGGAAGACTTTGGCGACGAAGCTGCCTTTGGGCTTGAGTACCTGGCAGGCCATGTCGAGGGCCAGTTCCACCAGGTACATGGAGGCAGCCTGGTCGGCGGCGTTGACACCGCTGATGTTGGGGGCCATGTCTGAGATGACCACATCGGCCCTGGCGCCATCCAGAATCGCCATAATCTGGTCAAATACTTCCTGCTCGGTGAAGTCACCCTGGATGAATTCGACGCCGGCGATGGGGTCCATATGCAGGATGTCAGAGGCCACGACCCGGCCTTTGTGGCCAACCAGCTTGGCGGCAACCTGAGACCAGCCGCCGGGTGCCGAGCCCAGATCCACCACCAGATTGGTGGGCTGGATTAGCCGGTCTTTATCGTTGATTTCCAGCAGCTTATAACTGGCACGGGAACGGTAACCGTCCTGTTGCGCTTGTTTCACAAAGGGGTCGTTAACGTGCTCTTCGAGCCAGCGGTTACTGCTTTTGGAACGGGCCATGGTTTGCTATCTGCGTTACTGCGGGAAAAGGGCATTGTACGCTGCCACCGGCGTTGCCGCAAAAGCACGGGCGCCTGACAAGCACCCATCTCCAAAGTACAATGGCGGCCATTCTGACTAATATTCCAACCCTAATCCGCCGGGCAGTCGCCGGGCGGCCTGGACACACCATGATTCGCGTTACCGAACTGGCTTTACCCCTTGACCACCCCGAGGCCGCGCTGAAAGCCGCGCTACTGCATCGCCTGAAACTGAAGGACGATGAGCTGCTGGATTTCACCGTGTTCAAGCGCAGCTACGATGCCCGCAAGAAGAACACCGAGATCAAGTTTGTTTACATCATCGACCTGACCGTACAAGACGAAGCCGCCGTGCTGGCCCGTTTTTCCGACGACACCCACGTTCGCGAGGCGCCGGATACTGCTTATTACCCGGTCGCACAGGCACCGGCCCATCTTACGGAACGGCCGATTGTCGTCGGCCTTGGCCCCTGCGGTTTGTTCGCGGCTTTGTTGCTGGCGCAGATGGGGTTCAGGCCAATTGTGTTGGAACGGGGCAAAGATGTGCGCCGGCGCACCAAAGACACCTGGGCGTTGTGGCGTAAGAAGCAGCTTTCACCCGAATCCAACGTGCAGTTTGGCGAGGGTGGTGCCGGGCTGTTTTCCGATGGCAAGCTGTATAGCCAGATCAAAGACCCAAAGTTCTACGGCCGCAAGGTGATGGCGGAGTTCGTGAAAGCCGGCGCGCCGGAAGAAATCCTGTACGTGAGCAAGCCCCATATCGGTACCTTTCGCCTGACCGGTGTGGTATCTCAAATGCGCGACGAAATCATCAGCCTGGGCGGTGACATTCGCTTCGAACACAAGGTAACCGACCTGCTGTTAGAGAACGGCGCAGTGCGCGGAGTAGAACTGGCCAGTGGCGAGCAGCTGATGAGCCGCCACGTGGTGATGGCCCTTGGCCACAGCGCCCGGGAAACCTTCCGCATGCTGCATCAGCGCGGCGTGTTTATGGAAGCCAAGCCTTTCGCCATCGGCTTTCGGATTGAACACCCGCAAAGCCTGATTGATCACGCCCGGCTGGGCAAATACGCTGGCCACCCGGCACTGGGGGCCGCGGATTATAAACTGGTGTATCACGCCAGCAACGGCCGTGCGGTATACAGCTTTTGCATGTGCCCGGGCGGCACCGTTGTGGCGGCGACTTCCGAACCGGGGCGAGTGGTTACTAACGGCATGAGCCAGTATTCCCGTAATGAACGCAACGCCAACTCCGGCATTGTGGTGAACATCGACCCCGAGAAAGACTTCCCGGGCGATGCGCTGGCAGGGGTCAAATTGCAAGAGCAGCTGGAAGCCAAGGCCTTTGTTCTGGGAGGCAGTGATTACTGCGCGCCGGCCCAATTGGTAGGCGACTTCATTGCCGGCAAGCCTTCGGAAAAGCTGGGCGAAGTTGAACCCTCTTACAAACCCGGCATTCGCCTTGGGGACCTGGCCCCTTCTCTGCCCGCCTACGCCATCAACGCCATCCGCGAAGCCCTGCCCGCCTTCGGCCGGCAGATTCGCGGTTTCGACCGGCCCGATGCGGTGCTGACCGGTATTGAAACGCGCACCTCGTCCCCAGTCCGAATTACCCGAGACCGGGACACCCTGCAAAGCCTGAACACCCGGGGACTTTACCCGGCTGGCGAAGGCGCAGGTTACGCGGGCGGCATTCTGTCTGCCGGGGTGGATGGCATCAAGGTAGCCGAAGCGGTGGCCAAGGCCATGATGGCTGACCTGGAAACCACCGGGGAGAGCCAACCGTGAAGCTGGACGACATCAAGAAGCTTCACCAGAAAAAATACCGGCAGGCCTTCGGGCATTTCCTGGTGGAAGGCGAGCATTTGGTGCTGGAGCTGGAAAAGGCATGCAGTCAGGCGCCTTCTGTATGGGAGCAAGCACAGCTCTATGTAACCAGCGCCTACGAACATTGGAACAGCCCCTGGCCGAAACACCTGGTCAGCGACCGGCAAATGGCTCAGCTGGCTGACACCAAAACCCCGCAAGGCATATTAGCGGTAGTGCCGATGCCGCCGGCTACAAAGGGGGGCGCAGCAACCGGCGAGAAAGCCATCTACCTACACGAAGTCCAGGACCCCGGCAACCTGGGTACGATTTTGCGCACCCTGGCCTGGTTTGGCGGCCTGCGCTGCCTGCTCAGCCCTGGCAGTGTAGATCCGTTCAATCCGAAAGTGGTTCGTGCAAGCATGGGGGCGATTTTTCATGTGCCGATTGAAACCGAGGTTTCGCTGGACACCCTCGCCAGCCGCTATGCTCGTATCGCCTGCCTGGACATTGGCGGCGCCCCCATCGCCAATCCGGCTTTCGCAGCACACGACTGCTACCTGTTCGGCAATGAAGCCCGCGGTGTGCCCTCGGAAGCTTTGAATGAGCTGGCCGCCCAGCGCTTCACTATTCCCGGAGCGGCAAAGATTGAATCCCTGAATCTGGCCTCTGCGGTAAACATGGCGGTTTATGAGCTGAACCGGAGCACCATCGCCAACGTTGCATCCCCCTTCAAGGCAAACCAATGATTCGCAAGTACATAATCGGAACCCTTTCCCTCGGAGTATTCCTCGCCTTCATCCTCGCCATGGTGCTGATGGTGCAACTGCACCGTTACGGCATCGCCGTGGATGTCGCCCGCCTCGAGAACCTGCAAACCTGGGCCGGCGATGATGCCGAACGCCAGGCACAGATGCAGCGATACTTCGAGCAGTGCATCGACAACCACCGGGATGTAGAAGACAAACGCAGGCCGGAGCACATCCGGTCGCTGTACCAGTGCGCCGAAGAGCATGGTTCTTCCGAAATTGCCCGGGTGGTTCGACAAGCGCCTGAAACGGTAGAAGCCCCCGCGCCATTGCGATGGATCTGGTGATTCAAGTTGGGGTCAGACCCCAGGACATTTGATGGGGTGAAATGTCTTGGGGTCTGACCCCATGCTATTCTGACGGATAATCGTGAAAGGGAGGTGCAAACGTGGCAGAACAAGATGTCCGCTGGCTACAGCGATTCAGCAATTTCAAGAAAGCTTTCGGGCAGCTTGATTCAGCTGTGCAGCTGTGCCAGACAAGAGATCTCTCTGACCTTGAAAAACAGGGCCTGATTCAAGCCTTTGAATACACGTATGAGCTCTCCTGTAACACGATTCGCGATTATTTCCGCTGGCAAGGTAACGCCAATATCGCAGGCTCTCGCGATGCAATTCGAGAGGCATTCGCCAATGGCCTGATTGAGGATGGTGAGGGCTGGATGCGAATGCTGAAAGACCGGAACCGAACTTCGCACACCTACAATGAAGAAACAGCCCGGGAAATTCTTGAGAATGTTCTGACCCAATACCACTCGTTGTTCGCCACCCTAAAAACCAGGATGGACCAAGAGGCAGAGAAGTATGACCTTGCGTGAAACGTCTCCGCAAGCAGATCAATTCGGCTTACCGAGCCGCGTTATTAACGGCCTCAAAGCGCTCTTCGAAAAATACCCTGAAATAGAACAAGTGACACTTTATGGCTCCCGCGCCAAGGGCAATTATCGCCATAACTCGGATATCGATTTAATGCTCACCGCGCCAACGCTCTCCTGGCGGAGGTTCAATAACCTGGAACTGGAGATTGATGATCTGCTACTGCCTTGGAAAGTCGATCTGGCTTTGGAACACCAGGTAGAGAACCAAGACCTGCTTGAGCATGTTGCACGGGTGGGTGTGCGTGTTTTGTGAACCCACGTTCTCGATTCGATCAACCGAGGTGCTAGCGCCAACTGAAATCGAGCTCCTGCAGCGGGATGGATGACTACCACGGAGACGGCATACTTCCAGCAGGATAATCACCCCGATTCTGAGAGCCTTGTTATTGCGCACTCACCTCTCCCAAATCACAACTCGGTTAACCTGAAAAGTTGCTTCTCAATTTACTGCATCACCATCAGCCCGACGGCTGAGCCAGGCTGGTGGTGGCGGAATAATTCCTTCCTCTACATAATCGCGAGTTCTGACGTTGTAGCGGCCAGGATCACCTTCGACAATTTTAGCGACAACGTCTTCAGCCAGTGGCGTGTGGAAATCGTGGCTGCGATCATAATTGCAGGTGTTACAGAACGCCTCCCACCAGGCAAGTGCTTCGCCTTTACCCGAAAACCCAACGATCAGAGTATGGTTGTAGTCATCAAGCGGATAGTCTCGGTACCATTTGCGCAGCTTGTCATCAAGATCCTCGGGTAGCGAGAAGGTGACCTCATAGAACGTTTGGGTTCGGAAAGAAAACCAGCGGGCGTGCACGGTGCTGGGGGCAGGTTTAGGGCTTATACCCACAATAGCTCCCCCGGGGGGCACGCGATCATAACCGCCACGGAGTGCCCCGCCACGGGCACTCCACGTTTCATCGAAGGAAATATCTTCTACCCAAACTGGCCATCCCTGCGGCCCACCCGCAACAGAAACGGCAAAGTCGTATTCGCGGGGCTCCGAGGAACAAGCTACAGCGAGGAACGAAAACAGGATGGTAAAGGTTGCCCTGAGGACGCTTTCACTGTGCACTTGCAACTCCTACCGAAGATGGTTTTATGGCTTTGCCCGGCTTGTTAGAGAAAACCGTGCGTTTGCCCGAGGACTCTGGGTCTAACCCAAATTTATAGATACTATGGGAAGTATGGATAAACCCATGCAGGTAATCCCTGGACGTTTCCAGCGAGCCTCCTGCCGACTGCCAAGACGCGATTGCTGACCGGAGGACGGAAGGTAATGCATGATCGATATCAGTCGGATCCAATCCTCCCAATGGAACCCCCGCCTGCAAAGCTAATCCATGCATACTGTGTAGGTTGTATATCGTCAGTTCCTTACGTGTACGCCTGCGCTCCTGCACGTGGATATCACCGTTTGGCTGAGGCACCGCCACCACAGTCCGGCCTGGGCGCGCGTACTTCGCCTCAAGTTGCGGAATGGCTGTGCGTTGGGTATGGCCGCCGTCCGCAAGACCCGAGTGGATGCCCAGAACGATCTTCTCAATATTCTCGAAGCCCTTGTCCGGATTTTCATAACCGCCGCCCACATCGGAATGGGCACCCGGTACGGCTATTTCCGTAAAGTGTGATGGCCCATTACCGTTGGCATCCATAATACTGCTCAATGGGAAATTCTTGCGGATCTCGTGATGGGCCGTAAGGTGCACCACCCGTTCGGCACTGCTGGGCGAAAGGTTCAGGTTAAAGTCCAGGTTGGCGTTGTCTCCAGGTAGGTAAAAACTGCCCACCGTATCGAACAGGCCAACAAAATTCACCCGGACCTTCACACCAGGCGGGAATGCAGCTACGGGTGTGACGCCAACCATCGGGGCGAGGAAAGAGGCACCCATAAACTGGGGCAGCAGGACCGTTCCCGGTTGTTCATTGATCAGATTGACGAAGTGCCGGGCCAGGGCCGCGCCACGGCTGAAGCCGAATACATCGAAGACTACTTCTTCATAGTCCCCAGCAAAGATATCTCTTCGCATCCGTCTAATCGCAAACTCTATCCTGTCATGTCCACCTTCGGGCCCAATGCCCAACCCCAAGCCCATGAGGTCCTCCGAGGCCTCAAAGCCATTCGGAGTGTGCTGGCCGTCAATGGTGCCTGGTCCATTCACGTAGATTCTTCGATAGTTGCTGCCAAGGCCATCGTCACGATACAGGTCATACAACTTCGCCACATTCGTCACATCGCGGTTCGCCAGGATCTGATCATTGCCCCGATGGTTGCCAGTGCCATCAAAAAACACCCCCAGGCGAAGGGTTTTGCCAGACTCATCAATAGCCTTGGTGGCCTGAGAAGGGGTTGCGGCTGAGCCGCCTCCTCCACCTGCGTGGCTGGAGGTGCTACTGCGCAGCTGCGCGCCGGAGGAGGCGTGTGTGCCGTTTGTGTGTTTTTTTGCTGTACCGAACTCTGAGCTCAAAGGCGCGGAGTGAGAATTTTCCCCCGAAACACCAGAGAATGGCAATGGCGCATGGGTATCGCCAACCACCACGCTACTACTGCCAATGGTGACCCCACCACAAGAAATCGCACCACCGGTTGTGGCAGCAGGTAACCCGTTAATGAAAACCGTGCTTGAACCGGAAGCGATCGTACGCGGATGAGGGGAATGCTTGGGTTTGGAGTGCGGGGCAAGTTGGTCACCTACCCGGGCGACGGGCTTGCCGTCGATGAGTACATCCGGGGAACCATTGATTACCGGGGTGGGCGGAAAACCCTCATGGTCGGTACCTGGATCCCCCAACAGCACAACTTTCTTGCCGCTCATGGCTTTGCTCCTTGCTTCTTCCTTGATACCCCAAAATAATCCCCGGGGTTCCTTGACGGGCAATCCTGCCCTCGTGCCAACTTTATTCGGACCGCATGCGCTCCTTATGCAGCGACGCAGAGTGTATCAGCACCAATCGACCAAAGGGAAATGTCATCCTGTTTGATTCTGATCGGCAACGAAATATTGCCCCACTATTATTCCTTCATGATTCGCACCGCACGCTCATCCATGCAGCTTCGAACGAACGAGTTCATGGACCGTTGGTCACCCGATTCATAAAATTCCAACATGAGCTCGTTGAACTCCAGTTGTCGAGAAGCGGGAATATTAATAGCTGGGTATCCGTTATTCAGCAGGTGGCCGTTCATTATAAACCGGCCCATGCGTTTATTAACGTCGTAGAAGAACTGACAACGGGCCATGGTGAGGAATACGTGGATGGCCTGGTCGTAGACATCCTCATATTGATGCATCGCTTCGATCATGTGCTCGAATAGATCTGGAAGTTTGATTGCTGGCGGCGGTTCGTAATCTGTGCCGGCGATAAGCACAGAACCGGTTCGAAAGCACCCCCACTCCAAAGCTTCTTCCTTGGCTGCAATAGCGTGGAGTTCCGTAGCACACTCTTTGGTCAGGGCGAACTGCCCTGCCCTGATCATCTGAAACAGTCGTTTCCAGGCGTCTCCCTGGTTGACGGCGATTTGCTGATCACTCAATTTATGCCCACCCACGGTGACGCCTTGCAGCAGGGTTTGTACTTCAGGGAGCGTAAAGTTAATACCCTCCAGCCGCACGGCATCGTATACAAAAACCGAGACGGCTCGCTGGGCAAGCATGAGCGCCTTATCGCGGTTTGGCTTCATCGACCAATGCACATCAGTTGGAAAAGAAGGCTGGCGCCCGCTCATGACTGGAACCTCAAGTAGCCAATGTACAGAAAACGTACCTTTGTTGGACGTTCCAGTATTACGTGATTGCCGGTATCAAAACAAGGTAGCCTTGGCTAAGCGGACGGAACGTCGGGTTTCCCGTGAAATTGGGGTCAGACCCCGGAACATTTCAGGTCACCAAATGTCTTGGGGTCTGACCCCAGATTTAAACGGGAGCTATTCGTTATGGCACGCTTCTTTCTTCTTGCCCTCTCCATGGCCGTAAATACTTTTCTATCGACACCAGCCGCAGCTGATGAAACACATGACTGGACGCTAACGGTCGAAACCGGCCCCGTCTGGTTTTCCCGTAACGACGTCCAGATTCCCAACGACAACGCTGGGGATCGCTTTGATCTCCTAAACCTGACAGGGCAAGGGGCCGATCCTTATTGGCGATTGCACCTGGCTTACCAGATATCAGACAAGCATTCCGTCAGCGTGCTGTACGCGCCTCTGCGCACCTATGGCCGGGGGACTCTGGCCGATGATGTGCGATTCGCCGGTGAGACGTTTGAGGCAGGAAGCAGCGTAAAGGGTGTCTACAAGTTCAACACCTACCGGGTCGGCTGGCGCTACCACTGGCCAGAACACCACGACTGGAAACTCAGTGCCGGGGCTACCCTGCTGATCCGAGATGCCAATGTGCGACTCAGCCAGGGCACCACAAGCGCAGACGACCCGGACCTTGGTGTAGTGCCGCTCTTGTCTTTCCAGGCTCGCCGGGCTCTGGGCCAGCGCTGGGCGCTTGAGTTTGACGTTGAGGGACTCGGAGCACCGCAAGGCCGGGCGATTGACGCCGCCGTGGCCGTCACCTATCAACTGTCACCGCAACTGGAAGGCCGGCTTGGTTATCGCACCCTGGAAGGCGGGGCGGATAACGACAGCGTTTACACCTTTGCCTGGGCGCATTATGGCGTGCTGGGGTTAAGCTATCGCTTTTAAGGGTGCGCGGTTAGCCATCCCAATTTGGGGTCAGACCCCAGGACATTTGATGGGGTGAAATGTCTTGGGGTCTGACCCCAAATTTTGCCCGGCCGTGGTATCCTTCCGGCCCGGTTTCCCAAATACCTTTCAGATCTACACAGTTTAGGTTTTATTATGCGAACGATTATCCGCGCTTTTTTCCGCACGCTACGGCTGGTTCTGACACCTTTTATGCTGCTTTCGGAGAAACTCAGCACACCCAAGGCGATCACCCGCGCCCCTGAGCAGCAAGCTGCTGTCGACAAGGCGACCGAAAACCTGGCGCTGTACCAGTTTCGTGCCTGCCCGTTCTGCATCAAGGTTCGCAAGGAAATGGCTCGCCTGGGGCTGAATATCGAGCTACGTGATGCACAACACGACCCGGTGCACCGTGAGGATCTTTTGAATGGCGGCGGCGCGGTTAAAGTGCCCTGCCTGCTGATCACCAATGACCAAGGTGAGAAGCAATGGATGTATGAGTCCGGTGATATCAATACCTGGCTGAATCGGCAGTTTGGATAAACGAGGAAGAATGACCATGTTAAGCGTAAACGAATACTTTGACGGCAAAGTTAAGTCCATTGCCTTCCAAGGTGAGTCTCTGCCTGCAACCGTAGGTGTGATCAGTTCCGGTGAGTACGAGTTCGGTACCAGCAAAAAAGAAGTAATGACTGTAGTGAGCGGTGCGTTAACCGTTCAACTTCCAGGTAGCGATAGCTGGACCCGCTACGGGGCTGGCGATGCCTTTGAAGTAGCGGCCAACACCAGCTTCAAGGTTAAGGCTGACGTCGATACGGCCTACTTCTGCACCTACGAGTAACGGCAATGGGGTCAGACCCCAGAACATTTGGCGGGGTGAAATGTCTTGGGGTCTGACCCCAAATTCACTCACCCTCGCCGTTATGATCCGATAAACGGCCAGACTGTGCCGACTGATGAGTCCGCTCCATTTCCCGCTCCAGAAAGTAGCTCAGCACCACCCTGATCAGCACGACAGCCCCTAGCATAGCGATATGCTCCCAAGCGGGTGCTATAACGCTTTTGATGATGTCTGCCCCGATAAAAATATCCAGCGCCAGCAGAAGATGAGCACCCAGGCGCTCGCGAATACGGGCGGTTTTTCTCACCAGCTTCGCGTGAGAACTCTTGTGGCTGGCCAATAGCGAGAAGAAACGCATGACCGCCTCCGCAACGCCCCAGACAACGATGGCCACACCCAACAGGCTTATCAGGTAGAACAACGTTGTCACGATATGGACAGCCAGGTCTTCGAGCATGAAGTCTCCGCTTCTTTGGGTACGGCATTCGGTTCAAAGAACCGCGAGTAGATGAGATTGTAGCTGGTGTAACAGGTTATCGCCGTACAAGTTGGAATGATGAATCTCTGGCTCGCTAACTAACTGCCCGGCTGATCTTGGTGATATCTTTCAGCTGATTGAGACGCGTTTTCCCGATGGGACTCTGCGCTACTGCTACCCCAGGGCAGAGCTATGATACCCAGAGCGGAGGGAGACAGTTGTCCATGATCATCATGGCTTTGTTTGTTATGACACTCGGCGTTGTCAGTATTGCCTCACTGGTAACCGGGAAGTTCACTCCCTGGTCCTCACGGCCGGTCTATTTCCGGCAACGCCCGGTTGCTTTTCTGGCGTATGTTGCTGCCTGTTTGATCATAATGGTTTGCCTGATTGCCTTGCTCCAGGCTTGGTTTGCATAGGCAGCATGTGTTTATGCTCGCGCCTTTCCATGGCGTTCACGGTCAATTATTTACACGCAATCATGATTTTCTCTCCGTCACACCTCATTTCTCCTGCAAAGCTTTCATACCCGCTCCCCTTACAAACGCCTGTCGCCATCTGACCAAAAAAAGCTGAACCAAAAGCGTCACTCTGCATTTCTTCGAGTTCCCGCTCATTGCAACCGCCGCTCTCAAATTCAACCCATTCACTGCTATTGCAGCCAGCAAGGCCAATGAGAGCCACCAAAAAAGTGGCTCGCAACATTCCCATACAAAACCTAGACATGACTCTGCCCCCCTCATTCGCTAATTAACAGCATCTAACAAACTACTTTCTGCGATGGAGCAAAAGAGGTACCACCAGAAAAAAAGGCTATGGATGACCTTACGTTAAAATGAGTAAACAGAGCGGGCACTAACAACAGTGCAAAAATTCCTGACAGGCCTGCTCACACACAGCGAGCGGAGTGCGTGTCCCCGATCGAATTCACGCCCAACAGACTTTTCAGCTAGAACAACGTCATCACGATACGGACGGTCAGGTCTTCGAGCATGAAGGATCCGCATCTAAGGGCGCTGCATTCGGTTCAGAGAACCGCGAGTAGATGAGATTGTAGCTGGTGTAACAGGTTATCGCCGTACAAGTTGGAATGATGGATCTCCGGTTCGCCAACTAACTGCCCGACTGATCTTAGTGATATCTTTAATGGCTATTGAGCCGGACACCGGAAAGAGCAAACAGACAACACCATGAAACACGACCGCGCCAGAGCCTACATTCGCAATCGCATTGTATTCCTTTGCATCATTCTATTGATTGCCGTTTTCACTGCCCATTTTCTGTTCCCCCAGGGTGAACCTGTCGTTCAGCGTGTGCAGGGGACCATTATTGAAATCAACCAGGGCGAAGGCGAGAGCCTGAGGACAGGAACCTCGACAACTCTTACAACCGCGAGAGTCCAGCTTCCTGATGGTTCTGAGACACGGGTAATTATCAGCGGGCCCAGCTTTCAGCCCGGGCAGAGGATCCAACTGATCGAACAGCGATTTCCCGATGGGACTCTGCGCTACAGCTACCCCAGGGCGGAGCGATAATACCCGGAGCGGAGGGAGACAGTTGTCCATGATTATCATGGCTTTGTTTGTTATGACACTGGGCGTTGTTAACGTTGCCTCACTGGTAACCGGGAAGTTCACCCCCTGGCCTCCGATTGATAGGAGTTATATATACAAAATCTCGGTACCCTTTCTTCTCACAAGGTTCAACAATTTCAGCGATGCTCCGGCAGGCTTTTTCTCATCCGTCTCCCACTTCTGAACGGTTGAAACACCCACGTTAAGAATGGCAGCTAATACAGCCTGACTCATGAGGGTCTGGCTGCGAATATTGCGGATTTCTTCCGGCGGGAGCTCTCTACTGTCAGTGCGATACAGCTCTTCGTACTCGCCGAGTCGCCGCTTACCTATTAGCCCAGCGGCATCGAGGTCCAATGCCGTTTCTCGAATTTCATTCATTTCCATAACCGCCTGTGCGGGCAGGACCGCGACACCGGGCGTTGTTATGAGCACCGGCGGGGATGGATTGAAGAGCGAATCCGGCTTCTGGCATCTGTGTTCGCGGTAGATGTCGCCGCTTATGCAGTCATGTCGAACCACTACCACCAGGTAGTGAAGCTCAGCCCGGATGAAGTGGAACCGTGGAGCATGGATGAGGTGCTGGCGCGCTGGTGCAGCTTCTATGAAGCTCTCCTCTCCTGCATGACCTATGTAGACCTAAACCCCATCCGGGCCGCCATGGCGGAGACGCCAGAAACCTCCCAACACACCAGCATTAAGGAACGCATCCATCCCACCTTTGATTTCGCGGAAGCCATTGCACGGCAAACAGAGCAGCAAGCGCTGAATGAGTTTTCCGTGCCACTAAAACCGCTACTGGGGTTTGAAGGTGTGATTCGGAGCGGCGTTCAGCGGGGCATTCTGTTCAGCTTTGGGGATTACCTGGAACTGGTGGATTGCACTGGACGCATTAGCCGAAGCGACAAACGGGGCGCTATTGATGAGAAGGCGCTGCCGATTCTGGAACGGCTGAATCTGGACCCGGAGCGGTGGTGCCACCGGGGAACCGCCTTTGAGGACAGCTATCAGGATTACCGGAATCCTTGCAGGCGACGACGCGCGGCTTAGATCTCCCCTTTCCCTTGTTTTTCAAATCAGACTATCGGCGGACCTGACGAGAACATCGCTCGCCTGAAAGTCAGGAATTTCCAGGATTCGCCGCGGAATACTGGCGCCGGATGACCAGAACTCCGAAATAAACGCAGTAAACAAACTGCCAGATACGACAAAGGCCTGGGGTCGAAACCACCGGGCCTTTGAGAAACTAGTCAAACTTGTGACAGGGCACGAGCTGTCCAGCCTTTGGAGTTATCGACAGTTAGCGGGAAGGAACTTCGCCTGCAGACTGCCGGTGTTGCATGTCCAACTAACACCATCGTCAGAGCCGGTACCTTCGAATATGATGGTCCCAGTAGCTCCACCACCCAATTCAGCGCCATCCACTGTGTACGTGATAGTTCCAACTTCGTTATCAGAACCGCTGCGAGCGTAACCGATAGAAGTAACGTAATCACTCTGTGCGGCGTTATCGTTGATGCCCGCAGCTGCAGCAGTCGAAGCCATTTCACCCATCGAAATGTAATATTCAGAAGCGGACGACCTGGCTGCCGCAGCCAAGTTAATGATCTCAGTAACCTTCGCACGCACCGTGTAATCCTGATAGGCCGGAATAGCAACAGCCGCCAAAATACCAATGATCGCAACAACGATCATCAGTTCGATCAGAGTGAAACCCTGCTGACCTTTCTTCATTTGAATCTTTTGCATGTTATCAACCTCTAGAGTTGTCGTTTCTTTTGTCAAAGCTCTGACCGTCGGGTGCACTCCCAACAAGCCGCGCTGAGCCTGCGATAAACTAAGCAGCCAGCGTGCCAATTGCAAGATAATGTTAAAAATAAACGCACATTCAGGACGTTGCAGCTCTCTGTGACGCTGATCACATGGGGCCTTTCCACAAAACCCTAGTCCCAGTACGTCCAGGAGTGACATTTTTTGTCACCCAGCCCAAGCGCAAATCGACAAGCACATTTCAACGACATGTCTTTGAGAAAGATCAAAGCTGAGACTCACCCCGCTTTCCAAACCCCGGCCATGCATCTAAACTCTGTGTTCATAAATACGATATTCAGCCACTTATAAGACTTTCCTCAGAGCATTTATGGCGAGCAACAACCGAAACGTGACCCTGACGGGCCTGGCCCGTCGATTTGTAGATGACGGGCTTCTTGACGAAGATACCGCCAAAGATGCCTTTCTTCAGGCCTCCCAAAACCGCATTCCACTGATCACCTACCTTACGCAGAATAATCTGGCAGATAGCTCCAAATTGGCATTTTCTGCTGCGATGGAGTTTGGCGTCTCGGTGCTGGACCTAGATTCGTTCCTACCGGAAATGATGCCCGAGAAGGTGGTTGACGAAAAGTTGGTGCGGAAGCACAACGCCCTGCCCCTGTATAAGAGAGGTAATCGGCTATTCATCGCAGTATCAGACCCCACAAACATTCAGGCCTTGGATGAGATCAAGTTCAACACCGGCCTGAGCACTGACGCGATTCTGGTGGACGACGCCAAGCTACGGGCCGCCATCGACAAGTACCTCGAGTCCCAGGACACCACCATGGGAGATCTGGACGATGCCGACCTGGAGGGGGTTGAGACCGAGGGTGGTGACCAAGACGACGACGGTGCCGTCAGTGCTACCGAAGTAGATGACGCACCTATTGTTAAGTATGTAAACAAGATGCTGCTCGATGCCATTCGTGGTGGCGCTTCAGATATTCACTTTGAGCCATACGAAAAGATTTACCGGGTGCGCTACCGAACCGATGGTATCCTGAAGGAAATCTCCCGCCCGTCCATCAAGCTCGCCCCGAAGATCTCTGCCCGGGTAAAGATTATGGCACAGCTGGACATCTCCGAACGCCGCATTCCTCAGGACGGCCGGATCAAGATGAAGCTGTCCAAAACCAAGGCCATTGATTTCCGGGTGAACACCCTGCCCACCTTGTGGGGTGAAAAGATTGTTCTGCGGATTCTGGACCCGAGTCAAGCCAAACTGGGCATCGATGTGCTGGGCTACGAGGAAGACCAGAAGCAGCTATATATGGATGCTCTGGCCCAGCCTCAGGGCATGATTCTCGTTACGGGCCCGACCGGTTCCGGTAAAACAGTATCGCTCTATACCGGCTTGAACATTCTGAACACACCGGGCATCAATATTTCCACAGCGGAAGACCCAGCGGAGATCAACCTGGAAGGCATCAACCAGGTCAACGTGAACACCAAGGTAGGCCTGGGATTTGCGGAAGCGTTGCGGGCCTTCCTGCGGCAGGACCCTGACGTAATCATGGTGGGTGAGATCCGGGATCTGGAAACCGCTAACATTGCCATCAAAGCCGCACAGACGGGGCACTTGGTTCTGTCTACCCTGCACACTAACAGCGCTGCCGAAACCCTCACCCGGATGATGAACATGGGGGTGCCCGCCTTCAACATTGCCACCTCGGTGAGCTTGATCATTGCCCAGCGCCTCGGCCGGCGGCTTTGCAGCTGCAAACAGCCTATGGATGTGCCGAAAGACGTGCTTTTGAAGGAAGGGTTCACACAAGAACAAATTGATACAGGCTTCACGTTGTACCGCCCCAAGGGCTGTGATAAATGCACTAATGGATACAAAGGCCGCGTCGGTATTTACGAAGTGGTGAAGATTACCGAAGAACTGGCGAGCATGATTATGGAAGAAGCCAGTTCCATAAAAATTGCAAAACAAGCGCAGGCAGAAGGCTTCCGCAACCTGAGGCAATCAGCCCTTCTCAAGGTGATGGAAGGGGTGACCAGCCTTGAGGAAGCTAACCGCGTGACGAAGGATTAAGCATGGCAGAAAAAGCGCAGAAGCTGGAATCGTACGTTTGGGAAGGCAAAGACCGGAGGGGCAACAAAGCCAAGGGTGAGCTGACCGGCTCAAACCTGGCCCTTGTTAAGGCTCAATTGCGTAAACAGGGCATCATCCCGGACAAAGTGAAAAAAAAGCCCAAGCCATTGTTTGGCGGTAGCAAGAAGATCACGCCATTTGATATTGCGATGCTTACCCGCCAGCTGGCCACCATGATGAAAGCCGGCGTACCTTTGGTGCAAAGCTTTGACATTGTTGCGGATGGTCTTGAGAACAAAGGGTTGCAGGAGCTGGTAATGAGCATCCGGAATGATATTTCTTCCGGTACTGGTTTTGCCGCTTCTTTGCGCAAACACCCTAGATACTTTGATGACCTCTACTGCAACCTTGTGGACTCTGGCGAAAAAGCCGGTGCTCTTGAGCAGATGCTGGATCGAATTGCGACCTATCTTGAGAAAACGGAAATTCTGAAGAAGAAAGTAAAGAAAGCGATGACCTATCCTATCGCCGTTGTCGTCGTTGCAGTTGTTGTTACAGCTATCCTTCTGGTTAAAGTGGTTCCGCAATTCGAAAGCCTGTTCCAGGGCTTTGGAGCGGATTTGCCGGTCTTTACCCAGTTCATTATCGGCATATCCGAATGGATGCAGAAATGGTGGTTTATCGTGCTGCTGGGAATCGTAGGCACGATATTCCTATTCAAGGAATCGAAGCGTCGTTCTCAGAAATTTTCGGACTTCGTAGACAAGTATGTTCTGAAGCTACCCATCGTTGGCGAGATTCTGGATAAGTCTGCGGTTGCCAAGTTTGGCCGGGTGCTATCCACTACTTTTGCCGCTGGTGTGCCTCTGGTTGATGCCTTGGATTCCGTTGCGGGTGCTACCGGCAATGCAGTTTATCGGGATGCCGTTATGAACATCAAAAACGACGTTTCCAGTGGTACACAATTGCAGGCTTCGATGCGCCAGCAGGGCGTGTTCCCTGTTATGGCCGTTCAGCTAACCGCCATTGGTGAAGAGTCCGGCAATCTGGACGATATGCTAAAAAAAGTGGCAGAGCACTACGAGGCTGTTGTTGATGACATGGTAGACAACCTTACAGCACTGATGGAACCGATGATTATGGCTGTCCTCGGTGTGCTTGTTGGTGGTTTGATCATCGGCATGTACCTTCCGATATTCCAGATGGGGCAAGTGGTTTAAAGCCCGCCTCCGCCTCGAGCTGTTTGCGAAATCGCCTCCTTCCAACTGGGAGGAGGCGATTAAAGAAATAAATTCAACAATGAGCCCCTGAATGCCCTTCCTAGACCAACTCCTCTCCACCCCCTGGCTCCTATACCTCACAGTCACCCTCTTCTCCCTCTGCATCGGCAGCTTCCTGAACGTAGTCATCCTGCGCCTGCCAAAAATGATGCAGCAGGAATGGCGTTGCCAGTGTGAAGAGTTTCTGGAGGTACCGGAAAAGCAAAGAAAGCAGGAAACACCACTTTCCCTTTCAAAGCCCGCGTCTACCTGCCCCTCCTGTGGCCATCAGATTCGGGCCTGGGAAAATATCCCGGTGATCAGCTGGCTGGTGCTGCGGGGTAAATGCTCCTCTTGTAAAACACCGATTTCGCCGCGCTACCCGATCATCGAAGCCATCACGGCCATCTTCTCGGTGGTAACCGTCGCTGTGCTGGGGCCTACTGAATCCGCACTTTGGGCCTTGCTGCTGGTATGGGCCCTGGTGGCGCTGACGATGATCGATTTCGACACGCAGCTGCTGCCAGACAGCATTACCCTGCCCCTGATGTGGCTCGGCCTGGTGTTGAACTATTTCGGCGTGCTGACGGACTTTAACAGTGCCTTCTGGGGTGCCGTTGCCGGGTACTTGTCGCTTTGGTCGGTGTACTGGCTATTCAAGCTGGTGACTGGCAAGGAAGGCATGGGTCATGGGGATTTCAAGCTGTTGGCAGCGCTTGGTGCCTGGCTGGGGTGGCAATTGTTGCCGGCGGTGATTTTGCTGTCGTCCCTGGTGGGGGCGGGGGTTGGTATTGCGCTGATGGTGTTCAAGAAGCATGGGCGTGAGGTGCCGATTCCGTTTGGGCCTTATCTGGCGGCGGCTGGGTTGCTTTGTTTGTGGTTTGGCGATGAAATTCAGGCGGTTTGGTTTGGGTTTTTGGGGGTTTGACTAGGGCGCTATTCTAGGAGATTGGCGCTGGCAGAAGGGTGGGGTCTGACCCCGTTCGGGGTCAGACCCCTTTGTAGACTGGTTGGTTTGGTGTCCGTTTCGGGTCAGACCCCTTTGTAGATTGCAGGTTTGGAGCTTGGCTTGAAGATTGTTGGGTTAACTGGCGGGATTGGTTCCGGGAAGTCTACGGTGGTGCGTATCTTTGGGGACTTGGGTGTGCACTGGGTGGATGCGGATGATGTGGCGCGGGAGGTGGTTGAGCCAGGAACGGCTGGGCTGGCTGCAATTGCTGAGCATTTTGGCCGCGAGATTCTGCAGGCAGACGGCGCACTGGACAGGGCAGCGCTTCGGCAGCGGGTGTTTGAGGACCCGGAAGAGCGACACTGGCTTGAACGCCTGTTACATCCTGTCATCCGCAAGGAGCTGGTCAGACAACTGCAATCACCAGAGGCCTCCTATACCCAGCCTTATGTTCTGCTGGTTTCGCCGTTATTGCTGGAAACCGATCAGTACGAACTAGTGGATCGCACCGTAGTTGTCGACGTACCGGAAGACGTTCAGATTGAACGCACCATGGCGCGGGATGATAATAGCCAGGCTCAGGTTGAGCGCATTATGGCAGCGCAAATGGCCAGGGAGGAGCGGCGTTCTCGGGCAGACGCTGTGATTGACAATAACTGCCCTTTACAGGATGTGGAGCGCCAGGTTTGTGAATTGCATACTCGGTTCCTGTTTGAGTTTCGTTAAGGAGCCCCGGCCGAGACATCGGGCCGCCCCGTTTTTATTTTATACGTTGCTGGCCTCATCGCTCGCTCATTCAGCAGAGCCGGTGTTTACGGTAAGAGATTCCGCCATTCCGGATGTACTGGCACCGGAATCACTCCCGTATTCGTTCTACACGTTTGAACCCGATGAATACTGGGCAGAACCAGAAGATTCCTTGTGGATGAACTTCAGCAACTGGGTGATCCGACAGGAGCGCATTCACGGCAGGAAGGTCCAGAGCTTTGGTGCCTGGGCTGACCGCACCTTGTCTGGGTCTACTCAGTCACTGCCGAATAATGAGAGCTATCTGAGAATCGGGTTCGCTGCGGAGTCGGAATACAGTGATCCGGCGCAATTCAAACCGGAGCTGAGGTTTCGGCTGGATGTGCCCACCACCCAGCAGAAGCTGCGCCTGGTCATCGAGAGCGAGAGCGATGAGCTGATCCCCCTCGGGGAGCGGGAAAGAGACAGGCAACTCACGGAACCCGACCGTACCGATACGGAGACCACCGGCGCCCTGCGTTTTCTTACCCGAGTGGGCGACGCCATCAATCTGTCCACCGATGTGGGCGGCCGCCTGAGATTGCCACCGGAAATGTTCTGGCGAACCACCGCCAGCAAGGGCTGGCAACTGGATGATGCCTGGGCGCTGAATGTACAGCAGCGGGTATACTACTACCATACCCGGGGATGGGGCGCGCGGTCATGGTTCGGCGCAGACCGGTCACTTGGCAACGGCTGGCATTTCTACACGTCATCGGAGCTCGAGTGGTTGCACCAGGACCGCAAGTTTGAAGCAGCACAGATCTTCAGCACGCGTAAACGGCTCAGCCATCGTTCCGTCCTCACCCCCAGGCTGGGGGCCCTTGGTGAAAGCCAACCATCGTGGCGCACCACATCATACTTTGCAGATATTACCTGGAGATACCGGCTGTACGAAAACTGGCTGTTTGCAGAACTTATCCCGGCCATGGAGTTTCCACGCGAGAAGAGCTTTAAAGATCAGGCCTCGGTGGTGTTCCGAATCGAAATGTACTTTTCAGGCATGATTGACCGACACTGATATGACCAGACCACGCCACAAATCCCGACCGGCAGACCAGGCTCTCACACTCACTCCCATTGCCATTACCCACTCCTGCTTCAAAGACAAGTTCGGGGTGCCACGCCAACCGGGGCTTACGCGCCATGCCCATGCCGAGCTGCTGATCCAGAGCCCGTTTGACCGGGAAGACGCCTTTCGGGGCCTGGAAACCGCCAGTCATCTGTGGCTTACGTTTCAGTTCCACGAGGCCATTCGTGCCGAGTGGCGGCCGGTGGTTCGCCCCCCACGGCTAGGCGGTAACAAAAAGATCGGCGTCTTCGCCAGTCGCTCGCCTTTCAGGCCTAACAGCCTTGGTTTGTCGGTGGTCAGGAACGAGGGGTTGATTCGCAAAAACGGGCAGCTGGTTCTGCGCATCAGCGACCACGACCTGATCGAAGGCACGCCAATATTAGATATCAAACCCTATTTGCCGTTTGCCGATTCAGTGCCGGAGGCTTCCCTCGGCTGGGCAGAGTCTGCGCCCACCGAGCGTGCCGACGTGGCATTCAGCCCTGAGGCCGACGAGCAACTGGCGGGCCTGGCAGCGGATGACTATCCGGATGTGCGAGCGTTAATCGAAGACGTTGTCAGCTATGACCCCAGGCCGTCCTTTCGCCGCGGGCGAGATGAAGAGCGCATTTACGGCGCCAACCTTTATGACCTGAATGTGCGTTTTCGTTTTGTGAACGATGATTCAAAGATACGTGTGGAAGTGATATCCGTCTGTTAAACTCCTGCTGGTGAATTTGTAGTCGACACAGGGAACTTGTGCCTTGCTTTCCAACCGGTTTTTAAAGCGTTTAGGTGTTCGCCCGCTGGCTCTCCGCCTGCTGGGGTGGGTACTGCTTTATAGCGTGATTCTGTCTTTGGTGGCGACCGGCGTTCAGATGATTGGCGAGTTTGATCGCCAGAAAGCGGAACTTCAGTCGAGCCAGGAGCGGGCCGTTGAGCTGATATCCGGCAGCATGGGCACCAACTTGTGGGTAATGAACTTCAGCGAAGTAGCCAACAGCCTCGACGACATGCGGGCCATGCCCTCGGTGCAGTATGCCCGTGTCATTACCACCACGGGTGAGGAATTCAGCACTGGCCAGTATCCGGAAGACCGGGTGATTTCCCAGACCTTTCCCCTTGAGTTCAATCGCTCCACGTTTGACCAGCCCCGGCGAGTCGGAGAGCTAACGGTGGTGTCCTCCGTTGAGCAGATTTACGACAATGTTCTGGATCAGGCTTTGATGAACCTGTTGTTCCAGTCCATTGTGGTTATGTTTGGCACCCTTGGGTTACTGCTGATCGTGCGGGTGACTTTGTCCCGCCACCTGGAAACCATGGCCGATTACGCGGCCAAGTTGAACCTGGACGCCCTGGTTGATCCGCTCCAACTGCGCAGAAAGCCGCCCCGCAGGCCGGATGAGCTGTCGGAGCTTGAGCAGGCGCTCAACAAGATGCGCCTGCAGATTCTGGAAGACACCCGCTCACTGCGCCAGACCACCATCAAAACCCTGGGCGAACGGGATGAAGCCATTCGGGCCAACCACGCGAAAAACCAGTTTCTGGCCAATGTCAGCCACGAGCTGCGCATTCCGCTTCAGTCCGTATTGGGATACGCCAACCTGCTGACCGACACCCCGCTGGACCAGGAACAGCGGGAATACGTCAGCACACTGCTTAACGCTTCTCAGAGCCTGTCATCCATCATCAATGACCTGCTGGATATCTCCAGCATGGAAGCCGGCAAACTGGAACTGGAGGCGATCCCATTCGATCTCAGGGAAACCCTCAACGATTTGATCCACATGCTGGGTTCGAGGGCCAGGGAAAAAGGCCTGGCCCTGGAAATGCGGGTTGACGAAAACCTGCCCTGGGCCATGATGGGCGACCCGGTGCGACTACGGCAGGTATTGCTCAACCTGCTCTCCAACGCCATCAAATTTACCGATTCCGGCCATGTGCTGATCAGCATCGAGGTACTGGGTAGAAAAGAAGGCAATGTCCTTTTGCGCCTGGCGGTTGAGGATACCGGCGTTGGCATTAACCCCGAAGACATTCCGCTGGTGTACGAACCCTATGTGCAACTGGGCCAACGGTTCCAGCGGCAACTGCCCGGCGCGGGACTTGGGCTGACCATTTGCCGACAACTGGTTGATCTGATGGATGGGTCCATGGATCTGGAAAGCCGCCCCGGGCAAGGCTCCACCTTCTGGGTGGAGTTGACCCTGCAGGCGGCTGGTGATGCCTCAACCCGCATTCGACCTGATTCCCATATGGTCAGGGGCCGAAAGATTCTGGTGGTGGATTCTTACGAGCTGTCACGCAAGATCACACTGGAAATGCTGTCTCGTTACGAGGTCCAGATTGAAGCGGTGAAAGCCGCAGGTGAGGCCCTGACCTGCCTGCGCCAGGCCTTCGATGCCGGTGAGCCATACCACGCCATCATTCTTGATGGGTTTGTGCCGGATATGGACAGCGACCTGCTATGCCGACAGATTCGCAGCAACCCGCAGTGGGGAGAAATGCGGCTGTTGATTCTCTCGTCCAATCCTCAGCGCGGTGATGCCGAACATTTTCGACAGGCCGGGGCGGACGCTTTTCTGAGCAAATCGCTGCGGGAATCGTACCTGATCCCCATCCTCAACCAGCTGTTTCTGGATGTGGAGAAGCAGGAGCGCCGTTTCCTGACCCGTTTCTCACTTCAGGCCATATCCGATGTCACCATCAAGCGCCGGGAAATCCCGTGTGGCCGCATGCGGGTGCTGCTGGTTGAAGACAACCCGGTGAACCGCACCCTCACCCGGCGGCTGCTGGAAAAGCTCGGCTGTGAGGTAATGACCGCCAACGACGGCCAGGCCGCGTCTGCACTCTGGCAGTGGCATCAGTTTGACCTGATATTCATGGATTGCGTGATGCCACGCATGGATGGCTTTGAGGCCACTCGAAGGTTGCGCCGCTGGGAAGATGACCATCACCGGGCCAGGGTACCGGTAGTTGCGCTAACCGCCAGCGCCATGGAAGAAGACGAAGAACGTTGCAGGGCGGCGGGTATGGATGCGTTTGTGGCCAAGCCTGTCAACCTTGAAATGCTGCGGGCAGTACTGGAACAATACTGCCAGGCCGCTGCTGAATCCTGAGCACCGGCATGTTACCTACAGCCCGGATTCTGATATGAATGTTGAATGCCCCACTTGCAAAAAATCCGTTGAATGGACGGAAACCAACCCGTTTCGCCCTTTCTGTTCTGAGCGATGCAAATTGATTGATCTTGGCGCCTGGGCCAATGAAGAGTACCGGGTACCCGCCCAGAACGTCTCTCCCGATGATCTTGACCAGATCGACGAAGTAACACGGCACTGAACCCGCACGGCCACATCAACGCGCCTGAACACCTTGTCCAATGACTTACGGGCTTTTAAGTTGTGATGCGGTTGGCAGGTCGTTACCATCCTCTCAGTCATAACTATCGCTGATGCCGGCGGTTCCAGCCGGCCCGAACCAAAACGACAGCAACAAAGGTGTAAACATGAAAGTAACCCGCATCTCCGCCCTGGCGCTTTCTCTGGCAGCTGCCCCCGTGTTTGCCGCTGATCTGGACGTGAGTCTCACCAACAACTCCGCGAAGGGTCAGGTGAACTTCTTCGGCGCGCAAAACGATATTCAGCTGGGCGCAGGCTACACCTACCGTGACAGCCGTCGCCATATCGGCAACATCGATTTTCACGCACAGGGCCGCACCTCCATTGGCAACCTGCCCACCACTGCGGGCGTTGGCCTGAAGGGTGTCTTCTACGATGAGCGCCGTTTCGACGTCGACGGCGGTGCCGTGGGCCTGGGCGGTTTTGCCACCGTCAATGTTCCGGATGTCCCGGGCCTGTCTTTCACCGGCAGCCTGCACTACGCCCCGACCATTCTGTCATTCGGCGATTCCGACGACATGACCAGCCTGGAACTGCGCGGAAGCTACCGTGTGATTCGCAATGCTGAGGTGTTTGCCGGTTACCGCTACCTGAACACCGAGCTGGACTTTGCCGGCTCCCCAGACATCAACCTGGATGAAGGTGTGCTGGCCGGCATCAAGATTTTCTTCTAACCGCCTCTCACCGAAGCAGAATCCGTTACCCGGCCGACTCGCGGGGTAGCGGATTCGTGCTACTCCTCACGCTCTCCCCCGCTTTTTGTTGCTAGGCTTCCCGGATACTTACTCAACGGATTGTCTGGCATGAGATTGAACCTCCCCACCCTCCTGGCCGCCACCCTTACACTCACCGCCTGCAGCGGCGACAGCGCTATTGATGGTGTCAAGGAAATCCCCAACCGGTTCGGCAATGCCGTCAATGCCCTGGACGATTTCAGCCCTGGCAGTACCGGCGACTCCAACAACGCCCGCGGTCTGAAACCGAACGAAGCCCGGGTTACCATGGAAGTGCCGGCCAGCGTTGCCCCGCAGGGTGAACCCACGCGCAGGAATCTGCGGATTGTGGTGCCCGACCGTGTCGAGGTTTACCGTACGGACTATACCCTCAGGAAAGACCTTGGCACGGTGCGTTTTTCAACTGCCACGGACGATGACGGTTACCTGATTATTGCGTTTGAGGATGGGGTCCCCATAGGCCCCGATGTTGTTATCGAAGCCTCCTATCGCGGCACAACGCTCAAAGCCCTCGCCGCCGACTCGGACCGGGATGTGAAGGTAAACCCGTTTTCCCATTACCTGGTTGTCGAGGGTCTGGGGAATTACGATGCCGTCGATTTTCAAACGGTCATGAATTGTGTCAACAGCAGCCTTTGCCTGAATAAGTATGTTTGGGGCACGGTCGCGGACCAGGTGCATGACTTCGAGATCGATATCGCCACCAATGCGAGTATTGCCAGCGCCCTCGATCGGCTTGATGCCCGGGCCGACTTCAAAGCCTACGTGGCTGCCATGGCAGATTATGCCCTGCTCGGCCAGGATAATTCAGACACCGTGCGCGCCAGTTCCGCCGATTACAATTCGGTCTTCCTGGGGCTGGAGCTTGGCCAGACCTTTCGGGAATCCAATGCGCTCGGGGCCGGCCAATGGGGCGTCCGCACCGCCCAGGAAGAGGCGCTCACAGCCACCGGAAGCGCCTATCTGTACCCAGCGCTCACGCTCACATCGTTTGAAGCGTTCAACATCAATGTCACCTCTTTGGCCACCGACATTCCGTACGATCGGCAAACACTCATTCACGGTTTGGACAACGGCGGCGTCCAGACTTTCTTCAGCCGGGGGTCGGATCTTTGGGCACGCAACAGCCATTCAAGCGCTCCCGGGGCAGCCACACTCACCCCACCCCGAAGCGATGCCCAGAACGGTGATGCGATCAACCCCGCCCGGTTGCTGGCAGGCCGCGCCCTTTACCAGAGTGTGACTGGCCGCGACAGCAGTCGAATCACGGGCTGGACCCGAAATCCCTATCATCTGGACGCTTTTACCTCCGCGCCGGCAGAACAGGACAGCAGCCCAGACCGAGTGCTCACCAGCTATTTTTCGGCCGGCAAAGCCATTGAGCTGCAGGACGACGGAGGCAAACTCAAACGCCAGGACACTTTGGAAGACCACTACCTTTCTGTGATTGAGCTTCACCTGGAGCGTAGCAGCAATTTCAGCCTGTCCACACTGGCAGAGCAACGCTATAACCTGGTGTATATCGCGCCCCGATTCGGCAATGAGGATGATCCACTGGCTTTCGAAACCGGGCACGGAAACTGGGACACCCAAACCCCTGATGGCAACCGGCTGGCAGCTGAGGTGACACTCGATCAGTTTCGGGTTGTCCGGGCCAGTAATGGCCAGGTGCGAGCAGAGGCGAGTTCTGGAACCGGTGACTGGAATCTGGCTAACCGATTATCTTGCCTGAGCCAGTCAGACCGGTACATGGGCAGGCTGACCCTTTATGAGGAAGATCCCGGCAATGAATGCAGTACGCCCGAAATGGGCCCAGAAACCACGCCTCCATATATGGGCCTTGGCGCCACCACCCCAGACGGCTCACTGATAGCCCTCAATCTGGATGACAGTTACCTTGGCGACGGCCTGGTGATTGCAGGCCAGCCCCCCACTGGCTCACTGGTGCCAGCCCGCTACAGGCTTCAGGGCGTTATCGTCGCCATGACCGATAACACCAGTCGGATGCATCAGATCCACAACGGCTTGCTGGAACTGGACGACGAAGGCGGCGCGGTCATTAACGCTGCCGGCTTTAAGATTCACCACGACATCCCATCCAGTAACGTCTCTGAACCGAGACAAGCCAGCCTGGCGTCCGCACTCGGCGTCACGGCTTCGGAAGACGGCAAGATCACCCTTAGCGGCGGCGAACTCACACTCGCGGGATTCTACGCAGGAACAGGTGATCAGATATTTCTGACCCTGCGGGATAACACCGGCCCCGAGTTTCAGACCGGATTACTGATAGCCACGGTAATCCCGGAATCGGACTAACAGAACCAATACTCAGGACGCCCTCGTATAACCTGTTATAATTTCTGCCATATCGCCTGACATACCCATAAAGACGAGAGGTTTTATGACTGCCGTTACCCGGGCGCTGATGCTGCTTGTTCCTTTGGTTCTGTTCGCTGTAGCCGGTGCTCTTTACGTTCCACCAGACTATTCTGGTGAAGGTAACGGTGATGATGAAGTGGTTCTTGCGTCGCTTCCGCGCCTCCCCGCCTGGGCAAACGAAGACCTTCCGGATTTCTCAGGTTACAGCGACACCACCGAACGCAAAGTTGCGTTCTTCTCGTTCCTTTATCCGCGGATTGTTCTTGCCAACTCTCGCATCTTGCTTGAGCGCGAATACCTTGAGTCGCTTGCCAACAAAACCGAACTCTCGAACCTGGAAGAGAAGTGGCTGACTGACCAGGCTCAGCGCCTGAGGGTTGACGCCGCGGCAGGGAGCAATGAACAATTTGCACGGTTACGCAAGCGCCTGGATGTTATTCCACCGTCGCTGATTCTCGCACAGGCGGCCAATGAATCCGCCTGGGGCACTTCCCGCTTTGCCACTGAGGGTAACAACCTGTTCGGTCAGTGGTGCTTCAGCAAAGGCTGTGGTCTCGTACCCCTGAGCCGTGTTGATGGGGCCAGCCATGAGGTGGCTAAATTTTCCTCTCCCTACCAGTCCGTGCGCTCGTATATTCAGAACCTGAACCGACACCCCACTTATCAACTGGTAAGAGACCTCCGGTTACAGAACCGCCAGGCGGAAAAGCCGCTTTCCGGCCTGGAAATGGCGGAAGGCCTACTTGGCTATTCCGAACGGGGTGAGGAGTATATAAAAGAGATCCGTTCCATGATTCGGTACAACAACCTTGAGTTCTATGATCATGAGTTCCGGAAACTGTTGGGTGATCGCACCCTCAACACCTTTGAGCGGCTGGCCTCCGCTGATGCAGACGCCGCCCTGCTGCCCGGCGCGGAAGGTAGCCTGGCCAACCCGTTTGAAGGTTGACACCCAAAACTGAACCAATAGAGACAGTAACCCATGCTCAATTTTCTGCCCGCCCCGTTGAAAGGGGTTCTGGTGGTTCTGCTTATTTTGCTGAATACCGTTGTTTTCCTTCCGTTCCTGCTGCTGTTCGCGATCATCAAACTGGTGATACCTGTCATGGTCGTGCGCAAGGTCTGCACGGTGATCGTCAATGGCATCGCCTGGTATTGGATAGGCTTTAATAACACACTGGTAAAACTTTTCCATAGAGTTGAATGGGACGTTCGGGGCGCCCAGGAACTCAGCCGCAAACACTGGTACTTCGTGACCTGTAACCACCAGAGCTGGACAGACATCCCCGCCATCCAGTACGTACTGAACAGCAAGATCCCGTTGCTGAAGTTTTTTCTCAAGAAGCAATTAATCTGGGTACCCCTGCTGGGCGTTGCCTGGTGGGCGCTGGATTTTCCGTTCATGCATCGCCATACCAAAGAGCAGATTGCCAAACGCCCGGAGCTGAAAGGCAAAGATATTGAAGCCACCCGGGCTGCCTGTGAGAAATTTCGCTACACGCCGGTAACCATCTTCAACTTTATGGAAGGCACCCGCTTTACGCCAGAAAAACAGGCCCGCCAGAATTCACCCTATAAAAACCTGCTGAAACCCCGCGCAGGTGGAACGGCGTTTGTATTTGGTGCCATGGGCGAGATGATTCACACGATGCTGGATGTGACCATCGTGTACCCCAACGGCAAGCCGGGCATCTGGGACTACCTGTGCGGCAGGGTAGACAAGATCATTATCGACATTCGCACCCGGGAGGTACCAGAACGATTTCTGGGTATGGATTACGAGGGTAACCGGGAACTGCGCGTGGACTTCCAGCGCTGGGTAAGCGAGATATGGGCAGAGAAAGATGCCCGGATTGAGGAGCTGAAGGCCGGGGGCTGACTAAAGCAGCCCCAACTCCCGGGCCCTCACAATGGCCTGGGTTCTGGACTTCACTTCCAGCTTGGCGTTGATTCTGCGGGCATGGGTTTTCACGGTATGCAGGGAGATGTGCAGCTTGTCTGCGATCTCCTGGTTTGACAGGCCCCTTGCAATCAGTTCCAGAACACCCTGCTCCCGGTCACTGATTGGCTCCGCGAGCGCATCGGCAACCACCACCGCGCCCTCGATACCAAACAGCTCGCCCAACGCACTGGTAAAGGGGCATTTCTCCAACCCCCTGAAGGTCTTCTCCATGAGGGGGCGTAGCTCCTGCATCAGTTCTGCGAAAGGACTGATGAAGTGCTCCCTGGCGGCCTCCCGAACGACGCTTTCCAGCTGTCGCCTGCCAGCTGGCAGCCCTTTTTCTTCCGTCAGGAGCACCGCATCCAGCAGGCCCGCATGAAGCAGAAGCCCCCAGGGTAAGGTGTCTTCGTAACGGTGATATACAGCAGAGAGGTGTTCCCGGGCCCGAATCAGGTCGCCGTTCACCAGATCAATCCGCACCTGCAAACAGTCCAGCAAGCCCGGAATCATTGGGAACAGTTCGGGAACACAGCCGTCCTTACGGAAAGGTGCCAGCTTTGTCATCGCCTGGGAGGCGCTCTCAGGTTGACCGCAAGCCAACCAACAGCTCGCCTTCAGCGCTTCAAGTACCGGCAGGTAAACAGACTCATCAACCTGCCAGGAATGCATGGTTCGTTCGGCACGGCCAATCCATACAAAGGCGTCATCCATACGGCCCTGAGCCCGACACATCAGAACCCGCAACGCCATAGCCAGCAGCAGGCCCAGATCACGCGTTTGCTCCGCATGCCGTGCACAGCTCACCAACAGGCGATCAGCCTCTCTCAGGAGCCCTTTATGCCAGAGCACCAGAACCAGATTCAGTTGTAACCGTGTTTCACCAATCCGGGCGGGCCGACTGAGCTCTTGCATGGCGGTATCCAGCCCGGTTCGCAAAAGCTGTTCTGCATGGCCCAGAGCACCTTTGCCCAACTCAATTCTGGCGTGAGCATAGACTGCCAGTGCTTCAGAACCCGAGTCGCCAGCCTCCCGAGCCAGCTTTGCAGCGGTTCGATTGGCATCCCGCGCTGCCTGAAAGTACCCACCAGCGCACAAGGCACTGGACCTGACAATTTGGGTCACCAGTTGCGCCTGGGTAGACAAGCCTCCGGTCGCCAGCGCCTTGTCAGCCATCTCAAGCGCAGGTGCCACAAAGCCCTCACCACGAAGGATGAACGCTTTAAGGGCGTATATTCGGGCTTCCTGTTCTTTCAGATCCGACACACTGAACGATTCGAGCAACTCTCGCGCCTGGCGGAATTGGCCACCAATCGCATGAACCCAGCTGTAGACGATTCGCAGCCGGGCACTCCGCTCCAGCAGCTGGACAGGCAGGCTTCGCCGCAGCGTCAGCAACGACGCCGTGTCTTGCCCCAACAGCAGTGCCTCGGTGCCCTCGGACGCAATGCGTATGACTTCATCATTCTCACCCGCCAGCAACGCGTACTTGAGCGCCTCCGGTAACTGCTCCCGTTGCCCAAACCAACGGCTTGCCATCAACATGCGTGTGGCATAACCACCCATCACGGGTGCCTGTAACCAGGCTTGGAGTAATGGGTTCAATCGATACCAACGCCCCCTCCCCGACACCTGCTTTAATGGCAATCCGCGCTCTGCCGCAGACGATGGCGGCATATCCGGCTCTGCGGTAGTGCCCTCCAGCGTGAGGAACAGCTCATCTGAACAGCTTTCGAGTTCCGCCATCACTCGCAAACTGCGAACCTGTGACTGCGCCAGCGGCGCAAGCACAGTGCTCTTGATAAACCGTTCCACGGACTCGGTTTCGTGAACTGGCTTCCTTTCATCACCACGAGCGAGCTCACGAAGATACAAGGCCAGTGGGGTTGGCCAGCCTTCCGTCAGGTTGTACAGGTGGTCGATGGCCACACTGGTAATCAGTCGTTCATCACGTGCTTGTTGAAAAAACTCGAACGTTTCAGACCGGGAGAACTCGAGACGATCCACAGATAAGTGCTGATAGACACCCTGCAAATCCAGCGTGTGGCTTTCAAACGGCAGAGGTAAACGTGATGCCATCACCACCGCCAGGTTGTTAGGCATGTCTGTGGCCAGTTGATGGAGTAATCCCACCACGGCCGGGTTCGTCAGATGATGAAGATTATCCAGAACCAGTACATCCCGATTGGACTCCTTCTGTCGGGCTTTGGTGACCAGAAGAACAGAAAGATGATCCTGGAAAGTACCGCCATTTGGGGCTGAGACGTCAGACAGACCAAGGGCCGTGGCCAACAGTGAAAGAAAACGAGAAGGGGCGTTGTCACCTCCGTTAAGTGTAACCCAGCGAACACTGGCATCCTGCGCAGAACTGAGTGCGCTGACCAGGGAGTGGGTTTTGCCATAACCACTGGGCGCCTCCAGAAACAACAGATGCCCTGGCGACATAGCGGCCAGGATCTGCTGGTCCAGCTCGGGGCGGGTTAGCCTGGAGACAGGAATTGCCGGCATCTGAAGCCTTTGCTCCAGAAGGTCTCGTACAAGCTCTCCATGCACGAGGCCATTGTTGGCGGACTGAAATTCATCGTTGGCTGCACAGCCATCATTATAGGATTTCACGCACTGCCCCATTTAAAACCGGCTTCCTGCTATCAACAGACCGGCGTAAAAAGAATCTTCTTTTCACGGATTATGGCTTGGCGTCCTGCATCGGGTACGCCTTTAGTATGAATTGCCTGGAAGAAGGTTAAACCAAAGGTGGGGTGAGCTGCAAAATTTTGACGTGTAAAAAGTTTGTCAGTGGCGAATTTTTAACACCAAAAGTTAGGTTACGGCCACAAAAAAAACGGCGGACCAAAGGCCCGCCGTTTTCAGTTACTGCCAAGGTCGCCTGTTACCGGGTACCCGCACGGCGCAGCGCGGCCGGCGTGTAGTCCCGTGACTGGCGCTCAACGCCGAAGGTATACGGGTTGCTCTCCTCGTTGGTCAAGCCAAGCGCCAGATAACGACCAGATAACAGGTCGTACAGCACTTCAATGGCATACCAAGGCACGTTCTGATCGTAGAACTGCATGCCATGTGCTTCAGCCACACGCCACAACTCGCCACGACCGTCGTAATGATCAATGACAGATGCCTGCCAGGAGTCTTCGTTCAGGTAGAAGTCACGCTGTGCATATACATGGCGCTCACCGTCTTTCAGAGTGGCGCGAACATGCCAAACCCGATGCAACTCGTAACGAGTCAGGTCCTGGTTGATGTGGCCTGCCTTGATGATGTCGTCATAGCTCAGACTACGATCAACAAGCTTGTAAGAGTTGTAGGGGATATACATCTCTTTCTTGCCGACCAGTTCCCAGTTGTAGCGATCTGGCGCGCCGTTGAACATGTCGAAGTTGTCAGAGGTACGCATACCATCGGCAGCGGTACCCGGTCCATCGTAGGCAACCTGTGGAGCACGGCGAACACGGCGCTGACCGGCGTTGTAGATCCAAGCCCGGCGAGGCTCTTTCACCTGGTCCAGAGTTTCATGAACCAGCAGCACGTTACCTGCAAGACGTGCCGGAGCAGTAATCGCCTGCTTGAAATAGAACAGGACGTTATCGTCCTGACCTTCCTGGTAATCCGACAGATAACGGTTCCAGGACAGCTCGTCCTGGAACTTCACAACCGAAAACGCGCCGTTAGCGGTAGGGGTAACCTGGCCGACGTTACGCTGAACCGAGCCACCACGGTACCGGGTAATGTGGTTCCAAATGGCTTCCAAGCCGTTCTGTGGAATCGGAAATGGCGTTGCGTTAGCGTAGTTGCCAATACCATTTCCGCCTTGAATCAGCTCGGAACGGGTAGCGTTTCTGACAGTCTCATCCATGATATCCTGGGGATAGACAGCCGTTCGATGAGTCGGATAAACAGGCATTTTATAAGTCGGATACTGCCTGATCATGGCAACCTGACCCGGGGACAGCTTGTCTGCGTATTGATCAACGTTGCTTTGATCAATAACAAACTTCGGCTGCTCATTCGGGAATGGGTTTACATAAATACCATCTCCCTTATATCCGGCCGGCGGGGTGGTCATGCCACCTGTCCACTCAGGGATGTCGCCACCGTTGCCTGCGCGCTCTGCGCCCATCGGTGTCAGCGTGTCGCCCAGTTTGGCTGCTTCTTCAGCAGAAACCGCGCCCCAGGCCTGGCCCGCAAAGAGACTTGCAGTCAGTACGCCTGTGACCAGTAGTTTCTTGTTCAGTTTCATTTAAATTACCTCGTTAAACGAATTCGGTCCGGTTCAGAATGAGTAAGAGACGCTAGCACTCACGAAATCGCGGTCGGTCAACTCGTTATACGGCTTGCCACCGAAAAAGTTTGTGTAACCAATGTTACCGGTGATTTTGTTCTGGTAAACCGCTTCCAGAGACAGGCCGATGGCCTTGTTACCCTCGTTGAAGGCGCCGCCCGGCTGAGGCGCATAACCCTTCACGTCGTGGCTCCACGCCAATTGCGGGGACAGGTTGATACCCGCAAAAACGTTGGGATAATCCCACACCAGGCGCGAACGGTAGCCCCAGGAGAAGGAAGTGGTGAACCCTTCGTTGTTGCAGTAGTTGGTGTTGATGTTCGCACCACCAGCGCAGATATCAGCCCCACCCAACGACTCCAGAGGAATCTGGCCGACACCGAAGGTACCGGAACGGCCGTAGCGCGCCTCGGAGTAATCCGGCAGATCATGCACGTAGGTCGCACCGAACTCGGTGATCAGAGACAGCCGACTGGCACCCATCACCTGGTCGAAGAACTTGATCAGAGTGAACTGAGCCTGAGACACCTTGAAACGATCGTAACCTTCAACGGGTTTGCCCGCCAGGTTGCCACCACCGGATTCAGCCAGGCGCTGCCGTTCAAGCAAGCTCAACGGAGTCTGGTTTCCATCTGCCGCAGTTCTGGCCTGCGTGCCGCCAAGAAGCAACTCGAATGCGTTCCATTGCAATGGCACATTATCACGGAAACTGTACTCCGCACCCAACGACCAACCACCCGGAGTGGTTGTGTTCACACTGATACCGTAAAGATTGATATTCTCCGGGTATTCAATGAAGTAGCTGGGGAATGTCGAAGTCGGAAAGTTCGGGTCATTCTGTTGAGTGCCGTTCGGAGACGCAGGGTTGTTGACCAGACCACTCACGTATGGAAGACGGCTATTGTACTTGATGTAATAAAAGCCGAATTCCGAATCATTCAGAGCCGGCACGTACCAACGCAATGCCACACCAAACTGGTCTTTAGAGTCTGCTTCTTTATCAGCTAGCCGCGGTGCAACAAAGCCCTGCGCCAAAGCCTGGGAGTCAGACAACTGGCCAGCCAACAATACCGGGCCGCAACCGTCAGCGGCAAAGTCGTTGGTGGAGAAAAAAGTACCACAATCGTCAGGACGCACTGGCTCCCAATCTGCCTGAACGAACGCCTCAACCGTAACGCTATCCGTCAGGCCAGCCGACACATAGAACATTTCCACCGGCAACAGAGCATCTTTCAGCTCGGCGCCCGGGGCGCGGAAGGCAGGAACGTCAATCGGGTTAATGGTATTGATACCACCCTGGATAAACGTACTTTCACCCCAGCTAACTACCTGCTTACCATAACGGGCACTGACAGGCATATTGCCGAAATACCAGTCAGTAAAAATGTAAGCGTCAAGAATTTCACCACCGGAGGCATTGGCCTTGGCTCGTTCATTCAGCTCTCGCTGCTGCCCTACGTCGTCGGTCGCCCGGCCTTCATCTTTCAGTTCGAAGTCATACCAGTAACGGCCACGTACCAGACCACCCACGCGAGTCAGCACATTACTGTCTACAGCGTAATCGAGGAACAGCTCACTGTTACCCTTAACAATCTTTGAGTAGGTGTCACCCTTGTCAAAGTTCAGGTTACCGTCGTCATAGTTGTTGGTAGAGGCGCCGATATTGGCAAGCGGCTGACCCGGCGTATACTCGGGGCCCAGGTTGCCCTGGCCAATCAGGCGCTTGTCCTGATTCTGAGTTCTCCAACCCACACCAGCTGACAACGTGGTATTGAACTGCGCTTCAACATCTCCCACATAAAAGGAAATAGCAGAGGCCGGGGCGGACACGCCGGCGGCTATGGCGACGGCAAGCGGTAACTTGGTCCAACGCTGCCACGGTTGAGTTTTTCTTGTCATTGGAAGGCTACTCCGTTGTTGTTCTGAGTCGCTGCTCGGTTGTTCTGATTTTGGTGTCTTGGCGGCTGTGCATACAGTGCCCTGATGCTTGCACTATAGCTAAGGCCTTTGAGGGCTTTGATCAGTCAAAAGTATGATTTTGCTGTCACTCTCCGTTTAGCCGTGTTTTCGCACTCCCTCACTATAGACAAGATTCGGGAGTGCAACCACTTTGACTGTATTACAGAACTTCGATGGCCATGGCAGTGGCTTCACCCCCGCCAATACACAGTGCGGCAATGCCTTTTTTCTTGCCATAGTGCTTCAGGGAGTGCATCAGCGTGACCAGCAGGCGAGAGCCGGTGGAACCGACCGGATGGCCCTGGGCGCAGGCGCCGCCGTGCACGTTCACCTTGGCCGGGTCCAGGCCAAGTTCTTTGATCGGCATCATGGCAACCATGGCGAAGGCTTCATTGATTTCGAACAGGTCAACGTCGTCTTTGGTCCAGCCGGTTTTCGCGAACAGGGTTTCGATGGCGCCCACCGGAGCGCAGGTGAACTCGCTCGGGTGCTGTGACTGGGTACTGTGGGCCACGATTCGGGCCATCGGCTTCAAGCCTCGCTTCTGGGCTTCGGACTCACGCATCAGAACCAGAGCGGAGGAGCCGTCAGAAATAGAGGAGGCGTTGGCGGCTGTTACCGTGCCGTCTTTGGCAAAGGCCGGGCGCAGGGTCGGGATTTTCTCGATGTTCGCAGCATGGGGCTGCTCGTCATCTTCCACAACCACCTCGCCTTTACGGGTTTTCACGGTCACTGGAATGATTTCGTCTTTCAGCAGTCCTTCTTCGATGGCCTTCTTGGCGCGAGTCAGAGACTGGATGGCGTACTCATCCATGTCTTCCCGACTGTAGCCTTTCTTGTCTGCCATTTCCTGGGCAAAGGAACCCATCAGGCGACCGGTTTCCGCATCTTCCAGACCGTCCAGGAACATATGATCCTGCGGAGCCTGTCCGGGGCCCATACGATAGCCCTGGCGGGCGCCAAGCAGCACGTACGGCGCATTGGACATGCTTTCCATACCACCGGCGACCATGATGTCGTTGGTGCCTGCCTTGATCAGGTCATGGGCCAGCATGGCCGCTTTCATGCCGGAGCCACACAGCTTGTTGATGGTGGTGGCGCCGGTGCTGTCGGGCAGGCCGGCCTTACGCATGGCTTGGCGGGCCGGGCCTTGCTTGAGGCCGGCAGGAAGCACATTGCCCATGATGACTTCCTGGATATCGGCAGGCTGCAGGCCAGCGCGCTTGACCGCTTCGGCGATGGCAATGGCACCCAGCTCAGGGGCTGAAACCGGGGCGAGACTGCCCATAAATCCGCCCATAGGAGTGCGTACGCCGCTTACGATGACTACGTTGTCTTGGCTCATGTTGTGACCTCTCGTGGTTGGGGGTCTGTCCCCGGATGGGGACTGACCCTCTTGAATGGAGTTGGGTTCTAAGGTGGGTCAGTCCCCGTTCGGGGACAGACCCTATGGCTTATGGGGCGCTTCCAGGTATTCCCGGGACTGCATTTCCAGCAGGCGGGATTCGGTGCGCTCGAATTCGAAGCTCAGACGACCGCCGGTGTAGAGTTCGGTGATGGGGGCGGCGGCAGAGATGATGACTTTTACGTTGCGGTCGTAGAATTCATCGATCATGTTGATAAAGCGGCGTGCCTGGTCGTCGTTGTTTTTGCCCAACTGCGGCACGTTGCTTATGATGATGGCATGGAACTGGCGCGCCATTTCGATGTAATCGTTTTGGCTGCGGGGGCCATCACAGACAGATTTGAAATCGAACCACACCACGTCATCTGCGTGGGCTTCTGCCGGTATTTTACGGCCGTTGATTTCCATGGTTTTGCTGTGCTTACCTGCCTCGACGGCAAGGGCATCAAAACTGGTGCGCAGGCTGACATCGGCCTGATCGTCCAGCGGGCAGTGGTAAAGTTCCGCCTGCTCAAGGGTTCTCAACCGGTAGTCCACACCGCCGTCAACGTTCACCACATCCGTGTGCTTCTTGACCAACTCGATCGCTGGCAGGAAGCGAGCCCGCTGCAAGCCATCTTTATAGAGACCGTCTGGTACGATGTTCGATGTGCATACCAGCGTAACACCACGACCAAACAACCCATCCATCAGGGTGGCAAGGATCATGGCGTCCCCGATATCTGAGACGAAGAACTCATCAAAACAGATAACGCGGGTCTCATCAGCAAATTTCCTGGCCACCATGTCCAGCGGGTTTTTCTCGCCCTTGAGCTGCTTTAACTCATTGTGAACCCGCTGCATGAAGCGATGGAAATGCACTCTCATCTTGCGATCAAACGGCAACGCTTCGTAAAAGGTATCCATCAGGTAGGTCTTTCCGCGGCCAACACCACCCCAGAAGTAGAGGCCTTTGACGGGTTCTTCCTTGCCCTTTTTCAGTTTGCGGCGCAGTTTTGCCAGCCCTCTGTTACGCTCACTTTCGGCATCGACCAGTTTGTCGTACAGTGCCTGAAGGCGACGGACGGCATCTTCCTGGGCCGGGTCTTTGTGAAAGTCCGGGCGCTCAAGATCCTTTTGGTAACGCTCCCAAGGGCTCAGGTTCGCGACGGTTTCAGAAGACATGGCTGCTGTCATCAGGGTTTCCCGGGATTGTAATGGTGTTGGATTTTCGGCGCGGTATTGTCGCTTATTTCGCACTTTTTCGCCACGCCGGGCGGGTGCTAGTGTCCCGTCTGGCTAATTCCATAGCCAGACGGGACACTAGGGCAATACGACGATTCGCTCAGTGCTTGGCCATGGGCTCAATCAGTCAGGGGGGTTATACTCTTCTGATGAGGATAAGCTCACTCGCATGCAACGAAAGGACGTTTTTATATGACAAACCTGATTCTGGCGGCAGTAGCCGCGTTGGTGGTTGGCATTGTCATCGGGATTCTGGTGGGCCGCTCAGGCCAGGGAGCCACTCTCCGGCAACGCCGGGCAGAGCAGCAAATTGAAGAATTGCGCAGTGAGTTTACTCGCTATCAGGCACAGGTAAATGAACACTTCATGGAATCGGCCCATTTGCTGCGCCGGTTTAACGATGCCTATCGTGACGTGAACCAACACATGGCCCGCGGCGCGAACCGGCTTTGCAATGATGAGGACTGGCTGGAAGAGCTTGGGCAGGACGGCTCCGGACGGCTGGAGCACGGCAGTGATGAAAACTCAGAGCCACCACGGGATTATGCGCCGAAGGCTGATCCTGAGGACAAAGGCACACTGGCCGAGGACTATGGCCTGAATGCGGATGGCACCAAGCGGTCCGCTTAAATCCCTAATTCCAGCGCCAGCCGGGCGTTTTGGCTTGGAGCCCTACCTTGAATAGCCTTCTGACTCTGTGCATGACCAGTCAGGGGGTAGGGCTTCCAAAAACCGCTCCTTCGGCACATCCTTGTGGCGCTTCTGCTCCGCCATCCATGGCTCCGCACATTTTTGGAAGCCCTACCCCCTGACTGACCAATCCGACTTTACCGAGACCTCCCACGAAATAAGATAGCCTTGGAACTCGTGTCAGGATTTCCGACGAGGACAAACCAATACTCTATACCGGGTTATCACAATCGACGAACCGGTGGCTCACACCACACTCTCTGGCCAACGCCTCTCCCAGCGCTTGGACACCATAGCGCTCTGTAGCGTGGTGGCCCGCTGCAAAGTAATGGATTCCGCACTCTCTGGCAGCGTGAGTGGTCGGCTCTGAAATTTCCCCGCTGATGTAAGCATCAACCCCTGCATTCAGCGCTGCATTAATAAACCCCTGGGCAGCACCGGTGCACCAGGCTACGGTTTTGATTTTTTCGGGGCCACTACCAACATGAAGGGGCTGCCGATGAAGGGCTCTGGCGATGTGGAGACCGAACGTTTCCGGAGTCATTGGTTCAGAAAGCTCGCCCTGCCAAACCAGTCCGCCGATCGGCGTGGCGTTCTGGATATTCAGAACATTGGCGAGTTGGCGGTTGTTGCCATATTCGGGATGGTCATCGAGCGGCAGGTGGTAGGCCACCAGGTTGATGTCGTTATCCAGCAGCTGCTTGATGCGGTTCTTCTTCATGCCGCGGATGGCCTGGTCTTCGCCTTTCCAGAAGTAGCCGTGGTGGACCAGAATCATATCGGCGTTATGTTTCACCGCTTCGTCGATCAACGCCTGCGATGCGGTTACCCCGGACACGATAACGCTTACGTGCTCACTACCCTCTACTTGCAGGCCGTTCGGGGCATAGTCTTGGAAATTTTCCGGCTGGAGCCACTCGTTGATTTTGGCGAGGATTTCGTTTCGGTTTGCCATGCTTGTGCTTACCTCCCCATCGTGCGGTGCTTCTGAGATCGGATCGGCGCATTCAGTTCATGGGGAAGCAAGGTGCAGCCGAACTTTATGCGCGCCGATTCCTCGTTCGAGTGTTGCGCCGGCTCAGAGAAAAGCCAGACCTTTGATCAAAGAACTGTTTTGGTCACTGGTACCAATGGTAATTCGTAGAAAGTCGCTAATCCGCAGCTTGTTGAAGTGACGAACGATAATGCCCTGCTCTCTCAGCTTGGCAGCAATATCAGCGCCTTCATGGCTTGGGTGACGGACGAAGACGAAGTTTGCCTTTGATGGCAGCACTTCAAAGCCAAGATTCTCCAGCGCAGCCGTAACCCGATCACGCTCGTCAATCACGCCGCCACAGCATTTCTCAAACCACTCGCGATCTTCAAACGCCGCGATCGCACCGGCCAACGCCAGACGATCGAGCGGGTAAGAATTGAAGCTGTCTTTAACTCTATTCAAAGCCTCAATCAGTTCCTCATTACCCACTGCAAAACCTACCCGAAGGCCGGCCAACGAACGAGCCTTGGACAGAGTCTGGCTAACCAGAAGGTTCGGGTATTGATTGACCAATGAAATAGCCGTCTCACCACCGAAGTCTACATAGGCTTCGTCAACCACCACCACGCCGTCCGGATTCGCCTTCAGGATGTCTTCCACATGCTCCAGCCCAAGATACCGACCGGTAGGCGCATTCGGATTCGGGAAGATGATGCCGCCGTTGGGGCGCTTGTAGTCTTCCGGGTTGATTTCGAAGCTTTCGGTCAGCGGGATGACATCGCTTTCGATCTGATACAGACCGCAGTACACCGGGTAGAAGCTGTAGGTGATATCCGGGAACAGAATCGGTTTGTCGTGTTTGAGCAAGCCCTGGAAAATGTGGGCCAGAACCTCGTCTGAACCGTTACCTACGAACACCTGCCTGGAGGAAATACCGTAATCCGTGTGATAGGCAGCAATCGCTTCTTTCAGCGCCTGCCCTTCCGGGTCCGGGTACAAGCGGAGGTTGTCGTTCAGTTCGGACTGAATGGCTGCAATCACCTTCGGGGATGGCCCGAAGGGATTTTCGTTGGTGTTCAGTTTGACCAGGTTGGCCATTTTCGGCTGTTCACCCGGCACATACGGCTGCAATTCGCTGACCAGCGCGCTCCAGAACTTACTCATTGATACGGTACTCCGCTGAACGGGCGTGAGCGGTCAGCCCTTCACCGCGCGCCAGCACAGACGCTACACGCCCCATCCGGTCGGCACCTTTGGGGCTGAAGCCGATCAAGGAGGAGCGTTTCTGGAAATCGTAAACCCCCAGCGGCGAGCTGAACCTTGCCGTACCGCTGGTAGGCAGTACGTGGTTCGGGCCGGCACAGTAGTCACCCAAGGCTTCGGCGGTGTAACGGCCCATGAAAATGGCTCCGGCGTGACGAATATCATCCAGCATCGCCTGCGGGTCTTCCACCGACAGCTCCAGGTGTTCCGGAGCAATCCGGTTGGAGACTTCCGCCGCTTCTTTCAAATCCGCCACGTGAATCAGCGCACCACGGCCAATCATGGACGTGCGAATAATCTCCTCCCGTTCCATGGTCGGCAGCAGCTTGTTGATGCTGGCTTCCACCGCATCCAGAAAAGCCGCATCCGGGCTGATCAGAATACTCTGGGCCTGCTCGTCGTGCTCGGCCTGGGAAAACATATCCATGGCGATCCAGTCTGGATTGGTCTTGCCATCGCAAATCACCAGAATCTCGGACGGGCCGGCAATCATATCGATACCCACAACCCCGAACACTTCCCGCTTGGCCGTAGCCACAAAAATATTGCCAGGGCCGACAATCTTGTCCACTGCCGGCACAGTCTCAGTACCATAGGCCAACGCCGCCACAGCCTGCGCGCCCCCGAGCGTAAACACCCGATCAACTCCGGCAATCGCGGCCGCCGCGAGAACCATGTCGTTCACCACACCATCCGGCGTCGGAACCACCATGATCAACTCACCAACACCCGCCACCTTCGCCGGAATCGCGTTCATCAGCACCGAAGACGGATACGCCGCCTTACCACCAGGCACATAAAGTCCCGCCCGGTCCAGCGGCGTCACCTTCTGCCCCAGAATCGTCCCGTCCTCGTCCTGATACTGCCAGGACTTCTGATCCTGCCGCTCATGGTAATCCCGAACACGCTCAGCGGCCTTCTCCAGAGCCACTCGCTGATCCTGAGGAATCCGCTCCAACGCTTCCTGAAGACGGCTCTTGTCCATCTCCAACTCCGCCATGGAACTGACCTTCAACCTGTCAAACTTCTCGGTAAACTCCAGAACCGCCGCATCGCCACGGGTCTTCACCTCACGCAGAATATGCCGAACCGACTCATTCACCTGATGGTCAACACTGTCATCCCACGCCAACAGCTTGGCCAGCGCACCGTCAAAGTCGCCTTGGGTTGTCGTCAGTCTGGTGATTCTGTCGTTCATCTCGTTAATCCCGCGTTGGATTGAAAACTTACAACCGCTGGATTACCCGCCAGCGAATCGGGAAATATTCAACAAAGCTCAGGGGCTTCCAAACTCAAAAGTACGCGAAAGCCATCGGGTAGGCCTTTCCAAAAATTTCGAAGGCCAAGGATGGCCTGAGAGAAGCGCACATGGATGTGCTCGTAGCGGTTTTTGGAAAGGCCTACCCGATGGCTGACATGCACCCAAAAAGAAGGAAGCCTTACTCCGAACCCGAACCACGACGGCGATCCACCGCAACCGCCATCTTCTCTATGATGGGATTAATCTGCCCATGCTTCATCTTCATAGAAGCCCGATTAACCACCAACCGCGAACTGATATGATCAATCAGCTCCCGGGGCTCCAAGCCATTGGCCTTCAGAGTATTGCCCGTATCCACAATATCGACAATCTCATCCGCCAGATCCAGAATCGGCGCCAGCTCCATCGCCCCATAGAGCTTGATGATATCCGCCTGCCGCCCCTGAGCCGCATAATAACGCCTCGCGAGATTTACGAACTTGGTGGCCACCCGGATTCGCCCGGCCGGCGGCTGCTCACCCTTCTTGCCCGCGGTCATCAGCTTGCAGCAGGAAATATTCAGATCCAGCGGCTCATACAGGCCTTCCCCGCCATGCTCCATCAGCACATCCTTGCCCGTGACTCCAAGATCGGCCCCGCCATACTGAACATAAGTGGGCACATCGGTGGCACGGATAATCAGAATCCGCACGTTCGGGTCTGTGGTCGGGAACACCAGCTTGCGGGACTTCTTCACGTCGTCGACCAGCTCAATACCGGCCTCCGCCAGCAGCGGCAAGGTCTCTTCGAGAATTCGTCCCTTCGACAAGGCGATGGTGATGGAATCTGTCATGGGTCTTTTCGGGTCCCGTTGGTTCATTATGCCGGCAAACGGCGAATACTTGCGCCCAGCAGCTGCAGTTTTTCCTCAATACATTCATAGCCACGGTCTATGTGGTAAATGCGGTCTACGATGGTGTCGCCATCAGCCACCAGGCCTGCGATAACCAGACTGGCCGAGGCTCGCAGATCCGTGGCCATAACCGGCGCGCCCGTCAGATGCTCCACCCCTTTAATGATGGCGGCGTTACCTTCCAGACTGATATCCGCGCCCATGCGAATCAGCTCCTGCAGGTGCATAAAGCGGTTTTCAAAGACCGTCTCTACGATGGTCCCCGTGCCCTCGGCGACGGCGTTCATCGCCGCAAACTGGGCCTGCATATCCGTCGGAAATGCGGGGTATGGCGCCGTTCGCAGGTTAACCGCCTTCGGGCGCTTACCCTTCATATCCAGCTCAATCCAGTCCGGCCCGGTGGTGATGTGGGCGCCTGCTTCTTCCAGCTTCAGTAATACCGCCTCAAGCAAGTCTTCGCGAGTATCTTTAACCTTCACCCGACCACCCGTGGCGGCCGCAGCCACCAGATAGGTACCGGTTTCAATGCGATCCGGCAGCACGTTGTAGTGGCAACCGTGCAGGCGCTCTACGCCATTGATCTCAATAGTGGCGGTGCCATGGCCCTTGATGTCAGCGCCCATGGCAATCAGGCACTCGGCCAGGTCAACCACTTCCGGTTCCCGGGCAGCGTTTTCGAGGATGGTTTTACCCTCAGCCAGGGTCGCGGCCATCAGCAGGTTTTCGGTGCCGGTTACCGTTACCGTGTCCATGAAGATATGGGCACCTTTCAGGCGACCATTGGTTTTGGCCTTGATGTAACCATTCTCAACCTTGATATCCGCGCCCATCAGTTCCAGGCCGTGGATGTGCAGGTTTACCGGGCGGGTACCAATGGCACAACCGCCAGGCAGGGAAACTTCTGCCTCACCAAAATGCGCCACCAGCGGGCCCAGTACCAGAATGGAGGCGCGCATGGTTTTCACCAGCTCATAGGGCGCATGAAAATGCTTGATGGTGTTGGCGTGAACCTCAACACTCATCTTTTCGTCAATCAGCAGCTCGACACCCATCCGGCCAAGCAGTTCGATCATCGTTGTGATGTCGTTCAGGTGCGGCAGGTTGCCAACGGTCACCGGCTCATCCGCCAGCAGGGTAGCTGCCAGAATCGGCAGCGCCGCGTTCTTGGCACCGGAGATGCGAATCTCGCCATCCAGAGGCTTGCGCCCCCTGATCAGAAGTTTATCCACAATATCTGTCCTGTTCGGTTCAGGCGTTGGCCTGCCGCTCGGCCCACTCGCTCGGGGTGTAGGCCTTCGGGTGAAGGGCGTGAATGGTGCCGTCCATGATGTGCTGGAACAGTACCTTGTTAATCATTTGCTGCCGTTTGATGGTTGGCAGGCCTTCGAATACTTCACCCACCGCGACCACGAGGTAATGGTTGCCATCAACCTGCACCTGCACCTCGCAATCGGGCAGTGCTTGTTTTACTAGATCGGTAACCTGGGCGGCGTCCATAGGGATTCCTCGGCTGTATTGAAATCAGGGGCGGAATTGTAACCAATTCCCGGGCGCCGGTCAGCTGTGTGAGGCAAATCCGGGAATCTGATCTTTAAGATTGCTGAGTGCAGCCAGCGACAATAGACGGTCGCTGGCGCCTTCAAAGGTAAGGGATACTTGCCGACTGAGTGCCAGCCGATGCCAGCAAAGGAGCATAGAGAGAACCACGCTGTGGGCGGTGCCCAGCCCGGCAAGGTCGACCGTAAGCGAGCTCTGGGCACCCTTGATTAGCTGTTCACCCTGTTTGCGCAACGGAATCACCGAATCGGCATCAACCGATCCGGTTACCCGCAAAGTAGTGCCATCCAAAATGACCGCAGGCGCGTCACTGGTCATGACTGGTCAATTTCCTCGTCCAGGTTCAGCGATTCCACCGCGTCGCTCCAACCATCGATGACCAGCTGAATCTGGCCCCGATTAGCCTCCATTTCCTGGGCAAAGCGGTCGCGGAAAGCCAGGCCGATATTGATACCCTCAACGATGACGTTTTCCATCATCCACCGACCTTCGGCATTGCGGTACATGGAATAGGTGACGGGATAGCGATTACCGGAAGAGGTGACGACTTCCATCTGCACGGTTGCGCGATCGTTGTTCTGGGCCATGATGGACGCCTCTTTCACCTGGATAGTGAAATCATCGGCCGACACCAGCGCTTGGGCATAACTGTCGAACAGGCTGCGCTTGAACTTCTCGACAAAGTCATCGCGCTGCTCTGGCGTCGACTGCCGGGCGTAGCGGCCCATTACCCGAGCCGCAATGCGACGGAAGTCCACGAACTGGTCAAGGGTTTCATCCATGCCCGCGTAAAAGGCTTCCGGGTCGGATGCGTAGAGGCCCTTCTCCGCCTGAAGCTTTTTTACCAACTTCTGGGTATTGTCATCCACATACTGCCTGAGCTCTTCTTCCGGCCCTGCCCAGGCCTGGCCGAACCCTACTGCAAACAGGGCGAGTATCAGTATAAGGCGTTGTTTCAAAACAAGCATTGCAGTCTCCTGTGCGTTTATTCCCGCTGCCTCACCGGCCCGAGGCAAAATTGCTGATCATCCGTTCCAGATTCATGGCAGATTGGGTGGAATAGAAGGTATCGCCTTCTTTCAAGGACTCAAGATCCCCACCAATGGAGATATCAATGTACTGCTCTCCCAGAATTCCGGATGTACGTATTACTGCTGCACTGTCCGCCGGGATGTTATCCACGTCTTTGTGGATAGACATGGTCACCCTGGCCTGAAAGGTTTCCCGGTCCAGAGTGATCGACTCAATGGTGCCTACCGTCACACCCGCCATGGATATCCGGCCCCGGGGCGCCAGCCCGCCAATATCGTTGAAGTTTGCGTGGAGCCTGTAGGTAGCGCCAGCGGCCTTGGGGGACAGGCCACTGACCTGCAACGCCAGGAACAGCAAGGCAGCCAGCCCGGCGATAATAAACAGACCGACGATGATTTCTGTTGTTCGTTGTGCCATGAGAGGCTCCCGGAATACCTGTTAGAAATTTCCAAACATGACAGCGGTCAGCACGAAATCCAGGCCGAGAACCGCCAAAGATGAATACACCACAGTTTTGGTCGTGGCCGAACTGATCCCTGCTGAGGTGGGCACACAGTCATAACCCTGATACACCGCAATCCAGGCACAGACAAAACCGAACACCACACTCTTGATCAGCCCGTTGAGAACGTCATCCACAAAGTCCACTGAGGCCTGCATATTGCCCCAATATGAGCCTTCGTATACACCTAACCATTCAACACCCACCAACATGCCACCCCAGACGCCAACCACCGCGAATATCATGGCCAGAATGGGCAGTGAAATAAAACCCGCCCACAACCTTGGGGCGATCACCCGGCGCAACGGGTCGACCCCCATCATTTCCATGCTGGAGAGTTGCTCAGTCGCTTTCATCAGACCGATTTCGGCGGTTAACGCAGAACCAGCACGGCCAGCAAACAGCAGTGCCGCCACCACTGGCGCCAGTTCACGCACCAGAGTCAATGCGATCATCTGGCCTATGGCCGCCTCCGAACCAAAATCGCTGAGAATAGTGTACCCCTGAAGACCCAGCACCATGCCGATGAACAAACCCGACACCACCACAATGGCCAGCGACAGCACACCGACTGCATATAACTGCTTTACCAGGAGCGGAAAACCTACAGAGGGCTTCGGTACGCCCCCGACAACGCCCGCCAGAAACTGACAGGCCCGCCCCAGTGACGCAATAACATCAAGACCCGTTCGCCCCAGGGCAGCTATGCGATCCATCATGCGCCACCCCCGCAGATACCGAAATCAGACGCTGCATCGCTGTTCGGGTAATGGAACGGCACCGGGCCGTCGGGCTGACCTTTGAGGAACTGTTGAACCCGCTCGGAGGGGTACGCCCTGAGTTCATCCGGAGTTCCCTCACCAATGACCTTGCCATCCGCAATGATGCACGCGTAGTGGCAGATACTCAGGGATTCCGGCACGTCATGGGACACCAGCACGCTGGTCAGGCCCATGGAGCTGTTCAGATCGCGGATCAACTTGACCAGAACCCCCATGGCAATGGGATCCTGCCCGGCGAAAGGCTCGTCATACATGATCAGCTCAGGGTCCAGCGCGATACTACGGGCCAGCGCCACCCGGCGTGTCATCCCCCCGGACAGTTCCGAGGGCATAAGGTTGCGGGCACCACGCAGGCCCACCGCTTCGAGCTTCATCAGCACGATGTCCCGAATCATATCTTCCGGCAGGCGGGTGTGAACCCGCAAAGGAAAGGCAACGTTCTCGTAAACACTCAGGTCGGTGAACAGGGCGCCACTCTGAAAAAGCATGCCCATCTTTTCCCGCAGCACGTACAATTCCTTGCGCTTGAGCTTTGGCACCTCACGGCCTGCCACCACCACCTGACCGGAGTCGGGACGCAGCTGGCCGCCAATCAGTCGCAACAGCGTGGTCTTACCGGTGCCACTGGGGCCCATGATCGCGGTGATCCGCCCCTTCGGAATATCCAGCGAGACACCATCGAATATGCGCCGGCCGGAGCGGGAAAACACCACCTCGTTAAGGCTTATGTATGCAGATGACGCCATAATCCATCCTGATTAAAGAGCGACTACATTATGACATGCGCCGCTCCAGCTCAATGAAAAGCCGGTTAAAGCTACGTAAAATGTCTTGATGGCAATGATCAGTTTCCCTGAACGTTGGCTGCCACGCGTCTCAACAATGATATACTCACGATTCAGTCGCCCGATCACCGACGTTTGGCCGGGCAAACCAGACCGACCGAGCAGACTATCCGCCGAGATGACAGATTCACACGCTCCAGACACCCCCGACTACCGCTCCTCAGCAGTTCGAGCCATCCGCATCGAGCGGGAAGCTATCGAAGCCCTGGAAGGCCGTATCAACGGCGACTTCACCAGAGCCTGCGACGTTATCATGGCCTGCAAAGGTCGGGTAGTGGTCACCGGCATGGGTAAATCCGGCCATATCGGCAACAAGATTGCAGCCACATTGGCAAGCACCGGCACGCCCTCCTTTTTTGTTCACCCGGGTGAAGCCAGCCACGGCGATATGGGCATGATCACCCCGCAAGATGTGGTGGTTGCCATCTCCAACAGTGGCAGCACCAGCGAGGTGGTGACCATTCTGCCGCTGATCAAACGCATGGGGGCACCGCTGATCAGCATGACCGGCAACCCGAACTCTGTGCTGGCTCAGGAAGCGGTCGCCAATCTGGATGTCAGCGTTGCCCTGGAGGCCTGCCCGCTTGGCCTGGCACCCACATCCAGCACCACAGCGACCCTGGTCATGGGCGATGCGTTGGCCGTAGCCCTGCTGGAAGCCCGAGGCTTCAGTGCCGAAGACTTTGCCTTCTCTCACCCGGGCGGCAGCCTGGGACGGCGCTTGCTGCTGCGGGTTTCTGACATCATGCATACCGGCGACCAGATTCCCAAAGTTCTTGAAACTACCACCCTCAGCGGCGCCCTGCTGGAGATCAGCCGTAAAGGGCTGGGCATGACCACCATCGTCGACACCCAGGGGCATCTGACCGGCATATTTACCGATGGCGACCTGCGCCGGACCCTGGACAAATCCGTCGACGTTCACACTACTCCGATCCGGGACGTCATGACTCGCCACGGCAAAACCATTCAGGCTGACCACCTGGCGGCCGAGGCACTGAACATCATGGAAGAGATGAAGATCAATGCCCTGCCCGTCACCGACGACGACGGCAACCTGGTTGGCGCCATCAACATGCATGACCTGCTGCGTGCGGGGGTGATTTAATGAGTGACTTCGCACCGCCTATGCACACCAGCTGGGACGACACGCTCAAGGCAAAAGCCGCCAAAATTCGCCTGATCGCCCTGGACGTAGACGGCATCATGAGCGACGGCCGGTTGTATTTCAGCGCTGCCGGCGACGAACTCAAAGCGTTCAATATACTGGACGGTCTGGGCCTGAAACAGTTGATGATGGCTGGAATTACCGTGGCAGTCATTACCGGGCGCAGGTCACCACTGACAGAAAAACGGATGACCGACCTCGGCATCCCGCACCTGATGCAGGGCCGGGAAGACAAGAAAGTTGCGTTACAGGAACTGGTTGCAGGCATGGATATCGCTCCGGACCAGATTGCCTATATGGGCGATGATCTGCCTGATCTGCCCGCCCTGACATTCGCCGGCCTGGGTATCAGCGTGCCCAACGGCTACTGGCTGGTGCGTCAGCAAGCCGACTATTGCACCCAGGCCCTGGGGGGGCACGGCGCCGTGCGTGAAGCATGTGACCTGATACTCTGGGCGCAAAACCGGCTGGACGCTACTCTGGCCCCCTATCTGGGTAAGCCGTCATGATCCCGGGGGCCCTGTCGGACATCGTTCGCAAACCCTGGGTTCGAACCCTGGCGCTGGCAGCCACGGTTCTCGCGACCGTCTTCCTGATGTGGCAGAACGAGGAAGGTGACAGTGTGCGGGGCGATGCCGCAGAACTCAGGGGCCCGTCGGAACCCGACAGTTTTATAATCGAGGGCCGCTATACAACCTGGGACGAACACGGCAACCTTAAGATGTCGATATCCAGCCCCCGAATTGAGCAGTTTGAAGACACCAACTACGCCACCATGAATGCTCCAAGGGCCAGGATTTTCAGCGAACAGGCCACCCCACCATGGATAATCGAAGCGGATGAAGGTAGCCTCCGCCAAGACGATGATCAGGTGACCTTGACGGGCAATGTCGTCGTACTCCGGCAAACCGGCGACTCTGAAGCCACCCTGAAAACCGACTCACTGACCATGGATAACCGCCAGGGCACGGTATACACCGATCAACCGGTCACCATTACCGAACCGTTCGGCGTTACCCAGGCCAATGGCATGAAAGCCTGGATAAACGAACGCATACTGGAACTCAACTCCCGGGTGGAAGGGCAATATGAAACCATCAGGTAAGCGCACACACCGACTGCCGGTCATACTGGCCGCACTGATGCTGGCCAGCCCGGCAACCGCGTTTGATCTGGATTCCGACACCCCCATCAAGGTCAGCGCTGATTCCGCCCGCCTGGACGATACCGAAGGGACCGCCATCTACACCGGCGACGTTGAACTGGTTCAGGGGGCCACCCAGCTGAACGCAGAACGGGTGGTACTGTATCGAAGCCCCGAAGGTCTCAGCCGGATTGAGGCAAGCGGCGAACCCGCCCGATATCGCCAGCCGGCACGGGAAGGTGAAGCCATGACAGACGCCCGGGCGCGGACCATCACCTGGTCAGCGGCGGAAAACCGGCTGACGTTCGAGCGCCAGGCAGTGATTGAACAGGGCAACAATGTGTTCCGTGGCGACGTCATCCAATACGACACCGTTCGCAGGGTGGTCACTGCAGAAGGCGGCACGCCTTCGGAAGAGAGCTCTGGCCGGGTGGAAATGGTGATTCAGCCTCGCGGCTCCAGCAACCCCACAGACGAATAGGTTACTGATGGCAGTTCTCAGGGCCAGCAACCTGGCAAAAAGCTACAAACAGAAAAAAGTGGTTCTGGATGTGTCTCTGGAAATCCGGTCCGGAGAAATCGTCGGCCTGCTCGGCCCTAACGGCGCTGGGAAAACTACCTGTTTTTACATGATTGTCGGGCTTGTACCTTCCGACCGCGGCCGAATCACCATTGACAGCCAGGACATCACACCCCTGCCCATGCACGGCCGGGCACGCAAAGGCATCGGCTACCTGCCCCAGGAAGCCTCGGTATTCCGCAAACTGACCGTGCGCGACAACATCATGGCCATTCTGGAAACCCGAAAAGACATGAAACGGCCTGAGCGGGAAGCCAAACTTGAGGAACTGCTCGAGGAATTTCACATCACCCATATCCGGGACAGCCTGGGTATGGCGCTGTCCGGTGGTGAACGGCGGCGCGTCGAAATCGCCAGGGCGCTGGCCATGGAACCTGCGTTTATTCTGCTGGATGAGCCCTTCGCCGGGGTAGACCCGATTTCAGTCAGTGACATCAAGCACATCATTCGGCATTTGCGGGACAAGGGCATTGGCGTACTGATCACCGATCACAACGTGCGGGAAACCCTCGATATTTGTGAAAACGCCTACATTGTCTCCGGCGGCCATATCATCGCCTCCGGCAATGCGGAAGCCATCCTGGCCAATCAGCAGGTCAAGGAAGTCTACCTGGGTGATGAGTTCCACCTGTAAGCGGAAGAAAACCCCTCGACGACCGAGGTCTGATTGTTTTGATGATCTGTAGCAAGTAAACTCGGCAAAGAACTTGCTTATACTGGTAACAGTGAGCGGCAAGTAACCAGCGTATAACAATTTTTTTTGCCTGACAGCAGGCAACGTCACTACCGGGACACCCTTGATTTATGGATCTTGAGCCATGGTTATGAAAGCCTCATTACAGCTTAAGATGGGCCAGAGTCTGACCATGACGCCCCAGCTGCAACAGGCCATTCGCCTGCTTCAGCTTTCCACCCTCGACCTCCAGCAGGAAATCCAGCAGGCACTGGAATCCAACCCCATGCTGGAAACTTCCGAGGATGACGATCAGTCTGACACCCCCGATACGGATGCCGATACCCAGGACGAACATAAAGACCGGGATTCCGACCACGATGAACCAGCCACCGAGGCTGCCTCTGACTGGGATGAAAACGAAAATGGCCCGGACTGGGCCTCCGAAAACGACATCCCGGATAACATCCCCGACGACCTGCCCGTAGACACCGCCTGGGACGATATCTACCAGTCTGCACCGGCGCCAGCCAGCAAAGGGGATGATGAGAACGAGTCGGATTTCGAAACCCGCAATTCACCGGCCGAGACCCTCCAGGACCACCTGGAATGGCAGCTCAACCTCACCCCCATGAGCGAGCGTGACCAGGCAATCGCCCACGCCCTGATGGACGCTGTGGACGAGCGCGGTTACCTGACCTCACCGATTGAGGAAATCCATTCCGGCCTGCAGGACGAAACCGAAGAAGACCCCCTTGAGCTGGACGAGGTAGAAGCGGTCCTGCACCGGCTACAACACTTCGACCCGCCGGGCGTGTTCGCCCGGGACCTGCAGGAATGCCTGCTGATTCAGCTCAACCAGTTGCCGCCAGATACCCCCTGGCTTCGACAGGCCCGCCTGGTGGTTACCCAGTTCCTGCATCTGCTGGGCAACCGGGATTACGCGCAACTGCTGCGCCGCAGCAGACTCAAAGAAGATCAGTTGCGCGAGGTTCTGGCCCTGATTACCAGCCTCAACCCCCGCCCGGGTGACGTGGTCGACCGAGCGGAGCCGGATTACGTGATACCAGATGTCATCGTCCGAAAACACGAAGGCCGGTGGCGTGTTGAGCTCAACCCGGAGATCGCCCCGAGAATTCGGGTCAACGCCAGCTATGCATCGCTGATCCGTCGCGCCGATAGCAGTGCTGATAACACCTACCTGCGGGATCAATTGCAGGAGGCCAAGTGGTTCATTAAAAGCCTGCAAAGCCGCAATGAAACGCTACTGAAAGTCGCCACCCGGATTGTTGAGCACCAACAGGGTTTCCTGGACCAGGGGGAGGAAGCGATGAAGCCGCTGATCCTCTCGGATATCGCCCAGGCCGTAGAAATGCACGAATCCACCATTTCACGGGTCACCACGCAAAAGTATATGCACACACCCCGCGGCATTTTCGAGCTGAAGTACTTTTTCTCCAGCCACGTCAGTACCGCTGAGGGCGGAGAATGTTCCTCCACTGCTATTCGTGCGATGATCAAGAAACTGATTTCAGAAGAAACTCCAAAAAAGCCGTTGAGCGATAGCAAGATTGCAGCCATGCTTGGAGAACAGGGCATCAATGTGGCCCGGCGCACCGTTGCCAAATACCGGGAGGCCATGCACATCCCTCCTTCAAACGAGCGCAAACGACTGGTTTAATGTTTTTTCCGGTGCACGAAGCACCGGACACGCAGCCCGGTGGCAACACCGGCATGATGACAACAGGAGACGCCTATGCAACTCAACATTTCAGGCCATCACGTAGAACTGACCCCTGCATTGAAGGATTACGTCAACACCAAGTTCGAGAAGCTGGAGCGTCACTTTGACCACATCAGTAACTGTCAGGTGACGCTGGAAGTTGAGAAGGTACGTCAGATGGCTGAAGCCACCCTGCATGTCATCGGTGGCGATATCCATGCAAAGGCAGAGAGTGAGGATATGTACGCCGCAATTGATTTGCTGGTGGACAAGCTGGACCGCCAGATCCTCAAGCACAAAGAAAAGAACGTAGACAGGATGCACGGCAACGGCTGAGCGCACTCATAGCACCACCGTACCGGGTGTTTCAATGATACGAGCTGCGGCGGGGCATACCGGCCGCAGCCTTTTTTTTACGGAATCACAGTCGATCCATGAGCGATACATCCCTGACCATCGACAACATTCTGGCTCCCGAACTGACGCTGTGCCGGGTGCCGGCCTCCAGTAAGAAGCGGGTACTGGAAACCATCGCAGAGCATATTCATCATCAGGATGAAATCCTCAGCGACACCGAGATTTTCAGCAATCTGGTTTCTCGCGAGCGGCTTGGCAGCACCGGTATCGGCCAGGGTATTGCCATACCCCATTGCCGGCTGGAGGGGCTGGACCGTGTGATCGGCGTGCTGATGACACTGGAAGAGAGCATCGACTTCGATGCTATCGACAATCAGCCGGTCGACCTGGTGTTTGCCTTGATCGTGCCCAAAGAAGCCACCAGTGAACATCTGGAGCTGCTAAGCCAGTTGGCCGAGAAATTCAACGACAACGGGTTCTGTGAACAGCTTCGCCAGTGCCAGGATGCAGCCTCCCTTTACCAGCGCATGACGGCGGCATCCTGATAAGCAGTAGCACCAACAGTAGCAGGCAGGAGCGTCCATCATGAAACTGATCATCGTCAGTGGCCGATCCGGGTCGGGTAAGAGTACTGCGTTGCATGTGCTCGAAGATCTGGGTTTTTATTGCATTGATAACCTTCCCATCGGACTGCTGTTCCCGCTGACCCGGGAAGCGGCGCAACAGGAAACGCCGGGGCGACTCCGGAAAATGGCCGTCAGCATCGATGCCCGCAACCTGTCTGCCGAACTGGCCAACTTCGAACAAATCTATCGCCAGCTTCGCGATGCGGGAGTCGTTGTCGAGATTATCTTTCTGGATGCCGATGAACAATCTCTGCTGCAGCGGTTCCACGCTACACGCCGAAAGCACCCGCTGAGCGACGACCGCACCTCCCTCCGAGAAGCCATCACCAACGAAAAGGCACTGTTGGAACCGCTGTCAAAACTGGCAGACCTTTACATCAACACCACCGGCATGTCGATGTATGAACTGCGCGACATGGTCAAACAGCGAGTGGTCGGTCGCAAGGATCAGGAGCTTGCTCTGCTGTTCCAGTCATTCGGTTTCAAGCATGGCGTACCGGTCGATTCCGATTACGTTTTCGATGTGCGCTGCCTGCCCAATCCATACTGGGACACTAGCCTGCGCAAATACGTCGGTACCGATCAGCCGGTTATCGAATTTCTCGAGCGGGAACCTCTCACCGGGCAAATGGTGGACGACCTGATCCGCTTCCTGGATACCTGGCTGCCCTCGTTTGCCGACAGCAACCGCAGCTACATGACCATTTCTATTGGCTGTACCGGTGGCCAACATCGTTCCGTCTATGTCTGCGAGCAACTGGGCCAGCACTTCCGCACCCGATACAACAACGTACAGGTTCGTCATACTGAACTTCCCCATCTCCAGGCCCGAGGGGAGATCTGATCGAACATGATCTGCCGCCCCGTCACCATCATCAATAAACTGGGCTTGCATGCCCGCGCCACCGCCAAGCTTGTGGCCACCGCCTCTGGCTTTGACAGCCAGGTACGAATCCGCGGCAAGGGACGGGACGTAGATGCCAAGAACATCATGCAGGTGATGATGCTGGCTGCCAGCCAGGGCACTGATATTGAACTGGTCGCCGACGGCCCTGATGAGCAGGAAGCCATCGAGGCACTCGTAGAGCTGATCGGTGATTATTTCGGCGAGGGGGGTTGAGCACACCCTGCTTCGTCATTCACCTACAATCCTTTCTCACCTGACGGCGCTAACTTCGCTATAATGCGACAGTTTTCTGATTGCAGGTGGTTCCATGACCGATATTCTGGAAAAAAGTCAGGCCCGCCAGCGCCTTCGCTCCCTCAGTGAGGCCCTGGACAGTGGTGCGCTCAAACAGGTTGCCCGCATCCTCAATGGCGGCCTGAGCCCCAGCGATATCGCACACCTGCTGGAATCTTCCCCTCCCCGCCAACGCGCCCTGCTGTGGAACCTGGTCGATAAACAACTGGAAGGGGAAGTACTCCAATATCTCGGTGACGACATCCGGGCCTACTTCCTGAGCCAGCTGAACGCCCAGGAACTTGCAGATATCATTGAGGATTTTGAATCCGACGACCTGGCCGACCTGCTCCAGCAGCTGCCAGACACGGTGATCCAGGAGGTCCTGGACACCATGGACGAGCAAGACCGGCAGCGGGTAGAGGAAGTACTCTCCTACCCCGAGGACACTGCCGGCGGCCTGATGAATACGGACACCATTACGGTGCGACCGGATATCAGTATTGACGTGGTACTGCGGTACCTACGCCGCCACCGCAATCTTCCCCCCATGACCGACTGCCTGATTGTAGTCAGCCGGCGGGACGAATTCATTGGCATGCTGCCCATAACCCGAATGCTGGTATCCAACCCCGCATCCACCGTTCGTGAGGTGATGGACACTGACATCGAGCCGATTCCGGTCACCCTGTCCGACACCAAGGTCGCCACCCTCTTCGAGCGCTACGACCTGATCTCCGCTCCGGTGGTGGGTGACGACAACAAACTTCTGGGCCGGATCACCATCGATGACGTGGTCGACGTTATCCGGGAAGATGCGGATCACTCGCTGATGAGTATGGCGGGCCTTGACGAAGATGAAGACACCTTTGCGCCAGTAATGAAAACTACCCGCCGGCGAGCTGTGTGGCTTGGCGTCAATTTGATTACCGCATTCACCGCGTCCGCCGTCATCGGGTTATTCGAAGAGACAATTGCGAAGGTGGTCGCACTAGCCGTGCTAATGCCGATCGTCGCCAGTATGGGTGGCATTGCTGGAAGCCAGACACTTACCTTGGTGATACGCGGTATGGCTGTTGGGCAGATCAGCGGGGCAAACGTCGGTTGGCTATTGAATCGCGAGTTCCTGTCCGGCGTTCTCAATGGCTTGCTATGGGCGCTTGTTGTCGCTGTCGCTGCCATATTGTGGTTCCAGGACTGGCTGATCGGGGCAATTATCGCCGCAGCATTGATCATCAACCTGGTAGCCGCTGCCTTGGTGGGCACCGTGTTACCACTGTTCCTGAAGTCCCGAAACATAGATCCTGCCTTGGCTGGCAGCGTCATCCTGACAACCGTTACCGACGTTGTCGGTTTCATGGCCTTTCTGGGACTGGCCACGATTTTCTACGCTTGAGGAGCCAACCATGAGTCAATCCGACAACCACCCGCATCACGAGGAGCTCGAGGAAGATTTCGGCCCGAGCAAATCCCAGATCAAGCGAGAAATGCATGCGCTCCAGGACCTGGGTAAACAGATGCTGGATCTCAACGACGAGCAATTGGCGTCACTGGACATCAGCGACACCCTGAAGGCTGCCATCGTGGAATCACGGCGCATTAATCAGCGCGAAGCACGCCGCAGACATTTACAATACATTGGCAAGATCATTCGCCAGGAGGATGACCCGGAGGCACTGGCTCGTGCCATTGGTGCATTCAATGCCGGCAGTGAGGAGCACACCCGCCGGCATCACCTAGCCGAGCGCTGGCGCGACAGGATGATCTCCGAAGGCGACAAGGTGGTGGGGGAGTTTATCGATTATTGCCCGGCGGCAGACGTGCAGCACCTGCGCAACCTGGTTCGCAATGCCCACAAGGAAGTGGAGAAACAGAAAAACACCGGCCAGGCCCGTAAACTGTTCCGGGCCCTCCGGGAGTGGATTGATGACGCAGAGCAGTAAAGCAAACGGCTGACCGGAGTTCTACGTTAAAGGCGGCGGTGCTCCCAGACCGGCATTCTGGCCCGAACCTGGTTCAGTTTTTCCATGTCCAGGTCTGCCACAACCAGGCCAGGGCCCTCATCCAGTTCCGTCACCACCCTGCCCCAGGGGTCACAGATCAAACTGTGGCCATAAGTCTTGCGGCGCTCACTGTTTTGCCCCCCCTGGCCGGGGGCAACTACCCAAACCTGGTTCTCGATGGCCCTGGCTCGAATCAGTGGGCGCCAATGGGCGTCTCCAGTTTGCCAGGTAAAGGCGCTGGGCAGGCACACCCACTCGGCACCCTGTTCCCGCAGCGCCCGGAACAGTTCAGGAAACCGCAAGTCGTAGCACACTGCCATCCCCAGCCGGCCGGCGGGAGTGTCCACGGTAACCACCCGGTCACCTGGCTCGAAGGTATCCGACTCCCGGTATTGGCCATGAGAATCCTCGACCATGGCGTCAAACAGGTGAATTTTGTCGTAACGGGCAACTTCCTCGCCCTGATCGTTGTAAACAATGCAGCTTGCACGCACCCTGTCGGGAACATCAGAACCATCGGGTCGTGTTGCCAGAGGCATGGAACCACCTACAATCCATAGCCCCAGCCTCTCGGCCTGTTCTGAAAGAAAGCGCCGGATTACCGATTCACCGCCACTTTCCTGCCGACCACACTCCCGCATCTGAGCGGTGGCCAGAACCGCAAAATTCTCAGGTAATACTGCCACTTTCGCGCCTTGGGCGGCAGCATCACGCAACAGCGCCTCGGCCTCGGCCAGGTTACCAGCCAGGTTGTGACTGCTGACCATCTGAATCGCCGCAACTTGGGTCATGCTCCGACTCCTCTACTCACCCGTATCGAAAACCCGACGTAGCTCCACGTTGGGCTCGCTCCAGCTACCGGTGACACTGTAAGTGGCGCTGGTCAACTTGCTTAATGGGTCACCCAGAATTTTGTCCAGTACAAAGAGTGCGCCGCCAATCGGGGCGCTCGCTCCCATCAGTATGGCAGCCAGGGGCAGGTTCTGGGTAACCGGAAGCACCAGCACCAACCGCATATCCAGGCTCTCATCGGCCATATTGGTGGATCCACTCATCTTGAAAGCCCCGGAAGGCCCCACCAGTTGCAGTTCTGGGTCGAGGGTAACCAGACCGTTTACGATGACAGCCTTGCCGGAAATGGCGTCAAACGCAATACCCCGCTCATAAAGATCCGAGAAGTCCAGGCGCAGCCGGCGCCAGAGCGTGTCGGTGTTGAGCAGGTTGAAAATTCTGAACAACTGGGCTGAGCCACTTTGCTCCAAAATGACGCCGTCATCCAGGCGGACACTGACCTGGCCACTGAGCTGCTTCAGGGCAAATTCATCCGGTCGGCCGGGCCAGTCCAGATCCAGGTCAACTTGGGTCTGCTCATTATTCATTGGAATCGGCGCACCGGTCAGCGCCTCCAGTTCCCGGAGGCGGCCGCCTGAGAGGGTTCCGACAAATCGGCTGGTTTCGCGATCATCAACCACACTCCAACTCATTCTGCCAGTGAGCACCAGCGTCTCCAATTGTCCTTCAATTTCCTCGATGTTCAGGCGGAACGGCTGCGGCCGCATGGCGAACTGCCAGCGGCCGGCAGACTCATCACCCAGCCTGAAGTCCGAGATGGTCACATCAATATCGGGCCAGCTCCCCACGTCCAGAGCTCGAAACGCTTCCAGTTGCTCCTCCAGGGTCAATATCTGCCGGTCCTCCTGGTCTTCACCCCCGGTATCTGAGCGCATCAGACTGAGTCGTTGCAGATCGGCTTCAATCGTTCCCTGCGTGGGCACCATCACCCTGCCCTGAACCCGATCAGATTCTGTGTTGAACACCCAACGATCTCCCAGATCCAGTGCATCGATCTGGATATTCCTGAGACTGTGCCCCGCCAGGTTCAGTTCACTGAGTCCCAGCTCAAATCCCGACGATTTCCACAGCAGATCAAAGGCCAACCGGTCCTGCCAGTCCCCCGTCACACGGACACCCTCATTTTCGGTAGGGTCTATCCATGCCTGCAATCGGGCCTGATCCGACTCTCCCTTACCCAGAGGCTGCGGCCAGTCCAGTGCCAGGCCTTGAAAATCGGAGGATACCGTTATCCTGGAAGCGCGCTCATCCGACACGCTCAGCTGTGCCGAATAATCGAGGCTACCCGACATCCCGAGTGCGGAGCCCTCCGGCAACCCGAACTGATGCAAAAACGACGGCAAAGGAACCCGGCCGGTCTGGCGAATAGACAAGGCTGCGCCCTTACCTGCCGGGCCCTGTTCTGATTGTTCAAACTCAACAGTCACCGGTTGCCCGAAGAACTCCGCCAGAAGAGGCTCTCCGGAAAATCCCCGACGGGTATCGTAGCGGACCTCGCCCTCGATTCCTGCCCAGACCAATCCCGCTGCCGGGTAGGAGATCCTGGCTCCGGAGGTTGCCACCCGTGCGTTCACCGCTGTCCGCTCACCAGCCCCAAGTGGCAGATCAATATTAAGGGCTAACCGGTAGAGCCCCTGATAATCCAGCTCTGTGGCGGCCATTCCGGCCATGTCGCCAAGCGGTGTCTCGGTCATCCAGAACGGCACGCTCTCACCTGGCACATCGGCTTTTGCATCAACCCTTACGCGAGTCGGCCCCTCGCCCTCTCCCGGCACAACCCTTACGACGCCCGAGCGCAGTTCCAGCCCGCCTGTCAATGCCTGTTCCAGAGTGACCAGAGTGTCTGCATTCTGAACCTCAACCCGGCCACGGGCGCTCTGCACTTCCGGCCAACGTTCGTCGTAACGGACAACACCACGGTCGAACTCGTACCACATGGATGAGACAAACGATCCCCGGGGTGCCTCGGAATCGATCCGGCCGTGACCGTAATACTCACCGGCGGTGATATCGGCTTCGATAACGGCGGTGGTTAACCACTGATAGAGCCCCGGGGCCACCACCTTGGCCGGGACAAAATCTGCGAGCATGGACGCATCGCCGTTCTCAACGCCAACGCGCAAGCCCAGGTTGTCTTCGCCAAACCGATCCAGCCTTAAATCAAACGCACCGGTGAGTGTTGTACGGTCGGCGTAGGTAAATCGCAGATCGTCGGCAAATACACGGGTTATCGGGCCGGCCAGCTCCCAGGATACGGTGCCAGCCATCGAATCCAGCGGCCAGCCAGCATCATAGAGTTTTGGGAAACCCAGGTAGGCGGGCCCGGTGGTATCGAGGGTTACATGGCCCGAACGGGCCGTCATCAGGATATGGCCATCAAGCCCACGGGCGGCCGGCGCCCCTTGCGCCGCCTCAACCGACACCTGCCGCAATCGACCGGACAGCTGGAAACCGGCCGGATCGTCCGGCAGCGTCAGGATCACGTCGTCAAGGTAGCCGGATGGCCGGTATTGCTCCAGCGCATGATTTGCCACATCAGGTAATAACGGAAGGCTCTGCACAAGGCCCCTGATTGGCGCCAACGGCACGCCATCGGCGATCAGGATATGGCCTCCGGAATCGGGCTCAAGGCGCAACCCAAAGGGTTGGACATCGTGGTCCAGCCACTGCCACTGTAGTTGCTGGAGCTGTAACGGACCATCCCGGCGCCAGCCAAAACGGGCCTGGATACTCTCCAGCGGAGCCAGCGACTCCATATTGACCCCGAGCTGTAAATAGGGCGTTTGCACCATCCCCTGAACCTGCTCCAGCTCACCGCTTTCAAAGGTCAGCCAGGCACGACCACCCAGATCAGCCCCCTCTACACGAAGACCGCGCCAACTCAGATCGTCCACCAGACCATCAAACAGGCGCCCGGAATCGACATCCACATACAACTGGCCGGTAAACTCGCCCCGGAAAAAGTGCTGCCCCACAAGGGCAAAACTGGTGAGCTGGGTCGTGGTTCCTGGCTGCATGGCCCTGCCCGAGGCCTGAAATAAACCACGGCGGTAGACCAGGTCTAGCTGGGGAATATCGAAATGCCGGGTATTGCCTGAACCATCATCAATGCCAAGGCTGATCCGGGTCATGGTCAGCCGCGGATCAGAAAGCCAGCGCCCGGCCAGCCTGAGCCAGGTTTGCAGGTCCTGGCCACCGGGGCGGGTCAGGTCGGTGAGCTCATCCGGCGGCTCGAGCAGGTCCAGTCCGGACTGCCGGGCCAGGCTCAGGGTTAAGCCATCGGCCTCAAAGTCCTCGAACACCAAACGAAATCGCATTACCGACGACAGAAAATCCAGACGCAGGCGCAAGTGCTCAAGCTCGGCAATGGCTTGGCCGGTTTCCGGGTGGTGAACGGTCAGATCAGTAACGATTACTGCCGGGTCAAGCCAGTGCCAGCGGGAGGAAAGACGACCAATCCGGACATCCAGCCCGGAGCGATCGGAAAGTTGCTCAGAAAGCTCGCCGGTGAAACGGTCGATATTATTGGTCAGCTGCCGCCCCAATCCAACGTACAGGGCAAACACCACCAGCAAGGCGAAGATAAACCACCAGACTCCGTTTGCCAGGTGCTCAAGTAACTGCGCCAGCTTGCCGGCGCCCCGGCGTTGCTGCTGAGCTTGCTCCTGTTCACGGCCTTGCATCGTAATCGATACTCCTTCGACAGCCCTGCTCAGCGGGCGTCAGAGCAGGACCACATCGTACTGTTCCTGACTGTAGAAGGGCTCTACCTGGAAGCGTATGGTCTTACTGATAAAGGTCTCGAGGTCCGCGACATTATCGGATTCCTCATCCAGCAGGCGATCAACCACATTCTGTGATGCCATCACCAGATAGTTCTCCGCTTCATAGGCCCGGTTCACCCGGAGAATCTCGCGGAAAATCTCATAGCAAACAGTCTCTGCCGTTTTCAGGAAGCCCCGTCCATCGCAGATCGGGCAAGGCTCGCACAGCACCTGCCCAAGGCTTTCTGTGGTGCGTTTTCGGGTCATCTCCACCAGGCCAAGTTCCGAGACACCGGTGATCTTGGTTTTGGCATGATCCCGCTCGAGCATCTTCTCCAGCATCCTGTGTACCTGGCGCTGGTGCTCCGGGTCGTCCATATCGATAAAGTCTATGATGATGATGCCACCGAGGTTTCTGAGCCTCAGCTGCCGGCTGATAGCACGGGCTGCCTCCAGGTTGGTCTTGAAGATGGTCTCTTCCAGATTCCGGTGGCCGACAAACGCGCCGGTATTGATATCAATGGTGGTCATCGCTTCGGTCTGGTCGATGATGACGTAACCACCGGATTTCAGCTGTACCTTGCGGCTAAGTGCCTTCTGGATCTCGTCCTCGACCGAATACAGATCAAAAATCGGCCGCTCACCGGGATAGTATTCAACCTTGTCGGCGAATTCCGTGACGAACTCCTGCACAAACTCTATTACCCGCTGGTAGCTTTCCCGGCTGTCGATGCGCACTTTTTCTGTTTGCGGCCGGATTAGATCCCGAATGGTGCGAATGAACAATGGCAGGTCCTGGTAGACCACGGAAGGTGCGGGCGCGCTAACAATCCGATCCTGTATGGATTGGCTAAGCCGATGCAGGTAGGCCATATCGGCGATCAGGTCTTCAGCCGCCGCCGCTTCCGCTGCCGTGCGGATGATATAGCCACCTTGGACGTCGTCGCTCTTTTCAGCCGCCTCTTCAATCAGGGTTTTCAGCCGGGTGCGCTCGTTGTCGTCCTCAATCCGCTGGGAAATACCAACATGGCTGACCCCCGGCATAAATACCAGGTATCGGGAAGGAATAGACAGTTGGGTCGTCAACCTGGCTCCCTTGGTGCCAATGGGGTCCTTGGTGACCTGAACTACCAGCGATTGCCCCTCACGCAACAGGGTGCGGATATCCGGCACGGTTTTCGGGCCATCCGAAGGTTCCTCCGGCCCGGACTGACTGCAGGCAACATCCGAGGCGTGTATGAACGCGGCCCGCTCCAGGCCAATATCCACAAACGCCGCTTCCATGCCCGGCAACACACGAACCACCTTGCCCTTGTAGATATTGCCAACAATACCCTTGCGGCTGGTCCGCTCGATGTAAGCTTCCTGAAGCATGCCGTTTTCAACCAACGCCACCCGGGTTTCCACCGGCGTAACGTTGATGAGAATTTCTTCGCTCATGTTTGGCTCTCCTTACAACTCGGCCAGTTCTGCCAGACCGGAAAACCGGCCTCTGCCAGCAACCCGGCGGTTTCCAGGAGGGGCAAACCCACCACCGCGCTATAGCTGCCCTGCAATTCCTGGACAAAGATACCACCCAGGCCCTGAATGCCGTAGCTACCGGCCTTATCCATGGGCTCGCCACTATCAACGTAGGCCCGGATCTCGGCCTCGGACAGGCTTCGAAAGGTCACGTTAGTGACCGACAGGTGCGATTGGCAGACCTCTCCCTGCGCCAGCGCCACCGCCGTCATCACCTGGTGCTGCTGGCCAGACAACCGGGCCAGTGTGGCTTTTGCCTCCGCCGCATCGACCGGTTTACCCAGAATCTCACCTTGCAACACCACTGAGGTATCCGAGCCCAGAACCACTGCATCGGGATTCTCGCCGGCCACTCTAAGCGCTTTCTCACGGGCCAGGCGTTCCACATAATGCTCCGCCGACTCGCCATCGGCCACGGTTTCATCAATATCCGCGGGCTGCACCCGGAACGTCAGCCCGATTTGCTGTAGCAGCTCAGCCCGGCGAGGAGAGGCAGATGCAAGAATCAGTGTCTTCATGGTACTAGCCCAGCTTCCGGTTCAGGCGGTCCAGCAGGCCACTGACAAAGGGCCAGGCGACCGCACTGGTTAATGCCGGCCACAGGTAACTGAACCCTGCCGTATCGGCGCCCAGCAGTTGTTTGATGAAGTGCACCAACATCTGGTTGATGCCCAACAACAGGAAAACCATAAGGCATTGTTGCGGTAGCGGGTACATTCTCAGGCGCTGATGGATGGTCAGCACCAGGAAAGCAATGAGTGCCATACCCAGCGCGTTGGTGCCCAGGGGGGTGGCCTCAAGCACATCCAGTAATAGCCCGAGACACCAGGCCATCAGGATCCCAAACTGCGCCGGTGCACGGAAGGTCCAGTAAAAAACCACCAAACCCAGCCATTCCGGGCGGAATTCAAACCAGCCTACCGGGAACAGGGATATACTCAACACCAGCGCAAGCACAACGGTCACGAAAAACAGTGGGTAGCTAATGACCGACAGCATCAGTTGGCCTCCTCTTCCGTGGTCTGCGGTTCCGCAAACTCGCGGCGCTCCCGGGACTCAGGCTGAAACACCACCAGCACAAGCCGGCTCTGGTTCAGTCTGGCCATGGGCCTGGCCCGAATCGTCACGAAGGGTTCCCCCGGTTCCTTGGTGATCTGACTGACCTCAGCCACCGGATAGCCCCGGGGAAAACGGCCACCAAGGCCGGAGCTGACCAGGGTATCGCCTTCCCGTATATCGGCAGTATCCGGCACATGCACCAGATCAAGCTGATTGACTTCACCATTGCCCAATAACACCGAACGCAAGCCATTTCTGACCACTTCGACGGGCACCGCATGGCTACTGTCCGACACCAGCAACACCCGGGAGGTGAACTGGCTGGTCTGCACTATCTGCCCCATCAGACCTTCGGCATCCAGTACAGCCTGCCCGGTGGTCACACCGTCGCTATGGCCTTTGTTGATGATGATCTCGTGGGAAAACGGATCGGGCGAGACACCCACCACTTCGCCCACGATCACCCGGTCATCCAACACTTCAGAGGAGTTAAGCAGCCGGCGCAACTCGTTATTCTCTGACGCCAACGCCGCATATTTCAGCGCACGCCGCTCGAGTATCAGCATTCGGGCCTTGAGTTCTTCGTTTTCACCCTGGAGGTCTTCACGGCTGACAAAGAGCCCGGAGAACCAGTCACTGAATCGGTAGGGGGCGTTACCCAGCCAGTACACCGGAGCCAGGCCGGTGGCGAGGGTACTGCGAACAGGTGTGAGCTTGTCAAAACGGGCATCGGCAGCGATCAACGCTGCCGATACCAGAATCACAAGAAAGAGTCTGAAGCCGGGTACCGGCCCCTGGACAAAGATGGTTTTAATGGCTTAGCCCTCCCACGGGATTAACCCTCCTGGGAGAACATTCCGATGCCACCGCGATCAATGACTTCCAGCGCCTTGCCGCCACCACGGGCAACACAGGTCAGGGGGTCTTCGGCGATGATCACCGGCAGACCGGTTTCTTCACTGATAAGTTTGTCGAGGCCTCGCAGAAGTGCACCACCACCGGTGAGCACGATTCCGCGCTCAGCAATATCAGACGCCAGCTCAGGCGGAGACTGCTCAAGCGCACTTTTGACGGTTTGCACGATCTGGGCGAGTGATTCCTGCAAAGCGTCGAGAATTTCTTCGCTGTTCAGGGTGAACGCACGGGGCACGCCTTCTGCCAGGTTGCGACCACGCACATCAATCTCGCGGATATCCAGGCCTTCATAGGCACAGCCGATTTCATGTTTGATCCGCTCGGCGGTGGAATCACCAATCAGGCTGCCATAGTTGCGACGCACGTAGGTAACGATGGCCTCGTCGAACTTGTCGCCGCCAACCCTCACAGATTCAGCGTAAACGATGCCGTTCAGAGAGATAATGGCGATTTCCGTGGTACCACCACCGATATCAACAATCATGGAACCGCTGGCTTCTTCAACCGGCAGGCCTGCACCGATGGCCGCGGCCATGGGCTCTTCAATCAGGAACACTTCACGGGCACCCGCGCCCAGGGCAGACTCACGGATGGCTTTGCGCTCCACCTGTGTGGACTTGCTGGGCACGCACACCAATACGCGGGGACTGGGAGTAATGAAACTGTTTTCGTGCACTTTATGAATGAAGTGCTGGAGCATTTTCTCGGTAACAACGAAATCCGCAATCACACCGTCTTTCATTGGGCGGATAGCGGTTATGTTGCCGGGGGTACGGCCGAGCATGCGCTTGGCTTCGGAACCCACAGCTGCCACCATTTTCTGGGAGCCGCTGGTGCGGATGGCAACAACGGAGGGTTCGTTGAGTACGATTCCGCGTTCACGCACGTAGATTAGGGTGTTGGCGGTGCCCAGGTCGATGGACAGGTCGCTTGAGAAGATGCCTCGGAGTCTTTTGATTAACATTCGTGTTGTTTCAACCTGAGAGTTGCGGTTGCGGATGTAGAAGAATCACGCAACTTTAGCAGTGAGGCCATTCTCAGGCAAGGCAACATCAGGGCTCTCGGCTTACCATTCTCACATTTTCGGTACTGTTTCGGGGCCAATCTTGGTTGTGATTCTGCTAATATGTCGGGCTTGTTTTCTCTGGGTGCAAGGATGCCTTGGGGAGGGGCTTTCCAAAAAACGCTCCTTTGGCACATCCCTGTGGCGCTTCGGCTCCGCCATCCATGGCTCCGCAGATTTTTGGAAAGCCCCTCCCCAAGGCATCCCCGGACAGCTGAAAAACGCCAAAATCAGCCAGTTAGAGTCGTTCGGGCTCTTTAGTATTAAATTGTTTTCACACACACGCTTTAATGGAGGCAACGTGAGCATTTCCCGCGAGGACATCGAGAAAGTTGCCGTGCTCGCCCGCATCAAGGTGGACGGCGAGCAGGTTTCGGCTCTGGAGAAGGATCTGGGCAATATTCTGGATCTGGTGGATCAGTTGAGTGCAGCGGATACCGATTCCGTGGAGCCGATGGCGCATCCACTGGATGCCGTACAGAAGCTGCGGCCGGATGTGGTTACCGAAACCAATCAGCGGGAGGCGTTTCAGGCGATTGCGCCGGCGACCGAGGATGGGTTGTACCTGGTCCCCAAGGTCATTGAGTGAGCCTTGAGGCAACTGAAATAGCTTAGTAACCGGCAGGTTGTCTGACGATCACATATTTCGGGATTGATGATGCATAACAAATCCGTAGCAGAACTTTCCAGGGAACTGGAGAGCGGCAAGATTTCCAGTGTGGAGCTGACTCAAAAGTTCCTAGACCGTCTGAAACAGGAAGACGGCAAGTACAACAGCTTTATTACCATCTCCGAAGAGCACGCATTGGCCGAGGCGAAAGCGGCGGATGAGATGCGGGCGGCGGGTAAGGCCACGGTGTGGACCGGGGTGCCCTTTGCTCACAAGGATATCTTCTGCACCAACGGCATTCGCACTACCTGCGGCTCCAGGATGCTGGAGAATTTTGTGCCGCCTTACGACGCCACGGTGACAGCAAACTTCAAGGCGGCCGGCGCGGTTTGTCTGGGCAAGACCAATATGGATGAGTTCGCCATGGGGTCTTCCAACGAGTCCAGCTTCTATGGCGCGGTGACCAACCCCTGGGGGCTGGCCAGCGGCGACAAGCGGGTGCCAGGAGGTTCTTCCGGCGGTTCCGCCGCTGCCGTAGCTGCGCGGCTGGTGCCGGCGGCGACGGGTACGGATACTGGCGGCTCTATTCGCCAGCCGGCAGCGCTGTGCGGCATTACCGGGCTGAAGCCGACCTATGGCCGGGTATCCCGGTACGGGATGATTGCCTTTGCCTCGTCTCTGGACCAGGGCGGGCCGATGGCGCGTACGGCGGAGGATGCGGCGTTGATGATGAATGTGATGGCCGGCCATGATCCCAGGGATTCCACCTGCATCGACCGGGAAGTACCGGATTACACCGCTACTCTGAACGAGCCGCTGAAAGGCCTGAAGATCGGCCTGCCGAAGGAATACTTCAGCGACCAGCTGTCTCCGGCCATGGAAGAGCAGGTTCACAACGCGATTCGCGAGTATGAAAAACTGGGCGCCACGGTAAAGGAAGTGTCCCTGCCGAACGCCAAGCTGGCCATCGCGGCTTATTACGTGATTGCCCCGGCGGAAGCCTCAGCCAACCTGTCCCGGTTCGATGGGGTGCGTTACGGCTATCGCTGTGAAGATCCGAAAGACCTGATGGATATGTACACCCGCACCCGGGCGGAAGGTTTCGGTAATGAGGTTAAGCGCCGGATTCTGGTGGGAACCTACGCCCTGTCCGCTGGTTACTTCGATGCCTATTACCTGAAAGCCCAGAAGGTTCGCCGTCTGATCCAGCAGGATTTCATCAACGCGTTCAAGGAAGTGGACGTGCTGATGAGCCCGGTGTCACCAACGCCTGCATTTAAACAGGGCGAGAAGAATACCGATCCGGTCTCCATGTACCTGGAAGACGTGTTCACCATTGCCATCAACCTGGCGGGCATTCCGGCCATGTCGGTGCCGGCAGGGTTTGTCGACGGCTTGCCGGTCGGGCTGCAGATTATCGGGGATTACTTCTCCGAGGCCCGTTTGCTGAACACTGCCCACCAATTCCAGCAGGTGACCGACTGGCACCAGCGTGAACCCCAATAAGCCCGGATTAGGAGACGAACGCATGCAGTGGGATATCGTGATCGGGCTGGAAATTCACGTTCAGCTCGCCACCCAGACCAAGATTTTCTCCGGCTCCAGCACCGCCTACGGTGCCGAGCCCAACACCCAGGCCAACGCCGTTGACCTGGCCATGCCCGGTACCCTGCCGGTACCCAATGAGCAGGCCTTCCGTTATGCGGTGATGTTCGGCCTGGCCACCAACGCGGAAATCGGCCGCCGCTCGGTCTTCGAGCGCAAAAACTACTTCTACCCCGACCTACCCAAGGGCTACCAGACCACCCAGCTGGCCCAGCCGATTGTCGGCCCAGGCTACGTGGACATCGACCTGGCCGACGGCAGCACCAAACGGGTACGCATTCACCACGCGCACCTGGAAGAAGACGCCGGTAAATCCCTGCATGAGGATTACCACGGCATGTCCGGCATTGACCTGAACCGGGCCGGCACGCCGCTGATCGAGGTGGTGACGGAACCGGACATGAACAGCGCCGACGAAGCCGTAGCCTTCGCCAAGAAGCTGCATAGCCTGGTGACCTCGCTGGGGATCTGTGATGGCGATATGTCTCAGGGCTCCATGCGCTTTGATGTGAACATCTCCCTGAAGCCGAAAGGCTCCGAGGAACTCGGTACCCGCACGGAAACCAAGAACCTGAACTCCTTCCGGTTCATGGAGCAGGCCATCGCCCATGAAGTAGAGCGGCAGATGGATATCCTGGAGGATGGCGGCCGCATTGTGCAGGAAACCCGCCTGTACAACGGCGACCGGGACGAGTCCCGGTCCATGCGCACCAAGGAAGAAGCCAACGACTACCGTTACTTCCCCTGCCCGGACCTTCTGCCGGTAGAAATAGACGACGCCTTCATCGAAGACGCCCGCGCCCGCCTGCCGGAACTGCCGGACGCCCGCAAGGCGCGCTTCAAGGAGCAATACGGCCTGAACGACTACGACGCCGGCGTGCTGTCTGGCGACGCCAAGCTGTCGGCGTTCTTCGAAGAAACCGTGGAGCACGGCAAAGACGCCAAGCTGGCCGCCAACTGGATTCAGGGCGAATTCTCCGCCCGCCTGAATGCCGACGAGAAAACCGTGGCCGAAGCTCCGATTTCAGGCGCCCAACTGGGCGCACTGGTCACCCGCATTGCCGATAACACGGTTTCTTCAGCAGGTGCGAAGAAGGTCTTTGAAGCCTTATGGTCAGGTGAAAACGATAACGTGGATGCGATCATCGACGCCAAGGGCCTGAAGCAGGTGTCCGACACCGGCGCTCTGGAAGCCATGGTCGACGAAGTGCTGGCTGGCATGCCGGATCAGGTAGCCCAGTACCAGGGCGAGGAAGATCCTAAGAAGCGCAAGAAGATGCTCGGCGGCTTCATGGGTCCTCTGATGAAGGCTTCCAAGGGCCAGGGAAACCCCAAGCTGTTCAACGAGATTCTTGTTCGCAAGCTTGGTGGTTAAGTTTTGGCTTTGGTGTGGGCCGTTTTGTTTCGGCCCTAGCCTTCGGGATTGGGAGGAACTGCCTTGGCGGGTAGAACCTCCCAAAAAACGCCCGTGAATACGTCCCTGTAGGGCTTCGTCGCGCCATCCCTGGCGCTCCAGATTTTTGGGAGGTTCTACCCGCCAAGGCCGGGAGGGCGTGTTTGGTGGCCCTTCCCAAAAATCTCGGAGGCCATGGATGGCCGGAGCGAAGCGCACATGGATGTGCTCGTAGCGTTTTTTGGGAAGGGCCACCAAACACGTCCTGCTCCCAAACTGGCAGGCTAGGGCCGAAGCCCAAAAACCGCGACAAAAGTCAGACCAAGCGAGCCCAAAGATCATGCTCGTCAGCGTGCTCCACAACGGCCTGCACAATCTGACCGGGAACCAAATCGGTTTCTTCGTTCAGGTAAACCATGCCATCAATCTCCGGCGCATCCGCCTTGGAGCGACCTATCGCACCTTCCTCATCAACCTCGTCGATGAGCACATCAATCGTCTTGCCGATTTTGGCCTGCAATCGGGCAGCTGAAATCTCCGCCTGCTTCGCCATAAAGCGGGCCAGTCGCTCTTCCTTGACCTCTTCCGGTACGGCACCTTCCAGCTCATTGGCCCTGGCGCCCTCAACCGGGCTGTAGGTAAACGCACCCACGCGGTCCAATTGCGCCTCATCCAGCCAATCCAGCAAGTACTGGAAATCTTCCTCGGTTTCACCCGGGAAGCCGACAATAAAGGTCGAGCGAATGGTCAGTTCCGGGCAGATTTCGCGCCACTTATTGATGCGTTCCAGAGTCTTGCTGTCGTGGGCCGGGCGCTTCATGGCTTTGAGCACTTTCGGGCTAGCGTGCTGGAACGGAATATCCAGGTACGGCAGGATCTTGCCTTCGGCCATCAGGGGGATGATGTCGTCCACATGGGGATATGGGTATACATAATGCAAACGCACCCACACGCCCATCTCGCCCAGAGCCTCGCACAGCGACTGCATCTTCGTTTTCACCGGGCGCCCCTGCCAGAAACCGGTTCGGTATTTGATATCCACACCGTAGGCGGAGGTGTCCTGGGAAATCACCAGCAGCTCTTTAACACCTGCATCTACCAACCGTTTGGCCTCATCCATCACATCACCGATCGGGCGACTGACCAGTTTGCCGCGCATGTCCGGGATGATGCAGAAGGTACAGCTGTGGTTACAGCCTTCGGATATCTTCAGGTAGGCATAGTGCCTTGGCGTAAGCTTTATGCCCTGGGGAGGCACCAGATCCACGAACGGGTCGTGGTCTTTCTTCGGCGGTACATACTGGTGTACCGCTCCCACAACTTCTTCATAGGCCTGAGGACCAGACACCGCCAGCACACCGGGATGGGTCTCGCGAATCTTCTCCGCTTCCACACCCATACACCCGGTCACAATCACCTTGCCGTTTTCGCTGATGGCTTCTCCGATGGCATCCAGTGATTCCTGCTTGGCCGCATCGATAAAACCACAGGTGTTCACCACCACAATGTCGGCATCGTTGTAGGTGGGCACCACCTCATAACCATCCAGCCGCAATTGAGTCAGGATACGCTCTGAGTCTACCAGTGCTTTGGGGCACCCCAGGCTGATAAAGCCAACTTTTCCGCCCTGAGCAGTGTGTTGTATTTTCTCGGTCATAAAGTTCCGCAGGAATCCTGGAGCCTGGCTCCAAATGTGTGTAGGCGGCGATTTTAACTCACTGGGATATTATCTGCAGCTCTGCACTTCCCACATATGCCACCAAAAAACACGTATAAACGCGAAACGACGCACCAAAATGTGACGCTGTGTTCAGAAAGTTTTGATAAAGCTGCAACAATGTACGCACCTACCTTGCTGATCACTTTTTAAGCAGCTACAATTTCAAGCGCTTAAGCGTTCTTCTGGAAGGCAATTATGGGAAAGGCAACGTCGTTCGATACTACTCGCGCCAGAAAAATTAAAATGAAACCTGCACCAGCTAAACAGAATCTCAGAAATCAGCAGCGAGTCGATGTATCGACCGAGATTACTGTTGAGAAAAGAGACGGCTGCTGCCTGACGTGCAAGGTCTCTAACCTGTCACGTGCCGGTGTTATGATTTCTTGTGATCAGGACGTTGTACAACAGCTCATTCCCGGCATGCGTGCGCCGGTCCCCGGTCACTGGATTGGCGTGAAAACCCGCTTCAACGTGCCAGTGCTCCCAACGCAACCAGTCACTGTGCTTGCAGATGGCAATATTGTGCACATGCGTCGTATCTCCAGAAATGAGTTCCAGATCGGCATCCAGTTCAGTGAATTTGAGGGCAACGGGTTCGATTACATCGACCGCTATGTCGCCAAACTACTGTCTGACGCCCGAACAGCGAATTACGGCACCCACTGAAACCACCGACACCGGCTCAGCACGCCCGGAGTCCCCGGCAAGATGGGTTCGGCGCCATATTATTAGAACTTAAAATTCTTACCAGAAATCTTCTTATACCCTGCCGCCGCCTGATATAGTTGGTCAACCGATTTACAGCCATCACACAGCCCCTGCGGCAATGGATGACCATGACCACATACAACCTCACTCATCTCAAACAGCTGGAAGCCGAAAGCATCCACATAATCCGGGAAGTGGCGGCCGAGTTCGACAACCCGGTCATGCTCTATTCTATCGGCAAAGATTCTGCCGTGATGCTGCACCTTGCCCTGAAGGCCTTCTACCCTGGGAAGCTGCCTTTTCCGTTACTGCATGTTGATACCACATGGAAATTCCGGGAGATGATTTCGTTCCGGGACAACGTTGCGGAGAAGTTTGACCTCGACCTGATTGTGCACATCAACGAAGAAGGCGTGAAGCAGGGTGTCGGGCCCTTCACCCACGGCAGTGCCAAGCATACCGACATCATGAAAACCCAGTCCCTGAAGCAGGCCCTGAACAAGTACAAGTTCGACGCCGCGTTCGGGGGTGCCCGCCGGGATGAGGAAAAATCACGCGCCAAGGAGCGGGTTTACTCCTTCCGCGACGAGCACCATCGGTGGGACCCGAAGAACCAGCGCCCGGAGCTCTGGAACATTTACAACGGCAAGGTCAACAAGGGCGAGAGTATTCGTGTGTTCCCGCTCTCCAACTGGACCGAGCTGGACATCTGGCAGTACATCTACCTTGAGAACATCGATATCGTGCCGTTGTATTACGCAGCGGTACGCCCCGTGGTAGAGCGGGATGGCACCCTGATTATGGTGGACGATGAGCGCATGCCGCTGAAAGAAGGCGAGAAGCCGATGATGAAATCGGTACGCTTCCGTACGCTTGGTTGCTACCCCCTGACCGGCGCTATCGAGTCCGAGGCCAACACCCTGCCCGACATCATCCAGGAAATGCTACTGGCCACCAGCTCAGAGCGGCAAGGGCGGGTCATTGACCACGATTCAGCCGGCTCCATGGAACAGAAAAAGCGGGAAGGGTACTTCTGATATGTCACACCAGTCTGATTTGATCGCCGATGATATCCTGGCTTACCTGAAGCAGCACGAGAACAAGGAACTCCTGCGCCTGCTCACCTGCGGCAGCGTGGATGACGGCAAGAGCACGCTGATTGGCCGGCTGCTGCACGACACCAAGATGATCTACGAAGATCATATGGCAAGCCTGAAGACCGACAGCGCCAAGATGGGCACCACTGGTGAGAAGCTGGACCTGGCCCTGCTGGTGGACGGCTTGCAGGCCGAACGGGAACAGGGCATCACCATCGATGTCGCCTACCGTTATTTCAGCACCGACAAGCGCAAATTCATCATAGCCGACACCCCGGGCCATGAGCAGTACACCCGCAACATGGCCACCGGCGCCTCCACCGCGCAGCTGGCGATCCTGATGATTGACGCCCGCCACGGAGTCATGACCCAGACTCGCAGGCACTCGTTCATTGCCTCCCTGCTGGGCATTCGCCACATTGTGGTGGCCGTGAACAAGATGGACCTGGTGGACTTCAGCGAAGACCGCTTCAACGAAATCCGTGAAGACTACCTGGCGTTCGCCAACAAATTGGGCCTGAAAGATGTCCGCTTTGTGCCGATCTCTGCCCTGGATGGCGACAACGTGGTGAACGAGAGCGAAAACACGCCCTGGTTTACCGGCCAGCCTCTGATGGAAATCCTGGAAACCGTGGAAGTTTCCCGGGACAAGAACCTGGAGCACTTCCGCTTCCCGGTGCAATACGTCACCCGCCCCAACCTGAACTTCCGGGGCTTCTGTGGCACCATTGCCTCCGGCGTTATTCGCCCGGGCGACACCGTGATGGCCCTGCCCTCACGCCGCACCAGTAAGGTCAAGGAAATCGTCACCTTCGACGGTAACCTGAGCGAAGCCTACATTGACCAGGCGGTCACCCTGACCCTGGAAGATGAAATCGACATCAGCCGGGGCGATATGCTGGTAAAGGCAGAAGACGAGCCCGAGGTACACAATCGCTTCAATGCCAACATTGTGTGGATGACCGATGCACCCCTGGAAACCGGCCGCCTTTACGACATCAAGCTGGGGCCCACGTTTACCTCTGGTACGGTGAAGAACATCCATCACCAGACCGATGTAAACACCCTGGAGCAAAACCCGAATCCGAGCCAGCTGCAGCTCAACGAAATCGGCCTGTGTGAACTGACCCTGAACCAGCCCATCGCGTTCGACGCCTACCAGCGCAACCACGCTACGGGCAGCTTCATTGTCATCGACCGGCTTACCAACGTGACCGTTGGTGCCGGCATGATTGCGGGTCTGACCGATAGCCTGGATTCCCTGGACCCGGTCACACCGGAAGAGCGCGAACGCCGCCTGGCTCAAAAACCGGCAATCATCGCCTGCACAGGCAAACAGGCCCCGCAACTGGCGCTGGCCGTCGAGCGGGCGCTGTTTGATCAGGGCAAGACCGCGGTGGTGGTGTCTGAAGAAAATACCGGTGATGCCGACGAACGCCGCCGCGTGGCTCAGCTGCTGACTGCCCATGGCTTGGTGGCTGTGGCCGTGAATCTGGGCTCTGACATTGCCAATGCCAGCGCCTCTGCTGATTCGGAAGCCGATATTCCGGCTGCCGTTGCGGGGCTTCTGCAGGAGTTGGCTCGGAGTCAGCGGGTTTAAGCTACTGATCCCCCTGCCTTGGCGGGCGGGCTTGCCGGGATGGGGGAGGGTTTTTCTTTGGAAAAACAACTCGCTTCGCTCAGACATCTTTTTCCGGCAAAAAAACCCTCCCCCACCCCGGCGCCGGCATAGATTTGGAGTGGTACACTGAGAAGACTTGTTTCCCTAGCGGAGAGTATGGATGAGTCTTGTTGAAACCCCACCCAGGTCTCCCTATTGGCATGGCAAGGTGCTTGCTGACCGAGCTCGATCTGTTCGGGAAGGCAAGACCACCTTTATCTCTCTGGCCGAACTCAAAAAGCGCGGCCCGTTACCTCAACCTGGGCCAGCGCATTAACTACGGTACCGCAATCGACGCCATACTCCTTATGGAATCCGCCTCCGAACTTGGATAAAGCACAAGGCCCCTACTCCCCATAATGTCGATCGGCAAACGATTCCCCTGAAATTGTCTGCCGGTCGTGGGGTGGTGGTTTATTTTTCTGCCGGAAAAAGATGTCTGAGCGAAGCGAGTTGTTTTTCCAAAGAAAAATAAACCACCACCCCGCGACCCGCCCCCAATCTGGAAAGCTAGAAATGAATCCCACACCAATACATGGCAAAATCCCCCGCCATCAAGATTAACCACAGGAGCTGAACACCATGGCCATCAAACACCTGCGCACCGCCTTCGCCAGCCAGTACCAGCCGGGCCAGCCCGCCCGCCTTGTGGCCGGCGAGGCTCAGCAGGAGCCCGGTGGTGACTATGAAGCCCTGCACAAGCAGATGAAGCGCCTGTTCAACAGCAAACCCGGCAAGAAATACGGCCGCTTCTCGGACGACATCGGCGAAGGCCCCTTCAGCGCCTGGCTCAAAGACTACCTGGAAGACAAACAAACCTTCGCCGCCATGACCGACCGCCTGTTCGGACAGTGGCAGGAACTGCTCAACGGCAGCCAGGAGGAATTCGACGGCCACCTGATGGTGGTACATGACGCCCTGGCAGATTCAGAAGTGGTGTACCTGTTTATTCTGGAAACCGACGGCGCCATGCGTTTTGACGGCAGCCAGAAACTGGACGCAACAGACGTGTTGAGCCTGTCACGCCTGAACCTGGCCGTCCGGATCGAGCTGGATGAGTGGCGCAACGAGAACTCCAGCGATAACTACATGACCGTGGTCCACGCCCGCGGCACCGGCGATCCCGGAGAGCTGTTCCTTCGCCTTTGCGCTTTTACCAACAGCGTGGATGTGGAAAAGGAAACCATGACCTTCCTGGACGCGGTAGAAGCCTTCGCCAAATCCAGCGAACCGGAAAAAGCCGGTGAAGTCCGCGCGAAAGCCTACGAATTCTGCAAAGACCAGCATGCCCTGGGCGAACCGGTAGCCATCGAGGCCCTGTCCAGCTACCTGGACGAAAGCCAGCCTGAGCGTTTCAAGGAATTCGCCAGCAAGAACGCGGAAATGCCGGAAACCGGCGTGCTGCATCCAGACCATCGCAAGGTCAAGAAACTGGTGCGTATTGCCGGCTCCGGTGGAGGCATGAGTGTGTCATTCTCTTCAGATCTGGTGAACCAGGCGGTGTACTACGATCGTGACAAAGATGCCTTGACCATCACCCGACTGCCCAAGGCTTTGCGGGAGCAGTTGCAGCGGTATCTTGAAGCTCGCGAGGACTGAGGGGCTCGTTTCTGTAGCCTGCTGGTTGGGGGGCGGGTCGCGGGGGGGGGGGGGGGGGGGTGTTTTTTTTAAATAAAAAAAAAAAACAAGAAAAAAAAAATAAAAAGAGAAAAAAAAAAAACACCCCCCCCCCCCC